>NZ_CP150156.1:102500-930000 GCF_037963345.1 Bacillus sp. PS237 | reverse complement strand
TCAGGAGAGAACGAAGTTTTGACTACAGGGCTGTTACCTCCTATGGCGGGCCTTTCCAGACCTCTTCATCTACCTCGTTCTTTTGTAACTCCGTACAGAGTGTCCTACAACCCCAAGAGGCAAGCCTCTTGGTTTGGGCTAATCCCGTTTCGCTCGCCGCTACTCAGGGAATCGCATTTGCTTTCTCTTCCTCCGGGTACTTAGATGTTTCAGTTCCCCGGGTCTGCCTTCTCATATCCTATGAATTCAGATATGGATACCACTCCATTACGAGTGGTGGGTTTCCCCATTCGGAAATCTCCGGATCAAAGCTTGCTTACAGCTCCCCGAAGCATATCGGTGTTCGTCCCGTCCTTCATCGGCTCCTAGTGCCAAGGCATCCACCGTGCGCCCTTTCTAACTTAACCGTTAAAAAGAATCACTATGTGATATCTTGTATTACTAATTGAATGTGATGTCTACTGTTATCTAGTTTTCAAAGAACACGTTTCGAAGGAATGATCCTTCAAAACTAAACAAGACAGGGAACGTTCTGTTTATAAGACCCAAGGTCTTATATTCCGTATAATATCCTTAGAAAGGAGGTGATCCAGCCGCACCTTCCGATACGGCTACCTTGTTACGACTTCACCCCAATCATCTGTCCCACCTTCGGCGGCTGGCTCCTAAAAGGTTACCTCACCGACTTCGGGTGTTACAAACTCTCGTGGTGTGACGGGCGGTGTGTACAAGGCCCGGGAACGTATTCACCGCGGCATGCTGATCCGCGATTACTAGCGATTCCAGCTTCACGCAGTCGAGTTGCAGACTGCGATCCGAACTGAGAACAGATTTGTGGGATTGGCTTAACCTCGCGGTTTCGCTGCCCTTTGTTCTGTCCATTGTAGCACGTGTGTAGCCCAGGTCATAAGGGGCATGATGATTTGACGTCATCCCCACCTTCCTCCGGTTTGTCACCGGCAGTCACCTTAGAGTGCCCAACTGAATGCTGGCAACTAAGATCAAGGGTTGCGCTCGTTGCGGGACTTAACCCAACATCTCACGACACGAGCTGACGACAACCATGCACCACCTGTCACTCTGCCCCCGAAGGGGACGTCCTATCTCTAGGATTGTCAGAGGATGTCAAGACCTGGTAAGGTTCTTCGCGTTGCTTCGAATTAAACCACATGCTCCACCGCTTGTGCGGGCCCCCGTCAATTCCTTTGAGTTTCAGTCTTGCGACCGTACTCCCCAGGCGGAGTGCTTAATGCGTTAGCTGCAGCACTAAGGGGCGGAAACCCCCTAACACTTAGCACTCATCGTTTACGGCGTGGACTACCAGGGTATCTAATCCTGTTCGCTCCCCACGCTTTCGCTCCTCAGCGTCAGTTACAGACCAGAGAGTCGCCTTCGCCACTGGTGTTCCTCCACATCTCTACGCATTTCACCGCTACACGTGGAATTCCACTCTCCTCTTCTGCACTCAAGTTCCCCAGTTTCCAATGACCCTCCCCGGTTGAGCCGGGGGCTTTCACATCAGACTTAAGAAACCGCCTGCGAGCCCTTTACGCCCAATAATTCCGGACAACGCTTGCCACCTACGTATTACCGCGGCTGCTGGCACGTAGTTAGCCGTGGCTTTCTGGTTAGGTACCGTCAAGGTACCGCCCTATTCGAACGGTACTTGTTCTTCCCTAACAACAGAGCTTTACGATCCGAAAACCTTCATCACTCACGCGGCGTTGCTCCGTCAGACTTTCGTCCATTGCGGAAGATTCCCTACTGCTGCCTCCCGTAGGAGTCTGGGCCGTGTCTCAGTCCCAGTGTGGCCGATCACCCTCTCAGGTCGGCTACGCATCGTTGCCTTGGTGAGCCGTTACCTCACCAACTAGCTAATGCGCCGCGGGTCCATCTGTAAGTGGTAGCCGAAGCCACCTTTTATGTTTGAACCATGCGGTTCAAACAACCATCCGGTATTAGCCCCGGTTTCCCGGAGTTATCCCAGTCTTACAGGCAGGTTACCCACGTGTTACTCACCCGTCCGCCGCTAACATCAGGGAGCAAGCTCCCATCTGTCCGCTCGACTTGCATGTATTAGGCACGCCGCCAGCGTTCGTCCTGAGCCAGGATCAAACTCTCCGATAAATGGATCACAGGTTAAGTTCACCGCATCCTGCGGCGACACCTGTGTGACCTGCGTCGTGCAGGCCCTAGTTTGACTGACTACGCACATCGCTGTGCGATTTTTTAAAAACTGAATTAACAGGTACGTTTTGTCTTGTTTAGTTTTCAAAGATCATTTTCACTTCTTGTTGAAGCGACTTTATTAATATAACATTTTGACTTTCTTTTGTCAAATGTTTTTTTGATTTATTTTCCCGCCGCTGTGAGCTTGTTTTCTCAGAAGCGCATCAGCGACGTTTAATAATATAACACGGTCAAGAATCAGAGTCAACACCTTTTTTAAAAGAATATCCTCGGTGATAGACAGCCTGTCCTTTCGTTTCTATCTGGCAGACGTTGATAAGTCCCTTTTCCGTCAAGTAATCAAGCATAACGCCAAGATCTTGGGTAAAGTGCTTTAGGTCATGATGTTGAAGAAGCTCACCGAATTGCCAAATGTCTTTTTCTTTCATTACTTCGAAAAGATGCGCCGAACCGATCTCGGCTTTGGAATGGATGAGAAAATCATTTGCTAAGAATAATAATTCAAGTCTTTTTTCCAGGCTCTCATGACTTTCAATCAGCTCGGAATATAATTTGTACACTTGGGGCTCCATCTGGCGCACTTGGCTCCACACCGTGGTTTCGGGATGGAATCCTCTGTCGATTACTTCAATACGTGCTAAATGATGCAGCGCATGAACAACGGCATTGTAGGCATCTAAAAATTGATTGGCTTCAAAAAAAGCTTTCCCTTCAACATACCTTCTGATTAATTTGCCGTATTCGAGTCCGATCTTCAGTTTACGTTCGGCAAACGGAAATGTATTCAGCCTGTCAATCAGTTCAACTACGTATTCATTACGGTCAAACAAGACTCTGCCATTTACAATCCAATCTATGATTCTTCTATTTGTTCCAAGCAAAATCCATTCTTGAATCTGAGAATCTGTTACCACATGCAAAGAAGCTGTTTGATGATCAAATTCATAATGCTTTATAAAAACTGGCTCATCAGCATCCTTTACAATCACCAGCAAAGCTGCATCAAAGTTATCTGTTAAGGAAGATGTTTTGTTTCTTCTCTCAATCATAATGACAGCCAATGTATTGGGGTGACTTGCTCTTTCTTGGTAAATTGGACGGAGAAGATTTTCCATCACTATTCCTCCAATGCAATTGTTCAAATTTTTTTATTCTCTATTTGATTCAATTCTATGGTTAAAACGAAATTCCTTTTTTCTAAACACATTGAACTATTATAAACAATTTCACAGTAACTCTCCATATGTAAATTCCAGTTCAACCGAAAACATGAAGAAAATCCCATCGGGTTTGTGCTATAGTTAAAACAGAGGGGGATGGACATGGCGAAATACTCCAGCAAAATTAATAAAATCAGAACATTTGCGTTAAGTTTGGTTTTCGTTGGGTTTATCATTATGTACATCGGGATCTTTTTCAAAGAGTCAGTTTTGCTTTCTAGTTTGTTTATGATACTTGGGCTTTTATCCATCGGTCTCAGCACGGTAGTTTACTTTTGGATCGGAATGCTTTCGACTAAAGCGGTTCGCGTCATTTGTCCAGGCTGTGATAAAGAGACAAAGGTTTTAGGAGTAGTCGATATGTGCATGCATTGCCGAGAGCCGCTGACTTTAGATAAGGGATTAGAAGGAAAAGAATTTGATGAGTCTTATAATAAAAAGAAAATGTCGAAATAAAATAAGCTGACCGTTTCGTGCGGTCAGCTTATTTTTAATGATTTTCTTTTTTCGAACACTCTTGGCAGACGCCGTAAATTTCTAAACGGTGGTGGCTTACCTTGAAGCCCGTGACGTGGGCAGCGAGCTGCTCCACTTCATCAAGGCCCGGGTAGTGGAAGTCCACAATTTTACCGCAGTTTTCGCAAATCGCGTGATAGTGATCGGATGTGACAAAATCGAATCTGCTGGAAGCATCACCGTATGTGAGCTCTTTTACCAAACCTGATTCCCGGAACACACGCAAATTGTTATATACCGTCGCTACGCTCATGTTAGGAAATTTCCCTTCCAGAGCTTTATATATATCGTCCGCTGTTGGATGAGCCATAGAGTTAACGAGATATTCCAGAATCGCATGACGTTGAGGAGTAATGCGAACTCCGGTTTCCTTCAACGTTTCTAAGGCTTCTTTTAGTTCATGTGCAGCCATCCGTCATGCACCTCTCTTCTAAAAAAAATTCTTACATTGTAATGTTTATAATTAGTGTAACTCTTTCTACGATAATTTGTCAATTGATATCAGGGTAAAAGTAAGCATAGGCTCATAGAGATTTACTTTTCAGACATATCTTTGAGGGTTTGAAGCGCTTCGGCTACATGGTCCTTTACTTTTACTTTTCTCCATTCTTTAATGAGCCGGCCTTCTTTATCAATTAAAAAAGTGGAACGCTCGATTCCCATATACTCTTTTCCGAAGTTTTTCTTCAGCTTCCACACATCAAATGCTTCCGCCAGCTTATGCTCGTCATCAACAAGAAGCAGAAATGGAAGGTTATGCTTCTCTTTAAATTTTCCGTGTTTTTCCTGGCTGTCCGGGCTGACGCCGATAATGACGGCATCCAGTTCGGCGAAGCTTTCGTGACTGTCCCGAAAATCGCATGCTTCAGTTGTACATCCCGGTGTCATGTCCTTTGGATAAAAATAAAGCACGATGTACTTTCCTTTATAATCCGATAATTTTACTGTTTCCCCATGATCACCTTTTAACTCAAGATCAGGCGCTTTTTGTCCGATTTCTATAGTCATTACGTTACCTCCGGATGTTTTTTTATTAAGCGTATCCAATTCTTGTCCAGATTACAACCATCTCAGCTGAATCTGAAGCCCGAAGCCATTGTTCTTGTTCGGAAGCATGCTACAATAGAAAGGACGCATGGAGATATAGGAGGTTTTTATTCTTGCATACAAAATCAATTGAACTTCACAATGAGGCATTACAGCACATTGTCGGCGGTGTAAACAGCCCGTCTAGATCATATAAAGCAGTCGGCGGCGGTTCTCCTGTTGCAATGGAGAAAGCAAGCGGCGCTTATTTTTGGGATGTGGACGGCAACAAATACATCGATTATTTAGCGGCGTACGGTCCGATTATTACAGGACATGCCCATCCGCATATTACAGAAGCGATTAAAAAAGCAGCAGAGAACGGTGTATTGTATGGAACACCAACGAAACACGAGGTTACATTTGCAAAAATGCTCAAAGAAGCCATTCCCGCTATGGACAAAGTAAGATTCGTCAATTCGGGTACAGAAGCCGTTATGACGACCATCCGCGTGGCTCGCGCATATACAGGCCGGACAAAAATCATTAAATTTGCGGGCTGCTATCACGGGCATTCGGACCTTGTGCTTGTCGCCGCAGGCTCCGGCCCGTCTACTCTCGGCACACCAGACTCAGCCGGTGTACCGAAAAGCATTGCAAACGAAGTGATCACAGTACCATTTAATGATATCGATAGCTATAAAGCAGCTCTTGAAAAATGGGGCAGTGAAATCGCGGCGGTTCTCGTTGAACCGATTGTCGGCAACTTCGGTATCGTGGAGCCGAAAGAGGGCTTCTTAGAACAAGTAAATGAATTAACACATAATGCAGGGGCTCTCGTTATTTACGATGAAGTCATTACGGCTTTCCGCTTTATGTATGGCGGCGCGCAGGATCTCTTACAGGTGAAACCAGATTTAACAGCACTCGGGAAAATTATCGGCGGCGGACTTCCGATTGGGGCCTATGGCGGCAAACAAGAAATCATGGAGCAGGTAGCTCCGCTAGGGCCTGCTTATCAGGCAGGAACAATGGCAGGGAACCCCGCTTCCATCCTATCAGGCATCGCTTGTCTGGAAGTGCTCAAAGAAAAAGGCGTGTATGAAAAGCTTGATCACCTTGGCGCTATGCTTGAGGAAGGCATTTTGAAGCACGCAGAAACACACGGCATCACCATTACGGTCAACCGGTTAAAAGGTGCGCTCACGGTATACTTCTCTGATGAGAAAGTGGAAAATTACGAGCAGGCTGAACGGAGTGACGGAGAAACATTCTCTACGTTTTTCAAGCTGATGCTGGAACGCGGAATTAATTTAGCACCTTCTAAGTATGAAGCTTGGTTTATTACCACAGCACATACAGAGCAGGATATTAAAGACACGCTTACAGCGGTCGAGGATGCATTTAAACATCTAAAAAACTAGAATCAAATACCTTGAACAGGAGCTTTGAGCTCCTGTTTTTTTATGGAATCAAACAGCGTGTAAGATTTTGGTCTTTTTCTAGAAAAATAGCTTGAATATTTGTATCGATCCCTGTATATTACTTAATTGTTTAGCAAATAAACTAACCGGGAATTTTAAGGATTAGCCCATTTGCTATGTCACACAATTTACTATAGAAAGGAATGCACGCACAAACCAATGAAACTTGGTGCCCGCATTTTCAAAACCGGGATTGCGATTACACTTGCCCTTTATTTGGCTTCGTGGATCGGGCTTCCCGCGCCGATTTTCGCTGGAATTGCAGCGATATTTGCGATCCAGCCGTCGATTTACCGCTCTTTTCTCATTATTATTGACCAGGTTCAAGCAAATATCATCGGAGCTGTGATTGCCACAGTGTTCGGCCTTATTTTCGGACCCAGCCCGATTATGATCGGGTTAACAGCAGTTATTGTCATTACAATCATGCTGAAACTTAAAATTGAACATACAATTTCAATTGCTCTTGTAACAGTCATTGCGATATTAGAATCTGCCGGTGACGACTTTTTAATGTTCGCGCTGATCAGAACAAGCACAGTCATCTTAGGGGTGCTTTCTTCCTTTATCGTCAACCTTGTGTTTTTGCCTCCTAAGTACGAAACAAAGCTGATTCATAATACCGTCGAAAACACCGAAGAAATTATGAAGTGGATCAGATTGTCCATGCGGCAGTCGACAGAGCATTCGATTTTGAAAGAGGATATTGAAAAACTGAAAGAAAAAATGATCAAGCTTGATCAGACATATCTTCTATATAAAGAAGAAAGAAGTTACTTTAAGAAAACGACTTATGTGAAATCAAGAAAGCTTGTCCTGTTCAGACAGGCCATTATTACTGCAAATCGGGCGCTTGATACATTGAAGAAGCTGCATCGTCTGGAAAACGAGATCTATCATATGCCGGAAGAGTTTCAGGAAACATTGACTGAAGAACTTGATTACCTGCTTTACTGGCACGAGCGGATTTTGATGAGGTTTGTCGGAAAAATCAAGCCGCATGATGACGCGGTTGAAGAAGGCATCCGGTATAAGCAGCTTTTAACAAAGTCATTTTTAAAAAATCAGCAGAATACGGATGAGGAGCTTATTGATTACAACATGCTCAATATTATGGCAAGCGCCGTGGAATATCGCGAGCAGCTTGAACATTTAGAAACACTTATCACAAGTTTTCAAACGTATCATCCGAAAGACTGCGAAATAGAAACAGAAGAGTAACCCGGTTAAACAGCCGGGTTTTTTTATATACAAAAAAATCTTATATCCTTCGTTAAAAGGATATAAGATTGATGTTTTAGTTCAAATTTTGAATGGTAAATAAGTGCTTGTATTGGCTCTCATAGTCCATGAGTTCATCATGGGTTCCGATTTCAATGATTGTCCCGTTTTCCATGACAACAATCTTATCCGCATGGGTGATTGTCGATAAACGGTGGGCGACAACAAAAGTTGTTCTATCCTTCGCCAGTTTGTCCATCGCTTCTTGAATGTAATGCTCACTTTCCAAATCCAGAGCTGATGTAGCTTCATCTAAAATGAGGAGCGGCGGATTTTTCAGGAATACCCGCGCAATTGAGATCCGCTGCTTTTGTCCGCCTGAAAGCTTAACGCCTCGTTCCCCCACCCGGGTCTCATATCCTTCTGGAAAACTCATGATAAATTCATGGGCATTTGCAGCTTTGGCGGCTTCGATTATCTCTTCAAGTGTGGCATCAGGCTTGCCGATCGCGATATTTTCCCGAATCGTTTCACTAAATAAAAAGGTATCTTGAAGCACCATACCAACCTGGTTGCGAAGGCTTCTTGCTTCATAATCGCGAATATCCGTCCCATCAATCAGCAGTCTGCCGCTTGTTACATCATAAAATCTTGGGATCAGGCTGACGAGCGTTGATTTTCCTCCTCCGCTCATGCCGACGAGAGCTACAGTTTCTCCTCTATTTACTTTTAAGGATACATCATGAAGAATATTTTCTTTGTCCTTCTCATATTGAAACGAAACGTTTTGAAACTCCACTCCTCCGCGAATCTGATCGGCCTTTATCGCATTTGGTTTGTCAGTGAGTTCATAGGGCTCGTCAATAAATTCAAACACCCTGTCCATTGATGCGATTGACTGTGTCAAAGTTGTAGAGGAATTGATCAGCCTTCTAACAGGGTTGTACATTCTGTCAATATATCCGACAAACGCGACCATTGTTCCGACTGTCAGCGGTCCATTAATGACAAAATACCCGGCGCACGCTATGACGATGAGCGGCGCCAAATCTGTAATGGTATTAACGACCGCAAAGGTTTTCGCGTTCCAATTCGTGTGGCGGATGGCTTTATCTAAGAAATGACCGTTTTTCTCATTAAATTGAGCCTGTTCATGATCTTCTATCGCAAAGCTTCTGATGACAGGCATGCCTTGAATGCGTTCATGCAAATGCCCCTGCACTTGAGCAAGAGCCTGTGAGCGCTCCCTTGTCAGCTTTCGTAAACGGCCGTAAAAATACTTCACTGATATTCCGTATAATGGGAATAAAACGATAGAGATCAGCGTTAATTTAACGTCCAGTGTGAGCATGATAGAGATTACAATCAAAATCGTCAGCATATCGAGCCATATATTCATCAGCCCTGTGATGACGAAATCCTTTGTTTGTTCTACATCATTAATCACTCGGGAAATGACTTCCCCTGTTCTTGTATTCGCGTAAAAACGAAGGCTCAGTTTTTGTATATGGTCAAACAGCTTAGCTCTTATATCATAAAGCACCTTGCTGGCAGTCCACTGGGCAAAATATTGCCGGTAATATTCAACAGGCGGGCGCAAAATTAAAAATAAGGCGAACATGATCGCCATAATCGTGAACAATGACGTGGTTTTGTCACTGGCCGTGCCGCCTCCTTGAATAATGTCGTCAACTACGTACTTCAGAAGCAATGGGAGAGCAAGCGGAATGGAGAATTTTACGATCCCGATTAACACTGTAACGAAAATTTGCTTCTTATAAGGTTTGACGAATTGCATGTAGCGTTTCATAACCCCCACGGTTGATTCCCCCTCTCTCTTTATCATGATGTGTGTGAGCCCATGTGAAAAACCTGTTGTACCCCGCAACAGGTTTTTACGTAACCATTATTTTGTATAGCGCAAATACCGTTCATACCACATATCGACAAACTCGGGCGCAAACGGTCCCTGACGCTGGTGAATCCAATGGAGCAGCGTATTTAAGTAGTCTCTTAAAATACTGTCGATTTCTTTTGGATAATTCATGGCTTTCCGATGATCATCATATTCGTCTTCATCGAGAATATTGTAGGTCATGTCAGGAAAAACCTTAACATCTAAGTCATAATCAATATATTTAATTGCTTCGCCATCATAGGCAAACGGAGAACTGATGTTGCAATAATAATGAACCCCGTCTTCCCTCAGCATCCCGATGACATTAAACCATTGTCTTGCGTGAAAATAACAGATTGCGGGCTCTCTGGTTATCCATGTCCGGCCGTCTGATTCGGTTACCATCGTCCGGTCATTGGCTCCGATGACACACATTTCTGTACTTTTTAAGATTGTTGTCTCATTCCAAATTCTATGAATCAGCCCGTTGTGCTTATAGCTGTGAATTTGAATGGTTTCTCCTTCCTTGGGATAGCCCATATTTCTCCCCTACTTTCTATAAAGCCCTACAGTTAGTATGTCCAAATTTGCTTACCGACAACGTCTTTTACCTATTATAACGTTACAAATTGAAAAATGAAAATAAAAGAGCCATTCCGGCCGGGGAATGGCACATTCCTGCACTACACAAAGGAAGACGGCTTTTCTGAGCTGCGATATGAACGAATGACCTGCTCTGTCTGCTTTTGAAACATATCCTGTATATCGGCAAGGTGTTTCCGTTTTACCGCAATTTCAGCCTGAATCCCACGCAGCCTTGCATCCCTTTCCAAATGCCGGAGTTCCGCCTCAATTTGTTTGCAGCGGTCGAGCTCTGATTGGAGATCGAGAAGCTTATCCATCGTTTTCATCTGTTCACTTACCAGCTTTTCAAATTCGGTCATCGGTTCCTCCTTCAGCCTGATGAAAGTATAAACATTTCCTCCTTTAATCATTTCGATCTCCATAAAGCAAACCCTTTGACTCATTCTGTAGACCTTCCACAAGTTTTGTCGTTTTTCAAACAGAAAAAAGCACTTCCACCCGAAGATGAAGTGCTTTTTTCTGTTTCAGTGATTAGCTGTTTTGTTGTTTGTTTTGTTCAGCAGATTGGTTTTGCTGTCTTACCTGCTGTGCGTCAGTTTCACTAGCGAATTCAGTGCCGAATTGACCTTGTTGTCCAGCTGATTGCTGGTTTTGTTTTCTGACTTGCTGAGCGTTTGTTTCGCTAGCAAATTCAGTGCCAAATTGACCTTGACCAGCAGCTGATTGTTGGTTTTGTTTTCTAACTTGTTGAGCGTTTGTTTTGCTGAAGTTATTTGAGTTAGCCATTGTTATCACCTCCACGGTCATTAGAATGTGCAGGTGATCGTATAGCTATTCCTCTTTTTTAAAAATTTTTAAACGAGCAGTGAGCGTCCGCCGTCAACGATAATTGTCTGTCCGCGGATCATGTCAGCCTTGGAAGACACTAGAAACTCCACAGTATCAACCATGTCTTTAATTTCGACCATGCGTCCCGCCGGCGTATTTTGGCGCGCATCCTCAAGCAGATCTTCTCTATTCGGGAAGTGCTTCAGCGCATCTGTGTCGATCGCTCCGCCTGAAACAGCATTGACGATAATTTGTTTTGGTGAAAGCTCAACGGCAAGATAACGGGTTAAAGCCTCTAACGCTGCTTTTGATACACCGACCGTGGTGTAGTTTTCAAGATAGCGGATAGAGCCTAATGAACTAATGCTGACAATATGCCCGCCACCGTTCTTCTCCATTAGCTTGGCAGCTTCCTGAGCGCAGAAAAGCAATGCTTTCGCATTAATGTTCATCGTCCAGTCCCAGTGTGTTTCTTCTAATTCCATGACAGGTCTTAGTACTCCTGAAGCGGCATTATTGACAAAAACATCAAGTCTGCCGAACGTTTCATCAATTTGCTGAAACATTTCTTTGATTTTTGCAGGCTGTCCTACGTTTGCTTTTACGACAAGCACTTTAACGCCAAGCTTTTCGATTTCTTCCGCTGTTTCTAATGCTGCTTTTTTGCTGCGTGCATAGTTAATGACGATGTTATAGCCGTTCTCAGCAAGTCTGATCGCGGCCGCTTTTCCGACACCGCGGCTGCTTCCTGTTACGAGTGCACATTTATTTTGTTCCATTTTTCCTCATCTCCTTGTAGCGTATAGTTCTTTTATTTCCACAAACAATAATGGCAAGAACTTTAAAGGGGGTCTTCTGTTATGTATGTCGGACGTGATATGAGCGAATTGAACATGGTTTCCAAAAAAGATTGGAAGAACAGTGAACTCGCTTATTTTCATCATGCCTTTCAGCAAATTATGCCTTATTTGAACGAAGAAGGCCAATCAAAATACCGGGAATTAACGCAAGAAATTGAAGCGCGCGGCGGAATGAAGCGCAATGAAGCGGACTACAGCCACGGCACGCGCGTCTCTTACGATTAAGAATGGTTTACGGAGCAGCCGAGATGGCGGCTGCTTCTCCTGCCATCTTCCAGATTTTTTGATGTGACACCGGGAACGCAAATTGTTCGAGCTCTTCTTTCGTTACTTTTTTCAGCTTGCTGGTATCCGACACTTGTTTTACTTTACCGAAAAACACTGAAATATTCCATACCAGGTGGGTGAAAACATGCTCGACTACACCTTGCAGATCACTGATATCAGCTTGTATGCCATATTCGTTTTCTAAGAAAGCAATGAGCTGTTCACGCTCAGTTTTGATCCCTTTTTGTGTTTCAAGATTCGGGAATTCCCACAGGTTGGCGAGCAAACCTTTAGACGGCCGTTTGTGGATATACACTTGTCCGTCTTCATCAGTCAGTACGATCGCGGCCATGGTTTTGATCCCGGGCTTTTTCTTTTTGCTTTTTACCGGAAGCTCCCGTTCAGTGCCTTCTTCAAATGCTGAGCAATGCTGCTGAACCGGGCAAAGCAGGCATGAGGGTGATTTTGGCGTACAGATCAAGGCTCCAAGCTCCATCAAGCCCTGATTAAATTCAGATGGTTTTTCTTTGGAAATAAAAGCTCGTATGGCGTCTTCAAAGATCGTTCTTGTTTTTGGTTTGGCAATATCATCCCAAATAGATAGAATCCTGGACATGACACGCATCACATTTCCGTCAACCGCGGGAATGGGTTTATTGTAGGCAATGCTGAGCACCGCTCCCTTTGTATAAGGGCCGACGCCTTTTAACCCGCCAAAATCTTTCTCGTCTGGAGGAACAATGCCGCCGTATTCCTGTTTCACTTCTTTTACCGCGCTTTGCAGGTTTCTGACTCGCGAATAATAGCCGAGCCCTTCCCATGCTTTCAGCACCTTTTCTTCATCAGCATCAGCGAGCGCTTCCACTGTCGGGAATTGTTCTACAAACCGGAGAAAGTAAGGAATCACTGTCTCTACTCTCGTTTGCTGCAGCATCACTTCAGATACCCACACCTTATATGGATCTTGGTCCTCTCTCCACGGCAAAACGCGCTGCTCTCGTTCAAACCATGAGATTAAATCATCGCGAAATTGCTGTATGTCTTTTTGTTTTAATTTGTCTTCAAGTACGTTCATATGTGTTTCTCCCCAGTCTTTCGCGCCCCGCTTTTCTTTAGACTGTTTTTTGTTGTACACTAAGGGCACAGTACGATAATATGTTACATTAAATAGTAATAAAGAAAAAGCGGAAACATATGAGAACGATTGAATCAGTTTAAAAATTGGGTATATGAAAATGGGGAATTTCTTACAAAGTGAATGTGCAGGATCACCCTGCAAGGAGGTCACCTATGGATACGGGCACACATGTCGTTATGGGCATCGCACTGGGCGGTATTGCGACGCTTGATCCTGTTGTCGGATCAGATCCGGCAATGGCTCACGCTGTTATGATCGCAACGCTTGCGGGCTCTCAGGCTCCGGATATTGATACTGTGTTAAAGCTTAAAAACAATGCTGTTTATATAAGGAATCACAGAGGATTTACCCATTCAATTCCCGCCGTTTTGTTTTGGTCTGTCATCATCCCGGCGATTCTGTATTTATTTTATCCTCAGGCCGATTTTCTGCACCTGTGGCTGTGGACACTGCTGGCAGTCGTTCTGCATGTCTTTGTTGATATATTCAACGCCTATGGAACACAAGCCATTCGTCCGTTTTCGAAAAAATGGGTTGCGCTCGGGCTGATTAATACGTTTGATCCGTTTATTTTTATCAGCCATCTGGCAGCTATCGCGATTTGGTATGCAGGCGGGAGTCCCGGCATCACGTTTCTCAGCTTATATATCATATTGGTAGGCTACTACTTGGTGCGCCTGATCATGCAGCTGAGAATTAAACGGAAGCTTCATGAGATGATTCATGATGAGATCGAAAGCATTATTATTTCTCCAACGATGAAATTCAGGCAATGGCGAATCGCAGTGACGACAGCACATGCTTTCTATGTAGGAAGAAGCATGGAAGGACATGTCGTGATTCTGGATACATTTAATCGGGTGCCTGTTCCTGAAACCGATGTAATGCATGCGGCAAAGCAGGATGATAACATCGCGGCGTTTCTGTCCTTTTCTCCGGTATACCGGTGGGAAGTGGATACGTTTAAAGATCATTATGAGGTGAGATTTATCGACCTGCGTTATCGGAGCAAAGGCCATTATCCGTTTGTCGCAATTGTTCATATCGGCCATGATCTCACGATTCGTTCATCCTATACGGGATGGATATTCAGCGAAGAAAAACTTCAGAAAAAATTAAAGCTCGGCTCTATATAGAGCCGGGCTTTTTACGTCTTATATAAAAAACAGCAAGCAGCAGACTGACGAGAGATATGATCGCCGATATTTTGAAGTATGGCGGATAGTAAGTCAGCTCAATGTGATTGTCTCCCTTTTGCGCCTTGAAGCCTATAAAAGCATAATCCGCTTTTTCGATCTTCTGTGTTTTTCCGTTGATCTTCAGCTCCCAGCCTTTTTCATATGGGATCGGAAGCATGATGTACTGGTCTTTTGACAGATGATAGGAAAAGGTCAGTCGATTTTTGTTCCAATTCAGTTTGTCTGCTTTCTCTGTTTTATTTTGCATTACAGCGTTTTTCAGCGTTTGGTAATTTTCTTCATAGAGCGCTATGTTTCTCAGCTCATAGGTTCCTTTCGGAAGATTGATTGAGATATGGCCTGATTTAGGCACTCTTACCGTTATATTATTTACTCCGGTTTTATAGATCGATTTGTTCGATTTCCTTGTTGTGACATAATCATTTACCTTTAATGTAAATCCTTTGTCTTTTGCTTTGCTTTTCAAATAAAAGCTGACATAGTAGTCTCCCGGAGCGGATGATGGCTGTTTCGGGGTGATGATCAGCTCTCCTCCGTTTTCTCCAGTTACGGTTAGCAGCCCGTTTTGATACTGGGCTTGTTTTGCGGTGATGTCCGACTTGGTGATCAAATTGGACGGTTTTGGTGTCTGCTCCGTTTTTCCTGATGGATCTTTTAATATAATTCCTTTCAGCATCGCCTGTTCTTTCGCAAGAGCGGGCAATCGGTCCAGCTCACTTTCGCTGTATATGGCATCCGCTGTTTTAACGAATGGAAGCATGTACTGATTCTCATAAACTGCATAATGCTCTGTTTCTAAATGCTTTTTGAAGCCGTACGGGACGCTGGCTTCGTTTGTTTTTTCGGTCATATAATATTTGCCGTAAAGCAGGCTGTATAAATTCGCCCTGTCTCCCAATGACGCGTAACGGCTGACGCTTTCCCTGCCCATATCGATGCTTAAATCATTCCAATAGAAGGCCAGCAGATCTTTGTTTAAAATGCTGGAATACGCGCTGAAGCCATTAAATCCGTAAATGATTGGCGTATTATTGCGGACCCCGTTCATCCAGTCGATTCTCATGAGCGGGTCATCGTCTTCCTTCTGTAAACGTCTGATGAGCTCAGATGATTCCCGCCCTCTGTATTCCTCACTTGTAAGATATTCTTTTGTCACACTGTCCAAATCGCCGCCTTCTGAGAGCGCGTATTTTTGATAGGAGTTGGCGACAAACAGCGAAGAAAGAATGATTATACCGTACACAGCCATTTTTGCCCGTTTTTTCGCAAAAGCTGCAGCAAACAAGGCTGCGATTGTCATGAGTAAGAGCAATAGAATACTTTCATTCGCAGGCTTCCATATATCGAGCTTATACCTTTGGATATGATACAAGTAAAGAAGCAGGACGACAGCTGCGGCCGGGAGCAGTTCTTTCCGTTTCAATTCAGACAGCTGTGACAAACCAGCCGCAGCTGCTCCCGCAATGGTAAAGGCCAGAACATATTCAAACCGGTTTTGCGGGGCGGAAAAACCGTTAAAGACGCTTGCCGCATACGGACTGAAATGAAACAGAATAAACAGCAGGCTCAACCCGGCAAAGAGACGAAACACACGGTTTTTGTAAAAAGAAATAATAAACAAAAACAGCAGAAAAGCGGCCGGCACAATGATGATCCGGCTCGAAAATAAGATATTATCATCGAAATTGAGCCACTCTATTTTCTGGCTGTATGGAGGGCGCAGGTTGTTTAAAAAACCGTATACTACCGGCACAAACGCCGCCGCACTGATGCCAAAAGAAATGAAGCCTGAAACGAGAAATAATCTGATTTGAATCCATCTTTTCTCTTCATGTGGTTCCAAACGGATCAGCCATCTGAACAGCACATAGATTCCGATGAATATAAGGTTTATGTATGCAAAGTAAAAATTGTTGATTAACGTCAGCGAACACGCAACGATAAACCACGCCGGACGCCGCTCTCTAATAATTTTTTCTGCGCCAAGCACAAGCAGCGGAAGCCAAACCATTGTATCGGTGAAAAATTCCCAATACGCTTCGTGACGGAAATAAATAATTGAGACGCCGTATAACACGGCTCCCGTGAACGATGCCGCCCTGTGCTTAAGAAGATAATGAAAAACAGAAGCGGACGTAAAGATGATCAAGCTCAATTTGAAAATACTGATAAAAACAGCTGACTCTGCCCAAAAAAGCGTATCCGTTTCTCCGATCAGCTGGACGGCTTGAAGCAGCCAAACAGCGGCAGACACAGCAAGAAAAAGAAAAGACGCAGAAAAATAATAGCCGAGCTGACTGAATGTGCCGCCGCCAAGTCCGAATGAATAATTGTAGAAAAAATTCCCGTGTGTATATTGGTCAAATAATAATTTTTTAAATACGATCATTTGCGCAAGCCCGTCACCCGGACCTGTCATATACCTGCCTTCCGCCCATTCTTTCACAAAAAAAGCGTGTGCCAGAACGGACACCAGCAAACTGGCCGCATAGATCATGATATGTTTTCTTTTCATATGAATTCTCCAGTCTTGCTTTTAAGATAATAGACACGCAAAAAAAGCACTGCCAATGGCGCTTGGTATTTTCAGTGCATTTTTGTCAGACGCCGCATGCTTTTTAATTCGTTCGTTTCAGGCAGGTCTTTGTTCGGGATATTCGCCTCTTTGATCAAATAATGCGGGCGTTTTTTTGTTTCATAATAGATTCGGCCGATATATTCACCTATTATTCCAAGACTTAACAGCTGTACTCCGCCGAGAAATAACACTGCTGAGATAATGGTGAAATACCCAGGCACAGAAATACCGTTAGTCAGAATTTTAACGAATGTGGCAATGATATAAATGATGGAAAGCAGCAGGATGAAAATGCCTGTATAAAAACATAATCTCAGCGGCTTATGATTAAATGAAACGACGCCGTCCATTCCGTAGTTAAACAGACTGCTGAACGACCATTTGGAGGTGCCGTTTTTTCGTTCGACATTTTCATAAAATACAATTTTCTGATCAAAGCCAATCCAGCAAAAAAGGCCTTTTGAGAAGCGGTTTCCTTCGCTCAGCTTCAAAAGTGCATTCACAGCTTGGCGGCTTAACAATCTGAAGTCACCGACACCGTCACGCAAATCGACTTCCACCGCTTTATTAATGAACTTGTAATACATAGATGATAAGAGTGAGCGGACAAAGCTGTCCCCTTTTCTGTTCCTTTGGGCAATGACTTGGTCATACCCTTCTTCGTAGCCTTTGATAAATTCCTTCAGCAAATATGTCGGATGCTGCAGATCGGCATCCATGACAATAACCGCCTCGCCCTGAACATGCTCAAAGCCCGCCAAAATTGCGGCTTCTTTTCCAAAGTTTCGAGAAAAAGATATATATTTTACCCGGCTGCACGTCGCTGCCAAGTCTTTGATCTGCTGAAGCGTGTCATCAACACTTCCGTCGTTTATGAAGAATATTTCATAGTCATAATGAATGTTTTTAAATTCCTTTTTTAAAGATTCATGAATGAGTTTAACATTATACCCTTCATTGTAAGACGGGATAATAATCGAGATTAATCCTTGCTTCATTAAGGCACCTTCTTTTTATTATTCTTTTTAAGTATTGCCTTAGGGGAGTTTTACACAAATCTTCAGTAAGGCTATTCCTTTTTTTAAAGTCGTTTAAACCTGTTTTTTGTTACAATTTTATGGTGACATTCATGATTTTTAATGTTATTTTGTCATGTTTAAAACAGACTATGAAAAAAAACGCACAGAAAAAGTCTGCCATTATGACAGACGGATGGAGAGAAATTTTAGCTTATTGGTTCTTAAGATATTCCAAAATCAGCTGATTGACGATGGCTGGCTTTTCGTGGTTAATCCAATGGGAAGCTTCATCAACAAAGATGAGATGTCCATTCGGGCAATGCCTTTCCGTCTCTTTCGCAAGCTTTCTGCTCAAAAAGCGGTCTTCCATTCCCCAGATCATTCGGTAAGGTACTGTTTCGTAAGAGGGTTTCTCTGCCAAGCTTCCTTTTCTGAGGGCTCTGTACCAGTTCAGCATAGCTGTCAGCGCGCCCGGCTGCTTCCACGCTTCTTTGTACCTGCTGACATCCTCGGATGTAAAAAGCGCGGGACGGTCGGATAATCCAATCGCTTTGTCTAATGTATCATAATCATTTTCCCTTAGTGATGCCTCCGGTATATCGGGCAGCTGGAAGTATGCGATATACGAGCTTTTCAGCCATTGCGGCGGATAAAGCGGCGTTACGGTTTTCATGACGTGCGGGTGCGGGATATTGATCGCGATCAGTTTTTCAAGATATTCCGGGCGTGTGGAAGCCAAATGCCATGCGACAGCTCCTCCCCAGTCATGACCGATGACAATTGCTTTTTCATCAGTGAATTGCGTAATAAGCCCGATGATATCATCTCTTAATGTATCAATCCGATACGAATCAATTCCTTCCGGTTTGTCACTGAGATTGTAGCCCCGCTGATCAGGAGCAATGACCCGGTAACCCGCATCAACAAGCGGTTTGATTTGATTTTTCCAGCCGTACCAAAACTCAGGAAATCCATGGAGCAGGACAATTAACGGGCCATCTTCCCGTCCTGCGGCTGCAACGTGAAGCGTGATTCCGTTCGTATTGACAAACTGGCATTTAACTCCGTCCACTTCTATCTCCTCCTTGACTGTGCGTCATGATTTTCAGCCTTTTCTCCGTTAGCATAAATGTTATGACACAGGCGGCAATCAGCAGGATAAGCTGAAGAATAAACAAGTTTGATCCCAGCAGCAAACCCATTCCCGCAATCACCAAGCCTGACAGGATCATTAATGATGCACTGTAACGGTTCGCTTCATTCCATAATCTTTGATCTGACATTGAGCGTCTCGTTCTGTATCCGTACACACTGTTGATCGATTTGGGAGGAAACAGTTTGATCAGTATGCCCGCAATGATCATAAGCCCTCCGCCGACTAAACCCGTCATATCATCATCTCCTTTCTCATTGTTACGTGCAGAAAGAAGAAATGTTTCATGCATAGGCAAAAAGACAAGCCTCGGCCTGCCTTTTTATCGCATTTGTAAATCCTTTGTGTGAATATAGCCTTTAACTCCGCCATAATCCACGAACGCCCAAGTGAAGTCAAATCCGCCGTTTTCACTGAATCCCCACCCAAGTATTGTCACCTCTGTTCCAGATGAGAGCTGCTTAGCTTTTCCGTTTTCGGGCGTCGGTGTATAGAAGGCTGTCTGTTTCGTTGTTTTCGCTTGGCTTGCGGTTTTCATTAAAAAGTGAGTTGAAATATATGCTTTCTTTCCTTTGAAATGAATTTGAGCCCAATCGGCATTTACGAACCTATCGACTTTTACCTTTTGTTCTGATGATACAGTGCCGAGAATATCACCTTCATGATTTGGCTCAGTCCGGACATTCAGCTTTCCTGCTTTTATGATGTAAGTATCGGATGATGGCATGCTGACAGATATGTCGTGAAGGGGCGCAGCTTTTGCTGCGGGAGCGGAATGAAGTGCTGTCAAACCCAGTCCTGCGGCAGCTGTTAAAGCGAGCATTACTTGTTTCTTTTTCATATAAAGCTCCTCCTCGCATTTTGACAAGATATAAGTGGTATTCCCTGATTGACAGGCTGGTGAAACATGTTTTGTTTATGATTTCTTCCTGTTAAGGTAATTTTAAGAAAATGAAAAAACCTGCCGGTCGTTAACGGCAGGTTTTTAATGCAAAAGGCCTCTGCTTTGATTTAAGTAATCATTCACGTCGTTACGGGAGCTTTGAAAAAGGTGGAGCTGGCCGCCATAGTTTTCAATCCATTGTGTGACGATTTTTTCAGTCATTTTTTCACCTTGATAGGCGTGTCCGGCTTTTGCGTAGGTTGCTTCGAAATCGCTCCATAACAATTCCACCCACGTTTTTGCCTGTATATAGCTGATCATCTCGTTCTTTTCCAGAAGCAGATTAGTCAGTTTCTCAATGTACATATTCATGTGTGCAGTCTCCTTTCTTCAGGAAAAAAATAACGCTTTATTACGTGGTGTTCTCCATATACTAACCTTACGTCTTCATCTGAAAAGACGCAACTTTTTGATCTCGAACCTAGGGGGATATGACATGGTCCGAAATAAAGAAAAAGGATTTCCTTACGAAAACGAAAACAAATTTCAGGGTGAACCGAGAGCAAAGGACGACTATGCTTCAAAGCGTGCTGACGGATCTATCAATCAGCATCCTCAAGAAAGAATGAGAGCCTCAGGCAAACGGTAAAGAAGAACAGCTGCATACACTGCAGCTGTTTTTTACCCTTTATTGACTTGATATTCGTAGACGCTCTTCTTTTCTGATAAGTGTGCGAAGGTAGAAAGCACAAGTCCGCATGCGGTCATAAGCGCACCTCCTGCAAACAGCCAGGAATAAGAGCCTGTTCCGTTTAAAATCATTCCGCCGATCCATGCACCAAGGGCATTGGCAAGGTTAAATGCTGATACGCTGACAGCTGCGGCAATGGTTGTGCCGCCCTCAGATGAGGAAATGACCTTTGTTTGCAGAAGAGGCGGCGTGCCGAATGCGCATGCCCCGAATAGGAACGTTGCCACAATGGCTGCAGCCGGGTAAATGGCGATGTAAGGAAATACAGCCAGAACACCGATTAAACCGATCATTACGCCGATCATCGTCCGAGTCAGCAAAGGCAGCGGTACCTTTCCAGCAAAGAAATTCCCGGCAACGCCTCCCAATCCATACGCAAAGAGAGCACCTGTAATGCCAACCGTGCTGAATCCGGCTGAATGCCTCAAAATGGGTTCGATAAAGGTGTAGGCGATAAAGACACCGGAATAGCCTAAAATGGTAATCGCGAAGGAAAACAGCACTTGTTTGTGTTTAAAAACACCCCACTCATTCATAAGCATTGGGATCACTTTTGGTTTTCTGTTCGGCACGGCAGCCATAAGGCCTAAAAATCCGATGACACCAAGTGCCGTAATGATGGAAAACACCGCTCTCCAATTCAGGACATCTCCGAGATAAGAGCCGAATGGAACACCAAGCATTAGAGCCACTGTCAGTCCGCCGTTCATTGAAGCAGCAGCTGCAGCACGCTTTTCCGGCGGAACCATTTCACTTGCGAATACCATGGCAATCGCGAAGAAAGCGCCGTGAATGGACGCAGATAAAATTCTTGAAATGGCCAATACCGCAAAATTCGGCGCCAGTGCGCTCATCAGGTTGGAAAGGATAAATATCGCCATCAGCCCAAGAAGCACAGGCTTTCTCGGAAGCTTGACGGAAATGATGGTGACGAGCGGCCCTGTCAAACAAACGCTTGCCGCATAAGCCGTGACAAGAAGCCCTGCGGATGAAACCTGTATATGAAAGTCATTGGCAATCGACGTCAAAATACCCATCACCGCGTATTCTGTATAGCCGATTGAAAATGTACAAATCATAAGAACAAATATAATAAATTTTACAGATGGGTTTTTGATACTCAACGTCATCGCCTCCTTTGATTTTAAAAAACAACGAGTTTCATCTTAAAAGATTTTTCAAGTGAATTCAATGATTTTTTCTTTAAGAATTCGTGTAAATGTGCTGCAAACAAAAAGAGGCTGATCATCAGCCTCCTGTTACGCTTTATTCTTTTTCTTGCAATACTGAGATTGGCAGCGCTTCCTCTTGCTGAGGGGAAGAGGTCCTGTATCCCCATGCGAAAACGCCATTTAAATAACTGATGGTAAACTCGTCCTCAGTGTTTTCCACACGATATGTTTCTCCCGGTGAGTAATCTTCCGGGTTCAGCAAATATGCTTTTGCCATCGTAATTTTCCGTTCGAGCACTGCCAGTTCGTTTATGATTCCATGCTGTTCGGCTTTTCTTGCTTTTTCAGAAAGTAATGCGATTTCGGTATTGAGTTCATGCGGTGTCATTTGACTGTATCGTTTCTCCATTTCAGTACTCCTCTTCCTGCAGTAATTGCTCGATTAAATCGAGTGAGAATCCTTTGCGGAATAAAAATTGTTTGACCTTCATGGCGCTTTCATATGAGCCGTCATAGCGGTATTTTCTAAACGCTTTTTCCGCGTGAAGGCGCAGCGCTTCTTTCTCTGTGTCTTCATCATTTTCATATTCAATCTGATCCATCGCCGCGCTGATAACATCAAATGAGAAGCCCTTGCGCTGAAGCTGCAGCTGGGCGCGCTGTTTGAGTTCTTTCGTCGAAAGCTTTTTATCTTTTTTGAGAAGCTTTTCAACATGCTTGACCGCTTCTCTTGTCTGATCTTCAAAGGAAAAGGAACTTAGCGCCTCCTTAATTGTATCGTCATCAATTCCCTTCGCTCTTAGCTCTCTGAACAAAACATCAGGGCCTTTTCCGTTTGTTTTTTTGTGAGTGCTGACATAGGCTGCGGCAAATTCCTGGTCGTTTAAGTACTTGTAATCGTTAAGCCTATGGATGACTTCCGCAATGACGGGGGGCGAGGTTTCTTTTTTCTTTAAGTGATCCTCGACCTCTTTCGTCGACCGCATTCGATAGGATAAAAAGTCAAGCGCACGGTTGAAGCCTTTCTTCACTTCATCGCCGTATTGAATCTCAATGATGTCAAGATCATCGAGTTCTTTTCCCTTCTTGAGCTCAAATTTCACGAGCACATCCGCGTCCACGCTGAAGGCGTATTTATCATCCAGAAAAATATTGAAGCGTTCCGTATTCTTTTTTTGCGTTGATATTTTTGTAATAAACGGCATCTTAATCTCCCTTCTCAGGCCTGAAACGCGTTTTCTTTTATTACAATGAGGTAAAGTATATTTATTAGAACGATGAGGAGAGATGTTCATGAATATCGCAATGACGGGCGGAACCGGTTTTCTCGGCCAGCATCTGACAGGCGTTCTTACCCGCCAGGGACACCATGTTTATATTTTATCAAGAAACGCAAGGGAAACTGAACAAAAAAATATGACATATGTCCAATGGCTGTCGGAAGGAGCCGCACCGGAGCAGGAACTTCCTCATATTGATGTCTGGATAAATCTTGCGGGAAAATCGATTTTTGGCCGCTGGACAGAAAAAACGAAGCAGCACATTCTCTCCAGCCGTATCAATGCGACGCGTGAAGTGCAGCGGCTTATTCAGAAACAGAAGGAGAAGCCGAAGACATTGATCCAAGCCAGTGCCGTGGGCATTTACGGCACAAGCCTTGAGAAAACTTTCACAGAGGATTCTGCAACGTCAGATGAGGATTTTCTCAGCCATACTGCACACCTGTGGGAAAAGGAAGGACAGCATATTGAAGCGATGGGCATCCGGACAGTTTATGCGAGATTTGGCGTGATGCTTGGAGAAAAAGGCGCTCTCCCGCTCATGATTCTCCCCTATAAGTTTCTGGCCGGCGGAACGATCGGAACGGGAAGGCAGTGGCTGTCATGGATTCATGTCGAGGATGCGGCCCAGATGATCCGATATGCGGTGGAAAACGCCGGCATCTCAGGCCCAATGAATGTCACCGCGCCCAATCCTGTGGACATGAAGCAATTCGGAAAAACGATTGCACGGGTGAAGCACCGCCCGCACTGGCTCCCCGTCCCGGAATTCTTTTTATCAAAAGCATTGGGTGAAATGAGTCTTTTGATTGTGAAAGGACAGCGCGCTCTTCCGAAAAAAGCGATAACCTCTGGATTTCGTTTTACATATTCGGATCTTGAATTTGCACTCTCACAGCTGATAGCGGACCGAAAGACTGTATAAAAACAGCAGGAAGCGTCAACCTTAAGAATAACATGGTTGAAGGAGGTCCTTTTTATGGAAAAAAAGAGGGAGAAGCACCAGCAAGGCGCCAACCTGAAAAAAATGCAGGAAGTTCTTTATTCAGGCGAATTTAAAAAAGCGGAAAAAGCTGCTAAGCGGAAGTAGGAATACATAGCCCCTTAAAACCAAATACTATATTTGTTTGATATCACTTTTTAGGGGGAATTTGATATGGGCAGAAATCATATCCACAAAAACCGTGATAAAAACAAACAAAAGCTTCCACAAGTTCCCGATGCCTTAAAAAGGGAAACTGACGGCGTTTACGAAGAATATTCAACCGAGCTTGCTGATGCAGATGACCGCGAAGCGCAAGAGCGTGCGAAAGCAGCCGACAACAGAGCGAAAAAGAAATCTCGTTAATGAAAAACCCCTTGTCTCCGTTTGAGACAAGGGGTTTTTTACATTTCAGTGAATCGGTCGCGGATCGGTGTGCGTTTTTTCACTTCCGGCGCCTCGTCAGGATAACCTGTTTGTATGATGGCGGCGAAACGCTCATTATCCTGTAAACCAAAGGCCTGATGGACTTCTTTGTCATAAAGGATTTTTCCGCTTTTCCAAACCATGCCGATTCCTTTTTCCCAAGCGAGAAGCTGAAGATTTTGAATCAACGAGCTTGTTGCCGCAAAATCGTCGTCCCGCGCTCTTTCGTTTTCATCTTCCTGAAACACGACGAGGAGAAATCCCGGAACGCGCCCAAGTGTGTTTTTGAAATTTTGAAGCTTTTCCTCTGTCATATCCGGCTTGGATTTCTTAGAGAACGCTGCAAATGTATTAATGAGGTTCGCTTTACCTGTCTCACTGGAAACGTAAATAAATCTCCATGGCTCTGTCACTCTGTGATTTGGCGCATATTTTGCCGTTTCAAGCATGTCAAGAATGACTGCTGAAGGTACTGGCTCTTGTTTAAACTTTCGAATCGATCTTCTGCTGCGTATGATGTCCCTCAGTACTGAATGCTGATGTATTTGTTCGGTTTGAGGCATACCGTCTCACCTTCCTATGCAATTGAAAATGATTATCATTTCATAATGATAACGGAAAGTGCATCTTTTTGTAAACCATCATCCGTATTAGATTTTAAGAATACGGGTTTCTGAGTAAACGGCTGTTCCTGTCATGTTCACTTTCACATGGCCGCCGGCTTCGTTCATTTCGATCTCCACTTTTCCGTCTTTTCCAATTTCCTGCCCTTGTTCAATGATAAATTTATGCTGCTCGGCATTGCCATAATGTTTCATATAAGCCCCCATCACGCCGGATGCTGTGCCGGTCACGGGGTCTTCAATCGTTCCCGAATACGGGGATGAAAAGTGGCGCCCGTGCAGGTCGCTGTCGGGATGGACGGTTTCAAAGGTAAACGGATGGACTGAAGCTTTTGGCAGATCAACTAACACTTCCGGAAATTGTTTGTTATCTGGCACCATTTTTTTGGAAGCCTCCAATGATTTAAGCGGAACGATGGCTGTCCATATCCCAGTGCTGCCAAACACAATCGGAAGGTCTTCATGAAAATCTTCATCGGTGATACCCAGTGCGTCCGCAAGTTTTTTCCGATCGCCTGTAAATGGTTTGAATTGCGGAGAGGCCTGTTCAAGCGTGATATGAATGCGGCCATCTTTTTCAGAAATCTTCACAGGCAGGATACCCGCTTTCGTTTGGATGCTGTACGTTTTACCGCTCTCCAGCATTCCTTTCTCACATAATGCGTAAAGAGAAGCAACTGTCGCATGACCGCACAAATTCATTTCGTGTCCAGGGGTAAAGTAACGGAGTTCAAGATCGGCCGACTCGCTTTTTCGGATAAAGGAGGTTTCTGAATACCCGGCACGTTCAGCTATGATCTGCATCTCGTCTTCCGTATAATCGTCTCCCTGCAAAACGACGCCTGCGGGGTTTCCTTTGCCGGGACTGCTTGTAAATGCTTCATATTTTAATACCTCTGCTTCTTTCATTCATCTGCCGCCCTTTCTTTATCAATGTCTCTGTCAGTATAGCAAAAATAATTACGAATCTTCAGTCATTATCAAAAAAACCCATTTTCTTTTTTAAGAAAATGGGTGTAACGATTAAGAATTTCTTGTTTTATAGAGCAAATAAATAAAATAAGGTGCGCCGATAGCCGCTGTAAAGACGCCGGCCGGCACTTCCACCGGAGCAAATAAGGTTCTGCCGACGATATCAGCTGTTAAAACGAGCAGAGCTCCAATAAGTGCCGACGCTGGGAGCAGCGCGCCATAAGATGAGCCGACAAGCCGTCTTGCAATATGGGGCGCCATCAGCCCGACAAAACCGATTGTGCCGGCAACTGAAACTGCACAACCAGTAAGAGCCGTACTCAAAAGGAGCAAGAAAAAACGATTTCGCTGCACAGCGCTTCCTGCACCCGCCGCAATATCTTCACCCAGCACCTGTATATTCATATTTTTTAGCGCGACAAAACAAATGAATAAGAGAATGACAGATAAGATAATAGCTATTTTTACATGCTGCCAGTTTGACCCATAAACTGACCCAGTGATATACACATTGGCTTGTGATGCTCGGTAAATCGGGCCTTTGATCATCAACAGGGTAGTCATCGCCTGCGCCGACATTGAAAATCCGATTCCGATAAGCACCAGCCGAAATGTGGAGGCGCCATTTTTGTATGCCAGTAAATAGACGATGAGCCCGACAGCCGATGCGCCGATAAATGCGGCTGCTGGAAGCCATGACAGACTGATCGTAAGTGAACTGCTGCGGTCTGAGAAGAACATCATTAAAAGCACGACCGCTACCGCCGCTCCTCCTGTTATTCCGATAATATCCGGAGATGCGAGAGGGTTTCTGACGAGCCCCTGCAATATCGCGCCTGCCGCTGCCAAGCAGACACCGGCGCATAAAGCCGTCAAAATTCTTGGCATGCGGAACGACATGATCATCAGTTCATCCAGCTTGGAACCTGCACCAAAGAATGTTTTTGCTACATCCCAGGGAGGAATAAACCTTTGTCCGAGACCAGCGCTTATGATGAGTACAGCAGCTGTTAACCCCAGTAAAACCAAAAAGACGATCCATGCTTTCTTTTCAGCCGCAGTAACGCCAAAACGAAGTTTCATAGCTTCGCCCCCCTTCTTGCGATGTACACAAACACAGGCATTCCGATGATGGCGGTCATGACCCCGACAGGAACTTCCTGAGGCATAATGATATATCGCGCACCGATATCCGCGCAAACAAGCAAAATGGCACCCAAAACAGCGGAAAATGGCAGAACCCAGCGATAATCATTACCAACGACAAAGCGGGCAAAATGCGGAATAATGATGCCGATAAAAGAAATCGGCCCGGCAATGGCGACAGCGGACCCTGCAAGCATGACAACACAAAGCGCCATCACAAATTTCAGCAGGCCTGTTTTTTGGCCGAGTCCTTTTGCCACATCTTCTCCCATAACGAGGAGATTAATTTTTTGGCCGAGAAAGAAGCAGATTACCAGCGCTGCCGCTGCATATGGAAACATCGTCATCAACAGATCCAGACTCCGGCCCTGCACAGAGCCAGTCAGCCAAAAAAGCACCTGGGCAAGCTCGAGTTCGTTGACAGACAGCAAGCCCTGTGTCAGAGAAGAAAACATGGCTGCCATGGCAGCTCCCGCCAGCGTCAGTTTGATTGGCGTCAGCCCTTCCCTCCCAAGCGAGCCTGCTGCATAGACGATCGCAGCGGTAAATGCTGCCCCCAGAAACGAGCTCCATACTAATGCCTGAGGTGACTGAATATGCAGAAAAAACGATCCGGCAACAATAAAAAAACCTGCACCGGCGTTAATCCCGAAAATCCCCGGTGACGCAAGCGGATTTTTTGTGAGCGCCTGCATGAGAGCGCCCGCGGCTGCAAGCGAGGCGCCGACGACTGTCGCAACCAAAGCGCGCGGAAGCCTGACATCCTTGATGATGACATGCTCATTTGTTCCATTGAAGGAAGTAAACGCCTGATAGACCTGTCTCCATGACGTACCTGTATAGCCATACACGACGCTTGCGCAGACAGCCGTCAGTAAAATGAAAATCAGACATACTAACACAATCCATTTTGAAGATGCCTTTTTGCAGATCATGATCTAATTCTCCTAGTTATTTACTATGTAATGTTTGTTTTTGAGAATAATCCTCAATTAGGGATTGACACTCTTAACACTGCTTATTATGATCTAAATGATAATGAATTTCAATATTGGGAGGAAAAAGATGAAAAAGCATATCAGCATGCTATTCGTATTTTTAATGGCCGTTATGGTACTTTCTGCCTGTAATAGTTCAGAAAGTTCAAGCAACAGCGAGGTGTCAAGCAGCAAAACAAGAACGGTCAAACATGCAATGGGGACATCAGACAACATCCCCGCCAATCCAAAACGGATTGTTGTTTTAACTAATGAAGGAACAGAGGCGCTCTTAGCGCTTGGCATTAAGCCGGTCGGAGCCGTAAAGTCATGGAAGGGCGACCCGTGGTATGACTATCTGAAAGATGACATGAAAGGTGTTAAAAACGTCGGTCTTGAAACGGAACCGAATGTGGAAGCCATCGCAGAATTAAAGCCTGATTTGATTATTGGAAACAAAGTGCGCCAGGAAAAAATTTATGATCAGTTAAATGCGATTGCGCCGACTGTTTTTGCTGAATCTTTGGCCGGGAACTGGAAGGATAACCTGACTCTATACGCCAACGCGGTGAATAAGGCGGACAAAGGCAAGGAAGTCATTGCCGATTTTGATAAACGTGTTTCTGATTTAAAAAACAAGCTGGGCGACCAGACAAACAAAACCGTTTCAGTCGTACGCTTTTTATCCGGTGAATCAAGAATCTATTATACCGATTCATTTCCTGGGATTATTTTAGACCAGCTTGGCTTCAAACGCCCTGAAAAACAAGTGGAACTGTTTAAGAAACAAAAGGACCAATTTACGTTCTCAACCGACAGTAAAGAATCTATTCCTGATATGGATGCTGATGTGCTGTTTTATTTCACTTATAAAGCCGATAATGCAAAAGAAAATGAAAAATGGGCCAATCAGTGGACAAGCAGTTCACTATGGAAAAACCTGAAGGCCGTGAAGTCAGGTAATGCACATGAAGTCGATGACGTCGTATGGACAACCGCAGGCGGAATTAAAGCCGCAAACTACCTGCTTGATGATATTGAAACCTACTTCTTAAAAACGAAATAAAAAAAGACTCCGTCTTATTAGACGGAGTCTTTTTTGCTTTTGCCAATCAGACGTGTAACGAGGAACATGGTGACAGAAAGAGATCTGTTTTTCCGATACGCTAAGTATTTCCCTCGCCACTCCGGTTTATATTTTTCTTTAAAGGCTCTTAGGCCGCTGAAACTGTACATGTATCTGACATTATTAAAAATGACAGCGGCAAACCTTTCGGACCAGAAGGATGTAAAGGCAGTGCCGACATTGGCCAAGGGTGCCATCCCCATATTAAATGACGTACAGCCCTCTTCCTTTGCCCATAAAAACATACGGATAAACAATGCGTCCATAATGCCATTTGGAGCGTCGCCGCGATAGCGCATCAGATCGACCGATATCTCTCCTTCCTGGTACATCGGCATGACATTTGCGAATGCAACGATCTCTCCTTCTGCATTTTTCATATAGGCGATCGGCGCTTTCTGTAAATAGGAAGGATCAAAAAATCCGAGCGAGAATCCCTTCTCTTTTTTCGAGCCGAGCCATTCGTCTGAGATTTGCTTCAGCTCCTCCAAAAACGCATCAGAAAATGGGGGATGATCCACATGGAAAGTATACTCCTCCCGCTCAAAGCGGTTATTGATTGCCCGAAGGCCGGCTTTTTTCTTCCCAGTCAAGGTAAATGTATTTAAATCTACATATGCTTCCTCACCCAATTTAAAGAAGTTGTAGCCAAAATCGTGATACAGCGCCATGTCCTCTCGTTCAATTTGATAGAACAAAACACTGAATCCCTTCTGATGCGCTTCGTTCAGAAATTCTTCCAGCACGAGCGGGAATGATTCTCTTTGGCCAGATGGATCGCCGAGCACGACCAGCCTTCTGGCGATTTTCCCAAACAGAAGCAGTGCATTTCCATCGCTAGAAAAATAAAACCGCTTATCTCCAAGAAAACCAAGATGGCTCAGCGCGTTGCCGCCTTTTTCATTGAGAAACGCAGCAAGACGCTCAGGGTCAGCTTTCTCTCCGATCGGTTTCGTTCTCTTATGATAGACCACTGTAAATATCAAGAAGAACAGCGGCACAATGATGATCGCCATGATGGTTGCATGTGTAATATGCGAGGTGCTGTGGACGAAATATTCGTGACGCAGCACCTTCTTCATCCGGTCCCAAATAAAGCCCGCGATCAGATTGTAGTTAAAGAGCGCCACAGTAAACAGCGCCACAGCGAATATCAATTGTCCCAGTGTATAGGATGCCTGTTCGCGGACAAATTGTTTTTTCAATAGCACAAGCAATACGATAATCATCGGCAGTACGAATATCGCGCTGATGTTAAGCCCTTTTAAAAAGCTGAACACAAAGCCGCCGACAAGCGCTGTAATGGCCATCGTGTAGGAACGTTTTGTCCGTTTATAAAGCTCGATCGGCAAAATGAGCAGAATGAGCGCTGAGCTTAAGGACAGGCCGTTGAACAGCAAAAGCGCCGGGCGCGGAATGTGCGGTATAACCGTCAGCCTGTCAATCGGCAAGGAAACTGAGGCCAAGACAATCAGACCTGCTACGAACACAATAAGGGAAAGCGAGCCTTGCAAAATTCTCACTAATACCGCACGCTGAACAACAAGCAGAACGTTTGTCGTCTCAATTGCCGGTGCGATGCGCGGGTTCGTTTCGAGCCGCTTCATTGTATTTTCCGTCAGGTCGCCGGCGGCAAAGAACAGTCCCAAGATAAATGGGATAAATGAGTAGGCGAGCCTGTACAACACAATAGAAGTAACGATGGCCTCTTGATGATAGCCAAGCTGCTCCATCCCCAGCAAAAATAAAAGGTCAAACGAGCCGAAGCCGCCCGGCACGAGGCTGATCATTCCTCCGATCGCCGCAATGACGAACACCCCGAACACATACCTGATATCTGCATGAATGCCCATAGCGAACAAAGCAAAATAGATGACGGTCCCGGCCATGAGCCATTCAACAACTGAAGCTCCAATATATGCGAAAATCGGATTTTTCACTTTATCCGCATTCTCTTCGTCCCCAGCTTTGCGGTCTTTTATTTTGGACACCGCTAAAGATAACGGCAATATCAGTGCAAAACCGATAACGACCGCCCACAGCCAAGGCTTCTCATGAATCACTTCATCAACTGGCAGCACTCTCGCAGCAACGAAAATGCTGAAAACAGATAATCCGAGCAGCATAGATGATGTGAGCCAGGCGATTCCTTTCACGAGTGCCTTATGGTCTTTCGTATGCTCCTTATAGAACATCATTCTTAACCCGACTCCGGCTAAACCGCCGAATCCCAACACATTATTAAATGAATTGGCGATCCAGGAAACCCTGAAAACTTTTCCGTTTGTGATCGATAGGCGCAGTGAGTACTTCAGGACGTAATCATACAGCGACATAGCCGCAACAGCCAGCAAGCCGATCAACACAAGCATGAATAAATCCGTTCGTTCCAGTCCGTTGATGACCATGAGCGTACGTTTGAATGACAGATTTGTCAGTTCTTTTTTCGATTGATAAATAACAAATAGCAAAACAGCAATAGGAAAAACGATTTTTAATATTGATAAAGCATTCTTTTTAATCAGCAATGGTCTCTCCAATCATATTCTAGTTCGATCCTCTCCCCCAATAATCTCCAACTCATTATACACTACCGTTATTTTTCGGACAAAGTCCCGCATGCGGTTTCTGCTCACTTTCTTTCAGGAGTGAAAATCGAGTAATATGGTAAGAGGAGTGAATGATGAGGAAGTGATGAAATGGAATATAATTTACACGATACAACAGTCTTAAACGAAAACATTCTTTCATCGGAGGAACGGGAAATATGGGTGCTCTATATGAAAGTCTTAACGTCCGCCGGGCTCGGTGATGTGTCCGAGTGGATGAAACTGGATATGAGCATGCCGCAAATGAAGGTGCTGATGCTATTAAACAACCATGGAACATTGAAAGTGAGCGACATTGCTGAAAAAATGGGGGCTTCCCTGTCCAATACAACTGGGCTGCTTGACCGGCTTGAAAAATCAGGATTTGTCAAACGCTCACATTCTGAAGAGGACCGCCGCTCTGTAGTTGTTCAGTTGACAGAGAATGCGAAAAAGATTTTCCGGGGTTTGTATGAAAAGGGCCACCTGAAATTGAAGCGTTCATTAGAGCTGCTGTCCCCTGAAGAAAAGCAGGCTGTTTACGAAGGGCTGTCTATCCTTTCAAGAGCATTAGAGAATGCGAAAAAAGAATAAATCAGTAAGTCTGTCATCCGCAAACTGCGGGAGCAGGCTTTTTTTATTTGACATTTAGTTCATTTAAAATGAATAATATATTTCAAGTGAACTAAAAGGAGTTGACGAAAATGTCTGAAGCATTAACAGAGCAGAAAAGCCAAAAGTGGGCAATCAGCCTGTTTACGATTGGCGTGTTTATGGCTGCTTTAGATAACGGAATTATTTCGGCTGCTTTAACAACGATAAACGAGTCGTTTTCCGTTTCCCCTTCCTGGGGATCATGGGGCATTACCCTTTATACGCTCGGTCTTAGCGTCAGTGTGCCAATCGTCGGAAAACTTTCCGACCGCTACGGCAGAAAAAAACTCTTTCTCATTGAGGTTTGCCTGTTCGGACTTGGTTCTTTGCTTGTTGCTTTGAGCCAAAGCTTCCCGCTCTTTCTGATATCGCGGCTGATTCAGGCGCTTGGAGGCGGCGGGATTTTCATCATCGGCAGCTCTCACATTCTCGCGACCCTTCCAAAGGAAAAACAGGGGAAGGCGCTTGGGCTGCTTGGCGCAATGAACGGGATGGCCGCTGTGCTCGGGCCAAATATCGGAAGCTTTCTGCTTGATTGGACCGGGTCTTGGCATTGGCTATTTTTGATTAATTTGCCGATTGCCGTGCTATTGGTTGTTTTCGGCGCATGTTTTATCGCGGAAACAAAAGCACCTGAGGCTAAGCGCCTCGATGCGGCCGGAATCTTCCTTTTGTCCCTGTCGATTTTAGCTGTGATGTACGGCATGACCAATCTTGACGGGGCAAATCTCTTACACAGCTTGGGGAATCCGGAGGTTTATGGATGTATTATTTTTGGCATACTCTGTTTTGCAGCGCTTATCTCGTATGAAAAGAGAGTTGAAATGCGAGGAGGCGATCCCATTTTGGCGTATTCTCTGCTGCGAAACCATATGTTTCAGCGCACGCTTATCATCGGTTTGTTATCCGGGGGGCTCTTGGCGGCAGTCATTTTTATCCCGTCATATGTCGAACAGTATTTGGGTGTCCCTGCCGCAAAAGCAGGCTATTGGATGACACCGCTTGCGTTGGCTTCCGGAATCGGCGCTTGGCTTGGCGGAGCACTTACCGACAAAAAAGGTCCTGTAAAAACCGTTATTCTTTCGGGAATCATCTCATGTGCGGGGTTTGCTTTATTTCCGCTCTGGGTCACGGAAAAATGGGAGTTTGTGATCGCAAGTGTGGCAGCTGGGATCGGTTTTGGCTTTCTGTTAGGCGCTCCGCTGAACGTCCTTGTATCAGAAGCGGCAAAAACAAATAAGGGTACAGCTCTTGGCACGCTTTCATTAGTAAGGCAAATTGGACTGACCTTGGCGCCTACTCTTTATGCAGGTTTTATCACAGCCGGGTTTGACCAAATAGGTGATGAGATCAACAGCCGCTTATCGGACAGCGGATATTCAGAAAAGGCGATGCAGATGATTCCGGAGATCGACAGTTCTGAAGTTTCTTCTTTACAAGAACAAATCGAACGCATTCCCGTTCCTGAAGTCAAAACCGCGATAAGCGACGCCATTCATGCGAGTGTCGCCAGCGGCTATGATCATTTATATGCAGCGGCTGCTGTGGTCTCACTTCTGGTGATTGCTGCTATCAGTATTCCGGCTTTCCGCCGGCAAAAGCGTTAAGACCACCCCATCCGTCTGGAAAGCTCCGTAATATGAGCGATATGGTGATGTGAGTGCCAGACATACAGGCCGAGCGCGTTCTCCAGGGTAATGATCTCCTTTGTATCAGGGTGATAAAATCCGCGCTTAAATTGCTGATCCGTCAGGGTGCGGAGCAGAGCCGTCCATCTTCCGTGAAGCTCCTGCAAAAGCGCGAGTGAGCCGCTCGGATCTGCCGTTTTCGAGTCTTTTAGCTCCGACCATGCTTTTTCATCATACGGACGGATAGCCGGTGTCTCTTCCGTCAAGCTCAATTTAAAACGAATATAGCTGTTCATATGACTGTCAGCCAGATGATGAACAACTTGCCGAACGGTCCATCCACCGTCCCGGTACGGTGTGTCAAGCTGGCTGTCCGTCATGACCTCTACAGCTTGCTTCAATTTTGCCGGCACTTCTTCAAGTACTTGAATCCATTTATCTTTTTGCTCCTTCGATATGGATTCCCTCGGCTTGTATTCTCCTATTGGGTAGCTTAGATTGACTGATGTCATGAATGTTCTCCCTTCTATTCAATCTTCTCCTTTATTTTACAAGAAAAAGATTGTATATTGTGTCTTTTTCCCATACAATTAAAAACGACACTAGTGTCATTTTAATAATCAGGAGGATGAATCATGGAAAAACCGTTGTTTCGCAATCAAAAAGGACTGATGACACTGTTAGCCTCGCAAACCATTTCTTCACTTGGAGACTGGCTTCACATTTTGGCCGTGCTAACATTAGCCGCTTTTCAGCTTCATGCTTCTCCATTAGATATGTCGCTTTTAATGATGTCGTTTGCTTTGCCTGTCATTGTACTCGGACCTGTATCGGGTCTGCTTGCCGACCGTTTTGACAGAAAAACGATCATGTTTCTATCTGAAATCGGCCGTGCCCTCACTGTTATCAGCTGCGTTTATGTCAGTGAGCTTTGGCAGCTTTACGTATTGCTATCCGTTCAGAGCTGTTTTTCTTCACTTTTTTTACCTGCTAAAAACGGAAAGCTTAAGGAATTGGCTCCGGAAGCACACATTCAGCAGGCCGTTTCCGTCAGCAGCATCATTGATAACAGCTCAAAAATCTTCGGCCCTGCCCTTGGCGGCACGCTGATCGCTGCTTTCTCGATACACTCTGTTTTTTATATAAACGCCGGCGCCTTCTTTCTTTCCGCTGTCATTTTGTTTTTCCTTCCCAGAGATGCTTTTTTACAAAAAGCCAATACACCTCAAGAAAAAACAGCAGCACTTACTTCTATCAAGGAAGGCCTTCAGTTTTTGAAACGGATGCCGCTTCTATTAACAGGCTTACTAACAGCTTGTGTCGTTCTCTTTGTTTTGCAGATTGGTGATTCCCAAGCGATTATTCTTATCCGCTCCTTTTCAGGAGCTCCGCCCGAGCTGGCAGGCTGGTGCATGGCCGTAAGCGGAGCCGGGATGCTCCTTACAGCGGCCATTACCGGCAGACGGCGAATCACTTCTTATTTGCTTTATTTCTCAGCTGGAACCCTTCTTCTTGGACTAGCAACTGGAGGTGCGCCATTCCTAAGCGGTATGGGAATTGCCGGCATCACTCTCTTTATATTTGCTTTTTTCATCATGGGGGCGGCTTTCGGCCTCGTCCATATTCCATTTCAGATTCTCGTGCAAACAACAGTGCCTGTCGATTACAGCGGTAGGGTGTTCGGCGCTATTCAGAGTGCGACAACCCTCGCCTCTATCCTCGGCATGGCGGGCGGGGGCGTGCTGGCGGAATGGATCGGTGTATCACTTGCTTTTCTTGTCTGTGGCTGCTTGCTGATCATGATTGGGTTGATTACACTTATAGGTAAGAAAATTGCAGAAAGCAGGCGATATCTTGTCACCAAAAGTAACAAAGGAGCACAAGGATAAACGGCAGGCAGAGATTTTAGAGGCTGCCAAAACGGTTTTTAAACGAAAAGGATTCGAATTAACGACGATGAAGGATGTTGTAGAAGAGTCAGGTTTCAGCCGGGGCGGTGTCTATCTTTATTTTTCAAGCACTGAGGAGATGTTTCGCCGCATTATTGAAACAGGGCTGGATGAAGGACTCCGAAAGCTTGATAAATCAGCTGAACACCAAAGTGTTTGGGCCTCCATTTCCAGCTATTTGGATGAACTGACTGAGGGCCTGCGAGATGTAGCAGATACGCTGGCGCCGGTGCAATTTGAATATTTAGTGACAGCTTGGCGCAATGAAGAACGGCGGCAGTATTTGGAGAAAAGGTATGATCTTTTTGTGGAAAGGTTTTCAAGGCTATTGCAAAAAGGGATCGATCAGGGAGAGTTTCAGCCGGTTCAGCCTCTTGCGACTATCGCCAAGTTTTTCCTCAATATGAATGACGGCATCATTCAAAACGCCCTGTATTTCGATGAAGAAAAGGCTGATGTATCTGGACTTGCTGAGTCTGCAAAACTATATTTAAAAACAGTTCTGCAAGCGGATGAGAAGTAAAGAAACGCGGCAGGAGCCCTCCTGCCGCTTGTTTTTCACCCTGCGTGATCACGCACTTCGACTGTTACCTTCTTCTGTTTTGGCTGATAAATTTTCCCCACAAATAAATACCCGTATTTGAACTTATTCAGCGCCCATGAGGTCATAATCGGGCCGGCTGTGCACACGGCAAACAACAGGAGAACAGCCGGTACGGCAGGAATTTCGGGCATATTCAAAAGCAACACGTAGCCTATAATCATAAAATAGGCATGAAGCAGATAAATCGAAAAGGAATAGTTGCTGATAAACATCATGATTTTCGGCACATGCTTCATTTTGGAAAACAAATGAAAACACAGGAAAATCATGCTTGTTGAATACAGCATGATATCAGGCCGCTTCGAGCTGATCATGCCGATTTCACCGACATAAGAAACAGTGACAACCAGCGCCCCAGAAGCAATTGCGGCGCCGTACACCACCCAGCGGTATTGGTTCAGCAGCGCTAAAAAACGCTTGTATTCTTTTCCGCAATAGTAGGCTAGACAAAAGTAGAAAAGCCAGCCTGCGAACGGAACCCAGAAGAACGGAAATGCCCCTCCCTCTTCAGAAGCAGGAGCCGGGCTGGCTGCGGAGAAATAGCCTAAATAAGCGGCTGTCACCACAAATGAGATAGACAGCACCCATTTCGGCGATGCTTTTTTCAAATACTCATGAAACATCATATGCAGCATGTAAAATTGAAAGATGACGAGAATGAAGTATCCGATAAAGTTTCCTAAGAATACGTTCGCCAGATATTTTTGCACAAACGCGAGAAAGGTTACCTCTCCCCCCATCGCACTGGTCATCAGCAGCGCATCGATGGCTGCGATAAATAAAAAAGGAACAAAAATCACTTTTCCCCGCTTCTTTAAAAAACCGTCAGGCACCCCATCAGGATAAGAACGGGCCAGTAAAAATTCAGAGATGAAAATAAAAGCGGGCGTGCTGAACATCAGGAGTGTGCGGAAAGAATCAACAGTGTGAGAAATATCTGCAAGAGCTTCTGCCTGAAGCATCAGGACCATTGAAATGATATGGAGCAAGACGACACTTAAGCACGAAATGCAGCGGATCATAAAAATTTCTTTAATTTGCATAACAGCGCTCCTTTTATTTCAAATTGATAGAAATCGATGGTTGTACCTTAACATGTCCGCTCTATTTGAAAAAGTGCCTGATGTCATAAATTGACGTATGCATGATAGACTAAGGTCATAAGACCCTATGGCTTTCTCAGACGAAAAAACCCACTGTAACGGAGACAGCAGGTTGTTTTTTGAAGATATTAATTTGTATTGAGGCCTCCGCCATTCAGCCCTTCTTTGATATAGCCGTTCACTTGGCTATTAGAAAGCAAGCCAATATGACCGATGCCATAAAGCTGGATGTTTCGCGCTCCTTGTAACCGAGACAAGCTATTGATGACAATTTGATCATTGAGACTGTAAATAGATGTATAGAGGATCTTTTGATTAGGGTCTGTGCCCGGCAGCGCGGTTGATGACACTAAACCATTAGCCCCTCCAAGCGTTACGACATTTTGAATCTTATTGCCCCCGCCTAAATATTTAATATAGTACAGCGTATTGGCGCCTCCCATACTATGAGCCACAATATCTACTTTTTTTGCCCCAGTCTCTTTTAAAACACGGTCAACATATGAAGCAAGCTGCGGGCCGTTATTTAGGTTGTTTCCTGTTTTATCATAAAAATCAATTGCGTACAGTTTGTTGCTTTGCCAGCCTTGAGAAATTAAGTAGTTTTTAATAGCGAAAAAGTTGTATGATGCACCACTTATTCCATGAACAAGAACGACAGGATTATGTACTGACTCAGCTTTTGCGCCAGACGGCGGAGCGGCTAAAACAGATAGAATCAGCGATAAACAAATAATGAATGCCATAAGTACTTTTTTCACGTTTATTCCCCCAAAAAATTTTCATACCACCAATTTCCTATTATATATAAAAAATCAATATCGTTACTATTTTTTCTGAAAATTAAATTTAAATCTCTTTTATATTGACGGAGATAAATCGGATACCTTCTGACAAACCTTTTATCTTCATTTCCAAAGAGCCCGGTTGTGTTCCCTTCCTCCCTTTTCTATAATAAGGGGAATAGGCAGTTAGAATCACAGTTGAGCACCGGCTCATCTGTTTTGCGAAACAGCCAGACACGGAGGATAGCATGAGAGTATTAAAATACGCCATATTAGGGCTTTTGCGAAAAGGCGAATTGAGTGGATACGATATTACGAGTTATTTTAAAGAGGAGCTCGGCCAGTTTTGGAGCGCCAAGCACAGCCAGATTTACCCTGAGCTCAAAAAGCTGACGGATGAAGGATTTATCACGTTCCGGACAACGATTCAGGGCACAAAGCTGGAGAAAAAGATGTACACCCTGACAGACAGCGGAAAGCAGGAGCTGCATGACTGGCTGATCCGCCACCAGCCGATACCCGAGACGGTGAAGGATGAATTTATGCTGAAGGCTTATTTCATTTCTTGTCTATCGCGCCAGGAGGCTTCTGATTTGTTCAAAGACCAGCTGCAAAAACGCCAGGCCAAGCTTTCTGACTTACAGGGAAGCTATGAAAAGCTTATGGCTTCAGCAGAGCCGATGTCATTTTCTTCACCGGACTTCGGCCACTATCTTGTGCTAACGAAAGCGCTGGAGCGGGAGAAAAATTACGTTTCTTGGCTGGAATCAATTTTAGCTATGATAGATAAGGATTAACCGCAGTTCAGGCTGCACCCATACGAATGTACCCACATGCAAAAAAACATCTGCCTAAACGGCAGATGTTTTTTAGGCTCGGAGCGCTTTCAGCCCCGCTGCGAAAGTGATCGCAGCAAATGCAAGCAAAATGCCGCAGATTCCGAGAATATCTGTGACGCGGGCACCGTTAGCGATAATCTCTGTCAACCCGCTCATCGCCCACTTTTGCGGAAGAAATTCAGCGATGGATTGCATAAATTTCGGTTCAATGTCGATCGGCCAATACATCCCGCTCACCATACATGTTGCGATGACAAACAAGTTGCCGAACGCAAGCTGCTGTTCTGGCGTTCTGACGTTGGCCGCAATCATCAATCCAATGCCGACAACGGTCAATAGAAAAAGTGACACTAATACAATAACTGCAGCCGGATTCCCCCAGTTGATGCCAAACAGCCAATGGGTGGAAAGAAGCAATATTCCAAATTGAATCCAGCCAATGACAAAGAAGGACAGCACATACCCAGCACCGATTTCGGCTCGGCTGACAGAGGCTGTAAGCAATCTGGACCATACGCCGTTTTTTCTTGCTTCTAAAATGGTTCCAGCCGCTCCCATCATGGTCAGCATGACAAACAGGATGGAAAACCCTGCTGCTCTGGAGGCTGTGTCACTTGCTTCCGCACCCTCTTTTTTATCACTGAGCGTCTGTCGTGTTACAGCCGGAACTATATCTTCATGTTTTTTGGCGAAAACCGTTTTATACGCCGCCTTCCAGTTCTCTCCCGCTGTCTGAGATGCCGTTTTTGCCGCGGTCACCTGAATATTGAGCGTTGCCAATGCGCTTTCTGCATATTGTTTGACCATCGGCGCTTCCGACAGCTCAGGGCCGTGACGGAAAATCAGCTCAGGATGTTTGCCTTTTTCCAGCTGTGTCTGGAACGAGCGGGAAATGACGATGATCCCGGCAATTTTCTTTTGTTTCAGCTTTTCTGACGCTTTGCTTTCAGACATGTTTTCGAATACATACATATCATCGTGTGCCTTCAGCTGCCGAATATAATGCTGTGAGAGAATCGTATCGTCCTGATCAACGATTGCAAGCCGCACCTTATCATCATTGCCGCTGAGCATACTCCCAAATACAAAGGTAAGCAAAAGCGGGGCAGCAAACATGATCAAATAGTTCTGTGGCTTCTTAAAAATGAGAGAAAGCTCAATGCCGCAAATGGCTAGAATTTTTTTCACCTTTTGTACCTCCTTATCTTGTATGAAGCCGTCTGATACCAATTACAAGTGAACAAAAGCCGATCGCCGCAAAAAGAAGCACAGGCTTTTGAAGGTCAGCCCAGCCTCCCCCTTCCATTAAAGAAAGAAAGCCGTCAAGCGCCCAGCGATTTGGCACCGCTTTGGATACAGACTGCAAGACGTCCGGAAATTGGTACAGCGGCAGCATGGACCCGCCGAGAACCGCAAGCAATTGAATGCCGAAGCCGCCTATCGCATCTGCAGTTTTCATATCGCTGATGCACGACGCAAGCAGCATTGAAATACCAGATACAGCTGCGGCGTAAGAAAGCCCGAGTACACTCACTAACAGCAGATTACCGCCCCAGTCCACACCAAATACGTTGATTGTGACGATCAGAAATATGAAAAATTGTATGATGGCAAACAGATACGTCCCAAGCCATTTTCCGAAGAGAATGACGGATTTTTGCGCAGGCGTCATCAGCATTCTGGCAAGCGTCTCCGTATCCTTTTCCTGTAAAAATGATTTCGCCCCGACTGTGATATGAAACAGCATAAACATGCAAAGCATTGCCGCCGAATAGTATTGAAAACTGGTAACGGCTTTGCTGCCGACAGATTTTTCCGCAATAGTAAGCTTGTCACCTGTTTCTTTTTCTAGCGTCTTTGCCAGCTTTTCTGCAAACTGTGCAGGGTCAAGTTTTCCTTGCTTTACAGCTTCCGTTTTACTGATGTAGTCCATTGAGCCTGACGCGGCTTCCTTTACCGCTTTATATTGCTCTATAAATGAGCTTGCAGCTGTTTCAATGATGGAACTTTTCAATGTTTGATCAGGAGCGGCATTAACAACAGCTGAGGTTTTGCCGGCTTCCCAATGGTTCGGGATAACGATGCCTACATCGATTTTCTTTTCATCAATCAGTTTTTTCATCTTGTCTTTGCTGCCGACTTTTGTGACCTTTATCGACTTCATTTTTTTGAGAACATCTTTTGTAAACATGTTTGCTGTATCTGACTGGTCTGATTGAATGTAGCCGACTTTGATATCATCAATCCGGCTGCCTCCGTCAACAACTGATCCGAGCGCTGCGCCTAAAATACAGGTTAGGATGAGCGGCATTAGGATAAGCATCATAAACCCTTTTCTGTCCGTGATTCTGATTTTCACATCTTTCCATGCGATCCATATGCTTTTTTTCATTGCCGTCCCTCCTCAATCCCGCAACGTGCGGCCGGTCAGATTCAGAAACAGGCGCTCCAGATTCGGTTCCTGCACCTGAAGAGACAGCAGGTTTATATGATGAGCAGTGGCTTCAGCAAGCAGGCTTGTGACGACTTTCTCATGATGAGCCGCAGAAATGTCAATTTTGAGCTCTAATTCATGTACTGTTACATCATTCACATGGGCCAGAGATCGGATCGCCACAAGAAACGCTTCATTGATCCCGCTGACCGTGAGCTGAATGATGGTATCGCCCCCAAGGCGGCTGCACAAATCAGTTTTTGTGCCAATCGCAATCATTTCCCCCTGATCAATTATCCCGATCCGGTCGCATAAAAACTCAACTTCTTCCATGTAATGACTCGTATAGATCACCGTCATGCCCGTTTCGTTGAGCTGTTTGACCGTTTCTAAAATGTGATTTCTCGATTGAGGGTCAATACCGACAGTCGGTTCATCCATAATCAGCAGCTCGGGCTTATGCATTAAAGCCGCACCGATGTTGATTCTTCGTTTCATCCCCCCGGAAAATGTTTCAATCTTATCTTTAGCCCGCTCAGTCAGACCGACATATTCAAGGACCTCAGCCGCTCTTTTTTTGGCCTCACCGTGCGTAAGTCCGTACATTTTCCCCCAAAACATAAGATTCTCATGAGCCGTCAGCGTCGGATATAATGCAATTTCCTGCGGAACAATGCCGATTTTTTGTTTCGCTTTGGCCGTTTCTTTTCCGATAACATAGCCGCCCACCGTGATGTTCCCGCTGTCATGCGGCACAAGGCCGGAAATCATCGAGATGGTTGTGGATTTCCCCGCACCGTTAGGCCCGAGCAGACCGAACGACTCCCCCTTTTTGAGGGAAAAAGAAATGCCTTTCACGATTGTTTTTTTTCCGTATGCCTTTTTGATGTTTTCTGCTTGCAGCACGTCGTCTCACTCCTTTTTTTGATCCATTGCCATTGTAGAAGAAAGAAAGGCGTGCGGCATGTAGCGGCAGATAGAACATAGGGCATGAAAAAAAGGCCTGTAAAAGGCCTTTTCAGAGAAGCGTATATGCAAAACGTCATATGTCAAAAGACAGATACACCATATCTGACCGAGTAAATGGCGGCTTGGGTTCTGTCCCTGACAGCCAGCTTGCTGATAATATTTGAAACGTGGTTTTTGACTGTGCCTTCTGTAATGTAAAGCTTTTCGGCAATTTCTTTGTTATTCAGCCCGTATCCCAGCTCAGCCAGAACTTCGATTTCGCGCTCGGTCAGGTCGAGCAGCTCGTTAGGTTTTTCTATCTCATTTATTCCTTTCAGCTGTTTTTCACGCTTCCATTCATTCAGCATTTGGGCAGTCAATTCCGGCGGAAGCACCATTCCGCCAGAATGAACAGTCATCACTGCTTTTACAATCGTATCTGCAGACATATCCTTCAGCAGATACCCGCTTGCTCCCTCTTCAAGCGCTTCAGCAATCAGCGCTGAATCCTTAAAGGTTGTCAGCATCAAAACCTTTACGCTTGGCAGCGAGCTTGTGATTAATTTTGTTCCCTCCACCCCGTTGGAAACCGGCATGCGGATGTCCATTAACACGATATCCGGCTCCAGCTCTTTCGCCTTTTCGAAGGCTTCCTGTCCGTTTCGCGCCGTTGCGATCACATCGAGCTCTTCTCGGAGCTGGAGCAGGGATGCCAGCCCTTCTCTGACGATATCCTGATCGTCGGTAATGATGATCTTAATCATGATAAACTCTCCTTTTGCTGCACGGGCCCGAAGCTCCATTTTTTATTGGCAAGTGAAAATTCTGCATTTACAGTAAATCCTTGATCCCGTTCGCTTTCAAAGCGGATCATTCCGCCATGCTCCGCTGCCCGCTTTTTCATATTCAAGAGACCAAAACCAAGTGCTGCCTCAGGATTGCCTTTGCCGTCATCCTTAATGACAAGGCTGATGCTGTCCGTTGTGCAGGCAAGCTGTATCGAACAGGCTGCGGCGCCGCCGTGCCGTTTGGCATTGGTCAGTGCTTCCTGCACCGTTCTGATCAGGGTCGGATGGAGAGACAGCGGGATGATTGCAGGATCACCGCTGACCGCAAATTCTGTTGTGACTCCTGCATTTTTGCAAAAGTCCTCTGTCAGCTGTTTCAGCGATTCGATTAGCGAAGGATCGTTTTCAGTTTGCAGAGTGCGTACTGATAAGCGGACATCATCAAGCGCTTCACGGGCAAGTGTTTCACAGACACCTACTGTCTCATCCGCTTTTTGGCTGTCTCTTTTTTGCCATTCACGCAAAAGCTGCAGCTGGACGAGAAGGGCCGTCATTTTATGCCCCACTGTATCATGGATTTCACGCGCCATTCTGTTCCGCTCGTAAATGGCAGTCAGCTCTTCAACCTGCTTCGCATATAAATGGAGCTCCTGATGTGCAGCAGACAGCGCCAGATGGGACTCCGTCAGTTCCTGAAACTGCTGTTTTGCCGTATCCTGCGCATCCAACAGCTTGCGGATTAATTTGCCCACGACACCGCAGAAGACAACGAATGTCATGCTAGTCAAATGATCAATGACAAATTCATTGCCGAACATCGCATATGTACGGATGAGGACGGTCAAAAATAAAATAGAGGAAAGACATAAGACAGACCATGCTGTTCTTTTAGGAAACCCCCGCAGAAAAAAGGCGACCGCAACCGGACAAAGCATAATAATGAACAAACCTGTGCCGGGAAAGATAAATCCGAACGAAAAGCCGATTGCAATATCAATCAGGCAGAACCAGATGGCATTTGTCTCTTTTGTCAGCAAAACATGATTGGCTGCATACATGGCAGCACCTGCTGCTATAAATACATATCCAAACCAGTTATCCTCTTTCACAATGGACAGATACATTAAACAGCTCACCATCAAGGTGAACATTCTCGTAAAAAAAAGAGCTTTCACGCTCATCACTCCCGATACCCAATTCCCTTCTTATCATACCTGCCTCAGGGCATTTTTGACAGGAGTTTCTGGAAAATAAAAACCGCATATGAACTTTATGTCATATGCGGCGCATTCCCTCATTTATTTAAATTCAACCCAAACTGACCCTTGGTTTGCCGAGCGCACGCAGTTCTCAATCCAGCGAATGCCCTCGATCCCTGCATCAATGTCAGGATAAACCAAGTTGTTCAAGATTTCTTCATCTTCACGGTTTTTGGCGTCTATCGCAATGGCAAATTTAAGATAAATATTGGCCCATGCTTCGGACAGCCCTTCGCTGTGTAAGGCGCCCAGTCGTTCATCGGCGTTGCAAACATCATCTAAATACGGCATGCCGCGAACGAGTGTCTGGCCCGGCTCTCCCTGCACTTCATACGTCAGTTCATTTGGCTTGCTGTCCCACCACTCAATGCTTGCCTTTGAGCCGACAATCCGGATTCTATGGCCATCCATACATCCGGCATTGATTGACGATGTCCACATCGTTCCGACCGCTCCATTTTCATAATGCATCAGCACATGGGCATTATCCTCTAGCGGTGCGCGGCTGCCGACGAAGCTCTGTCGGTCACACAGCAGCTCCTTAATTTTCATCTTTGGCATAATAAGCTGTGACATATAATACGTGTGGGTAGATAAATCGCCCAGCACAAAGCTTGGCCCGGCGATCGCAGGGTCGACACGCCATTTCTGTGCAGCGCTTATCTTTTCACCTTCATCTGTTGCACAAAAACCGTGTGTGTACTGCAAGTCAACCACGCGAATATCGCCGATCATTCCTTGTTCAATCATCGCACGCATTTGAAGAAGCATTTGATTGCCTGAAAAACCGTACGTCACGCCGACAATTTTCCCTTTTTTCTCTGCGAGCGCTTTGATTTCCTGCCCCTCTGCTGAAGTGAAGAACAGCGGTTTTTCACAGATGACATGCACTCCTGCTTCAAGCGCCGCCTTACAAATCTCATAATGAGTGCCGTTCGGAGTGGCAATCGATACTACCTCTATGCCATCCTGTCTTTTCGCTTCCTCGGCAAACATGGTTTGATAGTTGGGATAACAGCGTTCCGCATCCACTCCAAGGTTCACCCCGAAATCTTTTCCTCTTTCGGCATCGATATCAAAAGCGCCAGCAGTTAATTGAAAAGCAGTATTGTCTCTCAGCGCTCCAATACGATGTTTATATCCAACCTGGCTGAGCCGCCCGCCGCCTACCATTGCCCAGCGAAGCGGCTTAGAGATGATTCTTTCTCCATTTAGCATCATGAAAACCTCCTATTGGCTGATGGTTTGTTTTAAAGCTTCTACAGAAGTACGGATGCCCGCTTCAGGTGACATCGTCAGATCCTCCATTTCTAAAGAAACCTCACCTTCATATCCCATCATTTTTACAACTGAAAAAAATTCCTTCCACCACTGTAAATCCTGTCCACAGCCGACAGCTACGTAATTCCACGCCCGGTTTGCAGGATCTGTCACTTCTTTTGTTTCTAAAAGTCCGTTGACCGCCGATAAATATCTTTCAATTCTGACATCTTTCCCATGGACATGGTGAATGGCTGAGCCGAGCTCCCTTGCTGCGATGATCGGGTCTGCGCCCATCCATAACAAATGGCTCGGGTCAAGATTCAAACCGACCATCGGGCCGACTGCATTTCTGAGCCGAAAGAGAGTCTCAGGATTATAGACTAATTGAGAGCTGAAGTTCTCAAGCGCTATTTTCCCCACGCCGCAGGCCTCCGCTTTTTTGACAAGCTTCTTCCAATATGGGATCGCAACGTCTTCCCATTGATAGTTGAGGATATCTTTTAAAACGGGAGGCCAGCTTACTGTGTATGTGATCCAGTTCGGCACTTTGTCGTCCGGGCCGCCGGCTGGCAAACCGCTCATCATGATCACTTTTTTGACGCCTAATAATCCAGCCAGCTCCATCGTTTTGTCAGTTATGTCTCTGTGCGATTTGCCCAATTCACCCGGATCTAAAGGGTTCCCCGAGCAGTTTAATGCGCAAAGTGTCATGTTCCGCTTTTCCAGCGCTTGTGAAAATTCTTTTCTTTTTTCGCTGCTTTGCAGCAATTCATCAAGATTCAAGTGAGGTGCCGGCGACCAGCCCCCGGTTGTCATTTCAAGTGTATCGATCCCAAGCTTTGCGGCAAAATTGAGCATGTCTTCAAAAGGCAAATGCCCTAGGCTGTCTGTTACATAAGATAGTTTCATTGATAGATTCCTCCTGGTATCTCAGGTTACGATAAGTGAGTTGTTTGATTTTGGATTTCCTGATCAGCGCGGCGGCCATACTGGCGAAAGGAATGCTCAAGCTGTTCAAGTGACCGCCCTTTTGTCTCAGGCACATATTTTTTCACAAATAGAATCGCTAGGATATTCATAGCGACAAAGATAAAAAATGTCGCCGACATCCCAATATGATTGAGCAAAATGGGAAAGGTGAATCCAATGAGAAAGTTAGCTGTCCACAAGCAGAAGGTGCTGATCCCCATGCCAAGCCCCCGCACATGCATAGGAAAGATTTCCGAGAGCATCAGCCACGTCACCGTAGAAATGGCAGTCTGCTGAAACGCAAGAAACAAAATGGTCAAACTCAGCACAACATACGGCAGGGCGGGTGTTCCTTCAAGGACAATGGATAAAATCCCGATCAGCAGAAGGGCTGTCATCGTGCCAATCTGTCCGATGATCAGCATGGGCCGGCGACGGACTTTGCCGAGAAGCCATATCCCAAAAATGACCGCAATAACTGAAATAACACCGTTTGCAATATTGCCGATTAATGCAGCTTCTGTTTGAAAACCGGCTTCTCTCAGAATTTCTGTCCCATAGTACATAATCGAATTGACACCGGTAATTTGCTGTACGATGGCGATTCCAATCCCAATGAATAGAATGCGCCTTATCCACGGCTCTTGAAAATCATGAAAGCCGGCCTTTTTTGCTGTGCCCTCAATCGCATGTTTGATTTCTTTTATTTCCTGCTGTGCCTGACTGTCTTCACGGATTTGCCGAAGCACCCGCAGGGCGTCACCCATTCTGCCTTTAGCTGCCAGCCAGCGCGGGCTTTCAGGCACGATGAGCATTCCGAACCATAACACAACAGCCGGAAGTGTCGCGATGACCAGCATATACCGCCATACATTTGCGCTCTCCCCCATTGTGCTGCCAATAATGGCGTTAAAGGTGTATGCCAGAAGCTGGCCAATTACGATCATCAGTTCATTTTGTGTCACGATTCGTCCCCTGCGTTCTGCCGGCGAAATTTCCGCTAAAAAGGTTGGAACCGTTACAGAAGCGCAGCCAACCGCCAGTCCAAGCAGAAAACGAAAGGCAATCATCACGGACGCGTTTGGTGAAAAGGTACAGCCAAGTGTGGCTGCGATGAAGAGTAAGGCTAAATAAAGGATCGTTTTTCGGCGGCCGTGCCGATCGGACAGACGTCCTCCAAACATCGCCCCGAAGGCTGCCCCGAGAAGCAGGGAACTCGCAACCAGTCCTTCTGTAACAGGTGTAAGATTCAGCTGACCTGCAGTTGCCATAAAAGGAAGTGCCCCATTAATGACACCCGTATCATAACCGAACAACAGGCCGCCGAATGTAGATACCAATGTAATCGTTCGTAAAAGCCCTTTATGAGCTAAGCTTTCTTTTCCTATTACAGCCTCTTTCTTTTTTGTACTCACGGCTTTCTTCCCCTTCTTTCAAGAATGGCAGAGCACCCGACACCAAGCATAAGCCAATGCATCCCTCCTTCAGCAATACCCCTTGTTGTAACCGCTTTCTAAAAAGATTATAAGACAACGAGATTTCTCGCGTCTTTATCATATGAAGACATTGTTTTGTCATTTCAGGACATCTTATTCGTGCGGCTTGGCCTGTTCGATTTTTTGAAAAGGTTTATTGATTTGAAATGCGGTCATTTTTGAGTCTTTATAAAGGGAGCGGAAAAGCCCTGGAGAGCTGCCGATTTTAGCGGAAAAGACGCGAGTGAAATAATGTACTGAGAAACCGATTTCTTCCGCTATTTCTTTAATCGACAAATTCGTTGATTTCAGCAGTTCGGCAGCTTTGTTTATTTTTTCATTTTGGACAAATTCTGAGTAGCTGACGCCCAGTTCTGCTGCAAATAAACGTGATAAATGCCTCCCTGAGATATGAAAGTGGCTAGCGACATCCGTCAGCTTTAACGGCTGTGACAGATTGTCTTTTATGTGCAGTTTCACCTCTGTCAGCAAAGCAGAAGATGTGTGAATGGGCTGCTTTTGTTTCGGGCGTTGGGCGTACGGGAGAAAGGTTTGGATTAATGACAGGATCAATGCATGCGACAAATGAGATAGGATCTCTTTGTCAAAAGCATTGACAGGTTGCGCTGCTTGCAGCATTAACGTTTTCCAAAGCAGGCCCGGCGGTTCGCCATCTTTCAATTGCATTGTGATAAAGGGGCTTTGTTTCACTTCTTCCATCACTTTGATCCATTCGGCGCTTGACTGATCCTCGCTCAGCTCGAAAGCGACGTAAAAAAGGAACAGCCCTGTTTCACTTTTGATTTGGTGCAAATGCTCCGGCTTTGACAAAAAAATCGTCTGTTCACGAAGCGGATATGTACGATCGCCTTCAAGGTAATATCCTTCACCTCTTACCACGTAACAAATTTCATAAAAGGAATGCTTATGAAGCAGTGTGTTATAGTGGTTCGTCATCGCTCCCCAGTAGTGGACGTAAAATGAAACATCCTTTTGCTCTAAGCGATGCACATATTGATTTAATGCTATTTTGCCCGTCACAAGGTGGTTGAGTTCCATGTAAACGCCTCCTAACAAGTTGGTTCTCTCATCATAACAAGGCGGACAAAAATAAAAAATCCCCCTGCCGTTATTTCGGCAAGGGGATTGCAGTTAAATCACAAATGTAATATAGGCGCCGGAAACAGGGTCTTTCACACGAAAGCTGTTTTCCGTCTCTTCAATCGAATACCCGGCATGTTTGACTCGGTTTGCCACCAAATCCAGCTCCTCTTGGTGGGGCAGGACAACAGTATAATAATCTAGTCCGCTGGCATTTGTCGGTTTAGGCGGCGCATTTCTTCCCGCCCAAATGTTTAAGCCGATATGATGGTGGTACCCCCCGGCTGAAACGAAGAGGGCGGACATGCCCGCATAGTTTCCGACAATGTCAAAGCCCAGTACATCTGTATAAAACGCCTTTGCTTCTTTCAAATCACTGACATGCAGATGAATGTGTCCGATGATTGTATCGTTCGGAAGCGATGTTTTCCGCTCATCTCCTGCCTCTTCCAGAAGGCCCTCAATGTCAACAGCGGTTGTCGTCATGACGTAGTTTCCTTCCCGATCACGCTGCCACGTGCTGCGGGGGCGGTCAGCGTACATTTCAATGCCGTTTCCGTCAGGATCAGACAGGTAGAGCGCTTCGCTGACAGCATGGTCTCCATGTCCGATAGCAATGCCGTGTTCAATCAGGCGGGCGAGCGCGATCCCAAGTTCTTTCCTGTCCGGAAGAAGAATCGCAAAGTGATAAAGGCCTGTCACAGACCGTTCAGGCAAGACGACAGCGCTCGGATTTTCTTCAAGAATAAGCAGTACGCGTTTCCCGTCAGCCGTTAATTCCGCTTGGCGGTCCGTCTTTTTTAAGACTTGAAAACCGATGACGTTACAGTAGAACTGAAGCGAACGCTCCAGACTGCGAATTGTGAGTTTGGCATAGCCAATGTGTGTATCCTCATGAATGCTGGTCATGCTGCATGCCTCTTTTCTTATGCTGAAACGTTTCCGTTCTTTTTTCCTTTAAACACAAATGGGTCCAGCGCCAGGAATCGACTTCCAGTAAGCGCCAGGTGAATGGATGTCAAAAGCAGAAGGTAATCAAATTCTGCATTGCCCATGAATGGCGCTTTCAGCTTAACAGTGATGATGGCGCCGATCAGTGTAAGAGCGAACAGTACACCGACAATACGTGTAGCCAATCCGAAGAAGACAAGCACTCCGCCAATCAGTTCAATCGCTGCGATGACATACGCCATAAAGCTTGGAAGGCCTATGCTGCCGAAAAATTGGATGGTGCCCTCCATTCCCTGAAACTTTGATAAACCGTGAACAAAAAAGATAATACCTGTAATAACTCTTAAAAGTAATGTGCCAATTTCAAATGATTTATTCATTTTATCCTCCTTGATAAATGTTATCACTTACTTAATGTAAGCTAGTATATATACATAACTTGTTTACGTCAAGTAATTTTGTTACATTTTACGAAAATGAAATAAAAGTACTATAAAACTGTAACAAAAAAAGACCTCTGTGCAGGACAAAGGTCTATTTCTCAAATTGGCTTTCATATAAGTCACTGTAAAATCCTTTTTGCCGAATCAGCTCGTCATGGCTGCCTTTTTCAATCATTTCACCGTTTTTTAGCACCACAATCTGGTCCGCTCTTTGAATGGTGTTCAGCCTGTGGGCAATGATGACGCTTGTTCTTCCTTCCATTAAACGGGCGAGCGCTTCTTGAATGTTGACTTCTGTAACGGTATCAATGTTGCTTGTCGCTTCATCCAAAATGAGAAGAACCGGATCGGCAAGCACCGCCCTCGCTATAGAAATCAACTGCTTCTGCCCTTGACTGATGCCCGAACCGTTTTGCGTCAGTACGGTGTCATACCCTTTTGGCAGCCTTTCAATAAAACTATGGGCATTCGCTGTTTTTGCAGCGGCTTCGACTTCCTGATCAGAAGCATCAAGCCTGCCGTAGCGAATGTTTTCTCTGATCGTTCCCTGAAATAAGAAAGAATCCTGAAGAACAAACCCCATGTTTTTTCTTAGGCTTGCTCTAGTAAGGGTTTTAATATCTGTACCATCGATTAAAATTTTTCCATCGTTAGGCTCGTAAAAACGGGCGAGAAGGTTAGTGACGGTTGTCTTCCCCGCCCCCGTCGGTCCTACAAACGCGATGGACTGCCCCGCAGGCACGGTAAACTGTAAATGCTTCAGTGTCTGCTGCCCTTTATCGTAACCGAAGGACACATCCCGGAATTCAATGCTGCCTGTTTGGATGGGCTGATGCACGGCGTTCTTTTCATCCTCGCGCTCTTCTTTTTCATCAAGCACGTCAAACACCCGTTCAGCGCCGGCGATTGCGGACAGCATCGTATTAAACTGGTTGGCCAGATCGTTTAAAGGGCGTGTAAATTGTCTTGAATACTCGGCAAAGACAACGATGGAGCCGATCGAGATCCAGCCTTTCAGCGCAAACAAACCGCCGATTGCCGCAATCATTGTAAAGCTTAAGTTATTCAAAGAGTTCATGACCTTCGGAATAAACCCGGAAATCGTCTGCGCCCAAAAGCCCGACGTCTTGAGTGCAGCGTTTTTTTCGAGGAATTCAGCAGTAATCTGCTTCTCACGTGAATATGCTTTGATGACCTTTGCGCCTGAAACAGATTCCTCAATATACCCATTCAGATCACCAAGGTTTTTCTGCTGTTCTTTAAACAGCTTTCCCGTTCGGTTGGTGATCCATTTCAGGCTCGCTGCCATCACCGGAATAATGGTCAGCGTAATCAAAGTAAGGAGCGGGCTCATGTACAGCATCACCGCAATCGTCCCGACAAAGGTGATCACACTTGACAAAATTTGAATGACTGACGTGTTTAAGGTAGAACTGACATTTTCGATGTCATTCGTCACCCGGCTCATCAGCTCGCCGTGCCGCTGTTTATCAAAAAATGGAATCGGCAGCTCATGCAGATGGGTGAACAATTCGCTTCTCATTCTGAAAACCGTGCCCTGCGAGATCGTAATCATCCAATAGTTTTGAAACCAAAGCGACAGGGACTGAATGATATAGATAGCGAGCAGAAGAAGCAAAACAGGAATCAAGCCGCTGACCGTTTTCCCGACGATAAAATGGTCGATGGCCTTTCCGATCACAAAGGGACCAAGGAGTCCGAATATGGCGCTGATGACAACCATTAGCATGACAAGTATGAGCAGTCCTTTTCTTTCAGCCAAGTAAGACCAGATTCGTCTCAGTGTGCCCTTTGTATCCTTTGCTTTCGCCCGCTTTTTCGCGCCTTCTTTTTTGTCAATTGGCAGTTTGGGATATTGGAAAGGCTTGCGGATGTCTTTTAGCATGACTCGCTCCCCTCCCTTCCGAATTGTGACTCGTAAATGCGCTTGTATAACTGAGATTCAGAAAGCAGCTCACTGTGAGTGCCTTTTTCAATCAGTTCGCCGTCCTCAAGCAGCAAAATCTGATCAGCTTTCATCGCCGTGGTTATTTTTTGTGTAATGATCAAAGTTGTGCAATGGTATGTGCTGATTGCTTCAAGCAGCTTCGCCTCCGTTTGCAGATCAAGCGCGCTTGTGCTGTCATCTAATAGAAGGATAGCCGGTTTTCGAATCAGCGCCCGCGCAATGGAAATCCGCTGCTTTTGGCCGCCGGACAGGTTGACGCCTCTTTGCCCCAAAACAGTGTCATATCCATTTGGGAGCTTTAAAATCGTTTCATGAATTTGCGCAAGTTTTGCCGCATCCATTATTTCATCTAGTGAAGCATTTTCTTTGCCCCAAGCGATGTTTTCTTTGATTGTGCCGGAAAACAAGAGGACTTCCTGCGGTACATATCCAATTTGCCTGCGCAGCCCTTCAGCCGGAATATCTTGAACCGGCTTTTCATCTATGTAAATGCGGCCTGAATCCGGCTGATAAAGCCGCGGAATGAGCTGAAAAAGCGTGGACTTGCCCGAGCCCGTCGCACCGAGAATCGCGATCGTTTCTCTTGGCTTTGCGGAAAATGAGACATTCCTGAGCGCTTCTCTGTCCATTTCAGGATAGCGAAAGGATACATGCTGAAACTCAATCCGTCCTGACAAACGATCAGATATGGTGCCTTCCTCCCGCTCGTCGCCTTCTGTTTCAAGCACCTCACCGATTCTATCCCCTGAAGCCTTCGCCCGGGTGAAAATCATAATCAAAAACGGAAACATCGAAAGCGCGCCTGTAATTCGTGTTGCGTAGTTAATTATCGCAACAACATCGCCAACCTGAGTGCTTCCGCTCGTAATACTGTAGGACCCCGCCCACAAAATCAAAAGGATGCAGAGATTCATCAGCAGCATCAGTACAGGCATCGTGAATTCCACAAGCTGAAAGGCCGAAACCGTTTTTTCCATCAGCCTTGTGTTGGCTTTGATAAATCGTTTGACTTCGTGGCTGCCGCGAAGCAGCGCTTTGATCAGCTTGATTGCAATTAAATTTTCCTGCATGATGGTGTTCACTTGATCCAGCCTTTTCTGCACTGAGCGGAACAGTGCCCCGCCTTTCCTTAATACCCATAGCAAAAACAAGATCAGGATCGGAATGGTCACAAGCAGAAAAAACCCGAGTTTCACATTAACGGCAAGCGACAGCACAATGCCGCCTGCAATCATTAAGGGAGCCCGCAGCATAAACCGCAAACTCATAAAAATCATATTTTGAACCTGTGTGACGTCGTTTGTCAGCCTTGTAATATAAGAAGAGGACGAAAACTGTCCAAATGTGGAATAGGAGAAGGACTGGATTTTTTGAAAAAGCCCTTTTCTCGTATCATAGGAAAAGCTTTGGCTGACATGGGCGGCATAAAAGGAATTCAGCATCCCCGCCGCAAAGGATAACACGGTCAGCCCGATCATGACCGTGCCCCATATCCATACATGCCGCAGATCTTGCTTCAATATCCCATCGTCGATGATTTTTGCAATCAATAAAGGCTGCATCAGTTCAACTGCAAGCTCCGTCAGCATAAGAATCAGAGCAATTCCCGCCAGCAATGAATATGGTTTTAAAAACGACAAAGCCTTTTGCATGTAAAAGCCTCCAAACCCCTTTTTACTCGATTGTCTCTTTCTTTACTTTACTATGGCGGTCTTTTTGACGGCAAACGAAAACCCTCCCGAAAAGGAGGGCAGTCTTTATTGATTCAATATTTTTTCCACACGCTCCCGCATCTGCGGCACGCTTAATCCGATAATTACCTGAAACGCCTTCCCGTTCCTGACAACGCCGTGTGCGCCAAGCGCGCGGAATACGCTGTCGGGTTCAACCTTTGTTTCATCCTTGACACTGACTCTGAGGCGGGTGGCGCAGTTTGTGACTTCAGTGATGTTGTCTTTTCCGCCCAGCGCTTCAATATACAGAAAAGCGGTGTCATCAGCCGTTTCAGCAGCGGAGGCCGTTTCATCCTTGTTTTTTCGTTCTCTGTATTCCTTTTTCGAATATAGCTTTGTTTCCTGCTGTTCATCCTTTTCCCGTCCTGGTGTAGCGATATTGAATTTGAGGATTAAAAATCTGAAGACGAAAAAATAAATTGCTGTAAACGAGAGCCCGATCAAAATTTGATACACATATGTCATACCGTGGCTGCCAAAGAGCGGAATCCAGTTCAAGGTTACCGCCTCAATCAGTCCGCCTCCCATATTTCCGACGACGCCGGCCATATACATAACTGTCGACATTGTGGCGGCAAGCACGGCGTGAACCGCAAATAAGAAAGGTGAAATGAATAAGAACGTAAACTCAATCGGCTCTGTAATACCGGCGACAATCGCTGTCAGTGTGACAGGAATCAGCAGCCCTGCGACGAGTTTTTTCTTTTCCTTTTTGGCTGTCACATAAAAAGCCAGGGCGATACCCGGAATACCGAAGATTTTCGAGTTGCCGTGAAGCGCGAATCCGCCTTGCGGAAAGAGCTCCTTCAGCGGTTTGGCGCTTTGCGAATATTCGCCGAGATGCTGTGCCCAATACGTGACGATCCCGCCTTCCGCTACAGCCGGGCCATAAATAAACGGCGTGTAAATAAAGTGATGAAGGCCGGTCGGAATTAAAATCCGTTCCAAAAACGTGTATATCCAAACGCCCACCGCCCCAGAAGCAACCAGGAAGCTTTGAAGCGAGCCGATTCCCGATTGAACCATCGGCCAAATATAAGACACAGCCAACGCAATTGGGATCATAATAAAGAAGGAAATCATCACGATATATGTTGAGCCTTGAAAGATGCCGAGAAAATCGGGCAGTTTTTTATCAAAATAGCGATTATGCAAAAAGACGACAATCGAAGAAATAAAGATGGCTCCGATGATGTTGGTATCGAGCGTTTTTATGCCCGCAATCATCGTTAACCCGCTCGTTCCGCCGACCTCTTGATTCATGTCGACGCCAAATGCTCCTCCCCATACCGTCAATATCGCGCTGACAAAATAGTTGAATGTCAGGTAGACAGTAAGCGCTTCCAAACAGGCGCGTGCCTGAGCTTTCTTCGCCAAAGCAACCGGGATGCCAATGGCGAATAAGAGCGGCATTTGGTTAAAAACAGTCCAGCCGCCCTGCTCAATGATATACCAGCACTGATACCAAAAACCGTCAGGATCGGCGAGCGGTCCCATGAGGGTTTTATTTTTAAAGAGCGTGCTGATACCGACGATAATGCCGGCGAACGCGAATAATAAAACAGGCACAAACATCGCGCTTCCAAAGCGCTGAATTTTTTGCATCATACCAGAACCCCCTGCTACTCATTGTCATTTTTTTCTGCCTCTTTGTAATCAACATATGCGCGGAACAATGCTTCGCCAACGAGAAAAAACGGTGCAAAAGCGACAATTTCCGTTCTATCGCTTAATGTCACAGGTTTGCTTGTCGCATAAAGATTATGCGGAGTCAGCTGGGCGAGGACATTGTTTTTTAAATTCGTAATGGAAATAAAGGGAATACCCTTTGCAGAAAGCATTCTTGCCTGAGGAATCAGCTCCGGTGTTTCTCCGGAAAGAGAAATGATGATAAACAGATCGTTCACTTTAAAATCATCGCGCATCAAATTAAATTCATTTGTGTCTTCAATCAAAATAAGATAGCGATGGCGCGGAATAAACATTCTTTGCAGGTCGCGGGCGCATATCTTTTGCGCATTTCCAGAACCGTAGACGAAAATGCGGTCAGCTGCATCAATCAGCTGGCACATGTCCGTCATGTCCTTTGTCCGTAAAAACTTCAAATTTGCTTCAATATCATCAAGCAGCTTTTCAAAACTCATACTCTCGCCTTCTTCCGGCTGATCTTCCCACTTTAAAAAGACGCGAAATTCACTGTAACCGCTGAAACCGAGCTTTTGGGCAAGCCGTAAAATTGAGGAACGCGATACACTGCAAGCTTTGGCCAGCGCGTCGATTCCAAGGTGATAGCATGTGTGCTTATGATTCAATATATATTTTAAAATATGAAAATCGTTGTCATTCAATTTGCTGTAGTGCTGATTGATCAGTTCTTCGAGCTGCATATCAGATCCCCCCATTTTCTTTCTATTATATACAATTACAGATTCGAAAATGGGGGAATTTCATTTATGATATGCGGGTTGGGCTTTGATCAAGCTCAGGCCAGAAGTCTTTGTTGGCCTCCACTAAATCCTCAAGAATGAGTCTTGCCACACGCGCGTTCGGCACTGTTTTTGACAGGATCAGCGCCTGCCACAGCTTTTGGAACGATTTCTCTGCCCACGCTTCAACAGTCAGCTTCTCAACGGATACCTGCTGCTCCATGAGCCCTTTCTGGAATTGCGGAATGGTGCCAACGGTAATCGGTTCAGGTCCATTTGAGCCGACGATGCATGGCACCTCAACCATCGCAGTCGGGTCAAAGTTCGCAATTGCACCGTTATTTTCAACAATCAACAGCATTCTTTCACCTGTGTTGTAGGCAATCGCCCGGGCAAGATCAACGATATACGATGCGTGGTCATCGATTTTAATTTCGCTGTTTTCCGAGGACTGTTCACGTGTGATCATGTCACATTGGCTGAAAATAAAAGCTTCGCGCCCTTCCATGACTTCATTCGCCCGCGTATGATTCGGATTTGATTTTTTCACCATATCATCTGGGAACAAATAATATTGCAAATACGTATTCGGCAGTGTGTCAGGATCTGCAGCCTGCACGTCACGCGCTTTGGCGAACGTGTCATTCCAGCTTGCCTCCACAGCTTCAGCCTCTGTTTTCGGAATATAACCGTATTGGGATACATGTTCCTTCAGCTTCGGCATTAAATCGTTGCCCTCTTGATCCTGAATCGATGTCCACCAGCCGAAATGATTCAATCCGTAATAGCGGACCTTCATTTCTTTTCTTGAGGATAAGCCAAGAATTTGCGCCATCCGGTCTTCGATCCCAACCGGCATATCACAGATATTGAGAATTTTAGAATTCGGTCTAAGGCGTCTCGTAGCTTCAGCCACAATTGCCGCCGGATTGGAATAATTGAGCATCCACGCATCAGGCGAGTATTTTTCCATGTAATCTAATATTTCAAGCACACCGCCGATCGAACGCATACCGTATGCGATCCCGCCCGGCCCGCACGTCTCCTGGCCGACAACTCCGTACTTTAACGGAATTTGCTCATCAAGCGCGCGCATCGCGTATTTCCCTACTCTGATGTGCGCCATAACAAAATCGACATCTGTAAAAGCTTCTTCCGGGTCAGTCGTCGCTGCAAATTCAATATCCGGCGCTTTTTCTCTGATAAAAACGTCACAGGCGCCTGCAATTCGATCCTGTCTCTCCTTATCATTATCATACAGCTTCAGCTTTCTGATCGGAAACTCCTCCAAATGGTCCAAGAGCATGAGTACGATCCCTGGAGTGAAAGTGCTCCCTCCGCCCGCTATTACGATTGAGAATGATTTTTTCTTCATATGACGACCTCCTTGATAACGTTTACAATTCCATTTATACCATGAGATAGCTCGTCCCGTAACACGTTTGGCGCACTTAGGTCATTTGATCAACTTTAGTGTTTTTTCCCATAGAGCGGGAAATTTCTCATTTGCCTTATGTCTGAGAGATTTGGTTTTTTTACCTTTTTTGTAATCTTAAAGTCTCACCAACTGTGAATTTTAAGTGAATATACGCCCTTCCAATTCTTATGAAAAGGTTCTTTTGTACGATTCGGATACATGCCGAATTATTTATAATCATTTATATAAAACATCCAATTGTGCGTGAATTTAGAAAAGGCAGGGGACAAAAGTTGGACTCATATAAAGTCATTGAGCTGGCAAACAAGTATAGTGCGGCCGCAGAAGAGGTCAGAAGCTCCAAAATGCTGCTTGAATCCCGGTTATCTGCATTGGGAGATGCTTGGCAGGGCAAAGCAAGAGATTCGTTTGACCAGGATTTCGAGGAAACGAAAGCCGCCTACGATCAATTCGAACAGGAGCTGCTTGAAACAAGCCAAGAGCTGAAGGCTGCCGCTGTCAAAATAGAAGAACGAAAAGCTGAAATTGCCAGAATGGAAGAACTGGAGCGTAAAGCAAGAGAGGAAAGACATAAACTCGGGAGGTGAACGGTGTGTCAGGAAACATTGCAGTTGATCCGGATAAGCTCGAACAGCTTGCAAATGATGTAGTCACTGAATTAACTGATATGGAAAACAAATATAAGGACCTGCATGTGGAGCTGGGGCAGATGATTTTGCAATGCGATCCCCGCTACAGCAGCTGTTTTTCTGGAGTGGGCGATGCGTGGAGCTCAGGAAAGGCGCTCGTCACTAAGCTGAGTGACAATGAGATTTTCATCAGAAAAACAGGCGATAAATTTGTGGAACAAGATGATATTTTGCGAAAGCTCTACAATGCCTACGACAAATACGGTACGATGACAAGCTTAACCGCTCTTATGCTGACGCAGGGAAAATATTACGGATTAGGGCTTACGAAATTTGTGAAACAACCAAGCGGCTTGCATACAGCCCAGCACTCAAAACTGCTCTTGGATATTTCCAGGGCCGTTGACAGCTCACGTTATCAAAAAGCGGCAAGAGTGCTTTTGAATCCTAAATATTTGTTGAAAAAGACAAACCGTCCATTTTCAGATTTGGTACATAAAAAGTTTACAAAATACTTTCCTCAGGACACGGTGGATTTTTCAAACAGCGTCAGAAGCTACACAAAAGGATTTCTTAATGAAGCCGGCGTACGCTCCACTTTGAAGGATGTGGGAAAAACGGGCTTGAGATTCGCGAAAGGAAATGCCATTACCGCCACACTGATTACCGGAGCGACCGAAACATTCGGAGCAGGCGTGAAAATTGCTGAAAATTATGCAAAATACCAGGATAAACCGGAAGTTCTCAAGCGTGAAAACGCCAAGGCCGTCGGGAATGCTGTGAATAATACGATTTTTGTTGCCGGCGGTGCCACAGCTGGTGCTGTCATCGGCGGTGCAATCGGAAGCTTTGCAGGACCTGTGGGTACTGTCCTTCTTGGGGCAGCAGGTTCATACATTGGCGGAGTCGTCGGAGAACAAATCGCCAAATATACAGCCGGTTTTGCTGAAAAAGCAGCCTTAAAGCTGAAAGAACCGATCCATGCTGTTGTTGATACAGCCAAAAAAGGGCTGGAATCAGCCGGCAAAGTCGTCAAATCAGTGAATGACGGCATAGATGCGGCGAATAAATCGATACATAAAGGGATAGACAGCGCGAAAAAAGGAATGGAAAAAGCAAAGAAAACAGCGGATTCGCTTATACACGGCGCAACCCATTTCCTTAAAGGGAAATTTTCATTTGGATAGGAGAATAAACAATGAAGCAGTTTACAATTAGCATAGAAGAACTCTTGTTTTGCTTTTACAGCGAAGGGTTTTTTGAACAGGGAATGGCCTTGAAGCAGGCCTATTTTCCGGAAATAGAAGATGAACAGCTCGGCGCCTTATTTGAAGCCGCGTGCCGCTCACTCTTAGCCAAGGATGCAGCGGAATATCGGAACCATCAATATCGGTTAAAGGACGAGTACTGTCCGTTTATCCATGTATTAAACGACGCTGACTATACAGTGAAGCTTTCTAAATTTAACGGGCAAGGTGCCGAACAGAATGTGTCATGCCATGTATCAAAATTCGGCACCTACTCTCACGAACTCCTTTTTGATGAACAAGTCCATCGCATTACAAAAATGGAATCAAGTGAAGGGTTACTTGCTAAGACAGATGAGTTTTTACATATAATAGATACAGAGGATAAAAGAGAATCGATTGTAACATTGACATCAAATGAATTTGAAAAACTCTTGGAGGGCGCTTCAGACAACCCTTCATATCTAAAAGAGTTCCTTGAAAAACATGACCACCAAGAGGACGTTACCCGATTTGCAAATGATCTGGCTTTGCGGAAAGGGAAAATGGATACACTTATGCGTCTGGCATATGGAAAAGATAACACTCCTGAAGTGGCTGACATGGCATTCGTCCTGCCGGGGGCCCACCATACTTGGCTTGTCACAGGCATCACCCAGAATGAATTTTCTATCCTCCCTGCTCATAAGGATGTTGTAAATCAAATCATTTCAAAATGATAAGAATTGAATTAACAAAAGGAGAAAAGCATTGAAAAACCAAGAAATCATTGAAGTCAAAAGCAAAATGTTCCTGAGAATATGGGCTTTTGTCGGATCTGCCGGTATGGGATTAGCATGTTTGTGGCTCTTTTATATGGGTATTACGTTTCAAACGAAATATTACCTATTAGCCATTCCTGCTGGCTTTCTGTTCACCTTGTTTTGTTTATATTTATTTATCATCTTCTTTCCGGCTTTCACCCCGCGGGGAAATACCATTTTCCGCATCAAGACAGGAAAAAATGGAGAAGTGTTCACTGACAAAGTGTCTGTTACGTTTACTGATATCAAGAAAATTGAGATGAGCCGCCATAAATTTAGTCTAAAAGGAATCTTCCAAGAAGATATATTGATCCAAACCGTGGATCAGAAGACCATTCGCATTCCCACTTGGAACATCATTCCGAATCCGTTGTTTTTCGAAGCGGTTGAACGCTATATCCTTCCACATCTGAATGAAGAGGCGAAAAGCAATTGGATCGGACAGTTTACAGACATCCAACGCAGTGCGTATTTGAAGGAATTTGAGAATCATCCGAAGCTTTAGGGGCAGCACATGATTGAAGTAAAAAGCATGATGTTTCTAAGGGCTTGGCTGTTCCTCGCTACAGGGGGCGCCTTTATTGTGGGAGTCTGGCTGGTGTCTGAAGCCCTCACGTTTGAATCTAAATATGCCCTGCTTTATTTGGGCGGCGGATTACTGGCGATGATTTATGGATTGATCACATTCTTTATGGCTTTTCCTGCGTTCACAAGCCGTGGAAATGTCATTTTCACCATAAAGACCGGACCTAGTGGCGAAATCTTCTTGAGAAAGCGCAGCGTGCTGTTTTCCGAGGTGAAGCGGCTTTATATGGGACGCCATCAATACAGTTTGAAAGGGATCTTTTTTGAGGATATTATCATCGAGAAAACAGACGGCAAAATCGTTCGAATCCCGACCTGGAACATCATCACGAATCCGCTGTTTTTCGAAGCGGTTGAACGCTATATCCTTCCCCATTTGAATGAAGAGGCTCAAAACAATTGGATCAGCCAATTTACAGAGGTTCAGCGAAAAGCGTATTTGAAGGAATTTGAGAATCATCCGAAGCTTTAAAAGCTCTCCTCCTCTATAATGAAAGATAAATGCAAATTGAGGAGTGCTCATGATGCTGATTACCATTCTTTTATTTCTCGCGGCAGGGCTTGCTGAAATTGGCGGCGGATATCTGGTTTGGCTATGGCTGAGAGAGGCAAAGCCAGCTGGCTACGGAATCGCCGGGGCGCTGATCCTCATTGTATACGGCATTCTTCCGACGTTTCAGTCCTTCCCATCTTTCGGCCGTGTATACGCCGCTTATGGCGGAGTATTCATCGTGCTTGCGGTCCTGTGGGGATGGCTTGTTGACCGGAAAACACCTGATCTGTATGACTGGATCGGCGCATTCATTTGTCTCATCGGTGTCTGTGTTATTTTATTTGCGCCGCGCGGATAACAAAATGGCCTGCTTATGAAGCGGGCCATTTTTGTTTAATCCTCTTTTAAGCTGTTCAGCTGCACTTCATGCTCCTCTTGCGGTTCGTCAAGCGGATAAATTCTTGCTGTTCCAGTTTCTTCATTTACGTGCTGAATGTAAATAGGAACGCCGTTATATGTTACTTTCTTCATGTCGGGAGATTCTACAATTTCTTTCGCCCTTTGAATATTCATCGTAACACCCTCCTTCAATACATAACGTTTCCATTTCCTGAAGGAAGTATGCTTTATGATTCAGCGGACAAGTTGAATTTTTTCAGGCGTTTGTAGAAAGTGCTTCGGGGGATCCCGCTGATTTTTGCGGCTTGAGAGACGTTTCCTTTTGCAGATTCAAGCGCTTTGATCATCATATCCTTTTGGATTTGCTCACGAAAAGTAAGCACGCCGGCAGCAGCCGGCTTTTTTTCTGCAGAGCTGGCCGGCAATCCAGCGGCTTCCAGTAAAGCGGGAAGCGATTCATCTCTCAGCCGGCCGTCCGGAAATCTGATAGAAAGACGTTCAAACACATTAAACAGCTCGCGGATATTCCCCGGCCACTTCCATTGCTTCAGCACATTACAAAAATCAGAAGGAAGATCGCCTGGCCAATGATTCTTCTGTTTGTAGTACTCAAAGAGATCCGGGATATCCTCGGTGCGATCGCGTAATGGAGGGAGTTCAATTGGATAGACATGAAGACGGTAAAACAAGTCCTCTCTGATTTTTCCGTTTTCGGCAAGCTCGCGTAAATCACAATGTGTGGCGGCAATAACTCTGATATCAACCGGAATTTCTTTCGTCCCGCCGATTGGCGTTATCTTGCGTTCCTGAAGCACCCGTAAAAGTGCAACCTGCATCGAGTGGGAAATTTCTCCGATTTCATCTAAAAATAATGTGCCTTGATTCGCTTTTTGAAAGGCGCCTTTATAGCCATTTCGTTTCGCTCCCGTAAAAGCGCCCTCTGCATATCCGAACAGTTCGCTTTCAATCAAATCAGACGGAATCGCTCCGCAATTGACAGCAACAAACGGACCGTGCCGTCTCTCACTGTTCTCATGAAGCGCGCGAGCCGCGACCTCCTTCCCCGTACCCGTTTCACCCGACAAACAGACCGATGCATCCGTCGCAGCTGCTCGTTCAAGGTGCATCAGCATCGCTTGCGATCGGCCGCTTTGCCCGATCACTCCATTGAATCGAAACGCCTTCTTTTTCTTTTGTTCCGAAAGATAAAAACAAGTGCCGCCATCTCCTATGGTGACAGCATTTTCGATTGAATAGCCCCGTTCCTTCAACTCGTACAGGTGCCGGCCCTGCCAATCCGGCATTGAGGTTCGAATCGGCATGCTCGCACTGATGATGTGCTGCTTGGTATTACAGAGCACCATCGGCACACTGGATGCAGCTCTCTCCCCAAAACGGCTGATCAGCTCCAGCTCTTTCTCACGGCTTTTAGCTGCGAGTTCCCGTTCAGCGGCATAGGCAATCGCCGTGGCAATACCAAGCATATGAGGATGCGCGCCTGCCGCCGGGCATGATATGTCAATTACACCCGCAAGGCTGCCATCCTCATGGTGAATCGGAGCAGCTGAACAGTTCCAAAGATGGGAAGCGATAGAGTAATGCTCTGATCCTTGTATTGCAACCGGCTCGCTGATGTGGAGCGCCGTGCCAATCGCATTTGTTCCGACAGCCGTTTCTGTCCAGCATGCCCCTTCGACGAAATTGATGCGTTTGGCTTCATAGAGCGCGCGCGGATGGCCGTCCAATGCCAGAACAACACCGTCTGAATCAATTAACAGCGCCATCATTTCCATTTCTTTTATGGCAGGCAGCAGTTTTTCGAGGTAAGGCTTTGCGGTCGTCAAGAAGAATGAATGTTTTTTTGACTGCTGATCCAGCTCCGTTTGCTGTAAAACCTTCGGGCCTTTTTCTAAATAAGGATTGACCTCAGCTTTTTTGCAGCGATGCCATGACTCTGCAATCCGTTTTCTTAATCGGGCTTCGTCAAGCACACCGTCTTTCACAAAACGTTTCCAGGTTTGCAAATCGTTTGGGACCGAATTCATTTCCTTGATCGCTCCTCCCTTACACGCCGTTTTCATCTATTGTAGGGGAAAAATAAAGCGCTTTCAACAATAAAAAAGCAGGCGCCTTATATCCATGCGCCTGCTTTTTCCTTTATTATGCATGTACCGCAAGGCCGATCGTGCTTAACAGCGCCTCATGCAATGTTTCCGATAAAGTCGGATGGGCGGCGATAAAATGCTCCGCCATATCTGCCGTCATCTCACCATTCATGATCGCTGCCGCTTGGCCGATGAGCTCGGTTACATCCGGGCCAATCATCGAGACACCCACGATTTCGCCGAATTCCGGTTCAGCCATGATTTTGACCTTTCCTTCCGCTTGCTGTTTAATGAGCGCCTTGCCGTTTGCGGAAAATGAAAATTCGCCGATCTTCACATCCCCGTATATGCTTCTTGCCTGTCGTTCTGTCATTCCGATACACGCGATTTCCGGGGACGTATAGATGCAGCGCGGCACATGTTTCTCATTGATTTTGACATCCCTTCCGGAAGCATGAGAAGCAGCGATGATGCCCTCATGGAAAGCGGCATGCGCGAGCTGAATGCCCCCTATAGCATCTCCGCACGCGTAAATATGAGGCACGTTCGTCTGCATGTGCCCATTCACCGGAATGCCCTTTGGAGAAAAATCAACTCCGGCCTGTTCCAGCTGCAATCCGTCAAGACGGGGTTTTCTGCCGATCGCCACCAGCACATAATCGGCCTTCGTTTTAAACTCTCGCTGACCGCTTTTCCATATTGCCGTTTTGGCCGTTTGATCCACCCGCCCTAATCTGGATGAAGTATGCACTTCGACACCGTCTTCCTCAAGTTTCTCCTGAAAGAGACGGGCAATATCTTCATCTTCAGCCGGGATCAGCCGGTCCGCTGTTTCAATGATGGTCACCTGCGATCCCAATCTGGCGAACAGCCCTGCATACTCACACCCGATGACACCGCCGCCGACAATGACTAGTGAAGACGGAATCTCGGAAAGAGAAAGCGCGTCTTTGCTGTCGAGGATCCATTCGCCGTCAAATGGGGCAAAAGGCAGCTCGATTGGCTCTGACCCGGAGGCAATCAATACTTGGTCCGCCTCTCTGATTTCTTTTCCGTTTTCTCCTTCGATCAAGAGCTTTCTTTCAGAAAGAAAGGAGGCTGTTCCCTTTACAACCTGTATTTGATTTTTCTTCATTAGGTACTGAACGCCTTGGACAAGCTGACTGACAACCTGTTGTTTTCGGCTTTGCATTTTACTCCAATCGACTGATATCGCACCTGCCGGAAGTTCGATTCCAAAGCTGTCGGCATGCTTGATTTTATCAAGAACGTTTGCGCTTTCTAACAAAGACTTTGTCGGGATGCAGCCTTCATTCAGGCAGGTCCCCCCAAGCTTGCCTTTGTCAATGAGCAGCACGTTTCTGCCCTGCTGTGCCGCGGAAACCGCAGCCGCATAGCCTGCAGGTCCGCCGCCGATAATGGCTAATGTCATGTCGTTTTCACCTGCTTTTCCTATAAAATTAATGCTGCGGGTTCTTCCAAATATGTTTTCATCGCCTTCAGGAATGCAGCGGCAGGGGCGCCGTCACACGCTCTGTGATCAAATGTCAGGCTGAGTGGCAGGATCGTGCTTCTGACGATCTCCTCCCCTTGATACACCGGTGTGTCATAGCTTGCTCCGATGCCGAGAATGCCTGTTTCCGGCGGATTTAGTATCGGTGTGAAATGCTCAACTCCAAACGCGCCAAGGTTTGTAATGGAGAAAGTAGATCCTTGCAGTTCTTCGCTTCCCGCACGTCCCTCGCGTGCTTTTTTGGCATTTTCTGAGATGGATTGAGCCAGTTCAATCAGCGATAGCTTTTCAGCATGGCGGATGACAGGCACCACTAAGCCATTTTCCAAGGCTACAGCCATACCAAGGTGCACATGGGGATGTGTGATGATGCGCTCATTTTGATAAAAGCTGTTCAGCACAGGGTGAGCTTGCAGAGCGAGAACGGCGGCTCTTGAGACAAAATGAGTGATCGTCAGTTTTGTGCCGTATCTCTCTTCCGCAGTTGGTGAAAGCTGTTTTTGAAGAGTGGCAAGCTTGGTGATATCAGCTTTCATCGTGATCGTCAGCTGCGCGCTGTTTGCCAGGCTTTCCTGCATTCGGGCAGCGATGACCTTTCTCATGCCTGTCACCGGGATTTCCTGCGCTTTCTGCTCCGAAACAGGCTTTGCTTGATCTTTTTTCTGTTCAGCAAGAGCCTTTGTTACGTCATCCTTCACGATTCGTCCGCCTGGTCCAGTTCCTTTCAGTTGTTTTAGGTCTAATCCTGCTTTTTCTGCTATTTTCCTGGCGACTGGAGATATTTTCATTCGATCTTTTTTGGAGGCTGCGGGTTTGTTTTCTTGTTTGACGGGCTGGACGGCTTGCGGCATATTGTCTTCAGCAACAGGCGCCCCCGCCTCTTCCTGCACCGACTCATTGGCGTCCCCGATATAGCAGATAGCTGTGCCGGGCGGAACCTCTTCTCCCTCTTTCACTTTGATATCGATCAGCGTTCCTTTTTCAGGCGCTTCGATCTCCATTTCAATTTTCTCCGATTGAATGCTGGCAATGCTTTCTCCCTTTTCAACCGGGTCGCCTACTTTTTTATTCCATATCGATACTTCCCCTTGTTTCATGGCCATTCCCAATTTTGGCATCACTACTTTTACCGCCATTTGTGTCCCCCCTTTAATTCAATGCCGGCTCGCCAAGCAATTCAAGCGTGACGCTGACAATTTTATCTGGTGTCGGCAAATATTGATCTTCAAGCACTGGTGAAAACGGAACCGGTGTATGCGGCGCTGTAATCCGTTTAATCGGCGCATCAAGCAAATCAAAGCCCTTGTCAGCGACAAGCGCAGCAATATCCGTGGCAATGCTGCATCGCGGATTGGCTTCATCAATGATGATCAGCCGGTTTGTTTTTTCTAACGATGTGAAAATCGCATCCTCATCCAGAGGAGACAGACTGCGGGGATCAAGGACCTCGGCTTCGATGCCCCTCTCTGAAAGCTGTGCAGCCGCTTCAAGCGCAGTATTGACCTGCTTGCCGACTGCAAAGAGCGTAACATCATTGCCTTCGCGTTTGATATCCGCTTTTCCGAGGGGAATTGTATAATAATCTTCCGGCACCTCGCCCTTCATGTTGTAGGACGTTTTGTCTTCAAAGAAAAACACCGGATCATTATCTTCTATTGCTGCAAGCAAAAGACCTTTGGCATCATACGGATTGGATGGAACAACTGTCTTCAGTCCAGGGATGCTCGTGAAAAGGCCATACAGCGATTGTGAATGCTGGGCAGCGGCCCGGAACCCTGCTCCGTATGTGGTGCGGACGGTAATCGGCACTTGCGCTTTTCCGCCGAACATATAACGGAATTTCGCCCCTTGGTTGATCACCTGATCAAAGCACGTGCCGATAAAATCGTTAAACATCAGCTCGGCAATCGGTCTCAAACCGGTTGATGCCGCAGCCATAGCCGCTCCCATATAGCCTGCCTCAGAAATCGGAGTGTCCAGCACTCTTGTACGCCCGAATTCCTGTACGAGTCCCTTTGTGACCCCTAATACACCGCCCCATGCTTCATCATCCTGCAAATGATCGACCGCCGCTCCCCCGGCGACATCCTCACCGATCAAAAGCACATTTTCGTCTTTTCTCATCGCAAGCTTCATTGCTTCATTGATCGCGTCTGACATGCTTATGACTCTCGCCATCTCTTACATTCCTCCTTTTTCATATGACACATACACATCTGTCAGCAGCTCCGAATCTTTTGGATATGGGCTGTCTTCGCTGAACGAGACGGCTTTTTCAATCGATTCGCTGACACGCTGTTCAATGTCTGACAGCTTATTAGCATCTGTTTCTTTTAAAAGGTAGTTTTTAAAACCTTGAATGGCATCTTTTTCTTCAAGGTGCTCAACTCTTTCATCCTTCGTTTTATAGGTTTGGGCATCTCCTTCGAAATGGCCGTAGTTTCTGTAGGTCATACATTCAATCAAAGACGGGCCGCCGCCGTTTCTTGCTCTTTCTATCGCTTCCTCGGCTGCCTGGTAAACTGCTAAAATATCTTTGCCGTCAACTGTAACCCCCGGCATGTTATAAGCAGCCGCCCGATCGGCGATTGAATCACAGGCTGATGCGTACTCAAATGGGGTAGCTTCGCCATAGCCGTTGTTTTCAGCAACAAATACGACAGGAAGGTTCCATACAGCCGCTAAATTCAGCCCTTCGTGGAAGGTACCTTGGTTATTTGCCCCGTCCCCGAAAAAGCAAACGCTTACATTTTTAGTCTGTTTATATTTAGCCGTGAGCGCTGATCCGCATGCGAGCGTAAAGCCGCCCCCGACGATTCCATTTGCGCCTAACATGCCTTTATCAAGATCCGCAATGTGCATAGAACCGCCCTTGCCTTTGCACAATCCGGTCGCTTTCCCGAAAATTTCCGCCATCATGCCGTCCAGGTCACAGCCTTTGGCGATACAATGTCCATGTCCCCTGTGGGTGCTTGTAATGCTGTCGCCATCATGTAAATGAGCGCACACCCCTACAGCCACGGCTTCCTCACCGGCATATAAATGAACGAATCCGGGAAGCACTCCCTGGGCGAACAGTTCATGCACTTTGTCTTCAAAGCCCCTGATCTCCAGCATCTTTTGGTACATCCACAGCGCTTTTTCCTCAGTTAATGACAAGCCTTCTCGTTTTAACAATTTCATTTTGTGCGCCTCCTTCTATTTAGGGTTCACCATTATAAATGCAAGAAGTGTGCCAGTCTTTTGAGCCCGTAAAATCAGTCTTCTCATCTTCACTTTGGAGACAGTTTGAGACGTGTGTCTCGTTTTGTCTCAAACTGATTCATTTGTCTCGTTTTACAGCATGCAAAAAAAAGACCGGATATCACCCGGCCTTTGACAATGATCGACGTATTTATTTCCTTGGAAATCTTTTTAACTTCCTAGTTCCTCTGCATCGTTTGACTGAATAGCTGCTTTTGAAAGAAAATCAATTGAATATTTGACATATCCAATACCGCCGTCCCCGTCCTTCTGCATACAGTCTATCGTGCCGTTTGAGTATGTATATCCCTTTTCATTAAGCGTTTTTCTGACCGTTTCCGCCATCTTTGCGGCATCTGTTTTTGATAACCCGCTGGCGTCTAACTGAATCGTCATGCTCATAGGCGCTTTTTCAGCCAGCTTTTTGTTCCATTTTGTATCTAACGTGAACTGTCCGTTTTCGATACTCAAAGCAGCATCAGCTTTTATAAATCGAGGAACCGCTTTTTTCAGATCTGCTTCGATTGCCTTCGTTGCTTCTTCATTTACATGTTTTGCTACTGATTCGGTATACGCTTCTTCAATTCCATCGCACGTTACTTTAGGATGCAGAAATCCCTTCGTACACATTGGGTAGCGATGAGATTGGGAGGTTGCTTCAAATACATATTCAGACGTTTTAGCGTTATATACCCCATTCGTGATCTTGATTTCTTTCTTAGGATAGGTTTGTTTCACATAAGACACTAGCTTCTGTTCTGCAGCATTTTTCGAAAATGGATCACCGAACCATACATGATAGATATATAGTCCGCATCCGAATAACACAATGGCAAGCAAGCCAAACACAAGTTTTTTCATGTTCCCACTCTTTTCCTCATATGTACGTGCTACAGTTCATGCTTTTCTTCAACAGCCCGGTTCAGCGCTTGGAGCATATAGCCTATGCCTTTGTATGATGATAGCGGCCAGCTGATATGCTGGTGTTCTCCGATGACGGCGTTTAGAACGCTTCGATATTTTTTTCCGCCAAGCATGACTAGCTCTTCGATATCAGAAAAGCCTTTTTCGTGAAATTGACGGCGCAGCTCGTCCGCTGTCATGATTTCCGGATGACCGGTGCCAAAAGTGACATCGTAATTTCCCGAAACGAGATCATCAGGGCGGAGGAACCCGTGCTTCGCCGACAAAATCACCCACTCATCGAAAAATGTTTTTGCATACCGCTCGCACGCCTGATGAAACGGGCTGAGATAAGCGTCCTCTGCTCTTACCGGCCCGGCATCAGGCTGGACATCCCAGATTTTTTTCTTGCCGCAGGGGATGATGCATAGCCGTTTCATTTTCCTCTCCCCCTTTATATGATATCTCCACTAAATATACCATTATTTTCTTACAATAAATTAGAGAAAAGACAGGCTGAGTAAAAGCTGCGTACAAAAAAGACCCGGATTTACCGAAAATCCAGGTTTATTTTAGTCAAGAATTGTGTAAAAATCCCTTTATTTTGTTAGCCTTTTTTGAATCAAGCACTGCTGTTACTCTATCCCATCAAGATACTTTCTCTCAAAGTCGTCGAGCAATGCACGCACTTCATCTGTTGACTTTGTGTTCATGCATTGATTTCTTAATTCACTTGCCCCTCGGAATCCGCGGAGATAAATCTTGAAAAAGCGAGGAAGAGGCTTGTATGGACGGGCTTCTTCTTTTGAATATTCATCATGGAGATCCAGATGCAGCCTTAAGAGATCAAGCAATTCCTTGCTGCTATGCTCTTTCGGCTCCTTTTCAAAAGCGAAAGGATTTGTAAAAATACCGCGCCCTATCATAATTCCATCGACGCCGTATTGTTCAGCAAGTTTCAAGCCAGTTTGACGGTCAGGAATATCCCCGTTTATTGTTAGCAATGTATCTGGTGCCACCTCGTCACGAAGTTTCTTAATCTCTGGGATGAGCTCCCAATGCGCATCTACTTTGCTCATTTCTGCCCTTGTACGCAGATGAATAGAAAGATTCGCAATATCCTGTTTCAAAATGTGTGTCAGCCACTCGCGCCATTCATCCACATCCGTGTATCCAAGTCTTGTCTTCACGCTTACAGGCAATCCCCCTGCTTTTGCAGCTTGTATTAATTCTGCCGCAACTGCAGGACGGCAAATAAGGCCGCTTCCCTTTCCATTCCCCGCCACATTAGGCACAGGGCAGCCCATATTGATATCTAGTCCTTTAAATCCTAACTCTGCCATGCCAATACTCATTTTACGGAAGTTTTCAGGCTTATCTCCCCATATATGGGCCACAATTGGCTGTTCATCCTCTGTAAAAGTCAAACGGCCGCGCACGCTATCCTTCCCATCCGGGTGGCAATAGCTCTCTGAGTTTGTGAACTCTGTAAAAAACACATCCGGTCTGCCTGCTTCACTTACTACATGCCGGAAAACAACATCTGTCACATCTTCCATTGGTGCCAGTACAAAAAACGGCCGTGGTAATTCACGCCAGAAATTTTCTGTCATAACAAAAATCAAATCCTTTCATTATGGGATACGGCTGAACCTTTATCCCAAATTAAAAACTGACCATGCTTCTTTTACACTTATCGCATGCGAAAGCATTTCTTATCAATCTATAGTAAATTTTGAAGATTTCACGTGGGATGATTATCTACCCTATTTTTTATATTCTGGTTAACTGGCGCTGACCTTCGTCTTTCTTAGTGGCCTTGCTTTTGAACTTTTTGGATAAAAAGGATTCCAACCTAAATAGAATATCATATGAGTTCTCCATATTACCAACGCAAAATAATTGCCCTGTTATTGAAGATAAGATATTTAACACTACACCATATCCGTATCTCTATATCATATTTGCGGAAAAACTAATAGAGATAAAGCAAATTGAGTTGGGGGTGGTATAACTGAGTACTCAAGAGAATGAAAAAACCTACTTAAGCTGCTACCACTTGTGAATCACATGGAGTAAAGAGGATGAGAAGAGAAAATAAACCCTTATTTAAAAGAATTCAAGAACTTCAATCTGAATCATTTGGGATTTGCTCATGATTTAGAAAATAACCAACGCAGCAAGTGGCAACCTACTATATATTTGTATAGGGTTATAATTCGGTAATCCTGATCCAGAACCATAAAATAGACTGCTGACTAAGTGTCGCAGTCTTCACTCATAAGATAATTAAGAAAGTGTACATTTTCTTTCATCATTAAATAAGGCATCAGAAGTTATTGCTTTAATTTCGAATATCCTTTGTTATCCCTGTAATTATTTGTATAATAGTGAAAACTCCCAAGAAAACAGTAATAATATTAAACCATGGATTATCATAGAATGAAAGATATGTTTGAAAGAAATCTAGTTCAACTATGTTTGCTGGGAATCCATTCATTTCTCTATACTTAGGACCCCATCCCGTTAATTCTACAAAATTAAAATAAAGCTGAGATACTAAAAATGCCAAAAATGTTTGAAACCAACTTCTTTTATATACTTTATCCATTTAATTATCCATTTCCTTCTCTGCAATACTTTTTAGCCAAGTGTCAATCTAAAATCATTATATTATGAAGCATGATTGTCGCAAGGATATAACCATTGTAGGTATTACTGTAATAGTTGTTATCGTCTCGGCACTATTTTAATTGTTGTAGTGCTCATACGTTATGCATTTTAAAATGGGGTTGGCCATCATTTTCACCTCTTTCATTTATTACAATGTTTCAACTTTTTACATCGAATGACTCTTGAAATGATATACGCCATACTTTCCTTATATTCCTATCATCAATATTTCACACGTAATAACTGCAAGTCAATATATAATTTTACAAATTATGAAAATACATCTATGATTTTACATCATTCTACTCATGTATTTTAAACATACTGGGAGGATATTTTTCCGGTTAAATAACGCTTTTTTTCACCTGCTTTTCAACACGTTTTTTCAATTCTTTTCGCCAGTTAAAATAAAGATCTCCGCGAAAAGAAGGAAGATAAAATTGAGAACAGACCGTTAGGACAAGAGCTGCGCACGAAAAAGACCCGGAAATCGGAATTGTTTATTTTACCGAAATCCAGGTCTTATTAGGAAAACTATTTTATGACTGGGAAATGTTCTTTTTAGTTAGACGATTTTAATACAAGCCTCGCCACTGCTTCAACATGCGCCGTCTGCGGAAACATATCGACAGGCTGAATATAGTCCACGCGATAGTCCTTCGACAGCGTCTGCAAATCTTTCGCAAGCGTGGATGGATTGCAGGAAACGTAGACAAAGCGTTTCGGTTTGACTTTTTTGATCGTGTCCAAGAACGTGCTGTCACAGCCCGTTCTTGGCGGGTCTACAATGACGACGTCCGGGCGGAAGCCTTCTTTCGTCCATTTCGGGAGCCAGTGCTCGGCTGTTCCTGTTACGTATGTGGCATTTGCCATGCCGTGTTTTTTGGCGTTTTTCTTAGCATCGTCAATTGATTCCTTGATGACGTCCATGCCGCGGACTTCCTTCGCTCCGTCCGCAACCCACATGCCGATAGTGCCGACGCCGCAATACGCATCAACGACTTTTTCTTTTCCGGTCAGCTGCGCCGCTTTTTTCACTTCATCATACAGCTTGACGGTCTGTTCCGGATTGAGCTGGAAGAAAGCGCGGGCGCTCAATTCAAAAGATACGTCGCCGAGCACTTCTTGAATCACTGTTTTTCCGGCGAGCTGTTTTGTTTTCTCACCAAAAATCACTGAGGTTTTCGCCCCGTTTACATTCTGAATAATGGATTTGACCTCTGGCAATCGCTTTTGAATCGCTTTGACGATTTCTTCCTTGTGCGGAAGCGTTTCTTTTGCGGTTACAAGCACGACCTGCACTTCGCCTGTTTCAAAGCCGACTCTCGTCACGATCGTGCGAACGTCGCCTTTTCGTTTTCTTTCATTATAAACAGACACATTGAAGTCCTCTAAAATGCGGCGGACGATGCCTGTTGTTTTGTTCGTTGCCGGATGCTGAACGATACAGTCTTTAATCGGCACGATATCATGAGAATCAAGGCCGTATAAGCCGGCGATGATGCTGCCGCTTTGCGAGCGCCCGATCTGGAATTGGCTTTTATTGCGGTAATTCCACGGGTTGTCCATGCCAATCGTTTCTTTGATTTCCATGTTTTCAACTTTAAACTTCGTATGGCGTTCAAGAGACTGAATGACGATATCACGTTTTTCCCGAAGCTGCTGGCTGTATGCAAGGTGCTGAAGCTGACAGCCGCCGCATTGTTCATAAACAGGGCAAGGCGGTGCCACCCGGTGCTCAGATGCCTTGCGGATTTTCTTAATGCGGCCCTCCGAAAACTTCGGCTGGACCTTTGTGGCCTGCACAACAACTTCTTCGCCAGGAAGCGCGCCGGGCACGAAGACGACTTTTTTCTTAAAATAGCCAACACCTTCTCCGTTAATGCCGAGACGCTTAATCGTCAGCGGAAAAGTTTGTCCGACCTTCAGTTCGACGGGCGCCTGTTTCTTTTGTTGGTTCACGTTGTTCTCTCCGTTTCTATATGAAGCTTTCTGCGGATGGCAGAAAGTGAAATGGTTTTTTCACATCTTTCTAGTATAACACGTTTGCAGGATTTCCTTCATTGTCAGACGAATTATTCTATACTCCTCCACAAATACAAAGACGCATAGCTTAAATAAGGCTCCCACTCCTTGCTCATCGCCAGCATGACATCCTTTGCCGGCTTATCGTCCAGCTGAAAGTGGCGTTTGATGGCATTCTGGAGGCCGATATCGGCAAGCGGGAATAAATTGGGACGGCCAAGTCCGAACATGAGGACGTTTTGCACGGTCCACGGGCCGATACCCCTGATTTTGATCAGTTTCTTCATAATGTCTTCATCCGCCATATGCGGCAGCTCTGACAAGCTGAGTGTGCCTTCTGCGATCATCCTTGATGTATCAATGGTGTATTCCGCTTTTCTCATGCTGAATTGCAGATCACGCAGATCCTGATAATCGAGTTCCGCAATCGTTTCCGGCTTTGGATAGCACCACACGCCATCCTTCTGCTCGCCAAACGCATGAACAAACCGTTCTGTTAGCGTGTAAGCGAAGGAAAGATTAAGCTGCTGGTGGATAATGCATTTCATCATGCAGTTGTACACGCTGTAGTCCAGAACAAGCGGCGTCCCGGCATGCTCTTCAAAAATGGCGGACAGGCTCGTTTTTGAAAAATGATCCAGAACGTGCTGCAAATGATTTTCCCATTGAAAAATCCGCTTGATTTCCTTCATCATTTCTCCCTGATCCGTTTCCCCGCTGACGAGGAACTCAGGCTCGCCCGCATGGCCTAACGCCTGTACCTTTACAATACATACGTCCCCCGCTTGATTTCTGATTGGCACACGGACTTCCCTCGCCTCTCGATCAACAGCATTGAGGGGGTCTAAAGACAGCCTGTCCAGCACGCGGTCAAAATGATACGGAGGCGTGACAGATACTTTTTCCTTCCACATGAGATCCACCCTTTTTTCCGTTTTTGTTCAGTATAACATGCCGCTGGAATTAGGCAGAGAGTACCGTATACTTTTCTCATAAAGACCGCATGATATAATGGCAGGTGGAGGGTTGTTTATGATCAACATTACCGCAATCACAACAGAGCATCAGCTGCTGAAAAATATACCGATCGAACGAGTGGAACAGCCTGATATTGCATGGTACTGGGTTGATTTTTACGGCCCGGAGGATACGGAAACGGCGTTATTGAGAGATTTTTTTCATTTTCACCCGCTTGCCATTGAGGATTGCTTCCAGCATATGCAGCGGCCAAAGCTTGACCATTATGACGGCTATCGTTTTTACGTGATTCATGCGCTGAATAAGGAAACACTTGAGACGGAGGAAGTCGATATCTTTCAAGGCGAAAAATTTGTCGTCACCTTTCATTTACACGAAACGCCCGGTATCGCTAAAGTCCGGGAGCGTTTGTATGCTTCACCGGACATATTGAAAAAAGGGCCCGGGCATATTTCTTATATGATCATGGATCAGCTTGTTGATGAATATTTTCCTCTCGTGTATAAAATTGAAGACCGGCTGAATGAAATTGAAGAAAGCCGTCCCCACAAAACGTATGGAACGCTGATGAACGAGGTGTTTGATCTCAGAACAGACCTATTGCATTTGAGACGGACGATTATCCCGATGCGTGATTTGCTCTACCGGATTTTAAGCCTTGACCATGTGAAAGAGCAGCGGGAAACGAAAGCCTATTTCAGCGACATATATGATCATTTGTTAAAGTTGTCTGAAATTGTGGAATCCAACCGTGACATGACGTCCGACTTGCGTGACAGCTACGTGACGCTAAACTCAAACCGGATGAATGCGATTATGATGACACTGACGATCGTATCAACCATTTTCATCCCGCTCACCTTTATTGCCGGTGTATACGGTATGAACTTCGACTTTATGCCGGAGCTGCATTGGAAATACGGATATTTCGCTGTACTTGGCCTGATGGCCGCGCTTGTGATTGGAATGCTGATTTGGTTTGTACATAAAGGATGGTTCAATATTTTTAAATGAGGACAGCGAGCAGCTGTTCTTTTTTGTTGTAAGCCGATCGCTATGCATATTCTGTTCATATTGTTTATAATGGAAAAAATATTCAGGGAGTGATTAGATTGAAAATTGCTGTCATCGGACTCGGCAATATGGGACAGCCCATTGCCCGAAATGTTCTTCAAGCAGGCTACGAATTGACTGTCTATAACCGGACGAAACAAAAGACAGAAGACCTTGTCACAGAAGGCGCACAGGCAGCTGATACGCCGCGGCTGGCGGCAAAGTCCGCTGATATTGTCATCACAATGCTTGCAGATGATGATTCTGTCAGCACCGTGACATTCGGAGAAGACGGGCTGCTTGAAGGATTAGCAGAGAACGGCATACACATCTCGATGAGCACAATCAGTGTTGAGTTCTCAGAAAAGCTCGCAGCGGCTCATGCAGAGAAAGGACAATTTTTTCTCGCCGCTCCTGTCCTTGGCAGACCGGATGCCGCAGCCAAAGCCGCGCTCCGTATCATAACAGCCGGACCGGCGGAAGCAAAGCAAGCTGCCAAGCCTCTGCTCGACAGCCTGAGCCAGCAGATATTTGACGTCGGCGAAGAAAGCAAGACGGCAAATGCAGCCAAAATCAGCATTAATTTCTTGCTTGTGTCCATGCTGGAGGCGTTATCTGAATCCTTTTTAATGATGGAGAAATACGGCTTAGAACAAAAACAATTTTTAGAAATCGCCAGCGCGCTCTTTGGTTCTCCAGTCTATCAAAATTACGGAACCATTATGGCCGAGCAGAAATTTGAGCCGGCCGGCTTCAAAATGTCTTTAGGGCTGAAGGATACCAACCTGGCACTCGCCGCCGCAAAACGGGTTTCTGCAAATCTTCCTCTTGCCGAGCTGGCCAAGAGCCATTTTGAAAGCGGGATTGAGAAAGGCTTCGGGGATCTGGACTGGGCCGCACTGATTAAATGTATAAAATAAAGAAAAGCCTCTCCGTTTAAGGAGAGGTCTTTCTCTTTTACAAAGACGGCAGCCTCATTTCTTTCTCAAACATCAGATCATCAATGCTTTTAAAAGTGTAGCCCTGTTTTTTCAGATCTGTAATCGCGTCATCCAGCGCTTCTGCATTGTCCCTCGATACGGTGTGAAGCAGGTAAATGGCTCCCGGGTGCGCCTGCTTGATCATATGATCGTAGGCATATTTCTTTCCCTTTTGGTTGTTGATTTTCCAATCAACAAAAGCGACCGACCAGAAAACGGTTTGATAGCCGAGGCGTTTCGTTTCTTTCAGTACGTACTCACTGAACACGCCGCGCGGCGGACGCAAATACAGGTTGTCCTGCTTTCCCGTAATTTTATAAACCTCTTCGTTGACTGAATCAAGTTCATCCTGAATCTGATCAGCTGTTTTTGTCGTTAAATCCGGATGGTGAAAGGAATGATTGCCGATAATATGGCCCTCATCTGACATTCGTTTGATCAGCTGAGGCTGGTCCTTTACGAAATGCCCGGTGACAAAAAACGTTCCTGTTACGCGATGTTTTTTTAAGACATCAAGCACTTTTGGCGTATAGCCATTTTCATATCCGTTATCAAACGTTAAGTAAATCGTTTTTTCCTTTGTATTCCCTAAATAAAACGCGTCATATTTTTCAATTAAACTGTTCAGCTGCTTCCCGGCATCTGGCGGCTGATGATTGACACTTCGTTTAAAGCCCCAATTAATCGGCTCATTCGGCACCGCTTCCGCCTGTGCTGCACCTCCGGCAAGCAATACGGCGGCGCAGCATATTGAACACATCCACTTCATGGCCAGCGCTCCTTCTGCATTTTTTCTTATTTTACAGATAGAGACTTTGTTTTATACTGTTGCTTTATGCCAATAAAAAAACCGCGGCGGGCACGCGGTTTTATTCCCAATCTTTTTTAAAACGTTCGTATTTGGCTTCCAGGTCATCAAGCATGCTGATAAGCCTGTCTATATCTTCAACGTCGGTTGCTTCAGGGTCTAATGAATCGATGACGTTCATAAACATGTCAAGTCTGTTCTTTAAATAATCAATCTGCTGATCTTTATTGTTTACGGCGTTCCCCATTCTGTTCCTCCATTCATTTTTTATTATGGTAGCTCATTTTTTGCCGTTTTTCAATCGCCGCGCTACTTGCGATCTTGGCAAATCAGGTCTAAAATTAACTGTTGGCAGCGTTAGTATGCCCATTTATAAAGGAGTTAGATAGTCATGACACAAAACACGAAGCTGCGTCCGATTACGCCCGAGTTTGACCCTTGGGAAGCCTATATGGATGTTGACCAATACGGAGACATGCAGCTGACAAACGTTGAATTCACAACAACGACACTGTGCAATATGAGATGCGAGCATTGTGCTGTAGGCTATACATTGCAGCCTAAAGACCCGAATGCTCTGCCAATAGATCTTCTGTTAAAACGGCTGGAGGAAATCCCGCGCCTCAGATCCATCAGCATCACAGGCGGAGAGCCGATGCTTTCGTTGAAATCAGTAAAAGAATATGTTGTTCCTTTATTGAAATATGCCCATGAACGGGGTGTGCGGACACAAATTAATTCAAATCTGACCCTCGACATCGAGCGGTACGAATGGATCATTCCGTATCTCGATGTGCTACATATTTCACATAACTGGGGAACAGTTGAAGATTTTGCTGAAATCGGCTTTGCCATGATGGACAGAAAACCGACCTTCGAACAGCGCGCGCGCTATTTTGAAAAAATGATCGAAAACAGCCGCACGCTCGTGGATGCCGGAGTAATGGTATCTGCGGAAACGATGCTGAACAAACGAACACTTCCGCATATTGAGCATATTCACCGCCAAATCACAGAAGATATGAAATGTCAGCGTCACGAGGTCCACCCAATGTATCCAAGCGATTTCGCAAGCGCTCTTGAATCCCTCAGCCTGAAAGAGATGAGACAGGCCATTCACCGCTTGCTGGATATTCGTGATGAAAATACGTGGATGCTGTTCGGAACGCTGCCGTTTTATGCCTGCAGTCCGGACGAAGACGACCAAAAGCTGCTTCGCCGGCTTCGCGCGGCGAAAAACGTCACAGTGCGAAATGACCCTGACGGCCGATCCCGCCTGAATGTGAACATTTTCGACGGAAACATTATCGTGACCGATTTCGGTGATACCCCGCCGCTTGGCAACATTCAGACGGACAGCCTCCCTTCCGCCTATGAAAAGTGGAGAGAGACCAAGCTTGCGAAAGAACTGAGTTGCCACTGCCCGAATGTCCGGTGCCTCGGACCGAATGTTCTTGTCAAAAACAGTTATTATCAGGATACAGACTTCACAAAACGTCAAGCCAGGAGTTAGATGCGGATGAAAGAAACACTTACGGAGATTTTTCAAAATAAAATCGTCGATATTCTCCTCGTTGCCGTTATCCTTTGGATCGGTGTCTTTATCATCAACCGGCTGGTACAGCTATTTTTTAAACGGACGGACTTTATTGAAGAAAAAAAGGAAAAAACGATTGAAAGCCTTGTCCGTTCTGTCACCCAGTATACGGCAACAATTGGTTTTATCTTTTACGTTATTTCTTTATTTGTGCATGATTTCGGCAAGATATTGGCCGGGGCGGGCGTAGCAGGTATCGTGATCGGTTTTGGCGCCCAATCGCTGATCAAAGATGTGCTGGCTGGTGTATTCTTAATATATGAACGCCAGCTGCACAAAGGCGATTATGTCACCGTCAACAACTTGTTCAACGGGACAGTGGAGGAAATCGGCCTCCGCTCGCTGCAAATCCGGGAATGGAGCGGGAAGCTGCTCACCATCAGCAACGGCGAGGTCAGACAAATAGAGAACTATAATATTGATTTTATGCGGATTACCGAATCCTTTCTTATCAGCTTTAAAGAAGATCCGGACCGCGTGTACAGCGTGTTGGAAGAGGCATGTGACATGCTGAATGAAGAGCTTCGTGATTCATTGAAGCGGGATGAATTCGGCAATCCGACAGAACCGTTTCAAATCCACGGCATCACCGCATTGAATAAAATCAATCGCGGCGTCGAATTTACGGTTAAAGGCATGGTGAAAGATGATGATTATTTCAGTGCCAGCCTTGCAGTAAGACGGGTTCTCGTTCGCCAGCTCTACCAAAACAATGTGCAAATGCTTGAGGAAGCGGTCCGAATCGAGAGAACCCAATAAACAAAAAAACTGATTCCGAGTTGGAATCAGTTTTTTATTTATCTTGGCAGTGAGGAAAGCTGAAAGCCAAACGTGACATGATCTTGAACCGGAATCCACGCGCCGATTCCCTGTGACGTGACATTTTTCACGACGAGTTTTCGTTTATTTCCTTTCAGCACTAAGTACACTTCTCCGTAAGTCACTTTTCCTTTTTCATTCACAGCCGGTGCATATGCATGTAGATAACCGATTTTTTTAGGAGCGACTTTATAAATCTGATCCCGTTTTGTGCCAGCCCCGATGACCGTCTCAAATGCAAGCGGGAGGTTCGTTTTCTTCATTGCTTTTTGCATCATCATGCTTTTGACATCTTCAGCATTTGGAACTTTAGCTGTCAAGCCGCCCTTCACTCTGTACTGCTGTTCCTGGGCATAATGCATTTCAGCCGTTTCTTTCCCGCCGCGGTTATCCGCACGGTTTGTATTGATTTTTTTATATTCCCAGTTTGCGACTGTTTCATTTGATTCATAGCCGAGCGCCCATTTCCCGAGAAATATTGTCGCCCGGTACCCTACTGCAAGCGGTGTGCCGGATATGTTGGATTCATTCAGCATTTTGATGAGATGCGGATTTTCAATCTTTACCTCAGAATGATCGAGCAATTCCTTTGCCAGCTTGCTCGGCTGAAGCATTGGCTGATCCTGTGAAGCATTCGGATACGTGTTTTCCTTTGAAATGCTTGCGACAGAATTAGGAACCTTAAACTGCTTTTTCGCGTGGATGGGCTGAACGCCGAAAAAACTAAAGAATAACAACACAATAAGTGTGGAATGAAATAGCTTTTTCATCATATCACTCTTTCTATGGCATTTTCCCTTAGTCTTTTCATCCCGCTTTGTTGTTATCCATCATTTTTTCAGGTTAAAGAAGGAAAAAGCCGATCGCCATAATGACATATGCAGCAAGCAGTGTCGCCCCTTCAAACCAGTTGGAATCCCCGTCATTCGAAATCGCGATCATCAAGAGAACCGCTGATACCATCGCGACGAGCTCAGGCAATGTAAATACAAGCGGCATGCTTGTCGGAAAAAAGATAGAACAGATGACGAGAACCGGTGCGACAAACATAGCGATCTGCAGCGTAGAGCCTACTGCAATTTCAACAGCAATGTCCATTTTATTTTTGAAGGCCATAATAATCGCTGACGCATGCTCCGCCGCATTTCCTACAATCGCCACGATGATGACCCCAATAAACAGCTCGCTCCACCCGAACTGTTCAGCCACCGAGTGAAAGGTATGGACCAGGTTTTCGGATATGTATGCAACCACAATCGTTGCCGCAAACAAGACAATCGTCGCAACCTTCCCTGACCATTCTGGCTCTTCCTCTTCTTCAGTCTGAGCGGCATTATTCGGCTGATAAACGCCCCGATGCGTGACAAGTTTAAAGTACAGCGCCGCCACATATAACAGAATCATAATGATGCTGATGCCGATGCTTAAATTGAGCTTGCTGGCGTTTCCCATACCAACAGAGAATACCTCCGGAATCACAAAGGCGACAATGATGGCAAAAATCAGAAGCCCGGAGTTATGGCGGGCATCATGGATATTAAATTCCTGCCGCTTATATTTTAAACCGCCGACAAAAAACGATAGGCCCGCTACCAGCAACAGGTTCCCCAGCACTGAACCGGTTAAAGAGGCAAGCACGATTCCTGTCAGGCCTTCTTTTAATGCAAAAAGGGAAATAATCAGCTCCACCGCATTCCCGAAGGTTGCATTCAACAAACCGCCGATACGCGGTCCTGCAATGATGGACAGTGATTCTGTCGCCCTCCCCATATAGCTTGCAAGCGCGATAATCGTCACGCAATAAACTGCAAATAGAACCGCGGAAGGCCAATGCATCAAACTGCCAATCACAGAAAGCGGAACACCGGCCGCCACTAAAATAAAAAAGATACGATTCATGGTGAAATAGCTCCTTTTTTATGACTTGTTTTATTTTTATTCTTCACAAAAACCTTCATGATTACACGAGGGCAAATGTATAGCGTGATATAGGCTTTTTTCAGGTTGCCTGCTTTTGGAAAACGTTGTACGATCAACATAGATTCCATATAAGGAGAACTGACACGATGTCACGATTTCATTTCTTTATCCTTGTCTTGCTCGTTTCCATTTCCGGGTTTTCACAAGGCATGCTGCTGCCTGTCATTTCAATCATTTTTGAAACAAATGGAGAATCCGCTGCTATCAACGGCCTGCACGCGACCGGGCTGTATATCGGTGTGCTTTTGGCTTCGCCGTTTATGGAAGCACCGCTCAGAAAGCTCGGGTTCAAGCCGCTGATCGTCATGGGCGGAAGCATTGTCATTTTAAGCTTATTCGGATTTATTTGGCTTCAGTCAGTTTGGGTCTGGTTCCTGCTTCGCCTGTTCATTGGAATCGGCGACCACATGCTTCACTTTTCTACGCAAACGTGGGTGACCTCCATGTCATCAAAACAAAATCGCGGAAGAAACCTGTCTATTTATGGGCTTTCCTTTGGCCTTGGCTTTGCCGCAGGCCCGTTCATGGTGCCGCTTGTCAAGCTGAGTCCGTCGCTTCCTTTTATCGTGTCCGGCTGCATCAGTCTGTTTGCGTGGCTTTTTGTTTTCTTTCTACAAAATGCATACCCGGAAACCAGTCCTCATGAAACCAAATCAGACAATAGTTTCAGGCGATTTTATCAGGCCATGCTGTTTGGGTGGGTTGCCTTTATGCCTACATTTGGCTATGGCTTTCTGGAAACGGCGCTGAACGGAAGCTTTCCGGTGTACGCGCTCCGTTTGGGGATATCAGTAGACGCAGTAGCGATCATCCTTCCCGCATTTGCGATTGGAAGCATTATCTTTCAGTTTCCGCTCGGCATCCTCAGCGATAAATACGGCAGGCGGAATGTGCTGCTGGTGATTTTACTGACTGGGGCTCTTTGCTTTTTCATCGCCGGTGTATTTCCTTCGCCCTACGTGATCGGCGGCTGCTTTTTTATTGCAGGAATGGCAGTCGGATCAACCTTTACACTTGGCATCAGCTATATGACAGACCTTCTTCCGCCTCACCTCCTGCCGGCGGGAAACCTGCTTTGCGGCATTACATTCAGTCTCGGTAGCATCCTCGGCCCAGTTGCCGGCGGCTGGTATATGCAGACATTTGAAAGCGCAAACTTGTTCTACTTCATTACTCTCACGCTTAGCGCTGTGTGGCTGGCCCTTGTGCTGGGCAAACCGAAAAGCTGGTCACCGGCTGAAACCTATTCTTCATCTTCTTAATCAAAAAGCCTCCCGACATCATGTCAGGAGGCTTTTATGCTAATGGTAGCCGTTTTGTCCGTTGGCGCTTCCGCTTGTTTTATGGCTCGATTTGCTTTTCGAGTTTTGTTTGTTATGGCTTCCGCCTTTTTTCGTATGCTTGGTCATCACGATATCCCCCCGACTTCTTTTTGAACCGAAGTTCGTTTATAGGGTGCGCTAATGGTAGGGATTTTCATCAGGAAGCTTTTTACGTTTATGTAAAAGAGCGTTGATTTCTCCGCCTAGGATAATTAAAATGCCGCTCAAGTAAAACCAAATCATCAGAACGATGATTCCCCCGATGCTCCCGTAAGTGGCGCTATAGTTCGCAAACGTGCTGACGTAAAATGAAAACAATGTGCTGACAATGATCCAGCCGATAGTCGCAAAGACCGCACCCGGCATGACAAACCGGAGAGACAGCTTTTTGTTCGGCGCAATCACATACAGCGCGGAAAAAACAATCAAAAGCACAAGCGGGCTGACACCCCAGCGAATGGCGGCCCAGACGGATAAAAACAGATCCGACGCGCCGACAAAGTCAGAAGCGAGCCTTCCAATCTCCCGGCCAAATACCGGCAGAAGCAAAGCCACTAAAATCGTAAATACCATGGCAATCGTCAAAAAAATCGAGGTTAGACGAACAATGATAAAAGAGCGGTTTTCTTCCACATCATACGCGTGGTTCAGCGACCGGACGATCGCATTCATTCCATTAGACGCAGACCATAATGCGGCGATAATCCCGAATGACAGCAAACCGCCATTTCGATTATTTAAGGTTTGATGGGTAATGGATTCAACGAGTGACATCGCACTGGCGGGAGCATATTGTTCTATGACTCCTAAAACATCATCGGTAGAAAGCGGAAGATACGCGGTGAGCGTCAGCATAAAAATCAAAAACGGAAACAGTGACAATAGAAAAAAATACGCCAGCTCCGCTGATTTACTTTGTCCTTCATGAAGGGTGTATCTGCTGAAAAGCTCTTTCAAAAAACTCATGTCGTCTCACCTCGCATGTTTGATCATTTTTTTGAAAAATGCTCTTTCGTTTCTTGCACGAGTTCCATCACTTGCGGCGTTGTTTTCTTCAGCTCTTTCACCTGCTGGTTCACAAAGTCGACTTCCTTTGAAAGCGTTCGGGCGAGCTTTTTGGCCTCATCCACTTTTGTGATGACAGTGTTTTTTAACAGCTCTGGGTTGCTTTTGTACAGTGAAAGTTTATGCTTGCATGTCAGCCATCTCATCCCGCACGCCTGTCTTGTCGGCTTATGGAGCAGTGATAACGCCGCGCCTGCCGCAGCTCCGAGAAATATCCCTTTCAGCATTAAACGTTCGTTGTTCATGCAAATTCTCCTTTCACTCACAATTGTTTTTCTTTTTGAATGGATGCAAGCAACTGCTCACAGCCCGTTTTGATTAATTGGCAGACCTCTTCAAAGTTCCCTGTGTAGTAAGGATCGGGTACGTCAGCCAGATCTGAATCTTCAACATAGTCCAAGAGCCTTTTGATATGCGAGGTGTTTTTAAAACCCGCCATGCTTCTGAGACTTCCGATATTTTCTGCATCCATTGCAATGATGTAATCAAAATCGTCCAGATCCTGTTCGCTGACTTGACGCGCCAGCATGCCATCAAAGCTGATTCCTTCTCTGCGCAATATCTCCTGCGTTCCCTCATGCGGGGGGTTGCCGATGTGCCAGCCGCCAATACCGGCTGAGTCCGCCTTGATTTTCCCCTCTAATCCTTTTTTGGCTGCCAGGTCCCTAAAAATCGCTTCCGCCATCGGAGACCGGCAAATGTTACCTAAACAAACAAATAACACGCTTATCATGATGTGCAACCTCCCTATTCTTTGCCCCTATTTCTCTAAAAAGAAACCTTCATGAATATCTTAGTAGGATGTTCATTTTCTTTTCAACTGATGTCTTCACTTTTTTGGAATGAACAGCCTGCTTTTAGAATAGGGTTTTTTTCTGATGGAATTCTGTTAGAATAAAACATACCTATATTGCGCATAGAAAGGATGGAACCCTTTGTCCAGCCCAAATACAGAAACATTAACTCAAATGATTGAAGAGATTTCCCAAAAGCTGAACATGCTGAACGTCGGCGTAATCAAAGCGGAGGATTTCAGTGATGAGAAGATTGAAGACCTCACGTACCTTCACAGAATGGTGATGAAAAAAGAATCATTCAGCCCAAGTGAAATGCAGGCGATTGCTCAAGAATTAGCCTCGCTTCGTAAATAATGGAGACTGGCCGGAAACTCGGCGAGTCTTTTTTATCATTTCCCCAAACCAAAACAGCAAAGTGTTCGAATAAGATTTGAAGGAGTACAAGCATGCAAACGACATCTATCAAAACAGCATCCGGAATGTATATCAACTACTTCTTTCTGGGGATGGTCAACATCATTCTCGCATCCAATATGTCTTCATTAACAAAACAGTGGAATACCGATCCGACCGGCATCAGTTATGTCATTGCCGCTATCGGGTTTGGCAAACTGCTGACATACGGCATTTCCGGCGTTCTATCAGATAAAATCGGCAGAAAGCCGCTTGTTGTCGCTTCTGCGGGAATTATGGCCGTCTTTTTAGTCGGTATTCCTTTATCACCGAGCTATGAGCTGGCGTTTGTGTTCGCTTTATTAGCCGGAGTCGCTAATTCAGCCATGGATGCCGGAACATATCCGGCCCTAACCGAGCTCTTTCCGTCTGCTTCCGGTTCGGCAAATGTCTTGGTTAAAGCCTTTATGTCTGTGGGGGCCGCACTTTTGCCGCTTTTGATCACATTTTTAGCAGACCACAGCATGTTTTACGGATTTGCTTTTTATCTGCCGGCAGCGGTCTATCTCCTGAATATTATTTATTTATCAACGCTTTCGTTTCCTAAAAAACATAAGAAACCAACTAATAGCGGCCAACAGGAATCTCCCGTTTTCTTGTCTGAACCCGTTTTTCAGAAGGAAGGCACCGCACTGATTATCATCGGTTTTACATCCACGGCTTTATTTACGGTTTCTCAAATCTGGCTCCCGAGCTACGCGCAAAAGGCAGCCGGTTTAGCTGAATCAGCATCTGTACAATTGCTGAGCTATTATAGTATAGGATCTCTGGCATCTGTTTTATTATTAGCCGTTTTGCTGAATAGATGGGTCAAACCTGTCTTCATAACGCTCTTATATCCTATTATTACTTTATGTACGCTCGCAGTCATGCTGACCGTTCATATCCCAGTTGTGCTGGACATCACTGCCTTTTTCTTAGGCTTTTCAACTGCGGGTGTGTTTCAAATTACCATTACGTTAATGACAGAGCTTTTCTGGAAGCGAAAAGGAACCGTTACCGGAATTGTAGCGACTGCTTCAAGTCTTGCATCGATTCTGCTGCCGATTGCAACAGGGCTTATCGCAAAAGCGGGGGGCATCGCCCATATTTTCATATTCGACTTCGGCATTGCGGTCATCGGAACGGCTGCAGCTGCTTTCTTGTATTACAGGTACAAGAAACTGACAGGTGCTCAAGCCTAAGCAACAAAAAAACGGACGCCCAAGAGCGTCCGTTTTTTCTTATTTCTCAAGCAATGCCAATGACTCGCGGTTAAATGCCGGTATATCGTCCGGTGTGCGGCTAGTGACCAATTGATCCTGGCAAACAACCACTTCCTTGTCCACAACGTCGGCACCGGCGTTTTCCATGTCAACACGAATGGACGTATAGCCCGTCGCTTTTCGGCCGTCGAGCGCTTTCGCATTGATTAAAAGCTGCGGGCCGTGGCAAATGGCAAATACCGGCTTTTTGTCAGTCATAAACGCTTTTGTAAATTGGACGAAACGATCGTCAGCGCGAAGCTGGTCTGGTGAAAATCCTCCAGGAATCAAAAGCGCATCAAAGTCTGAAGAATTTACGTCGTCAATGGACGCGTCAACCGTCACTTCCGCTGTTCCCTGCTTGCCTTTTACTGTTTTTCCTTTTTCTTTTTCGATGACAGTCAGTTCATGTCCCGCTTCTTTAAAGGCTTTCGCAGGCTCAGTGTACTCGCTGTCCTCAAAATAATATGTTAAAACAACTGCAATTTTTTTCCCCATGATTCATAACCTCCCGCTTTATATGTCTACATAAAACACTCTACCCCAGCCACACTAAAATAAACATTCCGCGATTGTGACAAACGATAAGCATAAATGCCCAGTATTTGTCGTTTGATACTGCTACATAATACTCATTTTTCTCCCTTTTACAATAATCATAAAGAAACACCTACAAATAGTTACAAAATATTCTTACAATAGGAGCTGTAACACAAATTTCGTTGAAAGGTGGAGAACTGGTGAGAATACAGAAAAGACGAACACACGTCGAAAACATTCTCCGTATTCTTTTGCCCCCAATTATGATACTTAGCCTAATCCTCCCAACACCACCCATTCATGCAGAAGAAAGCGCGGCTCCTCAGGTGCATCTGAGTATTTTGGCTACGACTGATATTCATGCCAACATGATGGATTACGATTACTACAGCGACAAAGAAACGGCGGATTTCGGTCTGGCGAGAACAGCGCAATTGATCCAAAAGCACCGCGAGCAAAACCCTAACACCCTGCTTGTGGATAACGGCGACTTGATTCAAGGGAATCCGCTGGGTGAATACGCGGTGAAATATCAAAAAGACGACATTATCTCCGGCACGAAAACCCATCCGATTATCAGCGTCATGAATGCGCTGAAATACGACGCCGGAACGCTTGGCAATCATGAATTCAACTACGGGCTCGACTTTCTCGACGGCACAATCAAAGGAGCCGATTTCCCGATTGTAAATGCCAACGTCAAAACAACTAGCGGCGAAAACCGTTATACGCCGTATGTGATTAATGAAAAAACCCTCATTGATGAAAACGGTAATGAGCAGAAAGTAAAAGTCGGCTACATAGGCTTTGTCCCGCCGCAAATCATGACATGGGACAAAAAGAATCTCGAGGGGCAAGTTCAGGTGCAGGATATCGTAGAATCCGCCAATGAAACGATCCCGAAAATGAAGGCGGAAGGCGCAGATGTCATTATTGCCCTCGCCCACACCGGCATTGAAAAGCAGGCGCAATCATCAGGCGCAGAAAACGCCGTGTTTGACCTTGCCACCAAAACGAAAGGCATTGACGCGATTATCTCGGGCCATCAGCACGGACTCTTTCCTTCCGCCGAGTATGCGGGTGTTGCTCAGTTCAATGTGGAAAAGGGAACAATTAACGGCATTCCTGTCGTCATGCCAAGCAGCTGGGGCAAATATTTAGGCGTGATTGACCTCAAGCTTGAAAAGGCGGACGGCTCATGGAAGGTAGCAGATTCCAAAGGAAGTATTGAATCTATTGCTGGCAACGTCACATCAAGAAACGAAACCGTTACAAACACCATTCAGCAAACACACCAAAACACACTGGAGTATGTCCGAAAGCCAGTCGGCAAAACCGAAGCAGATATTAACAGCTTCTTTGCACAGGTCAAAGATGATCCTTCCATTCAGATCGTGACTGACGCGCAAAAGTGGTACGCTGAAAAAGAAATGAAGGATACCGAGTACAAGAACCTGCCGATTTTATCCGCTGGAGCGCCGTTTAAAGCAGGCGGCAGAAACGGAGCCAATTACTATACAAACATTCCAGCCGGAGATCTTGCGATTAAAAATGTCGGTGACTTGTATCTTTACGATAATACTGTTCAAATCGTCAAGCTGACAGGCAGCGAGGTCAAGGACTGGCTGGAGATGTCAGCAGGCCAATTCAATCAAATTGATCCAGCTAAAGGCGGCGACCAGGCCTTGCTGAACGAGAATTTCCGCTCCTATAATTTTGACGTGATTGACGGTGTCACATATCAGGTCGATGTGACAAAACCGGCTAAATACAATGAGAACGGAAAAGTGATCAATGCGGATTCATCCCGTATCATCAATCTTTCCTATGAAGGCAAGCCGATCAGCCCAAGCCAGGAATTTCTCGTAGTCACCAATAACTATCGTGCGTCCGGAGGCGGCGGGTTCCCTCATCTGACGAGCGATAAAATTGTCCACGGCTCTGCAGTTGAAAATAGGCAGGTGCTGATGGATTACATTATTGAACAAAAAACAGTCAATCCAAAAGCAGACAACAACTGGTCAATCGCGCCTGTTTCCGGCACGAATCTGACGTTTGAATCCTCGCTTTTGGCCAAGCCATTTGCCGATAAAGCAGACGATGTCGCTTATGTAGGCAAGTCTGCGAATGAAGGCTATGGTGTGTATAAGCTGCAATTCGATGATGATTCAAATCCAGATCCTCCTAAAGACGGACTGTGGGATCTGACCGTCATGCACACCAATGATACGCACGCCCATCTCGATGATGCAGCGAGACGAATGACGAAAATCAACGAAGTACGCAGCGAAACAAATCACAATATTCTCCTTGATGCGGGAGATGTGTTTTCCGGCGATCTGTATTTTACTAAATGGAACGGTTTGGCCGATCTGAAAATGATGAACATGATGGGCTATGACGCCATGACCTTCGGAAACCATGAATTTGACAAAGGCCCGACGGTGCTTTCTGATTTTCTAAGCGGAAACAGCGCAACCGTTGATCCGGCGAACCGCTATCACTTTGAAGCGCCGGAATTTCCGATTGTCAGTGCAAACGTAGATGTGTCAAATGAGCCCAAGCTGAAATCATTTGTCAAAAAGCCGCAAACCTTTACGGCAGGTGAAAAGAAAGAGGCCGGCATTCACCCTTACATTCTGTTAGACGTTGACGGGGAGAAAGTCGCCGTATTCGGCCTGACAACAGAAGATACAGCCACCACATCAAGCCCGGGCAAAAGCATCGTATTCAATGATGCCTTTGAAACAGCACAAAACACCGTCAAAGCGATTCAAGAAGAAGAAAAGGTAAATAAAATTATTGCTTTAACCCACATCGGACATAACCGGGATCTTGAGCTAGCCAAAAAAGTAAAAGGCATTGATTTGATCATCGGCGGACACACTCACACCCTCGTAGACAAAATGGAGGTCGTGAACAACGAAGAACCGACGATCGTGGCGCAGGCAAAAGAATACGGCCAATTCTTGGGGCGCGTTGATGTCGCGTTTGATGAAAAAGGCGTTGTGCAAACAGATAAATCAAATCTGAGCGTGCTGCCAATTGATGAACATACAGAAGAAAACCCAGAAGCAAAACAAGAGCTCGATCAGTTCAAAAATGAATTAGAGGACGTGAAAAATGAAAAAGTCGGCTACACGGATGTGGCGCTTGACGGCCAGCGTGAGCATGTGCGCACGAAAGAAACGAATCTCGGAAACTTCATCGCGGACGGTATGCTGGCAAAAGCGAAAGAAGCAGCCGGCGCCAGAATAGCGATAACAAATGGCGGCGGCATCAGAGCAGGCATTGACAAAGGTGATATCACACTCGGCGAGGTGCTCAACGTGATGCCGTTCGGCAATACGCTTTACGTGGCCGATTTAACCGGAAAACAAATTAAAGAAGCCCTTGAACAAGGCCTAAGCAATGTGGAAAATGGCGGCGGCGCTTTCCCTCAGGTGGCCGGAATCGAATATACCTTTACATTAAACAACAAACCTGGACACCGTGTGTTAGAAGTGAAAATTGAATCGCCTAACGGAGACAAAGTTGCTATAAATACGGATGATACCTACCGCGTGGCAACAAATAATTTTGTCGGTGCCGGAGGAGACGGATATTCTGTCTTTACAGAAGCCTCCCATGGTGAAGACCTTGGCTACGTTGATTATGAGATTTTCACCGAACAGCTGAAAAAACTAGGAAACAAGGTCTCTCCTAAAGTTGAAGGACGAATCAAAGAAGTATTCCTGCCGACAAAGCAGAAGGACGGCAGCTGGACACTTGATGAAGACAAATTTGCGATTTATGCTAAAAATGCCAACACGCCATTTGTCTATTATGGAATACATGAAGGATCTCAAGAGAAGCCTATCAATCTTAAAGTGAAAAAAGATCAGGTCAAACTTTTGAAAGAAAGAGAGTCAGATCCTTCATTGACGATGTTCAACTACTGGTACAGCATGAAGATGCCAATGGCGAACCTTAAAACCGCAGACACTGCAATCGGAATCAAGTCTACGGGAGAATTGGATGTGTCACTGTCAGATGTATATGACTTTACAGTGAAGCAAAAAGGAAAAGAAATAAAATCATTCAAGGAGCCCGTACAGCTTTCGCTTCGCATGTTTGATATTGAAGAAGCCCATAACCCTGCCATTTATCACGTCGATAGAAAAAAGAAAGCTTTCACAAAGACAGGTCACGGATCAGTCGATGATGATATGGTGACAGGATATACAAACCACTTCAGCGAATACACGATCTTAAATTCCGGTTCAAACAACAAACCGCCGGCATTCCCGTCAGATCAACCGACAGGCGGTGATGACGGCAATCATGGCGGAGGCTCCGACAAACCAGGCGGAAAACAGCCAACTGACGGAAACGGAGGAAATGATACGCCTCCCGGCACTCAACCGACTAACGGCTCTGGTGGAAACGGTTCGGGCGGATCAGGAACAGACGGTCCGGCTGGCGGCCTGCTTCCGGACACAGCCACATCCATGTACTCGATCCTGTTGGCCGGATTTCTGATCAGCGCACTCGGAACGGCAATGTACTTACATCAGAGGAGAAAACAGAATAGAGCGAATCAGGCATAAAAAAGAGCTGCTCGCTATGCGAGCAGCTTTCTTCTTTTAAACCCACTTCACAACATCTTCAACAGCAGATCTTGTTTTCGGACGAGGGTCTCTCACTCGGTAGCCGAATGCCACCATCACAGAAATATCGAAGCTTCCGTTTTCCAGAAGGCCTTCTTCTTCAAGAATACGGTGAATGTGATCGTACTGGAAGCCTTCGATCGGGCAGGAATCAACACCGATTTGCGCAGCGGCAGTCATCATGTTGCCAAGCGCGATATAGGTTTGTTTTGATGCCCAGTCAAACAATGTTCTGTCACTTTCAAGCAAATGCAAATCGTTTTTCTGGAATTCTTCTGTTTTGCTTAAATAGCCTTCGTACACGTCTTGAGGCATTTGTTTTACTTCTTTTAAATGACGTTTGATGTAGTCCGCATTATATTTGATATCCTTCGCTGTACGCGCAAGAATCAGGACGAAATGGCTTGCGGTCGGCAGCTGCTTTTGCGCGCCCCATGTGTATTCACGAAGCTTCTCGCGGAATTCCGGATTTTGGACGACGACAAATTTCCAAGGCTCAAGGCCGAGTGAGCTCGGAGACAGTCTTCCTGTTTCTAAAATAAATTCAAAATCGCTGTCTGACACTTTTTTATTCGGGTCAAATTCCTTAGTCGCATGCCTGAAATTGTATGCATCCAGAATTTGTGTCTTTAGATCTGCCATGTAAAACACCTCTCCTTTAGATTACTCTCATCTCTATTGTAGCCATTATGATAAAAAGTAAAAGTACGCACATTTTTGTTGGATAGTATCAATTTTGATACCAAACAAAAAAGCGCGCTGCCGCAGGCAGGCGCCTCTCTCATTTCCCCCGCCGCGCAAAATCAACAAATCGGAATTTGTCGAGACGGTGTCTGCTTTCCGTATATTGAAACAAACTGGTATCCTCCAAAAAGACGTAGTTTCTCACCACGACCATATGGTCATAGCCGCGTAAATCGAGCAGCTCTCTGTCCTCGTCCGTACACGGCTCGGCTACAATTTCTTTTTGGGCGTAACTGATCGAAAGACCGAGCTCTCCTTCTATATATTCATATATGGAGTTTTCACAAATTTCTTTCGTCAGGTGAGGGACATGCTTTCTGAAAAAGTAATCCTTGTCCAAAATCACATGTTCCCCGTCAATCTTTCTAGACCTGATGACTTCCCAGATGTCGTCATCCAGATTGGCCCGGAGCTGTTTTTGGATCAGCTCTGACGGAGGCTCCAGCCCGAATTTGTGTACAGTTGTTTTCGTTTCTTTGCCAAGCGTTTGCGCGAGCTCCTTGAAGCTGACAAGGCCCGAAACGGGAAACTGCATTTTTTCACGATTGAGCACGACGGAGCCTTTTCCCCTGATTTTCTGGATATAACCGTTTTGCGCGAGCATATGAAGCGCCTTTCGGACCGTTTCTCTTGATGTACCGTACTGTGCGGTCAACTCATGTTCAGACGGAAGAATCTCCTCCGCTTTCCATCGGCCGCCTTCAATTTGCTGTGCGATGTCTTTATAAATTGTGATGAATTTATTCACCTTCATTATGGACCACCCAGCTTAGTTTAACACGGTTTCGTTAAACGATAAACAATGGACTCATATGGGCGAAGCGTCATGTTCTGAAGCCCTTCCCTTGCTTCATCGTTCGTCAACAGCACCTCTGCCTTCCATTCGTCAGGCGCTAAAGAGTCCGGCAGTGTAAAGGCCGCCTCTGTCCCGTAAAAATTATTGATCACGAGCAGCTTTTCATTGCTGCCGTGTCTGAGATACGCAAAAATGTTCGGGTCATCCTTTGCAATTATCTCATACGTACCCTCTGTCACAATGTCATACATTTTGCGAATCTGAATCAATTTTTGATAATGGTAAAACACCGAATTCTGATCCCTCAGCGCCGCTTCAGCATTGATTTCCCGGTAATTTCCTGCAACCGGTATCCATGGTGTGCCCGTTGTAAAACCACCATTTTCCGTAGCATCCCACTGAACGGGGGTTCTGGAATTGTCACGGGATTTCGCCTGTAAAATGGCTGTAATATCTTGATCAGCCATTCCTTTTTCCTTAAAGGCGTGATACATGTTCAGCGATTCGACATCCCGATAGGAGCTTATGTCAGTGAACTTCGGATTCGTCATCCCCAGCTCCTCGCCCTGATAAATATAAGGCGTGCCCTGCATCATATGAATGGCCGTAGCAAGCATTTTCGCCGATTTCACCCTATATGCGCCATCATCTCCATATCTTGATACGACGCGCGGCTGATCATGATTGCACCAGAACAGAGCGTTCCATCCCCCTCCTGCGTGCATCCCCGTTTGCCAGTCAGATAGGATCTCCTTCAGCTTCAAAAAATCAAACGGCGCCAAGGCCCATTTTTCGCCGTTAGGATAGTCAACCTTGAGATGATGGAAGCTGAATGTCATATCAAGTTCTTTATTGTCAGGATTCGTATACCGGATGCAGTGGTCTACGGTTGTTGAAGACATCTCACCGACCGTCATGCTGTCGTAATGTGAAAACACCTTTTCGTTCATTTCATGCAGAAATTCGTGCACCCGCGGCCCGTCAGTGTAAAAAGAGCGGCCGTCGCCTTCCTCCGCATTCGGAAAGCGCTGATCTTTAGAAATCAGGTTGATGACATCAAGCCTAAAGCCGTCTATTCCCTTTTCAAACCAAAAATGCATCATGTCATAGACATGCTTTCTGACCTCTTCATTTTCCCAATTCAAATCAGCCTGCGTCACATCAAACAGATGCAAATAGTATTGGCCCGATGCTTCGTCAAGCTCCCATGCCGAGCCGCCGAATTTCGATTCCCAGTTCGTCGGAACAGAACCGTTTTCCTGCGGTTTTTTCCATATATAAAAATCACGGTACGGGCTGTCTATTGAAGAGATCGCCTCGCGAAACCATTTGTGCTCTGTTGACGTATGATTGACAACAAGATCCATGACGACTTTCAGGTCTCTTTTATGTGCTTCGGACACTAGCCGCTCAAAATCCTCCATCGTTCCGTATTCAGGATAAATCGAGTAATAATCACGAATATCGTACCCATTATCATGCTGGGGAGAATCATAAATCGGCGTCAGCCAAAGCACATCCACCTGTAGCGTTTTTAAGTAATCCAGCTTTTCAATAATGCCGTTCAGATCGCCAACACCATTTCCTGTCGTATCGTTAAAGCTTTTCGGATAAATTTGATAAACCACAGCTTTTTTCCACCATGGCGTTTGTTCTGTTTTCATCTGTTTCCACCACCATATTTAAATTGAAAACGGGAAAAGGGAACGTTCAACACGTCCCGCTCCCCACTTGTTATTTATGTTTGAATCTCGCATACGCGTATGTTCCGGCAAACGGCACGATCAATACAATAGCCATCCCGATTGCAAACGCGCCCCAGTACTGGCTCATGATTGAGAAAATCCCCGGCACGCCGCCGACACCGACGGAGCTTGCCAGCACACCTTGAGAAGAAATATACATTCCGGCCAGGCCAGAGCTGACCATTGCAATGATAAACGGGAATCTGTATCGCAGATTCACCCCAAAGATGGCAGGCTCTGTAATGCCAAGATAAGCAGAAATCCCTGATGTGAGGGAGAGGCCTTTTTGTTTCTCATCCTTCACGATAAACATCATGGCCAGAGCCGCCGAACCTTGTGCGATATTAGAAAGCGCCAGCATCGGCCATAAAAAGGTGCCGCCGAGCTTTGAACCGATGAGCTGCAGGTCGACTGCAAGAAACGTGTGATGCATACCGGTAATCACGAGCGCTGAGTAGAAACCGCCATATAACAGACCGCCCAGTGCGGCAAAAGAACCAAACACCGAGATAAGCCCTGAAGTCAGTACATTACCGATCGCAAATGTAATCGGGCCGATAATGATAAAAGAGGCAAATCCTGTTAAGAGAAGCGTAATTGGTGCGACAACGAGCAGCTGTATGCCCTCAGGTGTGCGTTTTGTTAAAAATACCTCAATCTTCGCCAGCATATAAGAAGCAAGCAAAATTGGGAGCACCTGGCCCTGATAGCCGACTTTCTGCACCTCTAGGCCGAATAGATTCCATACCGGGATCTCTCCGCTTTGTTCTGCCGCGCCATATCCCCACGCATTCAGCAAATCAGGATGCACGAGCATAACCCCGAGCACAATGCCGAGAAGCGGATTGCCGCCGAACCGCTTGACGGCAGACCATCCGATTAACGCAGGCAAAAACGTAAAGGCCGTGCCTGCAATCAGGTTAATCATATTAGCAAGATCCGCCCACTGCGGATAAACCTGCACAATCGATTTTGTGCTGAAGAAAATGCCTTCCGCCGTTAAAATGTTATTGATCCCCATTAAAAGACCCGCCGTGACAATCGCAGGCAATATTGGAATAAAAATATCTGCAAGCGTTTTCACAGCACGCTGCAAAGGATTCATATTTTTTTCTGAGGCCTTCTTCACTTCATCCTTTGTTGACTCGCCAATCCCCGTTTCCTTAACCAGTTCAGCATATACTTTATTGACAGTTCCCTGGCCGATTACGACCTGAAACTGTCCGTTTGTCGAGAATGATCCCTTTACCACATCAATTTGATCAAGCATCTCTTGGTCAACCTTGCTTTCATCTATTAAAGCAAAACGCAAACGTGTAACACAATGAGTTGCCGCTGCAATATTTTCAGCACCGCCGACTGCTTCGACAATCTGACGTGCCGATTTGTTCAGTTCCCCCATGCCAACCCCTCCGTATCCGTTTTTATAACTTGTATATACAACTTATAATCATATTGTATTCCTGTATATACAGGTAGTCAACACTTTTTTATAGCGCTTTCATCCTAGTCTGGAATATATGAAACAGACAAGGTTACCCTAAAAGTCACAAGCACTTATTGAATATGACATTAAAAAGCAGGGTGAGCCTCTATGAATAAACGCGACAAAGCGCTTCAGCTCATCAAAGAGCTTGAAGACAATCAGGACAGACCGATCTCTCCCAATTTGAAGGAAAACCTCGAAAATCTGACCTTATTAACAGAAGGCTGCTCAGACATCGTATTTAGACAATTTGACTTTGGAAACGGGCTGTGCGGATTTATTGTTTATATCGAAGGAATTGTAAAATCTGAACATATTCAGGATCACGCCCTCCGCCCTTTCTTAATGCATTTGACGGATCAAATAGATGAACATGAAGAGGCGCTGCAAAATACTCTATCAATTTCAAGTGTTGCATTAGAAACGAGTATGAGCAAAGTGGCTGCATCCATCATTGAGGGGAACGCGGTTTTATTTGCCGACGGGCACTCAAAAGGCCTGATCTTAAATATAAAAGGCGGACAAAGAAGAAGCATTGAAGAGCCGATAACAGAATCGACCATCAGAGGGTCAAGAGAGGGCTTCACTGAAAGCCTCAGGGTCAATACCGCTCTTGTGCGCTTTCGCGTCAAAACGTTTCAGCTTAAAATGATCTCTTTTAAAATCGGCACGAAAACCAAAACCGATGTTGTCTTGGCCTATATTGACGGGCTTGCCGATCCAAAGGTTATTGACAAAGCAAAAAAAAGAATCAAAAAGATAAAGATTGATGCTGTCTTAGAAAGCGGATATATTGAAGAATTTATCGAAGACGACACGTACTCGCCATTCCCCCAGCTGCAATACACAGAAAGGCCGGACACCGTCGCCGCCCAGCTTCTCGAAGGCCGATTTGCCATTTTCACAGATAATACGCCCTTTGTCTTAACAGGCCCGATTACGTTTTGGCAGCTTATGCAGGCCAGTGAAGATTACTATGAGCGTTATTTGATGTCTAACTTAATCCGCTGGCTTCGCTATATGTTTTTATTCGTTGCTTTATATTTGCCGGCTATTTATGTTGCCGTTATTACATACCACCAGGACTTAATGCCGACAAACTTAATGTTCAGTGTGGCCTCTGCGCGTGAACCGATTCCTTTCCCCGCCATCATAGAAGCATTGATTATGGAAATTTCTTTTGAGGCTCTCCGTGAGGCGGGAGTGCGCCTGCCGAAAACCATCGGCCAGACCGTCAGTATTCTCGGGGCCCTAGTCATTGGGACAGCCGCTGTTGAAGCGGGAATTGTGTCTGCCCCCATGGTGATCATCGTATCGTTAACAGGGATCGCGTCATTTACAATTCCGCGGTTTAACTTAGCTATCTCCATCAGGATGCTTCGTTTCCCGCTTATGTTTTTGGCGAGTATTTTTGGGATATTCGGCATTATGCTCGGCACGATTATCTTAGTGCTTCATTTATGCAAGCTGCAATCTTTCGGCATTCCTTATTTATCCGGGATTTCTCCGTTTAAACGAGATGAAGTAAAAGATATTTTTGTCAGGGCGCCTTGGTGGACGATGACCAGAAGGCCGGGCACGTATTCGCGCGGCAACGGACAGAAGGGAGCGAAAAGAGAGGACCCAAAAGATGAAGAAAACAATATATAAGTGTGTTTTGCCGCTTCTCATTTGTATCCTTCTAACGGGGTGCTGGGACCGGACAGAAATCAATGACATTGCATTTGTTGTCAGCTCAGCCATTGATAAGAAAAAAGATCAGTATCGAGTGGCCATGCAGATTCCCTTGGTCGGCCAATTAGGCGGACAAACAGGGGGCGGCGGCGGAACTGCCGGTTCAAAAACATGGTATGTTGATTCAGCTTCCGGCACTACGATCAGAGAAGCGAACAACAAGCTGCAAACCTCCTTGTCACGGACAATCAATACGTCCCACAGACGTACAGTCATTATTGGAGAGGATATGGCGAGAGACGGCGTTGCCCCAGTCTTTGATATTTTAACGCGAAATCCGCAGAACAGATTAACGGCGCTCATTTTAGTCAGCCGGGGAGAAGCGCGGGACATTTTAAATACCGATGTTCAGCTTGAACAGTTTCCGGCGGAAATGATTCGGGAGCTGGCCATTATCGCAACGAGCCGCCCCGTTTTCTTAAGCAGATTCATGTCTGATCTAGTAGAAATAGGCAGTGATCCGTATGCACCGGTCATCTCTGCATCTAAAACAAAACCTGGAGGGAAAGGCAAATCTAATTTGAAAATTGACGGGCTTGCGATCTTTAAAAAGGACAGATTGATGGATATTTTCAAAGATGAACACATGACAGCAGCCCTGATGTTGCTGAATCAAGCCCGCCAGCCAGAATTCATAGTAGACCTGCCGAATCAAATGGGGCAAGCATCCATTCAGCTTCAAAAGTCCAATGCATCCTTTCATGCCGCTGAAAAAAACGGAAAGCTGTCAATGACAATCGAGATCAGAGCCAAAGGAATTATTATGGAAAACCAATCAACCTATGAGACGAGAGAAAATGACCAGTATTACATCATTCAAAAAGCATTAAACAGAACCATAAAGAAGGACGTGATCAGCACCGTTCATCGTTTGCAAAAGCTAAAGGCGGACCCGGCCGGCTTTCAAGACAGGACCATCAGAAGCACGGCAACCACGAAGAATCTGCTGAAAAAGGAATGGGAAGAGGTATATAAGGATATGGAGGTTCACGTCGTCCCAATTGTGACGATTGAGCAGGGCGGTGTCCTATACAAAACGATCAGCCATTAATGGAGGTGCGTCAGCATGATCAGCTATATCGTACAGACATTGATTGTGTGCATTGCCATATACGCATATGAATGGAAGAATTTTCGTTCCGCTAACAATCTAACAAAATGGGCCTTCAGCCTGCTAATTGCAGGAAGTGCTTTTCTATGGATTTATATGAGAGTGAATCCCCTGCTTCCGCGGCTGGGGCACCTGTTTAAATATATTCCGTTTTGAACATGACAGAAAGGATGTGCTTTATGGACAAGACCTCTGCATACCAAGGATTATTTTTCGGAGCTCTGTATACGTTAGCAGTCGGATTAAAGCATGCTCCGATTCTCATGATCGAATCAGCAAAACAAAATGCCTGGCACAGCTACATCCTCGGCGTTGTCATCGTGATTCCGGCACTCTGGCTCATGCATAGGCTGATGAAAAAGCATCAGGATAAAAATATCTATGAGCTGCTGAGCGATTCCTCACCAATCGCAGGCCGGATTATCATTTTACTGTTTTCTTTGTATTTCCTGTTAATCAATGCTCATGATATACGTTTTTTCATCAATTTGATTAACATTTTATTTCTCCCGAGAACACCAATGGCTGTTCTTGGCGGTGTTATTATCTTTGTGGCGATCTGTATTGCCAGAGAGGGAAAAGAAACATTGACCAGAATGGCGCAGATATTCCTATTTCCATTCGGCATCCTGGTCTTGTTCCTTCCATTTACGCTGGCCACACAAATTGAGCTTCAAAACTTGACACCTGTTTTTGAAGGTCTAATCCCATACCTTCAATCAGGCTATTACGCGTTTGGGACAATGGGGGAATTGATTATCCTTCCGCTTCTCTTCTCAAACCGGAGCGTCCCGCTAAAATACACCATTTTCGCGATACTGCTGGGCGCTTTATTGCTGGCCGTGATGTTATTTTCTTCAATTTCTGTCTTTGGTCCCAACCTGACATCTACTTTCTTTGATCCTGCTTATATGGTCATCAGGCAGATCCGCATTACGGATTTTCTGGATCGCTCAGACCTGATCATCGCGGCTTTTTGGATTCCGGTCATTATGGTGAAGATAGCAGGTTCCCTATATATCGTGGTATACGGCCTTTCGTTTTTACACTCAAAAATCGACCCGAAAGCCATGTATACACCAACCGGCATGTTCTCAGTCGTATGCGGCTTTTGGTTTTTTTTAAATACAAATCAGCTAATCGACTTTAACAGAATCAAACCAATCATTAATGTAGTGATTTCTCTTTTGCTGCCTTTACTCATTTATTTGATCATAAAAAGCAAAGCATTGTTCGGCGCAAAAGCAAAACACTAGGAATTTTTAGCTTCTTTTGTTGGATAAACAGGCTTTTGTTTCGTTTTTCTTATATCTTTCAGGTAGTACTGTTCAGATGTAAAGAATTCGGTGTACAGCGCTTTTACCTTTCTGCTCAATAACAAGAGCGCAATCACATTCGGGACAACAATAAAAACCAATGCTAAGTCCAATACGCCCCAAATGGCTTTTGCTCCGCCTGCGGCACCTATGATAATAGCCGCTAAATAAACGAATTTAATCACATGTCCTGCCAGCCGCCCGAACAGAAATTCAGCTTGCTTTACGCCGTAAAAAATGACAACCATAATGGTTGATACGACAAAGAAGACCAGGGAAACCGAAACGAAGTATCCTCCTCCAGAACCGAAATAGTGCTGAAATGCGGCCGTTGTCAGTGCTGCCGGGTCATTTGAGGCGTTCTTCCCTGTCCATACACCGGATGCAAGGACGATAAAAGCGGTAGTCGTACAGATGATTAAGGTGTCAATGACAATGCCGATCACAGACCAAAACCCTTGCCGCACAGGATGATCAGTCATTGCTGCCGCATGTGCAATCGGGGCTGTTCCCATCCCGGCTTCATTAGAATACAGCCCGCGGGCAAATCCCCAGCGAACGGTTTCCGCCAACGCAGCACCTGCGAACCCTCCAACTGCTGAAGAAGAGGTAAACGCATTTGAAAAAACGAGAGAGAAAAACGCCGGCACTGATGATAGATTCATGAGAACAATCAGGAGACCGGCACCTGCGTATGCCCCTGCCATAAGAGGCACGACAAACTCTGTTACTTTTCCGATCCGCTTTACCCCTCCTATCACCACTAACCCAATCAAAAATGCAATTCCGATTCCTGCGTATATTTTATTGAAAGAAAACGTCTCGGCAAGCGAGACTGAAACCGAATTTCCCTGAACCATAATGCTGGGAATCAGCTCCACAATCAGCGCAACAGAGAAGAATACGCCGAGCCATTTCATGCGCAGCCCTTTTGTTATGTAATACATCGGTCCCCCGACGTATTCACCCTGCTCATTTTTTTCTCTGTAATGAACAGCAAGAACACTTTCAGAAAACTTAATCGCCATGGCAAATAAGGCAATAAGCCACATCCAAAAAACCGCTCCTGGTCCCCCAAACATAATAGCGGCGGGCACACCGACAATGTTCGCTGCACCGATCGTTGAACTGAGGGCTGAGGTCAATGCCTGAAGCGGTGTGACTGTGCCTTCTCCCTTCGGCTTTTTTCCTACACTGCCGATTGTCTGTTTGAAAATGTATAAAGGATAGCGAAATTGAAAACCTTTCAGCAAAATAGTGAAATACAAGCCCGTCCCCGTCAGCAGGATGATTAGCGGCGGACCCCACAGCCAATCAGATATATGCTCTATCCATACTAATAGTCGTTCCATCCCATCACCCTTTTTTCGTTTATGAATCATTTCCCATAGATGGAAAAACATAAACCTTTTGACATAGAACTTGGAACATAAAAAGGATGGCTTTTATCAATCGCCATCCTGCAGACAAGACAAATCAGCTGGAAGAAGGTCTGTTTCGTCCAAGCCGGTCATATACTTTATTCTTATAAAAAGCGGATGCTGGCTTTGAAAACATGCCTTTTTTGTCGACAAGCTTATCAAGCAGCAATTGCTTTTCAGATTTTTTTCTGATTAATTGCTCGCGTTCTTTTTCGTCATAGCACTTTTCGATTAAATGGTCGATGGTCATAAGCTCTTTTTTGAGCGCGCCCTCGTCCTCTGCCATTCCCGCGTTTTTCAAAATACGATAGCCCATGCGCAGCGATTCCGGCAAGTGTGCCGCGTCATCCTTCGGCAGCGGCTTCCCCATTCCCGGGAGGTTTTGAAAGTCCCCGTCTTTGATGGCGCGCTTAATTTTATCTTCAGACACAATATGGGAAAAATCCATCATTTCACCTCTTTTTATCTATACCTTATATTTTATCATACAATTCTCAATGTACCATTTTATTCCTTTATTTCTAGAAAGATACCTTGTTTTACATTTGGTAATATCAAAGCGAAACGTTGATTCGACGGCGTTTTTCGCCACTTTCTCCCTCATACGATTTTCACTTTTCTAATCTGCTGATTCGTGTTATATTGGATACGTTCGTTTTTTCTATCGTTTCGCTCGAACTGGATCGGAAAAAAGGAGTGTAACAATGAAAACATTTATAAAAGAAAGAGGACTGGCCTTCTTCTTAATTGCGGTCGTCCTGTTATGGATCAAAACGTATGTCGGTTATGTCCTGAATTTCAACTTAGGAATAGACAACACGATACAAAAAATATTGCTTTTTGTGAATCCTCTTAGCTCAAGCTTGTTCTTTCTTGGCTTTGGACTCTTGTTCAAGAAAAAATTACAGCAGACAGCCATTATAGTGATTCATTTTTTAATGTCTTTTTTACTGTACGCCAACATTGTGTACTACAGATTTTTCAATGATTTTATTACAATTCCGGTCATTATGCAGGCTAAAACAAACGGCGGCCAACTCGGTGACAGCGCATTTTCGCTGATGAGACCGACTGACGCCTTTTACTTTATCGATACGATCATCCTGATCATCTTGGCGATCAAAGTAAACAAGCCTGCCGAAACGTCAAGCAAAAAATCGTTCCGAATTATTTTTGCGTCTTCAATTCTTGTGTTCTTGATCAACCTGGCAGTTGCGGAATCAGACCGTCCTGAATTGCTGACAAGATCATTCGACCGGAACTATCTTGTGAAATACTTGGGAACATACAATTTCACGATTTATGACGCTGTACAGAATATCAAGTCCAACAGCCAGCGCGCGCTTGCCGATTCCAGCGACGTAACGGAAGTAGAAAACTACATGAAAGCCAATTACGATGTGCCGAATAACGTGTATTTCGGCAAAGCGGAAGGAAAAAACGTCATTTACGTTTCACTTGAATCTTTGCAGTCATTTATCATCGACTATAAAATTGACGGCAAAGAAGTGACACCATTCTTAAATAAACTGGCACATGATAACGAAACGTTCTACTTTGATAACTTTTTCCACCAAACGGGACAAGGTAAAACATCTGATGCTGAATTTATGATGGAAAACTCTCTGTACCCGCTGGCTCAAGGTTCAGTTTTCGTAAACAAAGCGCAAAACACGCTGCAATCCGTTCCGGCGATTCTGAAGTCTAAGAATTACACATCTGCTACTTTCCACGGGAACACGCAGACGTTCTGGAACCGTAACGAAATGTACAAGGCGGAAGGCATTGATAAATTCTTTGATTCTGCTTACTATGACATGAACGAAGAAAACACGAAAAACTACGGCATGAAAGACAAACCGTTCTTCAAAGAATCAATGCCGCTGCTGGAAAGCCTGCCGCAGCCGTTCTATACGAAGTTCATTACCCTTTCCAACCACTTCCCATTCGGAATGGATGAGGGGGATACAGACTTCCCGGCTGGAGACTTTGGTGACTCTGTCGTCGATAACTATTTCCAGTCAGCCCATTACCTTGATCAGTCCATTGAACAATTCTTCAATGATCTGAAAAAAGACGGGTTATATGATAAATCGATTATTGTGATGTACGGAGACCACTACGGCATCTCTGAAAACCACAATAAAGCGATGGCGAAAGTGCTTGGCAAGGATGAAATCACTGATTACGACAACGCCCAGCTTCAACGGGTGCCGCTCTTTATCCACGCTGCCGGCGTGAAGGGCGAGAAAGTTCATAAATATGCCGGAGACGTTGATGTGGCTCCTACCATTCTGCATCTGCTCGGAGTGGATACGAAGGACTATCTGATGTCCGGTTCTGATATTTTATCGAAAGAACACCGTGAAGTGATTCCGTTCCGAAACGGAGACTTTATTTCACCGAAGTACACGAAAATATCCGGTAAGTATTACGACACGAAAACCGGAAAAGAACTCGATGAATCCGAAGTCGACAAGTCAGAAGACTCACTCGTCAAGAAGGAACTTGAAATGTCCGATAAAATCATAAACGGAGACCTGCTGCGGTTCTACGAGCCGAAAGGTTTTAAGAAGGTGAATCCTTCTGATTATGATTACACAAAACATGACGAAGATTCTTCCGAAACGTCAAAGGATAACGAAGATAAATAAGAAAAAGCGGAGAGGTTGCCCTCTCCGCTTTTTTATTTGACAGCAGCCCTCAATTCCTCAGCTGCAAATTCCACATTCGGGCCAATAATGACTTGAACCGATTGCCCGCCCGATTTGACAACCCCTTTTGCGCCTGCTTTCTTTAGCAGTGCTTCATCCACCAAAGCGGTATCCTTCACAGTCAGTCGCAGCCTTGTGGCGCAATGATCAATGGTTTGAAGGTTTTCTTTTCCGCCGAGCCCTTTCAGCATGATGTTTTCATTTACATCCTGAACAGTATTTTCATCCAGCACTTCATCCACATCATCGTCTTCCCGTCCAGGCGTTTTTAAATTCAAAGCCTTAATCAGTACATAAAACACGATAAAGTATACTGCCGCATAGCATATACCTACCAAAAGCAGAAGCAGCGGTTTTTCCGCGATTCCATAGCTGAGCACATAATCGATAGCTCCGGCTGAAAAAGAGAAGCCTGAGCGGATGCCGAGCCAGTTGACGATAAATAAAGATAACCCGGTTAAGACCGCGTGAACAGCGTATAAAAGCGGAGATAAAAACATAAATGCAAACTCAATCGGCTCCGTAATCCCTGTGATAAACGCCGTTAAAGCAAATCCAATCATCATTCCAGCCGTCGCTTTCCGTTTAGACGGCTTCGCAGTCACAACCATAGCCAGACACGCCGCCGGAAGACCGAACATCATGATTGGGAAAAATCCGGTCATATATGTGCCCGCAGTCGGATCTTTCGCGAAAAAGCGCGCCAAATCCCCTGTCACTCCGTTATATTCTCCGAATTGGAACCAGAAAATATTGTTCAGCACATGGTGAAGGCCAAGCGGAATTAACAGCCTGTTGAATAGGCCGAATATGCCTGCCCCGATGCCGCCGAGCCCGAGCATCCACTCTCCAAACGAGTTGATACACGATTGAATCGGCGGCCAGACCACTCCGAATATGCCCGCTAAAATGATCGTAATAATGGCTGTTAAAATCGGCACAAGCCGTCTGCCACTGAAGAACCCGAGATATTCAGGCAGCTTGGTATCCTTGAAGCGGTTATAGGTGTAACCGGCAATTAAACCGGCAATAATTCCCCCAAACACCGCCATGTTATTTGTTTTATCAATTGTCTTTGTTGCCGCGTCAAGCATCAGATACGATATCGCCCCTGATAAACCCGCTGCCCCATTGCTGTCTTTTGAAATGCCGATGGCAATACCGATCGCAAAAATAAGCGGCAGATGATCAAAAACCGCCGTCCCCGCCTGATAGACAAACGGGATATTAAATACATCCTCTCTGCCAAGCGCAAGGATAATTCCAACCGCAGGCAGAACCGCAATCGGGAGCATAAATGACTTCCCGAGTTTTTGTAAAAATGAAAGCATACCCATCCCCCTCATACCCTTTTTTTTCAAATATACCATATAAGATATCTAGTGATCTATACCAATTTTCCCGGGGGTATTTCTTTTTTCCCAGGTCCGTGTGTTTCCTATTTTTAAGACAGTTGTGGTAAGCTTAATCTAGATTATTTAAAAAGAAAGCGGGAATGACAGATGATTGTAACAAACGATCAAGAATTAGAAGGCCTGAAAAAAATCGGAAGAATCGTCGCGCTTGCGCGTGAAGAAATGAAGCGGAAGGCAGAGCCCGGCATGAGCACAAAAGACCTTGACCTTATCGGAAAAGCTGTGCTTGATGAGCACGGCGCCGTTTCAGCTCCTGAGAAGGAATACGATTTTCCAGGTGTGACATGTATCAGCGTAAATGATGAAGTGGCTCACGGCATACCAAGCACATCCAAAATTTTAAAAGCAGGGGACCTTGTCAACATCGACATCTCCGCTGAATTTGGCGGCTTCTATTCCGACACAGGCATCTCATTTGTGCTCGGTGAAGGAGAAGAACGCCTTCATAAGCTTTGCCAATGCGCGGAAAACGCTTTTCAAAAGGGGCTTCAGCAGGCAAAAGCGGGCAAGCGCCAAAACCAGATCGGAAGAGCCGTTTATCATGAAGCACGCTCTCAAGGCTTTACCGTCATCAAAACCCTGACCGGCCACGGAATCGGCCGAAGCCTGCATGAAGCGCCGAACCACATCATGAACTATTATGATCCGTTTGATAATGCGCTGTTCAAAAATGGCACAGTCATCGCGCTTGAACCGTTTATTTCAACGAAAGCAGAAACGATTGTTGAAGCTGGAGACGGCTGGACGTTCAAGACGCCGGATAAAAGCATGGTTGCCCAAGTTGAACACACGATCGTCATCACAAAAGATGAACCGATTATCCTGACGAAACTGTAAAACACATTCCGGGCTTCCGGCAGGTTTAACCTCCTCCAATTGCAGGTAAAGCATCATTATTCTGTACGAGGAGGTCTTGCAATGAACAGAGATCAAGAAAAAATCCAAATTGAAAACGAAATGAACGCGATGCATGGCACAATAAAAGAAGACATTTTAAAAGACTTTGAGGAATTTAAAGGCTACCTGAAAAAACAAGTCAACCGAGGCAAAAAGCTGGGATTGGATGACGGCAAGCTTGTAAAAAGCGCTGCGATCCTGGGAGACTACCTCGCAAAGCATGAAGAGCCGCAAAACGGTGAAGAAATGCTGCTGCAAGAGCTTTGGAGCGTTGCAGACGAAGATGAGAAAGAACATTTGGCACAGCTTCTGGTCAAATTGGTTGATAAACAATAAAACATGAGCCGGGCGATATGCGCCCGGCTTTCTTGATATTGTCACAGCCCGGCTCTTTCAGATATGCTACACTACTATTATGTCTGTGAAAGGAGCCTTTATCTGCATGTGGTTTATTATTTTCGGCATCATTTTTTTCATTGAAGGCATCATTATGACCGTTTACGGCGTTAAGAAAAAAAACGGGATGCTCACATATATCGGCATTGTTTTCGCCATTATGACATTTGGCGTTGTCATGATCAAACTAACCGGCCATTAAATCATATTCGGCTTTTGCTCCGCATATACATTCAGAAGAACATTCGTACATCTAGTGCGAAAGGCTCAGTTTTCCCCGCATCTCTTTTCAGCATCTTTTTATAGATGTTACAATGCCAATCGTTTCGAAATCAGATAGGGAAAGGAGTTTTCTGACATGCATTACGGCAGTAAAGGCTGGTATGTGGCAGAACTAAAAAAGCAGGGGATCACGCACCATGAAGGAAGAAAGCTTCAAAGCTATAAAACCTATTTTCTTGCCAACCTGCTTGAATCAAAGAAAAAACAATCTTAAATATGGCAAAGCCGCGCACGTTGATATGCGCGGCTTTTTTCTATTCAACCGGCAGCAGCCTGTCCTTTTTTTTCATAAAGGACGCTCTCCAGCTTTCCGATAGTGCAGCCTCACTTAAAATCCGTTCAATGGCGGTGAGATTTTTTGCATCATGGTAGTTGATGCGGTTCGCGAACTGGACGGATATGCCTTTCTCTCCTCTGGACAGCAATTCAAGGTTCGCGCCGGGAGACACCCTGCCCTCCTCCAGCACGCGAAAATAAAACCCTGTATAGCCGGTTTGCTGGACCTTCAGCACCATTTCTTTTACACCAAACTTTTTCGCCAGCTTTACACACGGCTGGCGCGGCTGGCTGACCTGAACAACAGCTTCATCAAGTCTGAACACATCCCCGATGCAAACATTCTCCTCAGTCAGGCCCGCGACCGTCAGATTTTCTCCAAATGCGGCATTTGACAGCGGTCTTGAGAGGAACTCTTCCCAAAACGGATAATGCTCCGCCGGGTAGACACAGACAGCCTTATCAGGTCCGCCGTGGTTGACGAGGTCCGCCTGTCCGTCTCCTTCAAAATTCTCCCGATACAGCATGACGGCTGATTTAGCCGGCCGCTTCATGATGCCGGTTTCGATTTTCTTTCCGTCATATTCAAGCGTCTGCGGTTTTCCCAGATTAAGAGAAAGAACTGAATAGCGCTCTTGTTTCATACAAACACATCCCCTTTACAGGTTGTAAAATGATTGATTATCATAAAAAGAAAAGGTGGTTTTTACATGCTTCAATACCGAATCATTGTAGACGGCCGGGTTCAAGGTGTGGGCTTTCGCTATTTTGTTCAAATGGAAGCTGATAAGCGAAAACTGGCCGGCTGGGTCAAAAACCGTGATGACGGGCGTGTCGAGATTTTGGCAGAGGGTCCGGAAAACGCCCTGCAATCGTTTGTTGAGGCTGTAAAGAACGGAAGCCCTTTCTCAAAGGTTACCGACATCTCTGTGACTGAATCCCGCAGCCTTGAAGGCCATCATCGATTTTCTATTGTTTACTCATAAGGCTTATCTTGATAAAAATAGTTCGGCTTAACGATTGAGTTATCATAGGAGCGGTGGAAGATATGAGTGGCAGCGGGTGAAATTGGCGGAATCAGCCACGTCCAGTCCCCCGTCAGCTTTCTGCCCGCTTCTTCCTCCTGTTCTTCAAACCGTTTAAACTGGCTTGCCGCTGTATGATGGTCAACGATGCTGACACCCTGCTTTTTATACGAGTGCAGCACAGCTTTATTCAATTCAACTAGCGCTTGATCCTTCCATAAATCCGTATTGTAATCAGCGGCGATGCCGATCACGGACGCTACTTTTTTGAGCTTGTCGTACCGCTTTTCATCTGCGAGGTTTCTCGCTCCGATCTCCGTGCCCATATACCAGCCGTTAAATGGCGCGGCATTATAATGAATGCCCCCGACCTCAAGCTTCATATCAGAAATAATAGGCACGCCGTACCACTTCAGCTCCAAATCAGAAAACGCCTCGATGTCCGGATGTGTGATTGGAACCTCAATCACAAGTGAACGCGGCAGCTCATACCAGACAGGCTGCTCGTCCCCTTTCATGCGAAAAATGAGCGGCAGCAGGTCAAAATCCGTTCGCTCTCCGCGCCAGCCGAGCTCTTCGCAGGCTGCTGTCAGGGAACAGGAAGCCGGGTCGCCGATTCTTTCTCCGTCTGACTCATATCCAGCGTACCGGATCAGCTGATGATTCCAGATCTCGACTTGCTTTTCACCCTTCTCTTCCGGAGGGAAAATCGTAATGGTCGGTCTGATTTTCCCGTTATTGGTGGCGGTTTCAATATGGTGAAAGAGGGCATCACGCACTTCCTCCTTCGTCCGGACGTCTCGTCTGTCGATAACATTCAGCGAATTCCAGAACAATCTGCCGATGCAGCGGTTGCTGTTTCTCCAAGCCATTTTCGCTCCGTGCTCCAGCTCTTCCTTCGTATGTACATAGCTTCCGGTCAGGTCAATTTCACTTTTAATGTCCGCGAGACGGTCTTTCACTTCCTCCTCCTTTCCCAATTCCTGATAGCATGCGGCAATAAACGCTTTCGCTTCGTTCCAGAGTATTTCTTTTTCTTCCAACAAACTCTCCCCTTCACATCACTTCATGCTTTTCATTGTATCGTTTTTAAGCGGCAAGACAAATGATTTTTCTGCAACTTCCTGGAAAACAATAAAAAACACCCGCGTGGTGCGGGTGTCAAATAGACGATAACCGATTTGCCAATTCAGTTAAGTCACTTCGAAAGTTTTTGCCGGTCATCGGTATGCCGTGCCCGGTCAATAACGCTTCCGGTTCAAGACCGGCCAGCTTTAGAATGGACTCAGCGGCCGTCTCTGTGTCAGGCGTGAAATAAGCCGGCGGCCCGTGAAGCTCCTGTTTTTGTATCAAGACGTCAGCCATTTTCTCCTGTTCCACTGTAATAACAGCATCACCTGCCACAAGCACGCGGCCGTCATCGCGGAATAACGAAATATGGCCCGGCGTGTGTCCTGGTGTCGCGATCCACATCCACTCGTCAAGAAAAGGAACTGAACCGTCTTCCGGCAGTGCCTGGACATGTGAGGAAATATCGATAGAGTGCCGCGGAAACAGCGGCGACAGCTTAGCGACCAGCCCGCTCTTGCTGTCAGGACGAGCCGGAGGATAATCCTCTTTACCTGTTACATAAGGCATTTCCCGAGAATGGATATAAACAGGCACATCCCAATGCTCAAGGATCTCTTCGATTGCCCCAATATGGTCAAAGTGCCCGTGTGTGAGGATAATCGCCTTCAGCTGAAACCCTTCACCGAATCTTTGTTTGGCTTCATTGACAATCACGCCGGCTGATTGGGGCATGCCGGCATCAATTAAAACAAATGAGTGAGGTTCAGAAGGCAGCTGAATAAAATAGACATTCGCAATTTGCACAGTCAGGCCGTGCACCCCTTTTGCCGCTTCGAACCCCGCTCCGCTTCTGACTGAAGTCAGCGGCATATAAGGATCACTCATAATGACACCTCCGGAATGTTGTATGCCGTTAGTGTGTGTCATTACGCCTGAATTATCATACGGAAATAGAGATCGCACCGATCAATAGAGCGATAGCCGTCATGACGATCACTGCGAGAACCGCCCATTTCAATGCGAATTTTTGATGGTCATCAATAGAAACTCCGACGAGTCCGACAAGCAAATGAGTGGATGGCACAAGCGGACTCAGCATATGAATCGGCTGGCCGATAATAGAGGCTCTGGCAATTTCCACTTTATCCACACCGTATGCGACAGCTGTTTCTGATAAAATCGGCAGCACCCCGTAGAAATACGCGTCATTCGGCATCAAAAATGTGAAAATGCCGCTTGTTAAGGCAACAATCGCCGGGATCAATCCGCCCATTTGTTCCGGTATCATGGACACGAGCGAGATCGCCATTTCATCAACCATTTTCGTGCCTGTCAAAATCCCCGTGAACACCCCCGCAGCAAAAATCATTGAACCGATAGCCAGCACGTTGCTGGAATGCGCCGCGATGCGCTGTCTCTGATGCTCGAGATTGGGATAATTCACAATCAGCGCAATACAAAACGCAATGACAAACAGTACGGTTAAACTGACTTTACCCGATACTAAACATCCTATTAAAGAAAGCGTTAACAATAAATTGAACCACCAAAGCTTCGGCCGCTTCCACTCATCTTCAACCGCAGCAGCCGGTTCATTGGCATTGGCTGGCTGTTTCAGTTCAATCACACCAAGGCGCTTTCGTTCCGCTTTTCCAAGCACATACGCAACTGCCACCATACAAAGCATCCCGCTTGCAATGACAGGAATCATCGGCCCTGTAAGCTCAGCTGGATCAACCCCCAGCGCACTCGCCGCCCTCGGCGTCGCACCTCCCCATGGAATCGTGTTCATGATTCCCATGCCGACTCCCGCGATTCCTGCCAAGATAATTGGCCGGATGCCTAGCAGCAAATAGAGCGGAAGCATGGCGCTTGTCGTAATCATGTACGTTGTCGAGCCATCTCCGTCCAAGGCGACGAGCATTGTAAGAACCGCTGTCCCGACAACAATTTTTAAAGGGTCTCCTTTGACCATGCTTAAAATTTTGCCAACCATTGGATCAAACAGGCCTGTATCAATCATAATTCCAAAATATAAGATCGCAAACATAATCATGACCGCAGTCGGCGCGACTTGCTGAATCCCCGAAATCATCATGTCCCCAACTTCAGTAAATCCAAATCCGGCGATAAGCGCAAACACAATCGGCGTCAAAACTAATGCTGTTAAAACAGAAAGCCGTTTTGTCATGATCAATGCCATAAACACAAGCATCATGAGAAAGCCTAAGATTGCTAACACATCCATTCCCCCTTAAATGAATCCGCTTACATTTTTTTCTCCCTTACTCCCCTTTTTGTCTTGCCTTTTTGCCATCGTATGGGAAAACCAACCGCAAGTAAATAATTTGGTTTTTTTGTATTTTTAATTTTTTAAAACCGTTTTGTTCTTTTTGATCAATTTTCGGCATGAAAAAAATCCCGGGATGTCGGGATTTTAATTTCCTGTCATGATGCTTTGATAAAAAGCAGATTGCTCTTCTAAAAACCGTTTCGTTTCCCTGCTGTTTAAATAAAAGCTTTCCCAGTCCTGTTCGTTTATTTTCCGCTTCCATTCAGGTGAGGAGGTGACCTTCTTTAGCGCTTGATCCCAGTAAGAAATCTCTTCCTCAGACATATTTTTCGGGCCCAAAATCCCTCTCCAATGAGAAAAAACAAACGGGATTCCCTGCTCCTTCCACGTCGGTACATTTGGAAAACCGGGAAGTCTTTTATCAGACGTTACAGCGGCTAACGTGATATCGCCGTTTCGTTCATATGGTTTCGCTTCAGAAAGTGTCATGGAAGCCGCTTCTATCTCATGTCTGATCAGCGCCTGAATGAGCTGTTCGCTGCTGTCATACTGTGAGAATTGAATGTCAAACGGGTCAATGCCGTACATATCTGCCGCTCTGACGAACGAGAGCTGATCATCATTGCCAAACCCCGGGGCAAAGCCGATTCTCACCTTGCCGGGATGCATGTTGATCTCATTCAGCACATCCTTGCCATTTGTTAACGCTGATCCTTTTGGCAATGCAACCGTCTGCCATTCCTTGGAGAGAATGGCGAGCGGCGTAAAATCGGACATTTTTAATTTGCTTTGCCCGAGAAGATCATTGCTCAATATTAGGCTGGACGTCATGCTGATGGTTTGTTTGCTGCTTTTGTTGACATATTTCCAGCCTTTCTCTCCCCCGCCGCCGGATTTATAGACGATATGAACATCATCCTTCACGATCTGCTTCTGCCTCAAAACTGATTGGATCGCCTGCGCTGTGACATCCCAGCCGCCAGAAGGTTCGGCAGGGACGACAATTTCTATCGGCCCGTCCGGCAGGCGCGGCGCAGCCGCCTGCCTGATATCACCCTGCATAAAGATCAATAGAATATTCAATAGGATTATAGATTTTTTCATATCTAATCCGCCGCCAAATAATATTTTCTCTCCGGCCTGCCGATAATCCCGTATTCAAGCTCGGCTCTTGCTTCTTCCTTTGACACAAGGTACTCGGCATAACGGCGGGCAGTTGTTCGTGACGCCCCCATTTTTTCCCCAAGTTCCTCCGCTGTCAATCCTTCTGACGCAGTCTGAAGCGCTTCCTTAATTTTTCGCAGTGTAATCGAATTAATGCCAGTCGGCAAATCCTCTGCCGGCAAAGCTGTCTTCACACCGTTCCCAAAAATATGGTCGATCATGGATTGGCTGACCTCCGGCTGAGACATGAGCAGCTTCCTTTTTTCTTTATACTGAAGCAGCACCTGCCTGAACTTGTCAGCTGTTACGGGTTTGATCAAATAGTGGGCAATTCCCGCCCTTAGCGCTTCCTGCAAATGACGGGTTTCTGTTGCCGCTGTGATAATCATAATGTCCACTTCAGGAAATCGGCTTCGTATATCAGGAATCAACGCGGTCCCAAGCTCGTCCGGCATATAAATATCCAGCAGAAGCAAATCAGCCTTGTGTTCCTTCAAAAGCGCCAATGTCTCTTTTGCGTTAGCCGCCTTGCCGATAATCTTGAATCCATCAAGCTGTTTAATCAATCTCTCATGGATTTGCGCAACTCGAAAATCATCCTCCGCAATCGCGATGTGAATCAAATGGATTCCCCCTTTGTTTCTCCTTCGGTATAAATACAGTGAATACCGCCCCGCCAGTTTTTTGATTCGCCAGTTCGATCCAGCCGCCCAGTTCACGCACTGAGTCTTTCACATTGGCCAGACCGTAGCCTCTCCTCATCCCCTTTGAAGAATAGCCTCTCTCAAACACAGCTTCTATTTTCTCTGGCGGCACACCGGGCCCTGTGTCTGATACTTCAATGACAATGTCATGGCCCATATCCGTGATAAAAAACAAAACTTCCTTCACGCTTTGCTCCGCTACAGCTTCGAAAGCGTTATCAATTAAATTGCCAATAATCGTAATAAGATGGGACAAGCCGATATGCGCAGGAAGAGGCGCGAGTGAGCTGTTCTCATCAATCACCAGCTTGACCTTCTTTTCCGATGCCTTGCTTATTTTCCCTAACAAAATGGCCTGCACCTGCTGCGAATGGATGTTATGGAATAAAAGATCATGCTGTTCATTTTGTATCGCATATTCCTCTTTAATCAGATCAATGGCTTCATCATACTCCCCAAGCTCAAGCAGCCCTAAAATCGCATAAAGCTTATTTGAAAATTCATGAGTCTGCGCCCTGAGATCCTCTGAATATTTGCGAACCTCTGTCAATGTGTCGATCAGCTTCTTCAGCTCTGTTTTCTCCCTGAAGCTGACGACAATCCCATACGCCTGCCCGCCTTGATTCATCACTTTCGTATTGATAATAAACACTTGATCGTTGACGCTTACTTCCTGGTTCGGCAGCATTTCTCCTTTTTCAAGCACAGACATCAGCCCTGCTCCCGGCATGACGTCATCTATAGGAAGATGGATCACAGGCTCGGGCAGCTTCAGCATCTCGGCCGCCGATACGTTCATCATGGTGACGACGCCTTCACGATTGGTGGCAATAATCCCTTCTCGAATCGCGAAAAGCATTGCGTTCCTCTCACGATATAGAGCCGCGATCTCATGCGGTTCAAGCCCGAGCGTATCCTTTCTGATGCTTTTCGCCAGCACGGCGGCGCCAATAAATCCGAGCAGCAGTACAAGCACAGCAATCACACTCAAATTTCTCAAATGCTTTTTGATGCTTTGCTCTGTCTCCGTTTGCAGAAAATCAACAGACACGCTGCCGATCACTTGGCTGTATCCCTTCTGTTCTTTTATAATCGGCGCGCTCCCTCTGATCACTCTTCGTCCATCCGCTTTTGTTTCAGAAACATGCGAACCGCCAAACAAAATTTCTCTGCTGCGCTCCAGTTTCTTTAATCCGCTTTTTCCAGAGGCGCTGCGAATGTCTCCTTTTTCGTTCAAAACATAAATGGCAAACGCACCAGTCTGTTCTTTCATTTGTTCAATGACCTCTTGCGTCTGAGCCGCATGTCCGTCTTTTCTCTCAATGAGCTCTTTAACCGGCGGCATATAGGAAATGGTTCTCGCCGTTTGAACCGCCAGCTGCTCTGCCTGTCTCCGTTCTCCCTGTGTATGCTGAACGGCTAACGTAATGGTCAGCACACCAATGACAAAGACCAGCAGAGCCGCAATCAGCCCCATTATTTTTGTTTGCAGGGAAAAATGGAACCGCTTTTTCACCACAGCACCAGCCGTCCTTTCTACCTAGATCATACCATTTTTCACAGGGAATTTTCTCATTTTTCAAAATCCATTTTCTTACGAAGGAGTGAAAATAAAAAAAGGCAGACCGCGTCTGCCTTTTTCTTTCTACCATATTCCTAGTACTTTCCACCATAATCCGCCGATCACAAGCCATACGATGATATGAACAATCGACAGGATAAATCCGATGGACCACCATTTGCCTTGCGGGATGTAGCCTGCTCCGAAGAAGACCGGAGCCGCTCCAGAACCGTAGTGAGTCGTTGACCCGAACAGGTTGCTGATGAACGCGAGGCTCAGCGCTGCTAAAAGCGGCGGTGCGCCCGCTGCCACGACGACAGCCAAAAATGCTGAATACATCGCACTGATGTGGGCTGTCGCACTTGCAAAGAAATAGTGAGAGTAATAATACACAACAATTAAAATGATGAATGCCACAATCCAAGAGAACCCTGATACGGATGATTTCATGGCATTACTGAACCAAGACACCATGCCTAATTCATTCAAGAAGTTGGCGAGCATGACAAGCGCCGCAAACCAAGTGAGCGTATCCCAAGCGCCCTGTTCTTTCTTGATATCATCCCAAGTCAGAACTTGTGATAATAAGAGAACGGCCAAACCGATCAATGCGGTTGTGGTAGCGTCGATGTTGAAGCTGCCGCCAAAAATCCACAGCACAAGCACCAAAAGAAACACGATAACCATGGAAAGCTCCGATTTTTTGAACGGTCCCATTTCTTTCAGTTTTTCTGTTGCGATTTTCGCCGCATCCGGTGTTTCTTTGATTTCCGGCGGATACAGTTTGTAAATCACAAGCGGCGTGATGATTAAGCTTACAAGTCCCGGTACAATCGCGGCAATTGCCCAGCTTGTCCATGTTAAGTCCACCCCTGCGACATCATGGGCCAGCTTGGCAATCAGCGGGTTCGCCGCCATCGCTGTCAGGAACATAGCAGATGTGATCAGATTCCCCTGAAAACCGGTTTTTAATAAGAATGCACCGATTTTTCTCTCTGTTCCATTTGCCGGGCTTGATCCGAATGTTTCGGATAATGATCTGATAATAGGAAATATAATGCCTCCTGCACGCGCCGTATTACTTGGAATAGCAGGTGAAAGTATTAAATCACTGAATAGCAGTGAATAAGAAAGTCCAAGGGTTTTTTTTCCGAATTTCTGAACGAATACATACGAAATTCTCGCACCGAGACCGGTTTTGATAAATCCCCGGGAAATAAAGAATGCGATAACGATAAGCCAAATGGTCTTATTCCCGAATCCGCTTAATGTATCCTCAATTGATAGTGTTCCAGTTAGTGCAGTAACCGCCAATGCAAAAATTGCAATTGCACCCATTGGCAAGGGCTTGGAGATAAAGCCGATAATTGTTGCGACAAAAATCGCAAACAAATGCCAAGCTTTAGGTTCAAGTCCGGACGGAGCGGGAATAAACCAGATGATTAGTCCCACAGCGACAGTAATAAGCAATGGAACAAGCTTTACTGCTGACTGTTTTCCTGCGTCTTTTTCTGAAGCCATAAATAGGTCTCCTCCTATATACTTGTTTTCCGATCCCCTTTTCCATTCTACTCCTTAACTAAGTTAATAAACATTTTAATTAATTAAAAAACACAAAGGTTAGCACCCTTTGTGTTTTTCACTTTCTTAATTTAATTTACCCGCACCCGCTTGATTTATAACATTTGATTTCACATTAGCAGAAGCATCAATCGATCCATGCAGAGACGGCGTCCAGCCGACAGAAGAGCTCAGCCCGTTTGCAGCCGATGCGTTGATCTGTGTGCCGTTCAGCAACGTGCCGGAGTCATATAAAGCCGTTCCCCCGCTGAATACGCTGATCGTTTTAGCAGCTGACAGTCCCGGTACGTCAATGACATTGTTTTGGGCATAGATTTTAGATGACTTTCCGATTCCCCATGCATAGCTAAAAGGATAACTTGAAGAGCTTGTGCTTCCTTCATAATAGTTGTTGTATACGTGCACTTGCCCGAAGCGGACTCTCGGCGCGCGCTGGACAATATTTTTATAGCGGTTATGATGCAGCGTAATTTTTAATTTGCCGTCATCGGAGGTTTTGCTGTCACTTGATCCGAAAATGGAGCTTTTATCATGATCGTGATAATAGTTGTAGGACATCGTGATATAGTTAGCACCGTTGGAAGCATCCGTTTGGCCGTCATGGTGCTGATATTTTCTTCCATAATATTTCGGTGATGTGCTGTCCGGACGCGAACCGTCATTAAATGTACAGTGATCAATCCAGATGTGTGTGCCGCCGTTTATCGTGATGTTGTCGTATTGTGAGTTCCAGTTCCCTGAGCTTCCGTCAGTCGGATCCCATTGCGGAAAATAGTCATAGGCATCCTGGAATTCAATGTTGCGAATAATGACGTTATCACTCTTGATTTGGAAGTTTCCTCCCACGACTTTAGCGTTAGTCCCTGAACCGACGATCGTCGTGTTTGCAGGGATATCCACCATGACCCGTGCTTTTTGGTTTTTCTGAGAGCGTGCTCTCGCTTCTTCTTGTGTTCCCGACGGCTCTTTTTTGCCCCATGTGCTAGGATCATAGGCTTTCAAATATTTGTCCAAATCATACTCCGGATCTTTATAGTCATTTAGGCCAAGCGGCTTCAGATTGTCATCCACGTTCATGTCAATCGTTCCCTTGATATAAATGATTTTTGGCGTTGTGTTCGTTTCCTTCCCTAATGCCGAGACAAGCTGGTTTCTGTTGCTGACGGTATACACATTTGAGGAGGATGCTTTTGATCCGCCTGTCGTGCCGGTCGAGTACGCGCCCCAGCCATCATTGGATCCCAACGTCTGGTGGCCTAAATCAGCTGCGTTCGCGCCAGCTGGAGTCAATCCTAAAAACAAAGCCGTAGCTAACATCACTTTTTTCATCCACTATGTACCCCCATTTTCTATTTTGTGAGATTTTATTCCAATTTATCACAAAAATATAATAGCAAATTGAGGGACATTCAGAACCGAAAATGTTCCGCTATCCTATTGCGGCATTCTGCAAAATCCCACCGCAAAGACCGCAAAAAAACCAAAAGGCCGACATTGGCCTTTTGGTTTTTTCCTTGCTTTATGCCCAAGCTTTCACTTTTTCGTTATCTGTCACAAAGAGAAGCACTTTTCCTTCATCTAAGCGTTTTTCAAATTGAGCGGCTTCATCTTCAGAAAAACCGATTTCGTGAATTTTATTGCGGAGCTCGTCTCCTTTTTTATTGAAGATATTTCCCACCGCGTGCTTGAAACCTGTTTCTTTGGCTCCGATCGTGTTGGCGTTCGTGTTGTCAGCCAGGCGTTCCGTTCTGTCATCGTCGTGAGCTAAGACGTATACATCCTCTTTCGCAACACCCATTTTCTGCAATTCCTCTACATCTTTCATGAGCTGTTCGTCATTTGTATACTCTTTTACAACTGGTTTCATGTCGATATTCCTCCTTCATGTTTTCTATATTTCTTTCATACCCGATCGTCTGTACCTGAAACAGATTCCAGAACATTGAAGAGAAAAACAGGAGGAATGGTAGTAGCTATTTGTTTTCCGTCCATGGTAAAGTGATAGGAACGGGACCTATTTTCAGAAAAATCAAAATTAAGGAGAAGCCGCTGCACGGAGCACACGACCATGAAACGCTGCCTTTATCCGTACGAGCAGGAGGTATGTCTAATGCAATACTTTTCACCAGAACAGCAATACAATGCTTGGATTGTGAGTGATTTAGTCAAACAGATTTTCCATAAGCGTGCCGGATGTTCACCAGGAATTCACGAGCTTGCGGTTTTTGCCGAGGAACATTTTCATATCGATATCGACTTTGTTTTCTCGATTATCATGAATATCGGCGACATTGAATTTGCACTAACAGATGAAATAGAAAAGAAATTGTCCGGTTATCTCAGCACTCTCCTTCCTTATGTCACTGCTGATATGTTCGAAACCTCTAAAGCCAACGCCCATGCGTTTTTGTCTCGAAGACACGGTAACGCTGCATACCACTTATTTGTGTCTGATGATGCTTTCATGAGAAAGCAGTAAAAACGCAGCTTTCTTTACTAAAAAAATATTGACATGATAAGCCATGCTATTATAGTGTTACATGTGATAATGATTCTCATTACTAAATCTGAAAAAAGGAAGAATGACATGCGCACCTATTCTAACAAGTTGATTGCCATCATGAGTGTTTTATTGCTCGCCTGCCTCATTGTATCCGGCTGTTCATCAAGCCAGAATAACAACGGAAGCGGCAAAAGCGAGTCTAAGGATTCCAGAGTGATCCATGACGAAGAAGGAAAAACGACAGTAAGCGGCACACCTAAGCGGGTGGTTGTGCTTGAGCTTTCATTCTTGGATGCCGTTCACAATCTCGGCATTACGCCGGTGGGCATCGCAGATGACAACAAAAAAGATATGATTAAAAAGCTTGTCGGCAGCTCCATTGATTACACATCTGTAGGCACACGCAGCGAACCCAATCTTGAGGTCATCAGTTCCTTGAAGCCTGATTTAATCATCGCTGACGCTGAGCGCCATAAAAACATTTATAAACAGCTGAAAAAAATCGCCCCGACGATTGAATTAAAAAGCCGTGAAGCGACATATGACGAAACGATCGACAGCTTTACGACCATTGCTAAAGCATTAAATAAAGAAGATGAAGGAAAAGAAAAGCTTGCCGAGCACAAAAAAGTCATCAACGATCTAAAAGCCGAACTTCCGAAAGATGAAAACCGCAACATCGTTCTCGGCGTTGCAAGAGCGGATTCCTTCCAGCTTCATACATCATCATCCTATGACGGAGAAATCTTTAAAATGCTAGGCTTTACACACGCTGTGAAGTCAGATAACGCCTATCAAGAGGTCAGCCTTGAGCAATTGAGCAAAATCGATCCTGATATTTTGTTCATCTCAGCCAACGAAGGCAAAACCATTGTAGATGAGTGGAAAACGAACCCGCTCTGGAAAAATCTCAAAGCGGTGAAAAATGGACAAGTCTATGATGCGGACCGTGACACTTGGACAAGATTCAGAGGCATCAAGTCTAGTGAAACAAGCGCCAAAGATGTGCTTAAAAAAGTGTATAATAAATAGGACAAATGAGAAGCGAGGGGAATCCTTGCTTCTTCGTTTTTGCAACCAGACGCAGTAAGGAAGTGAGACTGTTGTATCATTCAGCCAAACGGCGCTCATCATCAAGACTGATGATGTTTATCATTGCACTGATTATTTTTATATTTGGGCTTGGGCTGAATCTTTCAGTAGGAGCCTCAGACATCAGCATCATAGATTCATTGAAATATCTTTTTGTATGGGACGGTTCAAAGGAACAGCTCATCATCTCTACTCTTCGCCTTCCCCGCACATTAATCGGCGTTTTTGTCGGCGCCAGCCTAGCTGTAGCAGGGGCGCTGATGCAGGCTATGACCAGAAATCCTCTGGCTTCACCCCAAATTTTCGGTGTGAATGCGGGTGCATCGCTTTTTGTTGTTGCTTCTCTCGTCATTCTGCCGGCATCGCCCTATTCATCTGTTATATTCGCTTTTGCGGGTGCGGCAGCAGGCGGCGCGATTGTGTATATGATTGCCTCATCCGGCGGAATGACGCCTGTCAAGCTGGCGCTGTCAGGAATGGCCGTGCACTTGTTCCTCTCCTCTATGACACAGGCCATCATTATTTTAAATGAGTCAGGTGAGGATGTTCTGTACTGGATGACAGGCGCAATCGACGGCAGCAACTGGCAGGACGTCATAACCATCGCTCCTTTTTCTGTCATTGGCATCGGGCTTGCCCTCGTATTTTCCGGTTCTGTTTCTGTTCTCGGTCTCGGAGACGAAACAGCAAAAGGGCTTGGACAAAATATGAACGGCATCAGGATTCTGATCAGTTTGATTATTTTAATTCTTTCCGGCGCTTCCGTAGCCGTCGCCGGGCCGATTGGCTTTGTCGGGCTGCTCGTCCCGCATATTGTCCGCAAGCTGATCGGAGAACATTATCAATACGTGCTTCCGTTTTCGGCACTGTTCGGTGCCATTTTGCTGGTGTACGCAGATGTTCTGGCCAGATGGATTGCATTTCCTTATGAATCACCGGTCGGCATTGTCACCGCGATTATCGGAACGCCGTTTTTCTTATATTTGGCAAGGAAAGGGCGAAACCTGAAATGAAGAAAACAACCAGAAAACAAAAACGCCCCTTACTGGCGATACTCATATTGGCCGTGATTTTAATCGTTCTGTCCGTCATCAGCATTGGAATCGGTGCATTATACATTTCACCTGATGCGGTAGTGACGAATCTGCTGGGACTGGATCATTCCTTTGAATTTATCATCCAGCAATATCGCCTTCCCCGCATTATATTAGCGATTTTGGCAGGTGCTGGACTTGCCGCTGCCGGAGCGATTTTACAGGGTGTGATCCGAAATCCGCTCGCTTCCCCGGACGTTGTCGGCATTTCAAAAGGCTCCGGACTTGCGGCGATGGCTGTGATTCTCATCTTTCCTGAGTCGCCGGTATACGTGCTTCCGTTCTCCGCATTTGCCGGAGCCGCCATTATTGCTGTACTATTATTAATGATAGCCCGAAAAAAGAGCATTCAGCCCTCTTCACTGGCTTTATCAGGCATTGCTTTAGGCGCGGTCTGCCACGCCGGAATGCAATATATGATGGTCAAGTTTCCAGGCGACGTGAATGCTGCACTCATTTGGCTGACAGGAAGCCTCTGGGGAAGAAACTGGGAAGAAGTCAAGCTGCTTGCGCCATGGCTTTTGATTCTTTTTCCGATCGTCTGCATACTCATACCGAAGCTGGATCTTATGTCACTCGGGGATGAGCTTGCACAGGGTCTCGGAGAAAACGCAAACCGGCTGAGATTCATCCTGATTTTCACCGCGGTGGCGCTGGCGGGAAGCTGTGTAGCCGTCGTCGGCTCAATCGGTTTTATCGGCTTGCTTGCTCCGCATATCGCCAGACGGCTTACCGGAGAAAAAGCTAAATATTTACTGCCTGCATCGGCATTGATTGGTGCTATTATATTATTAATTGCAGATACGTTAGGGCGCGGCATCATGCCTCCGGTTGAAATACCTGCCGGAATACTGACAGCCGTGATCGGCGCGCCTTATTTCTTATATTTATTGAAATTCGAAGCGAGGAAACAGTAGGGAGAGGATACCATGGGAAAACTGGCTGCAGACCAGCTCACTCTTTCATATGACAGTACAGTGATTATTGACGGAGTCGACTTAAAGATAGAAGAAGGAAAAATCACTGCGCTCATCGGCGCTAATGGCTGCGGTAAATCAACAATCCTCAAATCGCTCGCCAGGCTGATGGCCCCAAAAAGCGGTACAGTGCTACTAGAAGGAAAAGACATCCACCGCCAGCCATCAAAAGAAGTCGCAAAAAAACTGGCCATTCTTCCACAATCTCCTCAGGCTCCTGAAGGATTGACGGTAGAGGAATTATGCTATTTTGGCAGACATCCTCACAAAAAGCTGTTATCCAAGCATACCCAAGAGGATCATGACATGGTAGAGTGGGCGCTGGAAGCAACGGGCATGATTGAACTGAAGGATCGGACACTTGATGCCCTCTCAGGCGGCCAAAGACAAAGAGCCTGGATTTCCATGGCACTTGCGCAAGGCACTGATTTGCTTTTGCTTGATGAGCCGACCACGTATTTAGACATCTCACATCAGATTGAAGTGCTTGAACTGCTGAAAAAGCTGAACCGCGACCATGGCCGCACCGTTGTCATGGTGCTCCATGATTTAAACCAAGCCGCTCAATATGCTGACTATCTGATCAGTGTGCTGGACGGAAAAATATACAACGCCGGAACACCGGAAGATGTGTTCACCCAGCCATTTTTCCGTGAAGTCTTCGGCTTGGAATGCTGCATCATGAGAAGCCCGATCGACCAGAAGCCAATGTGCCTGCCGACGGGACTGTGCCCGAAATTACGGGCGAAATGAAAAGGAGAGGAATTCCCTAGGGCTGTCGAGAAACGTGACAGCCTTCATTTTCCCTTATAATATTTTATTCTCACATAATTGATGATAATCTTAAAAAACTCGTCATTCTTCTTATGTTCTATACGAGATACTCTTTTAACATAAAGTTAAATCTGTTCTTATTGACCAACTTGTTAAAGTTATTTCATCTATTCGAATCTTAACACATAGAAAAGCTGAAAGAATTATAGTAAGTCATCCTCGAAATGCGTGAAAAGACAAAAAAGAAAAGCGACAAAATTAGCTTATGTATCAGAAAAAGAATAATCAAAACAGATGCTTTGCTATTGCAGGCTCAGCTTAAAATCGAAATGCTAACTAACTGAATCTTCTATATTTCTCACAATAATATACAGAAGATCGTAATACCTAGCTAAGATCGAGCTTAATGGCTCTTTTTCTGATTCTCAATCCCTGATAATTTTGAAAAGCATTTAAAATAAAATCTTGTAGAAAAAACATTGTTTTTTCTACAAGCTGAACATTACTACACAATGTTAGTATACTTTTATCAAGTCTCTAACCTAGAATGATTAATAAATTGCTTTATTAGTAATTGGCCCATTAATTGATTCTCTAATTTTATATACTGGAATATTCTTTACGCATCTAATCCCCATTTCATTGTGTCGACAGAAAGGAATATCTTTTGCTCTAAAAGAAGGGAACATTAAGCCTGGATGAGAGAAGAATGATCCTCCTTTAAGAACGGCAAATGAGTTAACACTATTAAATGGTACATTCTCAAAAATAGGGTGGAAAGCTCTCTTTGTTTTAAGCTCACTTCTAGTCCACTCCCATGTTCCGCCGATCATACCGCATACTCCATAGGGACTTTCACCATTTTGTTCAAAAATATCACTTGTTAAATGATTTAATTCTTTATCAGCATGAGCTTTTAATAAATTTTCTCTCCAGGACTTTAAAGAAGTAATGGGTTCATTATAAAGACTTCCAGCATATTGAACCTTTGCAGGATCAAATTTATCTCCCCAAGGCCAGACATTACCCTTTTCGCCTCGAGCAGCTTTTTCCCATTGAAACTCGGTTGGCAATTCTTTCCCCTTATATCTTGCGTAAGCAAATGCATCATAAAAATCTATACCTGTAACGGGATGATTATCTAAATACCTATCATCCCAATATGTATTTCTTCTATGTTGTTTATTCTGCGGTTCATTAGGATGACAGAATATATGCCCATTTTCCTCTATGAACTCGGTAAAGATATCATAATCTTTATTTGTAACAGGATACTTATCGATAAAAAATGGAGGTAACCATACTTTTTGTCTAGGAACAGCATCTTTCCAATTAAATGTTTTGTCAGGAATTTCATTTTCATTTAAACCGAATTCAAAAAAGCCACCCGGAATTAAAATCATCCCATCTTCTTCTGTTTTTTCGAATTCCTCTATTAGACTTTGAGGAATTTTTTCTTCAAAGTCAAAGTTATTAGGAAGTATACCATTTTGATCAAAATAATTTTTTAGCATTACTAGCTCTTCATGTTTTTCAACACCGAATATATCTAATAATGTACTTAATACTTTTTGGGCCCCTAATCCCACAGGTTTTTTAGGGTAGCTTATACTCTCCCGGACATCATCAATAATCGAAGACAAATATGCTACAGATTCTTCAATTTTATGATTTGCACAGACATCCATAGCTTTAAAAGAAACTAAATCATCCGGATCCTGGGTTAGATTGATTATAGTTTCTACAGCAGAGAAATAAGGTACCCATTTTTCAACGAAATCAATTAATCTATACCTTATGTAAGTATTCGGATAAGCAATACACATCCCAAACACATTTTCCGCTGCTACAGGGTGTTGAATTTTATTTAGTAGAGTCATAATTCTATTATCGATTAAACTCTTAAAATCATTTTTTTTATTTTCTGGAACAGAAGTAATAAGTTCTTCAACTTCAATTAATATTTCTATATCTTTATTGTAAATTGATTTATGATCTTGCATTAATAGAGTCAAATTACGATAACCTCCCGATTTGTTTGTTGAAATAAGGAATAGCATTAAATGCTATTCCCTAAGTGTTTACCATTTTTCATTAGTATAAAGAACCGGGCTAACAATCGATTTTCTCCAGTTTTTTCTTAATTTTCTCATGGTTTTCCCCCCTTTAATAAGATATGTGGTTCCCTGAATATTGATAGAATAGTCAGAGAACTTAAATAAACAATAACAATAAATAGAATAAAAGTAAATAGTTTACAAGGAAATTTTTTCTTTACTTTTGTTGTTTTAAGGTGTTTAAATATGTTTAAGCTCTTTACCGAGAAAAATTATTCCAAGGGAGGATACATATGAGTAAAGGTTATTATTCTATTTTATTTAGCCAGACCACTACAAATTTAGGTTTTTCTCTATATACTATGGTAGTGATTTCGTTTTTGTTTAAAATGACCAATTCGACAACCATCGCCTCTATGGTGACATTAATAAGTATTATTTTTCGTATTTTTGGAAGTGCTATATTACCGTTAATAACAATTCGATTAAAACTGCCTCTTACAATAATTATTTCTCAATTGATACAAATGCTGTTATTAATATGTTTGTTCTATGCTTTATTAAGAACTTACTCTAATCAAACTCTCATTTTAGTCTTTATTATTATTAGCTGTATTTCCTTTTTTAATGGATGGTTCTCACCTTTAAAAAGTGCAATTATAGGGGAAATAATCTCTCCTGATAGAAGAGTAAAAGCAAATGGATTATTATCTACAGTGGACCAAACTTTTCAATTTGTAGGCTGGTCTTTAGGTGGTCTCATAATTGCATTTTTAGGTGAGGGATATACCATTATACTTACTATCTTTTTGTTGTTTACATCTCTTCTTTCTCTTTTATTTTGTCTACCACATGGCCACGCTAATTCTGTCATACGTGAAAAAAATTCTCCCAATAAGAGTATAGTAAGTGGTTGGCGGTATTTATTTAGCCAAAAGAAACTTAGAACAATTATTATTATGGATTTAATTGAGTCATGGGCAGGAATGATTTGGATAGGATCTGTCTCTTTAGCTTTCGTTAACGAAGTCTTGCATAAAGGAGAATCATGGTGGGGATTTATTAATGGAGCATATTATTTAGGTTCGATGATAGGGGGATTTATAATATATAAGCTGTCGGAGAGATTTCAAAATAAGTTAATTAATTTTATGTTAATTGGCGCTGTCTCATATGGAAGTTTAACTTTAATATATGGTTTTATAAGTAATTCATACTTAGCTCTAATTTTGGTTCTCTTTATGGGGCCGGCTTATATATTAAGAGATCTTACACAAGAAACACTTATTCAGAACATAACAACCGAGCAAACTCGAATTAATATAATGTCTGCAAGGTCTTCTTTAGTACAGTTCATTTTTATGTTTTCAATTCTGGCTATAGGGGCTATTTCAGATTTCCTTGGAGTTCGTTTAGTTTATGTTTCAGCAGGTATTCTTTTATTAGTGTCCGCAATATATGGATTTTCTCAATTACAATTCAAAAAAAAGGTAAATAAACATATAAGCTTTTAATAAATATATAAAATTTAATTATGTTTTCGTTTGCTTTTTCGCGTGTTTAATTAATAAGTAAACATTACTTTATTGACCAAAAGAAAATGGTTGAGTACCATCAATTATCTGTTTCAGAAAAACTCGGCATAAAAGGAAAAAATTGAACAAATCTTTGCTGATGTAAAAAAATCGCATAGACTTTGCTATTGCAGATTGATGCGAAAGCAAAATGTGAACGACTAAGCTCCCCCTCGCAGATGCTTGCAAGAATATGAAAAAGAATCGACATACACACTAGCCAATCTTAGCTAGGTGTACAGGAGCTCTTTTTCTGTTCTGTTTTCTAATAATGATAAATGACTAAAGAGAACTTTTAAAACAAAAGAGCTTGTAGAAAGCATAAGCTCATCTATAACCTTTTTTGTATGCCAGCTTACCTTTTGTATTTCCTCTCCTGTCCATGTTACAGTGGTGTCAACCAAGTGATAGGAGGATGAAAATGACAGCATCTCAGCAGCAAATTCAATTAGCAAGACGTCCACAAGGTATTCCTGTTCATGAAGACTTTCGCTTTGAAACCATTCCGGTTCCTGAACCCAAGCAAGGGGAAGTGCTTGTCAAAACGCTTTATGTATCGGTTGACCCTTATATGCGCGGCCGTATGCAGGATACGAAGTCATATGTTGAGCCGTTCGCCTTGGATAAAGCGCTTTCTGGAGGGGTTATCGCTGAAGTTGTGTCAGACGGGAATCATCTGAAAAAAGGCGATATCGTCATCGGAAATCTCAGCTGGCAGGAATTTTCCGCTGTGAGCGAGTCTGCCTTGCGAAAAATTGATACAAGCCTTGCTCCCGCTTCGGCCTATCTCGGCATTTTGGGAATGACCGGCTTAACAGCATACTTCGGATTGCTGGACATCGGACGCCCGAAGGAAGGCGAAACCGTGGTTGTCTCAGGAGCTGCCGGAGCCGTCGGTTCAACAGTCGGGCAAATTGCCAAAATCAAAGGCGCGCGAGTCGTCGGCATCGCGGGCTCTGATGAAAAAATCGACTATTTAAAACAGGAGCTTCAGTTTGACGAAGCCATCAATTACAAAACAGCGGATGATATCCAAAAAGCGCTTCAAAACGCTTGTCCTGACGGTGTCGATGTGTATTTTGACAATGTCGGCGGACCGATTTCAGACGCGGTGATGAATCTGCTCAATGAATTTGCCCGCATTCCGGTGTGCGGCGCCATTTCTTCCTATAACGCAGAAAGCGAAGCAGATGACATGGGCCCTCGTGTCCAATCAAAACTCATTAAAACGAAGTCGCTGATGCAAGGCTTTATCGTAAGCGACTACTCCGATCGTTTTTCTGAGGGAGCAAAACAGCTGGCAGAATGGCTGAAGGCTGGTAAACTCCATTACGAGGAAACCATCACAGAAGGCTTCGAAAACATTCCTGACGCGTTTCTCGGTTTATTTAAGGGAGAAAATAAAGGGAAACAGCTGATCAAGGTCAGTGATCCGAGCTGAATGAAGATGAAAACGGGAGGGCTTTTTGCCCTCCTTTTGTGTTTCGATGAGATCAGTTGCGAAGAATCAGCGTAAGAAAACCATCTTCATCAGGTTCCGTGTCTTCTAAAGTGAATCCTGCTGCTTGAAAGCAAGCTAAACTGATTCGATTGTCTTCTTCAATGCATGCCACCCATTCTCGCACGCTAGTAAAATCAGGTTCGGTCATCAGCTTTTGCAGTATCTGTTTTCCATACCCTTTAAGCCGGTACAAAGGATTGACGATCAATCCAATATATGTCCGCTCCTCTCCGAACTCAATAACGACCATCCCTGCCGGCAGCTGTCCATCATACGCCATGATGACAGTATCGTGTTTATCTTTATTTACTCGTGCATACCACTCATCTAATAGCAGCATCCCATCCATTCTCCGTCTGGTATCCTCATTCTCAAACCAGTGTTCAAGGATTTTCAGCTCTGGCTCCTGCATTACTTGAAACCTGTCTATTGAAGCCATTTTCCCACCTCCGCGCAAAATCTTTTCTATTATTTTACAACAAAAAAAGGGCTCTTCGCCCTTCTTTTTATTTCGTCTTCAGTTTTCCGCCTGCATACACAGCTTCACTCAGCTCAACACCAAGCTTCTTCGCCATTTTTTTCAGCTTAGATTCCTCCAATTTTGTCACAAGGCTCAGCACGTTGCCTTCTTTTCCGGCCCGGCCTGTTCGTCCTGATCTGTGGACATAGCCATCTTCATCTGGAATATCAGCATGAATCACGTATGGCAGGTTTTCAATATCTAAACCGCGTGCGGCAATGTCAGTCGCCAATAAAAGAGGAAACTCTCCGTCTTCGAATGTGGCAATGATTTTCGCTCGCTCCATTTTTTTCGCTTCACTGTGCAAAACGCCGAGTTCAACGTGGTGATATGCCAGTTTTTCCGCATATACACTCAGGTTGCCAATGTCTCTCACAAATACGAGTGCCTGCATGCCTTCAAGCCTTGACAGCTTTTGCAGCAGCTTCACTTTGTCGCGCTGGTCGCAAATCAGGTATTGATGCTTCACTTTCCCTGCCTCCGCCTTGCTTCGCTGCACCTTCAACACCTCAGGCTCTTGCGCCAATTCGCGGAGCACGTCCTCTGTTTCCTTTTTGAGCGTGGCAGAAAAACATAGAAGCTGGCGGTCTCTTAATGTTGTTTTAATGATTTGCTTCATCGTTTCGCGATGCTCCGGCAGGACGAGCTGATCCGTTTCATCAAGCACGATCGTTTTCACTTCATGCATTTTGAGTTTCTTCGCTTTAATCAGTTCAAACACCCTGCCTGGCGTGCCGACGATGATATGCGGATGTTTCTTCAGCTTTTCGACCTGTTTCTTCACATTCGCCCCGCCGATTAAGGAAGCCGCGCGCAGCTCTGAGCCCGCTTTCCAATCCTGAATCACCTGAAAAATCTGCATGACCAGCTCACGGGAAGGCGCTAAAATCACCGCCTGCGGATGCTTTTGCTCTGGTTTGATCCGCTCCAAGACCGGCAGCGCATACGCCAGCGTCTTCCCTGTGCCTGTCGGCGATTCTGCAATGACATCCTTTCCGTCCATGATCAGCTGGGCTGCCTGCTCCTGAACAGGGGTTGGCTTTTGAAAGCCGGAAGCATTCCAATTCTCTTGTATAAATGATTGTGCATTATGTAAAAATGGCCAAGTTTGCGTCATTTTGTTCTCCTCAATTCCTGAAATCTATTCCATAGTATCTCAAAACCTCGCCCGGAACGCAATTTTTCTTTTTCTTTCCTATACCTTTCAACATTCCGAATCCTCCTTTATAATCAAAAGGGTGAATATTACACGCCGATTGTGCGTGTTTGATAACGATAGAGGTGTAAACATGAGTATTTTATCTGTAAAGGATTTAAGCCACGGTTTCGGGGACCGGGCCATTTTTAATAACGTTTCCTTCCGCCTGTTAAAAGGCGAGCACGTCGGCTTGATCGGCGCAAACGGTGAAGGAAAATCAACCTTCATGAATATTATTACCGGAAAGCTTGAACCTGATGAGGGAAAAGTCGAATGGTCAAAAAATGTCCGTGTCGGATACCTTGATCAGCATACCGTGCTGGAAAAAGGAAAATCCATTCGCGACGTCCTGAAAGACGCATTCCATTATTTATTTGCGATGGAAGAGGAAATGAACGAGATTTACAACAAAATGGGCGAGGCTGATCCCGACGAGCTCGAGAAGCTGCTTGAAGAAGTCGGCGTCATTCAAGACGCGCTGACAAACAATGATTTTTATGTCATTGATTCCAAGGTGGAAGAAATCGCCCGCGGTCTCGGTTTGAGCGATATCGGTTTAGAGCGAGATGTCACCGATTTGAGCGGCGGACAGCGCACAAAGGTCCTTCTCGCTAAGCTTCTCCTTGAAAAGCCGGAAATTCTGCTTCTCGATGAGCCGACCAACTATCTTGATGAACAGCATATTGAATGGCTGAAACGCTACCTGCAGGAATACGAGAACGCGTTCATCCTGATTTCCCACGATATTCCGTTCTTGAATAGTGTCATCAACCTGATTTATCACGTTGAAAATCAAGAGCTGACACGTTATGTCGGCGACTACCATCAGTTTATGGAAGTCTACGAGGTGAAAAAACAGCAGCTTGAAGCGGCCTACAAAAAGCAGCAGCAGGAAGTCGCGGAGCTGAAGGATTTCGTCGCCCGCAACAAAGCGCGTGTCAGCACGAGAAACATGGCGATGTCCCGCCAAAAGAAACTCGATAAGATGGATATGATCGAGCTTGCGGCAGAAAAGCCAAAGCCGGAATTCCACTTTAAGCCGGCGAGAACGTCAGGCAAGCTGATTTTTGAAACGAAGGATCTCGTGATCGGTTACGATTCCCCGCTGTCCCGTCCGCTCAACCTCCGCATGGAGCGCGGCCAAAAAATCGCCCTTTACGGCGCGAATGGGATCGGAAAAACGACATTGCTGAAAAGTTTGCTTGGTGAAATCCAGCCGCTCGAAGGCTCTGTTGAACGCGGTGAGCACATCTATACCGGCTATTTCGAGCAAGAGGTCAAGGAAACAAACAACAATACGTGCATCGAAGAAGTATGGAGCGAATTCCCTTCTTATACGCAGTATGAAATCCGTGCCGCTCTGGCAAAATGCGGGCTGACGACAAAGCATATCGAAAGCCGCGTCTCCGTATTAAGCGGAGGCGAAAAAGCGAAAGTCAGATTGTGCAAGCTAATCAACTCAGAAACAAACCTGCTGGTGCTCGATGAGCCGACAAACCACTTGGATGCCGATGCCAAGGAAGAGCTCAAGCGCGCCCTGAAAGAATATAAAGGCTCCATTCTGCTCATTTCCCACGAGCCAGACTTTTATATGGATATTGCGACAGAAACGTGGAACTGCGAGTCTTGGACGACGAAAGTGCTTTAATTTATAAAAAAACCCGCCTGCTAAAGGGCGGGTTTTTTACTGCCATTTTTTCTGAACGATTCTCAAAAGCTCTCTGTCTTTTAAAATGAGCTGCAATGGAGATGTGAATTCATCAAGTGTCAGCTCTCTTTTGGCAGACAGCTCAAAATCCTCCTCATCTTCCCAAGCGGTAAACCACTCGACCGAGAAAAGCTGTTTTTCATGACGCTGTGTATGTATTGATAGAGCGTTTCTAAACATTTCTGATCATATTCGTCAGGTTTTGCCTTATCCATGGCAAACGTCCCCTCTACAGCATGAACCATCACTGAAATGGCAATCGTAAATGAACGGACACATTCTCAGCTTCTGCAAGATAAATCCCAGCCGCATCAATGCCTGACCGAAGCGGATGCCCTTTCCGCGAACGCCGTTCTTGCTGACCGAAAAAACCGGTTTCTAAAGGGAGTTTTCAGCCGGAAAATAGTAAAATTGTGTCATAAAGGTTGTCCTTTCCTGCACCAATTCGATTATGATGCATTATAACGAATAAAAAGACACTGCATATGCGCAGTGTCTTTCGTTATTAATGCCCCGCCTTAATTCCAGCAAGATGTTTACGTCCCATGAGAAGGACAAGCATGCCGACAAAAACGACGATTCCGCCTACTGTATATGGTGTGCTTGCAGTAAAGTGTTCTGACAGCATTCCTGCAATCCACGGGGCGAGCGCGCCGCCGATGAAGCGGACTGAGCTGTAGGCTGAAGACGCGATTGAACGTTCAACCGGCGCAGAACCCATCACAGCGGTTGTCATGATCGTATTCACCATACCGAGGACAGCACCAGCGACAACGATACATGTAATAATCAAAGTCTGATGGTCTGTCCAGATCCCCATAATAACGAGAATGGCCGCAAAGGCGATAAAGAGAACGACTAGCGAACGCACTGTGCCCAGCGCTTTGTGCACGAGCGGCGCCGTAAAGACTGACGTAATCGCCAGCAGAAGGCCCCAGCCGAAGAAGACATATCCAAGACCGTGTTCATCTAAATCCAGTACGAACGGAGAATAAGCTAGCAAAATAAAAAATCCAAAGTTGTATAGGAATGCCGATACCGCCATTGTCAGCAGGCCTTTATATTTGAGTGCCTTCATCGCATCAAACACACCGACGCGTTTCGCCGGTTTCGGCAGCTTCGGAAGCATGAAAGAAATCGCGATTAACGCAATAAACATCAGGACAGATACTCCAAAAAACGGTGCGCGCCATGAAATGCTTCCGAGCTCTCCGCCTGCAAGCGGCCCGACAGAAATCCCGAGACCGAGCGCGGCCTCATACAAAATAATCGCTTGGGCGCTGCCGCCGACTGACACGCCAACGATGACCGCAAGCGCTGTTGAAATAAACAAAGCATTCCCTAATCCCCAGCCGCCGCGATAGCCGACTAACTGAGCGATTGAGCTTGAGCTGCCGCCAAGCCCCGCAAACACAATAATAAAAATAAGTCCGAGAATTAATGTCCATTTCGCGCCGATGCGGCTGGAAATGGCTCCTGAGAAAAACATCATAAATCCGGTTACAAGCAAATAACTTGTAAACAAGAGTGATACTTCACTAGGTGAAGCATGCAATTGTGCGGCAATGGCCGGAAGAATTGGATCGACCAGCCCGATTCCCATAAAAGAAATCACACAGGCAAACGCGACAGCCCATACCGCTTTTGGCTGGCTGAGCAAACCCGTTTTCTGATTCACTTGTGTTGTCTTATCCATTTGACCTAACCTCCATCTTTATTCCATTAAAAGAAACGCTACAAAAATAGCGTTTAACAAACTTTTCATTCGATTGATTGAATGGCGCGTTCCGCTTTGCCTTTCATGCCCTGCAGGCGTTCTTTAAAGCTTTGGAATGTGCGGATTTTCTCATCAATCAAATCCAGCTGGTGATTCAGGGTTTCCTGAATTTCCTCCAGTTTTTCTTTCCGTTCCTTAGGATCCAGTGACAACAAATACCCCTCTTTGTTTAACTCTAGCTGGCGGCTGGTTTCCATGAAATGCTGAAGCTCCTGAAGGGAAAAACCGAGCACCTCTTTTGTGCTGATGACTTTCTCAAGCTCCTCCATATCATCCTCTGAATAAAGCCTTACACCGCCGTCTGTCCGTTTCGGCGCCGGAATCAAGCCGATTTCTTCATAAAACCGGATGGTCCGCTTTGTCAGCCCGCTTCTTTTGGCCACTTGATCAATCTTCATCCATTCCAAGGTAAATCCCCCTTCGCCGTTTCTGTTACCATTATACACCTTTTGAACCTTAACGTAAACGTTAAGTTTTAAAAAACAATAAAAAAGACGAGCAGCATACAGCACCCGTCTTTCACTTTCCTGTTTAAGCTAAACTTCCCGCCACTGACAGAGACTCTTTTTGAAGGCTTTCAGAAAGCACTCGATACGCGATCACTTTCTTCTTGTACTGTTTCACGACGTCGATATGGTCGTCGTAGCGGTACACGAACAGCTTCACGTCTTTTTTTCCTTTTTTTGTATCTATCACCAGAGGCGTGCCGCCGTTTTCCGGATGTAAATAACGCTCTTCATCACCTGGATAGATATAATATTTTTCCAGGAAGATAGCTTCGTTAAATTGATCAATCACTTTCTGCTTCTCTGCACCCTCGAGGCGTTTTCCATCTAGAGAGAGACTCGCATTTTCGTCACTCAGCTTGGCGTGCACTTCAAATTTGCCGAGCAGCCATTCTATGACGCCTGTAGGAAGACAGGTTAATACGATTTTCACCAGACTCATGAGAATTAACATCACGATCGCCCATGTCATACTTCATCATCTCCGTTAGTTTTCCATGTGCCGCTGACACACAACTTTATCCTAACATAAGCAGGCCGGTTCGTTTTTGTCCATTATGTGAAAAAAAGCGCGGCCTGCTGCGGCCACGCTTTTTAGCTTTCCAGTTCTTCGATCATGAGGGACAATTCTGTCCAGCGGTCCATCGCAGCCTCAAGCTCTTCCGCCGTTTTCGCCTGCTCGGCCATCAGCTCTTGGATTTTGCCAAAATCACTGCCTGCTGCGGCGATGTCAGCTTCAAGCTGTTCATGCTTTTCTTCCAGCTGGGCAATTTTATCTTCGATGCCGTCCCATTCCAACTGGTCTTTGTAAGAAAGCTTTTTCCGTTTTTTCTTCGGCTCGGCTTCAGCCGTTTTTTCCTCAGCTGCCGGTTTTGGGGCCGCTTTTTTCGCTTTTGACTCCTCCATATAGTCGCTATAGGAGCCTTGAAAGCGGGAAATGACACCATTTCCTTCAAATACAATCAAACGGTCGACGACGCGGTCAAGGAAATAGCGGTCATGGGATACGGTGATGACGACGCCTGGGAACTGGTCAATATAATCCTCAAGAACGCTTAATGTTTCAGTATCCAAATCGTTCGTCGGCTCATCGAGAAACAGGACATTCGGCTCCTGCATGAGAACCTGAAGCAAGTATAAACGGCGTTTTTCCCCGCCGGACAGCTTGCGGATATACGTCTGCTGCATCGAACGCGGGAAGAGGAAACGCTCGAGCATTTGTTCAGCTGTAATCATATCGCCATCTGCCGTTTTTACGACCTCCGCCGTTTCTTTTATATAGTCAATGACTTTTAACTCACCGTTCATTTCACTATGATCCTGAGTATAGTAGCCGATTCTGACCGTCTGTCCGATCGTAATATCGCCTCCGTCCGGCGTATGACGGCCGGCAAGGGCATTTAACAGCGTTGTTTTCCCGATGCCGTTCGGCCCGATGATCCCGATCCGTTCACCTGGTATGACAAGTTCATTAAAACGGTCGACGAGCATGCGGCCGTCATAAGCGATCATGACGTTCTCCGCTTCAATAACCTGTTTTCCGAGACGGTGCGAGCCAATGGCAAAATCGAGTGAACCTGATGACTGAGGGCCTGTCTGCTCTTTAAGCGTCTCTACCCGGTCAATTCTCGCTTTTTGTTTTGTGGAGCGGGCTTTCGCTCCTCGTCTGAGCCAAGCCAGTTCGCGGCGCAGCAGGTTTTGCCGCTTCGTTTCCTTTTGCTCAGCCTGCGCTTCCCGTTCCGCGCGTTTTTCTAAAAACACTTCATAGTTGCCTTTGTAAGTGTAGAGGCTGCCTCTTTCAAGCTCATAAATGCGGTTGGTGACACGGTTTAAGAAATATCTATCGTGCGTCACCAGCATGACGGCGCCGGGATATTGGCTTAAATACCCTTCAAGCCACTCAATCGTTTCATTATCCAAATGGTTTGTCGGCTCGTCCAAAATGAGCAAATCAGCGGGCTGAATTAAGTTTTTGGCAATGGCCACCCGTTTTTTCTGGCCGCCTGAGAGCTCATTGACCGGTTTTGTTACGTCGTTGACGCCCAGCTTAGACAATACGGTTTTTGCCAAGGTGTTTGCATCCCATGCATTGTTCGCGTCCATTTTCGCTTGTGCTGCCAGCAGGTGTTTCTGGCGCTGTTCATTTTCGGGATCTTTCCCCAGTTCATACAGCGCTTTTTCATATTCACGCAAGGTTTTCATCACAGCCGATTCACCGGAATAGATATGCTCCAGCACTGTTTGCCCCGCAGGCAGCTCCGGGTCTTGATGAAGAAATTCGACCTGCACGCTTCCGGATTTCGTGATTTCTCCTTCTTCGATAGATTCCAAGCCGGCAATCACTTTCAACAGCGTTGATTTTCCTGTTCCGTTCGGCCCGATTAATCCGATTCTCTCATTCTCTTCAATATGAAAGGAGATATGGTCAAATAATGTTTTATCTCCGTATGTTTTATAAAGATTTTCCGCTTTTAATATGCTCATGGTTCCTATCAATCCTCACGTAAGTTCATGTGTACATTTTAAATCAGCCGCTGGAATAAAACTAGTAAAACGTCAGACGAATTTCATGGAAATGCAGGATAAGAAAAAGACCGGGGATGTTTGTCCCCGGTCTCTTACTCTTCCTCAAGCGCTTTTTCGGCCATTTTCGCAAGATGCTGCGCGCTTCCTGAAATCTCCTGCATCGTGGCGGAAATTTGTTCAACAGCAGCGGCTTGTCCGTCTGTATGCTGGTTAATCGACTCAATGGATTCCTCCAGCCCTTTCAGCAGGCTGTGGATTTTTTTCGTAATCTGGTCAATTTGGCCGACATTTTCTTTTGAATGCGTCGCTAGCTTTCTGATCTCATCTGCGACGACAGAGAATCCTTTTCCGGACTCCCCTGCTCTTGCCGCTTCGATCGCGGCGTTCAAGCCGAGCAGATTGCTTTGGTCCGAGATGCCTTTAACAGTTACTGAAATATCGGCGATTTCACCGGCGCTTTCGCTTACTTTTTTCGCCTGAGAGGAAATGCCCGACATTTGAGTTGAAAACCCGTTAATTGATTCAGAAATGTCGGAAATAGCCGCGGCTGTTTGTTCAACAACAGCTGATAAGCTTTCCGCGACATCATGCAGCTTTGACGACTCCTCAAGGCTCGTTCCGAGGCCGACGCCTCCAATGACTCTTCCATTCTCGTCGTGCAGCGGGATGGCACGCGCGATCAATGGGAAGCCGAACAATTCTTTCGGAACCATGCTCGTCTTCTTCTGATTGCTGCGGATGGCATCTGTGATGATATCCCCTTCCTGCAGCGGATCGCCGGCTTTTACGTTCAGCGAAAAGGTTTTGGCCGGTATATTCACGAGCAGTTTTTCCGTATCATAAATGCCGATTGTAATATCATCCTGAACCAGGCTGTTTAAATAAGGGGCTACTTTGATAAATGCGTCCAGAATATCTGCGGTTTCTTTTTCCGTATTTATGGTCAATTCCATTCACTCCTTTTCATTAATAAGGGAAGCTGCGTTTTTCGTGCTGGACCGAGATCCATTTCAGCGTTGTAAATTCTTCGAGGCTCCACTCACCGTTTAAACGGCCGAGGCCTGATTGCTTTTCACCGCCGAAGGCTACATTCGGTTCATCATTGATGGTCGTGTCATTGACGTGAATCATGCCTGTTTCAATGCGTTTCGCAAAAGCCACGCCGCGCTCAAGATTTGACGTATGTACGGCACCGCTCAAGCCAAACGGGGTTTCGTTTGCGATATCCACCGCTTCGTCTTCTGAATCAAACTTCATAAAGGAGACGACTGGTCCGAACAGCTCTTCCTTGGCAATGCTCATGAACGGTTTGACGTCTTTTAAGATCGTCGGTTCCACGATCGTCCCGTTAAATCCGCCAAGCTTCACTGGTACAGCGCCTTCTTCAATTGCTTGCTCTACAGTCTTCATCAGCCCGTCCGTCTGTCTGCTGTTGATTAATGGCCCGATAATCGTATCAGGGTCCATTGGGTCGCCGACTTTCAGCGATTCCACTTTTGCCTGGTACAGCTCAAGGAACTTGTCATAAATAGAAGAATGAACAAGCACGCGGTTGGCTGACATGCAAATCTGCCCTTGATGTGTAAATCGGCTGAACACCGCCGCATTGACCGCATATTCTATATCTGCATCCTCAAGTACGATGAAGGCGCTGTTCCCGCCAAGCTCAAGAAGCGGCTTTTTAAAATGCTTCATCGCAAGCTGTCCGATGTAGCTGCCGACTTTCGTAGAACCGGTAAATGAGATGATCCGCGGCACTGGATGCTCAACGAAGCTGTCGCCGATTTCAGCAATGTCTGTGACAACAACATTCAGCAGCCCCGCTGGAATTCCCGCGTTCTCAAAAATTTTCGCAATCAGCGTTCCGCCGCAAATCGGCGTTTCCTCATGCGGCTTTAGCACAACGCCATTGCCGGCTCCGAGTGCAGGCGCCACTGATTTCATAGATAAAAAGAATGGGAAGTTAAACGGACTGATGACACCGACAACGCCTGCCGGCACGCGATATAATCTGTTTTCCTTGCCATCTATTGTTGACGGAAGAATTTTCCCCTCCATGCGGATTGGGAACGTTGCCGCTTCTTTTATGATGTTTTTGACAAGACCGATTTCAAAAGCTGCTTTGAGCCTTGTACCGCCTAGCTCCTCCATAATCAAATAAATAATGGCTTCTTCATTTTCTTCAATATACGTGACGGCTTTTTCTAAAATGGTTCTTTTCTCGAACGGGTTGACCGCATCCCATTTTTTCTTTGCCAGCGCCGCTGCCCGATACGCTTCATCTACATCGTCAGCAGTCGCTTTACGGAATGTTGTGAATGTTTTTTGAGTATAAGGATTTTTGTTTTCCAATACATTTGGGCTGCTGCCCTCCTGCCATTTCCCGCCGATAAACTGTTTATTCAACTCTTCATATTGAAACATGGTCAGCATCTCCTTTATAACCGCAAATCAAAATATGGGCGAATCTATTTTTTCTATCGGTTCATCTTGCATAAAATTGAATATACGATTAGTAAAAATTACTATCCTATGATACGACAACGCTGTTTCGCTTCTATCATTTAAAGCAGAAAAATATTTTATTGACTACGTCAAATTTCGACAATATAATACAACAAGAACTGCATATAATGATTAGAATATTTTGAATATTTCTAGGAGGAACTTTTGATGAGTTCATTATTTAGAAAAAAACCGCTTGAAACATTGAGTGCGCAGAGCAAGTCAAAAAGCCTTGCCCGTACGTTAAGCGCATTTGATTTAACCTTGCTCGGTATCGGTTGTGTCATCGGTACAGGGATTTTTGTCATTACAGGAACAGTGGCAGCGACCGGTGCAGGTCCCGCCCTCATCATATCGTTTATTTTAGCGGGGCTCGCCTGTGCGCTGGCTGCTTTCTGTTATGCTGAGTTTTCGTCTTCCATTCCGATTTCGGGAAGCGTGTACTCATACTCATACGTGACACTTGGAGAGCTGCTCGCCTTTTTGATCGGATGGGATCTCATGCTTGAATATGTCATTGCACTGTCGGCGGTTGCCACCGGCTGGTCTTCATACTTTCAATCACTGCTTGCCGGCTTCAATCTTCATATTCCGGCTGCACTGACAGGAGCGCCGGGAAGCATGGCGGGCGCCGTATTTAACCTTCCGGCTGCGGTGATCATTCTCCTCATCACTGCGATTGTCAGCAGAGGCGTCAAGGAAAGCACACGCTTTAACAACGTCATCGTACTGATGAAAATCGCGATCATATTATTGTTCATTATTGTCGGCATCGGCTATGTGAAACCGGATAACTGGTCTCCTTTTATGCCATTCGGGATGAAAGGCGTCATACTTAGCGCTGCCACTGTATTCTTCGCGTACCTTGGGTTTGACGCGGTTTCTAACGCATCAGAGGAAGTGAAAAATCCGCAAAAAAACATGCCCGTCGGCATTATTTCAGCTCTAGCCGTCTGTACGGTTCTGTACATCGCGGTATCGCTTGTGCTGACAGGCATGATGCCTTATGCCAAATTGAATGTCGGAGATCCTGTATCCTTTGCGCTGAAATTCGTCGGACAGGACGCTGTTGCCGGAATTATTTCTGTCGGTGCGATTATCGGGATTACGACGGTGATGCTCGCTTTGCTGTACGCACAGGTCCGCTTGACATTTGCCATGAGCAGAGACGGCCTTCTGCCTGGATTGTTCGCAAAGGTTCATCCGTCATTTAAAACCCCGTTCCGCAACACATGGCTGACAGGGATCGTTGCAGCGGGAATCGCCGGCTTTATTAACCTCGGAACGCTGGCCCATCTGGTGAACATGGGAACACTTGCCGCGTTTACGGTCATTTCCATTGCTGTCATTGTGTTAAGAAAGAAACATCCTGAAATCAAAGCGTCCTTCAGAGTGCCATTCGTTCCGGTTGTGCCGATTATCAGCGCAGGCATCTGCCTTTGGTTCATGTACAGCCTTCCCGGCGTCACATGGCTTTCATTTGTCATCTGGATCGCTGTCGGAACGCTGGTTTACTTCCTATATTCGAGAAAACACAGCTTATTAAACAAATAATCTCTTTTCAGCCGGCGGTGCCTCACCCGCCGGCTTTTTCCTTTTTTTATGTGCTATACTTTGAATACATATGAGAAAGGGAGACACACAGATGAAGCGATACCGCACTTTATTATTTGATGTAGATGATACCATCCTTGATTTTCAAGCGGCAGAAGCTTTAGCCCTGCGTTTGCTGTTTGAAGATCAGAACATTCCTTTAACAAATGACATGAAGGCGCAGTATAAAACCATCAATCAAGGTCTCTGGAGAGCCTTTGAAGAAGGTAAGATGACACGGGATGAAGTCGTAAACACACGTTTTTCCGCTTTGCTCAAGGAGTACGGTTACGAAGCGGACGGCGCTTTGCTTGAGCAAAAATACCGCCGCTTTCTTGAAGAAGGACATCAGCTTATTGACGGTGCATTTGATCTCATCTCAAATCTGCAGCAACAGTTTGATTTGTACATCGTGACAAACGGCGTGTCTCACACACAATATAAGCGTCTCCGTGATTCAGGATTATTTCCATTCTTCAAGGACATTTTCGTTTCTGAAGACACCGGCTTCCAAAAGCCGATGAAGGAATATTTCAATTACGTGTTTGAACGGATTCCTCAATTTTCAGCAGAGCACACATTAATCATCGGGGATTCACTAACTGCTGATATCAAAGGCGGACAGCTCGCCGGGCTTGATACTTGCTGGATGAACCCTGACATGAAGCCGAATGTGCCAGAGATCATACCAACCTATGAGATTCGTAAGCTTGAAGAGCTATATCACATTTTGAATATCGAAAATACCGTCAGCTGCTAATCAGGCTGACGGTATTTCTTTCATAAGAATCTTTTTTCCTCTTGATAAATTCTTCACCTTATGAATAATATGGTGGTATGCTTTGGTTATATATGTAAGGAGGAGACTCAATGGCTATCGCCGCCCCGTTAAAAGAAAAAACAGTTCAAAAACCAGGCACCACGGTGTATCCGATTTTGATTATTATCGGAATTTGCCATATGCTCAACGATTCGCTTCAGGCTGTGATTCCGGCCATGTTCCCTATTTTGGAACGCTCCATGAGCCTGACGTTTACACAGCTCGGCATCATTGCTTTCACATTAAACATGGTGTCATCCGTCATGCAGCCTGTTGTCGGCTGGTATACCGATAAACGGCCGCGGCCGTATGCGCTGCCAGTCGGTTTGACCGCCAGCATGCTTGGCATTTTGGGCCTTGCATTTGCCCCGTCATTCATAACGATCTTATGCTGTGTGTTTTTCATTGGATTAGGCTCGGCCATTTTCCATCCGGAGGGCTCCCGTGTGGCGTATATGGCCGCCGGCACAAAACGCGGGCTCGCCCAATCGATTTATCAGGTGGGCGGAAACTCAGGCCAGGCGATGGCACCGCTGATCACCGCGCTGATCCTTGTGCCGCTCGGGCAATTCGGCGCTGTTTGGTTCACGCTTGTCGCCGCGCTTGCTGTTATGTTTCTCATGTATATTGCGAAATGGTACGCCTCACGTCTCGGCAGCCTTGCCCAGAAATCAGGCAAGCAAAAGAAAACGGCTGAAAACACGGCCATCACCAAATCTGTTGTATCTGCTCTTATTATTATTATATTTCTCATTTTTGCTCGTTCTTGGTATACGAGTGCGATCGGTAACTTTTACACGTTTTACGCGATGGATACCTATCACGTAAGCATTCAGCAGGCACAAAGCTATATTTTTGTCTTCTTGCTGTTCGGCGCGATCGGCACGTTTCTCGGCGGCCCGCTTGCAGACCGTTTTGGAAAACGCTTCGTTATCCTCGGTTCGCTGTTATGCTCGGCGCCGCTGGCGATTGTGCTGCCATTTGCCGGCCCGGTTCTCGCCTACGGCGTGCTCGCATTGATTGGCTTGGTTCTGATGTCGAGCTTTTCTGTAACGGTCGTCTACGCACAGGAGCTAGTTCCTGGAAAAATCGGCACAATGTCCGGTTTAACCGTCGGGCTTGCCTTCGGGATGGGCGCAATCGGCGCTGTGGCGCTGGGCGCTCTGATTGATGCCGCGGGACTGACCCCGACGATGATCGCCATTGCCTTTCTCCCTGTCCTCGGCATCCTTGCCTTCCTATTGCCAAGTGACCAGAAGCTGAGAGAATGGCATAGCTGAAAAAACCCCTGCCAGGCGGCAGGGGGTTTTTTAATCCAGCTGGATAAAATGAGTGTCAGGCACTGCGTGCTTCGGGATAAAGCCATCCGCAAAGTCCGGAAACGCCGACTGTATTTCATCAATCCATCTTTTCAGATTTAATATATAGGGCATATAAATCATCTTAATTGTCGCTTCGTCTTCAATCCGGTAGTACCAGCAAAGATTAAACTCTTTTTCTGTCACCAGCGTAAACCCAGAGAAATGATAGAAAATCAGCGGCGTTTCATCTATATACACGCGGCCGTCCTTTTGCCCGACCTTATAGTTTTCGATATTCCAAAGCGCTGTATTGGCTCCTATGGATTTGACAACATGAACACCTTTAAACTGCTCCGGCCATTTCTCCACATATCTTTGATCACCATATGTCTTTCGTTCCGTATCCATTTCGACCGTGCAAAATTCAATACAGTCCTGTCTCCACTGCCACACCGCTTCATATGCTTCCTTTGTATTACCGGCGCCGACAAAGCCTGTATTAAAGCGTCCGGTTCGGTCGTAGTAGGACATGAAGCGCGGCGAATTACGATGATCAGTCAAATACAGAGACGCCGTTGGGTTTTCTGCAAAAATACGTGCCGGATCAGAAAAGAAAAATAGATCCGTATCCATATGGGCAAAGTATTCAGCGTCATCCCACTTGCTCATCACATGAAACAAAAAGGCGGGCTTTAACGTCCAGCAATATTCATGAAACGTTCTGTTGCTTTTCGCTTTCAACAGCTCCGGGTCTTCCATTTCATGCAGCTGCACAAAGGTTACATGCTCCCATGGAACGTGCTGAAGCAATTCATACGCTTTCTGGTCGACACACAGCACATATAAATGAAAATCATCGCAATGCTCATGGAGAGAATGAATCATAGGCATGAGCTTAAAGATATGTGTCCTTGACACTATCGTTGAAAAATGAAATGTACTCACTTATACCACATCCAATGATCTAAGATCCACGTGCAGCAAATCGTTGACAAGCGCATACAGTGCGTTGGCAAAATCGTTCACGCCTAGCTTTTTCTTCGCCTTAGGCAGAAGCTTGCGGACAGTTTGCAAATCAAAGCTTTTCGCCGTCACCCTTGGGGATTTCTTTCGCCAATCCGGATCAATGTTGCGCTCTTTAACAACATGCAGAAGCTCAAGAAACAGATTCAGCAGCATATCATATTTCTGTGATTCCAGCAGCTTTTGAATATCAGCCATGATTCTGTTCGTCATGTCAGGCGGGAACGGCCCATTAAAAGCGAGATGAACGTCTAAGGAGCGGATGTTATTGTATTTATCGCACATATAGGCAATGTTTGCCCGAATATCGTCTACAGACTTACAATTGCTTGGATGTTCCTGATGAACACTGACAATATCACGGCGAAGCCTGAAGGTCAATCCGGCCTGATGAAGCCTGATCCCGAGGTCATAATCCTCAAACCCGTACCGCACAATGCCTTCGTCAAATAAACCGAGGTCAACCACATGCTTGCGTTTCACAGAGGAATTATTCGTGATAAAAAAGCGCCATGGCATATGATAGCCTTTCAAGTCATCGCCGTACTCATCTAAAATCTTCTTGAGCACGTCTATAAAGTCGGTATCGAGGTCAAAGCTTTTATCAAGAAAGCTTCCGTTTTTGATGTCCGCTTCCTCCAGCAGCTTTTGTTTGTCTTTCTTCGGCATTTCACCTGTGAGCTTTGCGAGCTGTTCCTTATGTTCTTCTTCAAATCGTTCATAGTAAAAACTGTAGATCCGTTTCCAAAACAACCCGCACACGACGAGATTCTCTTCGTTCTCATGGGCTTTAATATGTTTTGCCACAAGGTCCTTTGCCGCAAGCATATCGCTGTCATGGAAAATCAGGATGTCTCCTCTGGCATTGCGAAGCGCCTGATTTCGTCCGTACGCAATGCCCCTGTTTTCTTTAATCCGTGTAAAGATCAGCGGAAAATCAGCTTGAAATGACTCAAGCATCGAGAGCGTCCCGTCCTCAGAGCCATTGTCCGCTACAATGACTTCAAATTCTTCATCGCACTCCTGCTGGTTTAATGACAGAAGGCTGTTGTAAAGACGCTCCTTCGAATTATATGCAGGAATAATAACGCTTGCTTTCACTTCATTTTCACTTCCTGTATTTACTCATTTATTTGTTGTCATCTTTTGAAGCAAAACCGTTAAATTCAGGGTCTAACGTTTGCATGTGCTGAATGATATGCGGCAGTGTCTCTTGATACAGTTCATGCACAAACGGCAGATCTGTGCGGGTTGTTTCATGAATCTGTTTGATTTCATTGATGCTGACGATTCGGTATCCGCTGAAATGATAAAAGATCAGCGGACTGCCATCCTCCAGCACGATCCGGCCATCTTTCCAGGAAAACGTATGCTGTCCATAATTCCAATGGCCGATGTTCACGCCGGGTGTTGTAATGTCACACACATTCGGAAACAGCTCAGACATATAATCCAAATAGCCCTGATCACCGAATTTCCCTTCACCCGGTGCATTTTTGCATTCCTCAAGACAGCGTTCCTTCCACCACTCCAAGCAATCCGTGCCTGCATCATCATGCTTGAAGCTGATAAACCCGGAATTATATCTGCCTAAAAGACGCTGCAGCATGTCAATCTGCTCTTTCTCAAAAGAAGGGATTACAATATCCCCTCGTGAAAGCAACACCGAGCAGTCCGGCTGGTTTTCAAAAATCGGCGATGGATCTGCATAGAAAAAGAGATCCCCGTCAATATACGTCACACGCTCCAGCTCAGGATTGCTGTTCAGCACAGCTTGCAGAAAGATCGGCTTCATCGTCCAGCAATACTCACTTTGATCTCTAGTTTCCTTCAGCTTCAGCAGCAATTCATTTTCAAGAGCGGCCACCGGCACAAGGTTCAGCTGCTTCATCTTCAGCTTCTGTAACACGCGGTGCGTATCTTCATCCATGCAAAGTATAAAAATGGGACTGTCTTGATCAACTTGCTCTAACGACTTAAACAAAGCGACTGCCTGATATAATCTTCCTTTTGATAAAACGGTGCAATACGCGCTGGTCACAGTCTTGTTCACCTCGTTTCACATTACTTTTTGAAGAATTCCGTATACCACTCAATCGTTTTTTCAAGTCCCTCATCAATAGTGTAGGCCGGTGTCCAATTCAGCAGCTTTCTTGCTTTTTCCGCGGATAAATATTGATGTTTGATTTCATTGCTTCCCTGATTCAGCACCTTAGGTTTCAGATTACTGTTCATTTTCTTTAATATTTTCTCTACCAGTTCAAGTACGGTCAGCTGGATCTCATTGCTGAAGTTAAAGGCCTCTCCGGCAAGATTGTTTTCTTCCATTTTTTCTGCAAGAAGCAGATAAGCCTGAACGGCGTCTTCAATATAGAAGTAGTCCCGTACAAATGTGCCGTCGCTTCGGATTTCCGGCGCTTCCCCGTTCAGCACAAGCTGAATCGTCTGAGGAATGATGCGGTTGAAGTTCAAATCTCCGCCGCCGTATAAGTTTCCGCAGCGCGTAATGCAGACCGGAAGCCCGTACGTGTGAAAATAGGTGTGGCTGATCAGATCTGCGCAGCTTTTTGAGACGTCGTACGGGTGCTTGCCTTGCAGCGGCATGTTTTCATCGTATGGAAGGTTTTCTTGATCGCCGTAAGCTTTATCACTTGAAGCGACAATGACCCGCTTAATTAACGGATGCTTGCGGCAGGCTTCGAGAATATTCCAGGTGCCGAGGATATTCGCTTCAAAGGTAGAAATCGGGTTGCGGTTTGCCACGCCGACAATCGCTTGTGCAGCAAGATGAAAGACTGTGTCGATCTCATACTCGCCAAGCGCGCGTTCAATCACAGCCAAGTCCTCAAGAGAGCCCCGCACGATGTTCATTTTCTTGATATGTTCTCCCTGATAAAGATTGGATTGAGGCACATGATCCCTGACTAGCCCCGTAACGTTTGCGCCCTGTTCGATCAGCTCTTTCACCAAATAGCTTCCTAAAAGACCTGTGCATCCCGTGACAAATACGTTTTTATTTTTCCAGAAACTCAAATCAATTCACCATACCTTCCATACTTGTTGTCCTTGATTCCACATTTTGTTGACTTCTAAGAGATTTTTATACGTATCGATGGCCGTCCAAAATCCGTAATGGCGGTACACAGCAAGCTCCCCATCTTTGGCAAGGTTCTTCAGCGGTTCATCTTCGAACATCGTGTTCCCGTCCTTCGGCAAATAATCGAAAACCTTTGGACTAAGAACGAAGAATCCGCCGTTGATGATTCCATCACTTGATGTCTTCTCAGAAAATGTTTTCGCCATGCCATCCTCAACTGTCAAGGTGCCAAACTGCGAGACTTTGTCAATGCCGGTGACAGTCGCGGCAGCACCTTTTGTCTGATGATAGCTGATGAGATGGAAAAGATTGATATTGGCCAGCCCGTCTCCATAGGTGAGCAGAAATGTTTCATCACCGATATAGTCTTTCGCCTGCAAGATTCTTCCGGCTGTCAGCGTATCTACCCCAGTCTCCAAAAACGTAATTTTCCACGTTTCAGGCTGCCCCAGCATCTGTACCTCTCCCGTAGAGCTGTCGAGTGTCAGGCTGTTGTGCTTCCATTCATAGTCGAGAAAGTATTCCTTGATTTTTTCTCCTTTATAGCCCAAAAGCAGAATAAACTCGTTTACTCCGTAGTACTGATAAATTTTCATAATATGCCATAGAATCGGTTTGCCGCCTATCATGGCGAGCGGTTTAGGAATGTCATTCGTGACTTCACTCATTCTCGTTCCTTTTCCGCCGCAGAGAATGACCGCTTTCATCTCTACCCCTCATCTCTATGAATATTGAGTTCGAAACCTGGTACATCTTCACAATCTATCAAGGCATTTCCCCGATAATTTGTCCGATTTCAATCCGGTTTCAAAATCTACTGTAATGATATGAGAGAAAGCCAGCCTTGGTGACCAAATGGAATCTATTTTTTCAAGTTGGTTGTATAACCAAAAAAAGAGCCTTGAGCGAAGGCAATGCGCCCGCTCAAGGCTCTTTTTCATCTTATTTGATTTCTTTCTCCTTGCCGTAATGATAGTCTGACGGATCAACGGCTTTGAAATCATTTAGTTTATGGAACCTCAGCAAGTCTTTGTACAGGACACTGTCTGAAAGGCTCAGCTGCTGGTTCACTCTTGTTTTCAGATTCTTCGTTTCTTCATTCGCTTTCAGTTTTTCACCTGTCTTCGTATCGTAAATGATATTGTCGACTGATGTGTACTTCGGCGTTACGAAGTCTCCGTTTCTGAATGCCACCGTATCGTCGTGGTCTTTAGAGAATAAATCAGTACCAAAGTTGATATATTTCTGAGAATCAATTCCTTCTAAGTGCAGAAGTGTCGGCATGACGTCAATTTCGCCGCCATACGTATGGTTCACTCCGCCTTTTTTGCCAGGAACGCGGATCATCAGCGGCACACGCTGGTTCTGTGCGTTTTGATAATCTGTGATCTCTTTTCCAAGAATCTCTTTCATCGCTCGGTTATGGTTTTCAGAAATACCGTTATGGTCACCGTAAATCATGATGACTGAGTTGTCATACAGGCCGGCTTCCTTCAGCTCCTTGAAGAATTGCTCAAGCGCTTCGTCAAGGTAACGCGCTGTCTGGAAGTAGCTGTCAACTGTGTTATCGCCTGTTGTCGCTTTTTTAAGAGACGCGTCTTTTTCATCAAGGTTAAACGGATAATGGTTTGTCAATGTAATCAAATGCGCATAAAATGGCTGTTTAAGAGATTCAAGCTTTGGAATCGATTCTGTAAAGAACGGCTTATCCTTAAGCCCCATATTAATCACATTTTCATCTGACATATCATACGTGCTTGCGTCGAAGAACTTGTCATATCCGATATGTTTGTAAATCTGGTCACGGTTCCAGAACGATTTGTAATCACCATGCAGGACGGCGCTTGTATAGCCTTCCTTCTGGTCTAAAATCGCAGGAAGCGACTGGTAGGTGTTTTCGCCTTTCGTCACAAACGCGGAGCCTTCAGGAAGACCGAAGATCGAGTTATCCATTGTCAGCTCGGCATCAGATGTTTTTCCCTGGCCTGTCTGATGGAAGAAGTTATCAAAATACGTCACATCTTCCCCGCCGTGCGCAAGTTTATTTAAGAAAGGCGTCACATCTTCACCGTTTAGCTTGTAGTCAATCAGGAATGACTGGAAGCTTTCGAGGTGAATTTTAATGATATTTTTGCCTTTGGCAGAGCCGAAGTACTCGGCGTTTGGTTTCGCATAATGAGACGTCGTGTAATTCTCGACACTTGTTAAATCATCGCTGCTTGCATAGGCTCTTTGCGTCTCTGTTTGAGCCGTCTGTACACCGTCATAAATGGTGTAGTTGTATAAACCTAAATATTTCACAATATAATTGCGGTCAAACGTTCTTGTCAGCAGTTGCGGACGGTCTTTTTCCGCATAGTGCAGGTTGATGAAAAACAGTGCGATCCCAGAAAGGATCACTAAAGATGCAAAGCGTTTTTTCATTTTGTATTCTTTTAATTCAGGTCTCCAGATCAATACCGCAATCAAAATGATAATATCTAAGAAATAGAAAATATCATGACCGGCCATGATACTGAAAATCCCGTCTCCCATGTTTCCAACGTTTCCGGACTGTTTAATGTTCGGGAACGTCAAGAAATCGTCAAAGAAACGATAGAATAAAATATTTGCATATAACACAAATGTCATCAAGAAATCGATAATCAGCATAATAATGGCTGATTTACGCCCTTTCGCCAGCAAAGCCAGTCCTAAAAAGAAGACGGCGCTTGAGAATGGGTTAAATATCAGGAGGATCTCCTGAGTTGTGCCTTTTACCCCAAGATTAAACTCAGTCTTGTAGGATAAATACGTTTTTGCCCAAAACAGTATAACAGCCAGCACAAAAAAGCTAAGTTTGTAAGAAAAAAGTTTCTTCATGGCAACCTCTACTTTCTTAAACACTTTAAGTTCTTCATTCATATTTACCTGCTCTTTATATCCTGCCTTCCAATTCCTTCTTTCCAAACAAAATCAAGGCATCACACAACAATAAATACACCGCGGCAAGCCGGAATATTTATGTTTCGCACCATATCATTTTTATTACAACCATTTGGAAACCAATCACTGGACGAAAGAAACCTTCATTTCGTTTCACATTTTTTTCTCGGAAATAAAAAAAGGATTTCTTTTGTCATGTGTGCTTTTGAAAAAAGAAATAGATACCGAGTATAAGAATAACATAAACTAGCAAAAACGAAAAATAGGTTTTGCAGACAGCCCGCCCTTCCGGCGGACTGAAGTTATTGTATGCATCAATGTTTAGCGCGATCACCATTTTTTCGAAAGGACTAAAAAGACTGGATGTCTCCAGTCTTCTTTATCTATATCCCTGCCCAGACATCCTTAGCGTACATACCGGTATCCTGCAGATGTCTCAGCCAGTTTTGCGCTTCTTGTTCCCCGGTTCCATGGACAGCCTGATACGCTTTTTGAAGTGCCGCCTCCACATCCGGGGCCATTTTGCTGCCATCACCGCATACATAAAGCCTGCCACCGCGGTCAAGGATTGATATTAATGTATCTGCTTGGTCAGCCATGAGATGCTGGACATATGTTTTCGGCATGCCCTCTTTTCGGGAAAAGGCTGTGTGGACAGTGACGATTCCGTCTTTTTCAAACCGCTCAAGCTCATCTCGGTAAATAAAATCCCGATCGTTCCTGCATCCAAAATAGAGATGAGCCTCACCGAGCGTTTTGCCCTCCCGCTTTAAAACATCGCGGGCTTGAAGGAAACCGCGAAATGGCGCGACTCCCGTGCCTGGCCCGACCATAATAATTGGCGTTTCAGGGTCTTTCGGAAGCTGAAACCGGGATTCCGGTGTGCGGATAAACATCACGACATCATCACCGGCTTGACGCTCAGCTAAATCATTTGATGCCACACCCCTGTATTCGCCACGGCCGCTCCACGCCGGGCCGCGCACGACACCGACTGTGATCGATGCTTGCCGCGGATTCACTCTTGGAGAGCTTGAAATCGAATAGTATCTCGGTTTTAACGGCCGTAAAAGCTCTAAAAATCGTTCAAACGGCATGTCACACGCTTCATACTTTTCAAGCAGATCCAGCATGGAAATTCGTTTTTTCAATATTTGCTCCTGATAAACACCCTCTGCTGACAGTTCTTCTAATTCGCGCCTATGCGGCGGACACACTGTAAATGACGCCAGTTCACGTATTTGCGCTCTTGTGGCTGCTTCCTGCACCTCGACGCTGTAGCTGAGAAGATCATGCAGGCTGACAGGACGGCCCAATGGCAGATGCCCCGCACTGCGGCCGCTTGCCGACAATGTCACTTGGTCGGTTCCCTTCAGACCGAATCTGTGAAGAATCCGGCTGACATTGGTTTGGCTGTTTTTTGGCAATACGCCAAGATGGTCGCCCTCTTGATATTCAACATCCGGCGGCAATGCAATTTCGATATGGCGAGTGCTTCGATCGCTGTCTGCGGACTGGAGTTCACGATTTTCGGCAATGGATGCGTGAGAGGCTTCGTACGATCTAGCGAGCGGAGACTCGCCCAGCCCTCTGACAAACTGAAGGCTCAGCGTGCTTCGTTCCTTATCAGCGTTTTCATTAAGCTCAAGTCCGAATGCTTTGATGGCATCCGCCCACATGCTTTTTTTCCACTCGTCAAGCTGCCCTTCAAAATCACCGCTCACATCCCCTTCCCCGCGCGCAGAAAACCGAGTCGCGCCTTTCTCCGCAAGCTGCTCATCAATGAATCTCGGCACGTATTGATACGTGCTCGCCCAGTTGTGGTCGCCGCAGCCAAATACCGCGTAATGGACGCCCTCAAGCTCACCCGGTTTGATTTCTTGAAGCCACTGCACGAATTGTCCGGCATTGCTTGGCGGCTTTCCATTATAAGACGAGGTCACAATGACAACCGCTCCCTCTTTCGGCAGCTTTCCAATCCGGTCGTTCAGAGGTGCTGTCTTTGTCCTTACGCCGTGAAGACTGGCAGTATCAGCAAGCTCCCGGGCGACGCCTTCTGCGGTGCCGGTATCTGAGCCGTACAGCACGAGAAGCGGGCGGTTGTTAAGACCGATGACCGATGCACCCTTTGCTTCCGTTTTCTCCTTTTGCTCATCAGGCGCGGCTTTTTCAGCTGCCTGGACGTCTGCATGAATGGCTTCCTGATGACGGCTTTGAACACTGATGTGAAAATCGCCCGGCTTAAGTGTTAAGGTTTGTTTGATATCAAGCTCATAATTCTCATGATCAATCAATGTGAAATATTTTAGAATCATGCCTAACACAAGTGTGGCTTCATGAAGGGCAAACTGCATGCCGATACAGGCCCGTTGTCCATTTCCGAATGGTTTGTACGCATGATGAGGCACTTGGTCCTGATGCTCAAACCGTTCCGGCCGGAATTCTTCTGCGTCCTTTCCCCAAGCGTCTCGATCACGATGAAGCTGCGGAATCAGCACAGAAATTCTGTCATTCGTCGTGATCGGAAATTTTCCGCCAATGACTGTGTCTTCTTTTGGATAAAGGCTGAAAGCCGGAGCTGTCGGCCATAAGCGCAGTGATTCATTTAAAATCATCCGTATGTATGTAAGCTCCAGCACTTGTTTATAGGTCGGCGCTGCATCCGTCAGCACCCGATCGACCTCTTCATACGCCTTTTTCAGTTTGTCAGGATGCTTCAATAAAAAGTAAGTCGCAAAGGAAAGCAGGCCGCTCGTTGTTTCATGGCCGGCAATCAAAAACGTGATGATCTGAAAGCGGATATTTTCGTCGTCGAGCTTTTCACCAGTTTCCGGATCTTCCACATTCAGCATGCGGGCGAGCAAATCTTTTTCATCCTGGTCTCCATTCGCCCTGCGCTCTGCAATAATGCTGTCGACTAACGAAAACATCGTTTGAATATCATAGCGGAATTGCCGCTTTGTTCTGACCATAAGCTTATCTTGAACATCAAGCCGCTGCATTTGATGCATCGCTTCATCAAGCGCCCGCACCATGCTGTTGATAAACGGGTGGGGCGTTTCTCTGTAGTAACTGTTAAAGCGGTAGTTAAACCCGCATAGCCCAATGGTGTCGAGCGTCAGCCGGGTCATATCTCCCGGGACATCGACTGCTTCATTCGGGTTGAGCCTTGCCCATTTTTGAATGAGCTGAACAGCGATATCGACCATTTTCTCATGATAGTCCTTCATGGCCCGCTGGCTGAACGTCGGCATCAGAATGTTGTGCGCTTTTCTCCAGTTAGGCTCATGCGTCCAGCTCGTAAACAATCCGTCACCGGAAAATGCGCGAACCTTTTCCAAGGCGCCTTCAATGCTTTTATCAAACCGTTCTTCATCACAAACCTCTTTCACCAATTCATGGCCGGACACTACAATGGTCGTGCCCGCGGGTGTATGGATTTGAAAAATCGGGCCCTGTTCTTCCGCCAGTTTGATCAGCGAAAGCGTCGGTTTGTCTTTATCAATTAAAGGCAAATTGCCGAGCGGCCCAAACGTCTTCGGCTGAGGAATCGGGCTTGTTTCCTTCATCGAACCATTCCTTTCCGTATGAAATGCCTTCTATTTGACTACATTTCCCTTTCATGGTCATGATTATTCCGTTCTCCCAATTGACGCATGATCGCTGTTTTTTCTATACTTGAGAAGCTGTACAATACGCGAATAAGGTGAGTTTATATATGGATTTTGAAATTCGGTTTTTATCCTTTTATGTCATACAGGTGGAAGGCAAAGATGAGCAGGCGAACAAGCAGTTCAAGCACTTCCAGACCCTTGATACGGGAGAATTTGAAGAAAGCGAGCTGAAGGACTTTCTCGACGGGGAACTGAAAAAAATCGTTAAACGGAAAGCCGACCGCCATCCGCAGTCCGAGCAGGTGCCGACGAAAATCGGCCATTTTATCGTCGAGCCCGGCCACGAGCTCGATTCCAACCCAAACTACAACATGTTCAACCGCGCGCGTCTGGCGGAAACAAAAGAAGACTTCAATGAGCTGAGCGAGCAGTTCGTCCGCACGTACCTTGACACAAGCGCGGTTCGCGGCGGCGTGTTTCTCGTCGCTTCGGCCGTGCCGAGAAAATACTTTGATGAGTCATTTGTCTTCATTATGAAATGTGATTTTGAGCCGAAGGTCGCCCGCATCTCTGACGCGTCTTCTCTCATTAAAAAAGTCGAAATGGCGATCACGACAAAAAACATGAAAAGCATCCAATACCCGTACATGCCAGAGGAAGGAATGGTCGAGGAAGGTGAACTGAAAATCCACCAGGCCTCGCACGCCCGCTATTTTGAGGACTTTCTGAAATTCGTCGAGTACGGAGAATCGATGCCAGAAATCATGAAAAATCAGGTCATGAACATGGTACAAGAGCACGTCTACGAGACATTTGAAGACAACAGCGAAGAACTCAAGCAGTTCGAGCACGACATTGAGATTTGGGAAGCAAGCGAAAAACGGGAAATCCAAGAGCGCCTCGACACCCATCAAGTCATCGAAGCCTCCGCCCAAATCATCGAGCACACGCCAGAGGCCCAGCTGAAAATGAAAGTCGGAGAAACAGAGATTAAGGGATTGCTAGCGGATTTTGGCGATTCTATTCATCTCGCAAAAGTAAACGGGCGCTATGTCGCGCTGATTGAAGCCGAGACGATTTCGTTTGAGAAAGGCAGTTCACCGGTGGAGTTTTATAAGCCTGAGGGGCTGCATGAGGTGATTGAGCGGATAAGGAATAAAACAGAGCAAGACTAAAAAGTCCAGAAATCACTTTCTGGACTTTTCCTATTTAATACCCTTCCCTCAACACCGCATAGCACTCCCCAATCAGTTCTTCCGCTCCCGGCTCTCCTTTCAGCCTGCGGCGGACGATTTCAGATGATAGGTTCTGGACTTTGAGCGCTCGTGGGGCTCTTCTTTTATAGTACGCCTGTAATGCTGTTTCGTGGTCGGCGTGGTTTTGGAGTTCTTCGGCGAGGACGATGGCATCCTCGATCGCCATTGCCGCTCCTTGTGCCAGGGTTGGCGCACCGGCGTGGGCGGCGTCTCCTCCGATGATGACGCGGCCTTTATGCCATGGCTCCTGCACGGCGACCTGCTCCAGTTTGTTAAAGATGACAGGATGCTGTTTTGACATGTGCTTTGTGACAAAATCCAGCCCCCGAAAACCAGAAAGAATCTCTTTTACTCTATCAAACCGGGTATCTTCCTCATCCCAGTAATCGCTCGTGCAAGGCTGGAGGACGAAGACATAGCCAGCGTGTTGTGCCAATGGCACCACCCCGATTTGTGTGTCTCCGCTTCTATACATGAATGTTGCGTCCTCGAATGTGTAATCAGGAAGTTCGATATAAAAGCGCCACGCTCCCATGCCGAGATGCTCTTTTTCCGTTTCCTTTTGCAGCATCTTATCACGAACAACGGAGTGAATGCCGTCAAAGCCCGCCAGAATGTCAGCCTGCATCTTTTCTCCATCTTCACATAAGGCAGTGACCGATTCAGCAGTTTCTTCATAGGCGACAACCTTTTTCCCCCACTTGATGTCTACACCCACTGCCTCGGCATGCTTCATGAGAATGTCATTTAACGTTTTGCGCAGGATATTATTGCGTCCCGGAAGTGAATCGTCTAAAAAGGATTCACTGACTTGAAACAGCAAATTCCCCTGTTCATCAAACGTTTTAAACCATTCTGTTTGAAAGCCGTGCTTACAGCAATCTTCGAATACGCCCAGTTCTTTCAACACCGCCAGTGCGTTTTGCGGCTGAAGAATCCCCGCACCTGTTTTTCGATTTTCTGAAGCCGCTTCACATAAGGTGACGGAAAACCCTGCCTTACGGAGAGAAATGGCCGCTGACAAGCCGCCGATTCCGCCTCCTGCTATTAACATATGTTTCATATCAATAACCACCTTTTCAGCTCTATATGTATTAGTTAGGCGCCTAACTATATTACCTTACTATGTCCCAAGAAAAGCTGTCAATCATCTCCAAGCCAAGTTGCGTTATGGTTTTCCCTCCTTTATAATCGTGTCACAACGAATGTACGGGAGCTAATTGCGATGGAATTAAAACATTTACCGAAATATAAGCATATAACAGAGCACGCCGAAACGTATGCCAATATTGACGCCGGCTCTCTTGAATTGTTTTTATCTCTTTTTGATATTTCAAAAAAAATGAATCATGTGATGGAGCATTACTTTGCTGGCCGAGGGCTTTCAGAAGGAAAATTCAAAATCCTGATGCTGCTCTTTGATGCCAAGGATCATAGGTTAAGTCCGACAGAGCTTGCCAAGCGGTCAAATGTCACGAAAGCAACAATTACAGGCCTGCTAGACGGGCTGGCGAGAGACGGTTTTGTCAGCCGCAGGCATCACACAGAGGATAAACGAAAAATCAGCATTGAACTGACAACAGAAGGCAAAGCACGCCTGGAGCAATTTCTGCCCGGCCATTTCAGCAAAATATCCGCTGTCATGGAAAACTACAGCGACGAGGAAAAAGACATGTTCGTGAAGATGCTTGGTGATCTTTTTGAAAGGCTGAGCGTGTTTAAAGACTAAAAAACCCGTCCGATCCGGACAGGCTATAGCGTCTTTTCTTCTGCAGCCGGATACGCATCCGGCTGTTTTTTCTTTATGACCGTAACAAATATGCCGCCGATGACACATGCAATGCCGATGAAATGCACAAACTCAAATGGCTCCTTCAATATCACGCCTGACAAAATGACAGCTGAGACCGGAAGAACGGATGTGAAAATGCCCGATACACCCGCCGGCACCTTCGTCACCCCGCTATACCATAAGTAAAACGCCAAAACAGTGACAAAAAGCGCGTAATACAGCACATACGACCAATCCAAAACAGTCGGCACGCTGTAATCAAATGAAGAGGCCTCAAACAAAGCAAACGGGAGAAAAAACAGGAAGCCGAAGAGCGATACGAAGGTCGAAATCGCCAGTGCCGAAATATGCGGGGATAGCAGCTTGGCCATCAATGTAAACAACGCTTCGCCAATGACTGCAGCAATGATCAGCATGTTCCCGAATAAGGCGTGCGGCGTCCCGTCTTGGCTCCCGGCTCCAAACAAATTAATCGCCATTACGCCGCAAACCGCCAGCAAAATGCCGATCAGCGTCTTTTTCTCAATTTTTTCTCTCAGCAGGAAAAAGGATAAAATACCGATCAACATGGGGGTTGTGCTTGTCAAAATGCCGCTTTCCGTTCCCGTCGTATATTGAACCCCATACAGCAGGCAAATACTGAACAAAAACACGCCTGTGAATGATTGCACCAGTAATACGAACACATCTTTTTTCGTCAAAGCCGGAAACCCTTTTTCAATGCAAAACAGCAGCATGAGCAATACGACAGAAGCGATCAAAAAACGCAATCCTGAGGAAAGAAAGACCGGAATCCGTTCGACCATCAGCTTGCCGACAACGACAGAACTGCCGACGATCGCCATAGCTGCTGCCAGAGATACATATGCGCCCATTTGTTTTTTCACCAATACTCCACCTGCCTTTTTGATGTATGGCAAAAAGCGCCTATCCAATGACAGACGCTTTTTCATTAATCATCACTGCTCAAAATGCCGAAGAAGCGGAGCAGGTTGATGAACAAGTTGATAAAGTCTAGGTACAGCGATAACGCCATAACCGGAATCAAGTCTTCCGTAATGTGGCGGTGCTTGATTTGGTTCAAATCATACAAAATGTAAAGGGAAAAGACGATGGTTCCGATCACGGAATACGCCATCATCGCCGCTGAGTTTAACGGGCTGAAAATGTTGAAAATCCCTACCACTGCGAGTGCGAGCACCGCAACCAGCAGAAACGACCACAGGAAGGATAAATCCTTCTTCATTTTTGCGCCGATTGTGCCCAAGACGGCAAAAATGACAAATGTAGAGCCAAAGGCTTCGAGCACGACATAGGCGCCGGCGATGGAAGCGTAATGGCTGACGATCGGAAATAAGGTAATGCCGGAAACGAACGCGAATGTATATACAAACGCATACCCGACCGCTTTTCTTCTGCGCATCCAGAAGGCCAGAATAATCATCGCCACTTCAAGAATAGAAAGCGGCAGCATCAAAGCGACAGGAACAAATTGGCCGATAAAAAGGCCGACAGTCGCGATCAGCAATGTGAAGACAAAGACTGTCAAAATGCGTTGCATGATCGATTGCTTACTCTCGTGAACCGTAGCTTGCATGTCAAAAATCCTCCTAAAAAATGATCTTAAAGGTCTATTATATAAAAATTGGATGAAATATGTATATGTTTTAAGGAGAATTTAATGAAAACAAACGCCCTTTACATTATCATTTTGATTCTTTCCTTTTCAGCGAAAAACGGTGCTTTTCTATTTTCTCAATTTGGGTAATCTGAGAATCATGAACCGTAATCTGAACCGTGCCGAAATCGAGTGTTTCCAGCGAGCTGATGATTTTTTCAATCACTTCCGGATCAATCGTTGATTTAGAAACCAAAAGACCTTCCCCCCTGTTGAATAGGTTTTAATTCACAGTATTCTTATAAGAATTATAATATTATGTTTTTTTCGATAAATCAATGGTGATTTCTGTTCAAATCAAAAAGGCATATGATCACCCGGTGACGGACAATCATATGCCTGGAAACTTCCTATTTGTTTTCTTCCAATTCCTCAACAATACAGCGGACACCCATGTTTTCTAATGCCTGCTTCAGCGTGCCGTACGTTTCATATTCACTAAAATCAAGCCCCAATTGAATCGATGTTTGGGCCACATCCGGGCGAATTCCTGAAAATACGGCTTTGACGCCTAATAAGAAAAGTGTTTTAGACAGGTTGTACAATTGCTGAGCCACCATGGTATCCACAATCGGAACACCCGAAAGATCAACGACGAGGCTTGTGATTTTTCTCTCGACACAGCGGACCGGCACTGTTTCTAAAATGACCTGTGCCGTTTTGTATCAATGGAGCCGATAAGCGGCAATATCCCGATTCCATCGGCAATGGAAATGACCGGGCAGCCAAGCTCTGAGATCAGTTCCTGCTGAGATGTAAGCCTCATCAGCATGAATTTTTGGTACTGCTCGGAGAATTCAATAATCAGCTTATCGAACGACTGATTCACAATGCGGTTCCATCGGTCTGCATCCTCATTTGTCACAATCTCCTGATTCTCTTTTATAAATGTGGCGACTGCGTCCCAGAATGAGATTCTTGAATTGGATATGGCTTCTACGACCTCATGCACTTGAACATCCTGCTCTACCCTGTTTTTCGCAACGTTTTGCGCCCATTTTGTCATGTTTTCTTGAAAATCGGTTTGATCCTCCAGAAATGCGCTTGCGATTGTTATATTGGTAAATGTATGCTGCTCGGTTAAAAGTGTTTTCGTTTCTTCACTTAAATGGCTGGCGGAATATAGCTCGCCTTTTAGCTGGCAACGCAAACTGAACCATTTCTCAGTAATATCCGCAGTGTTGTCTATGATATATTGATATAATAATTGATCGATATTCACGGTCTGTCTCCTTTTTCGTAATAGAAGCACTTTCATTATAAAATGATAAATCGGAATTGTGAATAAGACTAGAGAAAAATCAAATGATTCTGCTCTCTGAGAGCATTCCAGCTTCATATCCTTAGGCGAATGCACCAATAAGAGTCCGCCCGCATAAACTGCAATGTACAGTTTACAATGAGAAAGGACGTTATCACATGTATTATGTTGATCCTTATATGTTTGCGGGGCATTTTTATGAGCCTTGGCCTGCTTTTGAATATGAATACCGATATCCATGGCCTGGCATTGGCAGCGGCGCTGTTCCGGGCTCTGGCGGCGGCTCCGGTCCTGGCATTGGCGGTGGTGCTGTTCCAGGCTTTGGCGGCGGCTCCGGCCCTGGTATTGGCAGCGGTGCCAGCCCAGGCTTCGGCGGTGCGCCGCAGGGACCTCCTCCTTCCCAAATACCAGCGAACCCCCCAAAACCGCAGGGTTCTCAAGGAGCCGTTTTGTTAGTTGAACCAATCACCATTCGTCCTTGCCTTTTCCGATTTACCTATGTCTGGTTAACCAATGGCCGCTCATTTTGGTTTTACCCGATCATCCTTGGCAGAAGATCCGTCGGCGGCTTTTATTGGGATTCCTCACGGCGCCGCTGGGTTTATTTCGCCTTAGACACAAATCACATCGATGTTGTAAGCTGCTCATTTTAATAATCAGCCGGTTTCCCGGCTGATTTTTTTATGTTACTTCGGCCGTAAACAGGTTATAGTATTATTATCTTTTCAACTTGGAGGTTTCCCTATGATCAAACAAATTGGCACTGTTGCTGTATATGTCGAGGACCAGCAGAAAGCGAAGCAATTTTGGACAGAGAAGGTAGGCTTTGATATTGCAGCGGATCACCCAATGGGACCTGAAGCAAGCTGGCTGGAGGTTGCGCCAAAAGGAGCCGAGACTCGTTTAGTCATTTACCCGAAAGCCATGATGAAAGGCTCAGAGCAAATGAAGGCTTCTATTGTGTTTGAATGCGAAGACATCTTTGGTACATACGAGAAAATGAAGACAAACGGTGTAGAATTTCTCGGTGAGCCCAATCAAATGGAGTGGGGCACCTTCGTTCAATTTAAGGACGAAGACGGAAATGTGTTTTTATTAAAAGAATAAACTGTTGCGCACGGCGGTTCGATTCCGCCCTGCGCTTTCTTTGACATTGAGAATGAATTTCATTTACAATTATTCATATGTGAGAATGATTGGAGTGAGACAAATGTTTGTACAGTTGAGAAAAATGACGGTTAAAGAAGGCTTTGCAGATAAAGTCATAGAACGTTTCAGCGCTGAAGGAATCATTGAAAAACAAGAAGGTTTAATTGATGTGACAGTGCTTGAGAAAAATGTGCGCCGCGGTGATGAAGAAGTTGTTGTCATGATTCGCTGGGAATCAGAGGATCACTGGAAGCAATGGGAAAAAAGCGATGCGCATATCGCCGGCCATAAAGCAAACAAAGGCAAACCAAAGCCTGACTATCTGATCAGCACTGAAGTGAGCATGTACCATGTACGTGCTGTCAAACAAGGGACATACAATCAATAAAAAGCTTGCGCCTTGCTGCAAGCTTTTTTCTAAGAGTCATGTTGATCTGCTTTGTTCGTACGTTACAGTATACAGCGGCTTATTTTTATGCCATTCTGCAAATAACACGTCCTCTGTCTTATCAATGTTCTTCTTTTTCAATTCTTGTTTCAGCCACTGTTCATCCACACCTGCTTCCTTCAAATTATCCCGCACAATCTCTCCATCTATGATTAACGTGATCGGCAGAGAAACGGACTTCGAAGGAATCTGCAAATCCTTATTTGTCGGTTTGTCAAAGTCTGATTTTGGAAGCACGCTGACCATCCCGTTTGTTTCAAGAATCGCATATTCTACTTCTTGGATCGAAAAGCTCCCAGCTTGCCTCAATAGGCTTTGCAGCTGGTTAATGTCTATCTTATTTTTCTTCATTACTTTATATTGAAGCTCCCCTTTGCGGATGACGATATTCGGCTCGCCCTCCAAGAACTTTCGCGATGATTTCATTTTTTGCGTGATAAATTCAATAATATAAATCAGCACGCCCCACAATAGCGAAGCAAAAATAATTTCTTTGATTTTGATTTCATGATCGTAGACGGCATTTCCGACCAATTCACCTAAAATTAAAGCAGAAATAAAGTCAAACGGCGTAATTTGAGAAAATTGGGTTTTCCCGAGAAGCTTTAAGATGATAAATAAAATGCCTAAACCGCAGACCAGTTCTACCGCAACACTTAAATAATTTCCCATATTGATAGCACCTACTTCTTGATTATACTATCAGTATGGTCAATGCTTTCCTTTCTAAACCGGAAAGAGCTAATCGGCAAGCTCAGCTTTGCATGATGCATTGGAGCATGTCATTGAAAAGCTGCTCTGCATCACTGCGGTCAATCTGGACAAGCGGGTCATTGAGGAAGGCTTGAAACGCGAGGCCAGTATCCTTTGTTAAACCTGCGTCCGCCACTGCCTCCTGATTGGATATATGCCTAGCCGCCAGCATTTCCACACCTTTCGGAAGCGCTCCGGACAAAATCGGCTGGACACGGTTCCTTGTGATGAATGCGTTTGTTTCGACAATGGCTTGTATAGGAAGGTTTAAGACCTGGCCTTGATTCGGCATATTTACATTTGTGACGAGTTCACCCAATCCGAGAAGAGCCGCTATGATGTTCACGCCTTCTTCTCCCGAAGCTTTCTCAGCAACGCCCCGTTGTTGCACGATCAACCGTTCTGTTTCTTGTCGTTTCTCAGCTCTGTCTTGTTTTCTGAATGATATAGGTGTGAGATGAAATTTCCATACTTCAGGCTGTTTGAGGTATGGGCCGGGAAGAAACTCTGCCAGATGCCTGTCACCCGCAGCAGGGATGGCGCCATACGTTTCAAATAAATCAAACGCAACACGGTGTGCCGAACAAAAGACGCTGTCCCTCCAGCATTCCCCCTCCAGCTCATATCCTGATTCCCCATAGTGCGCGCTGAATTCACGGAATATAGGCAACAGGTCAATATGGCGGTAAGAGGCTTTTGTGATCCATGTAAAATGGTTAATGCCGAGCACATTAACGCGGATATCCTCACGCCGCGGCACCTCAATCCCCAGCCTTTCCGTGACCATTTCCGCCAATAGCTTTTGCGTCCCGAATACCTCGTGGCAGCAGCCAATCGCTTTGATGCCGGGAAACACTTTATACAGCACTCTTGTACAGACAGACATCGGGTTTGTATAATTAATGACCCATGATTCAGGTGCGTAGTCTCTTATTGCCCGGGCAATTTCCGCAAATATCGGCACAGCACGCAAGCCCCTGATGATCCCTCCAGGCCCGACAGTATCACCTACAGACTGATAAATACCGCAGCGCTCAGGCAAGTGCACATCGACTTCCATATCATCCAGTGATCCCGGCAAAATGGAAATAATGACGATATCCGCGGCTGATAACGCCTTTTTCAAAGTAGAAACAGCCTCATATCTCCATCTGCCGTTCCCGCTGTGATTGCCGATCACTTCATTTTTCTGAGCGGCTTCAAAATCAAGATCATAGAGCGCCACCGTGCCTGACATCCGTTCATCAATCGACAAATCACTCATCAGGCTTCTGGCCCAGCCTTGGGACCCCCCGCCGATATAGGCAATCTTAATCTGATCTAATGTACTGATATGAAACACTCCCTTTCTCAGCCTTTCACCGAACCGATCAGCATTCCTTTTGCAAAGTGTTTTTGTAAAAATGGATAGACCGCCAAAATCGGCAGCGTCGCAATGACAATGACAGCGAGTTTAATTCCCTGCTCCGGCGGAACTGCATTTTGCATCGTATCACCATTGGTCGCCGTTAAATCCGATAAAATTGTGACTTGGCGAAGCACCATTTGCAGCGGCCATTTTGCACTGTCATTGATATATAAGAGAGCGTGGAAGAAATCATTCCAAATCCCGACCGCATAAAACAGCGCAAAGGTCGCAATAACTGGCTTTGACAGAGGCAGGGCGATCCGCCAGAAGACGCCGATTTCGGAACAGCCGTCAATTTTTGCTGATTCCTCCAGCTCGCGCGGCAGCTGCTGAAAGAAGTTTTTGATAATAATAAGGTTGAACGGATTAATCGCCATCGGCAGAATCAATGCCCAATACGTATCCAAAAGGCCAAGTGATTTTACGACAAGGTACGTCGGAATCATGCCGCCTGAAAACAGCATGGAGAAAATCACCAGATTCAACAGCAGATTCCGTCCCTTCACATGCCGTTTCGCCAGCGGATACGCCATCGTGAAGGTAAAAAACAGCTGTACAGCCGTCCCAACCACCGTGATGAAGATGGACACGCCCATGCTTCGAAGGAACGTCGGTGTCGAAAACACATACTTGTAAGCATCAAGTGTAAAGGTTTTCGGGAAAATAAAGAAGCTCCGCTGGGCGAGTTCCGCTTCTGTCGCAAAGGAACCGGCGATAATATATAAAAACGGCAAAATGGTAATCGCGCCGACACCGCCGAGAAACAGAATGTTGCAGACGTCAAACACCCGTCCGGCTTTGGTGTTGTGCATCGTGTGAATTTCAGCCATACCTCTCCCTCCTCTAAAACAATCCTTCCTGATCAAACTTTTTCGCAATGTAATTGGCGCCAAAAATCAAGATAATCCCGACAACTGATTTAAACAAACCGACCGCCGTGCTGTAGCTATACGCCCCTTGGGTAATCCCCATCATGTACACATACGTGTCGAAGATGTCAGCCACACTGCGGTTGAGTGAGTTCGTCATCAAATACACCTGTTCAAAGCCAAGATTCAAAAAGCTGCCGATTCTTAAAATCAACAAAACGATAATGGTGCTTCTAATCGCCGGCAGCGTAATATGCCACATTCTCCTGAACCGCCCCGCTCCGTCCATGATGGCCGCTTCATACTGCTCTTGATCAACCGTAGCAAGCGCTGCCAAAAATAGAATCGTTCCCCAGCCTGTCTCCTTCCAAATGCTTTGCATCACAATCATTGGCCGGAACCAGTCTGCATCCGACAAGAAAGAAATCTGCTCACCTGTCAGGCTCATAATCAATTTGTTGATCACACCTGTATCGACAGTAAAGAAAACGAAGGTGATGCTGACCACAATTGTCCATGATACAAAATGGGGTACGTAAATAAAGGTTTGGATACATCTTTTATACACGGCCTTTCTTACCTCATTCAAAAGCAGAGCCAAAATGAGAGGCGCGGGAAAGGCAAACAAAAGATCCAGACTCGCCAGCATGAGGGTGTTGCGCAGCAGCCGGAAAAAATCCGGATTCATAAAAAAGTCTTTGAAATAATCAAAGCCGACCCATTCGCTTTTCCAGAAGCCGAGATATGGCGAATAGTCTTTAAAAGCGATCAGCACACCCCACATCGGCAAGTATTTGAAAATCAAGAAATAAAGCAGACCGGGAATAAGAAGAAGATAAAGCCATTTGTCCCGTTTGAGCGCAGCCATCCAGCTGATGCCTTTTCCAGCGGTGAGAACAGGTGCATCTCTCTTCTTCGGCACTGTTTCCATATCTGTTCTCCTTTCGTGATACCGGGGCGCCCGCCGAAAGGCAGGCGCATCGGTTTATTTTGACGATTGGTACAATTTGTTCAAGTCCTTCATCAGTTCATTGCCGCCGCTTTTTTTCCAAAGCTCCACCGCATCATCGAACCCTTTTTCATCAATTTCTCCAATGATAAATTGTGTTCTCGCGTCGAGGATGATGTTGTCAAGCTGGGCTCCTTTTTGGGTATAGACATCAGATACAAGCGACTCAGCAGGGTTAAAGACGGCTATTTTTTCTCCTTCGGTTATGATGTCCTTGCGATGCTGGAAGAGCTTGGTTTTCTGGTCTTCGATGTAATACTCGCTTTTCGGAATCGACATGCTGAACTGTGCCAAGCCTTCATGCTCATACAGGAGAGATTTATTGTTTTTTTCAAGTGAGGTGAATACGCCGTCCTTGAGCTCGTAATTGCGGCCCTTCACTCCGTTGTTCGTGAGAATCTGCGCTTCCTTATCATTCATCTTATCGAGGAAGGACAGCACCTCTTTCAGCTCTTTTTCGGTTTTGACGCTTGATTTTGGTATCGTGATCATGCCTGAATAACCAGATGTCGGGAAGGTGCGCTTGCCATTCGGTCCCTCAAGCGAGCCGACGATATCAATGATATCCTTGTTCGACTCATCCGCCTCCTCCATCGCGCTTTGGATTTGAGACGCTCTTGAGCCTGTATCAACGATGACACCCGCTTTTCCTTTTACAACCGGATCATTCCACTTCGCAGAATCCATGACAGCAAAGTCCTTATTGATCAAGCCCTCATCATAGAGCTTTTTAAAAAACGTGAGCGCATCCATGTATTCCTTCGTTGTAAAATCTGGAATCAGCTTTCCGTTTTCAACACCGTAGCGGTTCGGAGCGCCGAACCAGATTTGCAGAACATCCCATGGGCTTCCGTTGCCGAGTCCCATCCATTTCGGCACGACCATGCCGTACGTATCATCCTTGCCGTTTCCGTCAGGATCTTTTTCCTTAAAGGCTTTCAGCACTTCATAGAAATCATCAAGCGTTTCCGGCATATCCAGACCGACATTTTTCAGCCAGTCGGTTCTGATGATCATACACGCCCTGATCAGATCCCTCGTTCTGTAGATTCCGTACACCTCGCCGTTCACCGAGCTGTTCTTCAAAATCTTTTCATCTGCCTGGCTTAAATTCTTGTAGTCTTTTAAATAAGGAGACAGCTCCCAAAACGCCCCTGCTTTGACAGATTTGATAAAGCCGGCTGACTTATCTTTAATGACAATCGCGTGAGGCATCTCTCCTGAAGCCATGACGATGTTGAATTTGTCGTTGTAGGATGAATCAGGCACCCATGTGACCTTAATCTCTTTGCCTGTGTATTTTTCGAGCGCTTTTAATGAAGGGCTCTTATCACTTGGGCTTTCCGGCGATAAGAGCGGCGCCATAATTTTGATCGTATCTTTCGAACCGCTTGCTGAATTGGATGTTTCCGAATGGCTGCATCCGGCGATCATCATGGCAGCAAGCGGCAAGGCCATCCATTTTTTTCGCATTCTTATTTTCATGTTGCGTAAGTCCCCCTTTTTTCAATTTGCATTTCCCCTTTGCCCCTCTCAATATAAAGCGCTTACATAAATTCTTGCAATCTTCATTTTTTGCACCATTTCTCCTATGAAATTCCGGCTGTTATCCTTTTTTGCCCGATGTTTCTTTTTTTGCCGGAAGGGAATCTCCGATCAGTTCCAGCGCCGCTATGACATTTAAACACCATTGAGAGACAGTGTTCGTTGTCACCCATGGAAGCTCCTCTAGCTGCGTCCATGTCTCGATGCGCTCCGGTTTGATCGGAAGCGGCGTATGGCTGAGCTTATCTTCTAGCAAAAGATTCCACGCTTTGGCGGCGAGATGAGGATCTTGCTTTTTTCTTGCGGCGTAGGCTGTCATACCGGCGGCGAACATCGGCCAGTGAAAATGCCCGTCATGAAGAGCGCCTCCGCTTTTTTTTCGTTTTTCCTCATCACTGAGTGTGTAAAATTCGCCGAATTCACTCAGCATATCCTCCCATTCCCAGTCATCAAGAAGCTCAGCCAGCTCCATCCACACTTGCGGCGCGCCGAAGGCAATGATCATATGATATCCGCCCGCAATGCCGTCTCCCATATGATGAAGCATCGAGGTCGCCGGATCATATTCAAATGTCGGGCCAGATAATAAGCGGAGCGGCAGCCGCTTCAGACAGTTGATTCCCGTTTCGATTTTTTTGAGATATTCCGAATTTTCGGTCCGCTCCCATTCCGCCAGCCAGTTCGAGCAAAACGCCGCCCAGTCCGGTCCCGTTCTGGCGTGAGTCGGGTGCTTGCCTTTCTCGTAAAAAGCGCGCATCGGATCGGTTTTGACAAGGGCATAATCGGCATCCTTCACTTCTGTCAAAAGATCTCCCGTCCGGTCATCACCCGTCAGATAATAATAGAATTTATGAAGCCCGGCCATGCTGATTCTCGCTTCCTTGCAGCCGCATCCCCAGTGCACAACATTATGCCGTGAGCCAAGCCCGGCATATTCACCGAGGTGAAAGCTGTCCGTTTCACTCGTATGGCGGGTCATGGCTTCTGCCATTCGGAAGATATCCTCTCTGCCTGAGCGGAAAAACGCCTGCCACAGCCATAGGGTCGGAACGAGCTCATTGTTTTGCCATGCGTATCCGCCGAGATCGTACCGCCACATATGCCGGATCGGGTCATACGTATGCATGACATCGCCATAATGCCAAAAACCGTACCATCTGCGTTGCTCTACTTCCTTTTTATAAAACAGAAAGGCCGCATCAAGCTGTTCTTCCAGCTCTTTTTTGAGCGGATGGGATGTGTCAATGATGCTCCATACCCCGAGTGCTTTTGATTCGTAATAGACGTCCGGCTCGCATACAATGAGCGGGGGCGCCTGCCATTTGTCAGCCAGCGCATTGAGGACTTCGTCAGACGGCATGTGCGAAAAGCACGCCAGGCTTATTTCATTTGTGTTCGCAATGCCTGTCGGATCAGAGCGCATTTCATCAAAGCCTTCATACGCGCTGGCCACGTGAGTGTTTCCTGTATAATGCCGCAAATCCATCGCTTCGCCGTCCGGAGGCCAAAGCCAGATAGTCATTTTGGGGCGGCTGCCGGCAAGACCTGTGATTTCCAGTGCTGAAGGATATTTCTCAAAGAAATACCGCAGGCCGAGAGCCACACCGCCATTTTTTCCGCCCGCATAGCAGAGCCCCTTCGCCCGGCTGCCATGCAGCATTCCAACCCACGCATAATCTTTTCCGGTCCGTTTTGACAGGCTGTAATGATCGCTGGAATCTTGCACGATCTTGACATCGTCCCAAACCGCATTCTGTGTGCCATGTGCAAACCATTCCTTATGCTCTTCATCTGGAGACAGCATTTCGCCATTGATTTGTTTTTCATAAAGCGGATATCGTTCATTGAATTTACGTGTGCCAAACAGCTGGGCGGGTTCTTTATACATCCCTTTCTCTCCCGCAAAGCGGAAATGGCGGTTGTACGGCTCTCCCTCCAAAAAAAGGTCGAATTCGATGCCGAGCCCCTTAACGAATTCTAGTTTACCGCTCCTGTCAATCAGCTGCGTGTGCACAAGGCCGATCTCAGACAGCCCGGCATAAAACGTTAATCGGATGACAAACGGCAGCCATTCCTCATACGTTTTATGAAGCACATGCACTCCCTCGATTTTGACTACTGCTTTGACAGGACCACTCTGCTCAATCGCCGCCCGTTTGATAAAGCTGACAGACCTTTCATGCAAAAGAACCATTTTCGCCGCTGACTCTTTTCTCGTTTCTCTTATCGCAACGAGCCTCCCGCCTGCGGCGATCGGCTTTCCATTGATCTGCAATGATTGAATGAAATCAGATCCTGTTTTATGAATGGTACAAACGAGTGCTCCTGTATCCACTTGGATATCATGCTCTGTCTCAAGAATGCTGAGCGATTCAGTTGGCTGCGGCACTTCTCTTTTGTGCACTGTAAAGCTTTGGTTTTCCTGACCGCCAAACACCGCCGCGTGCTTCGTCCACTTGATGCTCCCGTCCGGCCAATAGGCCGACGGTTCGCTTTGCACATATCGCGTTTCCGCGTTTTCATTCATAAGCGCCAGACGGTCTCCTTTTTTTAATTCTCCTTTTTTCCATGGCATGCCCCACGTCACGCCGCTTGTCACCTTTGGCTGTCCTGATAACCATTTGATCTTTTTCATCTGTCTCTCCCTCCATAGAAAAAAGCTGATTCGATACAAAGAATCAGCTGTGATTGTCAAATTGAATCACACGGTATTCATGCGGTCCGACCGCCAGTCTCCCCGCCTTTTCCAAGCGGTGCGTCAACAAATCCGTTCCCGATTCCGGCAATGTCACGCTCCCGCCTTTTCCATCCATATTCACAACGATCCACACAAGGCCGTTTTCGCCTATACGCGGGGCAACGATCGTGCCGGGTGTCACATCCGACCGGCTGGAAATAACAGCTTCCTCCGCATAATGCCTGACGAGCGCTTCCAGCATCGCATCCCCTTCTTTCCCGGATGGAAGCGAGCCCAGCATGACAATTTTCCCCTCGCCGTAATTCCGTTCCGTCAGAAAAGCATGGCCCGCCCCCGGTCCTGCTTCAACCGTGCCAAGGGTGTTTCCGCTCTCTGTGTCAAACACCGCGCTCCACAGTCCGAGCGGCGCCGTGATGCCAAACGCTTTTCCTGTATTCACGTTCTCATTCATCGGAAAGGTAAAAAGTGTTTTGATCCCTGACGTTTTCTCAAGTTCGCCAAGTCCGCAATCGGTATGAATGGTATGCTCGCATGTGCGTCCTCCTGTCAGCGGCCCGGTGATCCAGATGCCGCCCGCTTCAGCGAATGCCGAAGCTTTTTTGATAAATTCAGAAGACAAATACGGCACAAATGGCGTAAACAGCAAGCGATAGCCGTCCAGTGGAGCGCCTTCCGGAATAAGGTCACGGTGAATCCCCGTGTTGAGAATACGTTCATAAAAATGCGTCACAAGCGAACGATGCCGGAGTCCCCGGTGAGGCTCAGTTTTAATAAATGCTTTTGCTCTGTCAGAGTAAGTCATCGCCGCCTCGGCTTGAACGGGTTCAGTCGATAGAATAATAGGCTCGATTTCCTTTCTTGCCCGCTCAACCGCCAGCACATTTTGATAGCCGATGGTGGGTTCGCCCCAGGCACTGAGAACCGAACCGTGGGAAATCTCGCTGCCTGAACGCTGCTGTCGCCATAGCCAGTAGCAAAACCCCTGGCTCCCTAAGGCGTAGGACGATACGGCTTCGGCCTGCAAATACCCGTCTGCGTGCGGGTAAGCGGAGCTTTCAAGCGAGGCGGCATACGACGGACTCGTTTCCAAAATCCAAAACGGGCGCCCTTGTTTCAGATTTCTCCATAAATCACAGTTCAATAAAAAGGCAGAGGCGTTTTCCTGCGAAGCGTACGTGTCATAGGAGGCAAAATCGAGATTCTGAAACATTCGCTCATTGTCCACGCTGAACATGACTGATCCGTTATGCGTGATCGGCGCATCTGAATAGCAGCGGATGATTTTGGCCTGTTCATCCGCAAACGAAGCGATCATCTCCATCGAAAACAGCTGATACATAGTGCGTAGAGAGGCATGATGCAGAAACGGGGCCGGTCCCGGCTGCGGGACTTGCTCAAACGTCTGATAGGTCTCGCTCCACACATCGGTTCCCCAAGCTTCATTCAAGCGCTCAATTACCCCGTAGCGATTTTTGAGCCAGTCATGCCATAGGCGCAAGCATGTCTCACACATGCATTCTGCAACATGGCATTTAAACTCATTGTCTAGCTGCCATCCGATCAGCCCCGGGAGCCGGCCAAGCTCCTTGGCGATGGCTGTGGTGATGATGGCGGCTTTTTTTCGGAAATACGGGTTGTTCGTACAGGCATGCTGACGGGAGCCATGCCCCATGATCTCTCTTTTTTCATTGGCATGCATGCGTTCGGGCCGGCCATGTGAGAACCAAATCGGCGGGGTAGGCGTCGGCGTGCACATAATCGTTTCGATCCCGCTATCATACAGCCGGGCGATGATTTCTTTGAAAAAACCGACGTCAATTTTTCCTTCTTCAGGTTCCATGACTGACCAGGCAAATTCGCCGATCCGCACAACATTTACGCCAACTTCACGCATGATGTCAATGTCCTGCTGAATCGTCTCTTCATCCCATAATTCCGGATAATAGCAAGCGCCATGATACAGTTTTCTCATCACATTTTCACCTTTCTTTGATGATCGATTCTGTCAATGGCAGGCCGAGCTCCTTTATGCCTTTTGCCACAAGTTTCGCCATTTCATTTGCGCCTTTTTTTGTAAAATGCGTGTAATCGTTAATCCCTTCTGAAATCATAAAATAGGTGTACACTTTTTCCTCGCCCTTCTCAGTAAAGAAAGCGAGACTTTTCTCCATCAGATCAATGAGCTGGACATTCTCCTCAGCGGCCGTCTGCTTCATGGCAATGCAGTAATCAGGAAAATCGTTCAAAAACACGCCGTTTTCGTAATGAAAGCGGGCTACGGGGGTAATGAGAAGCGGATGGGCGCCTTTTTCCCGCGCGCCTGCGATATACTGCTTTAAATATTGTTTATAAGTAGTATAGGGCTCGGTGTAGCGCTCCGGCTTATTTTTTGACGCGTCATTATGGCCCATCTGCACGAACAGCCAATCATCCGGCTCAATCACATCGAGGATTGCCTGAAGCCTGCCCTCTTCCACAAATGTTTTCGAGCTTCTTCCCCCGATCGCTCTGTTGATCACTTGAATATGCTCCGGCAGATGCGAGCCGAGAAACTGCCCCCAGCCCCCTTGATTTGTGCTGTCTCCATACGTTTGAACAGTCGAATCGCCGGCAAGATAAATATGATTTGCCATTTTTTCATTCCTCCTCGTTTTTTATACAGCTTCCATCACGGATAGCTCTTCCCTTGAAAAAACCGGTGCGTACAGCGCTTGAGCATTGGTTCGTCCTGCCAGTTCTCTAATCATCTTGGCGTAGCGTTCAGCCTTTGCGTCTTATCCCTTAGTCCTCCTACAGCGGCGCCTCCGCTTTGCTTCCCGCTATGTACAGGGCGGGCTTCGGCGGTTTTTTCATTCCCGTTCCGAGGTAAAAGCTCGTGTGCGGCGGCTGGTTGTAGGCGGTATTCTGCCAGGCGATGCCGAGCCTGTAAACCGGATCATGCATCAGCGTGTAAAAGCAGTGGCGGGTGAGATGTGTTGTTGTATAGATACGGAGCGCGCTGCTGTCTTCCGTTCTCCATATCACTTCTTCCCGCCAGTCTCCGAACAGGTTGGCCTGAAGAACCGGGTTTCCTTTCGTGCCGTTGTTGGACAACACGCCGGCCGGCTGAAATATCGTCTTCAGACAGCCGTTTTCAGCATCCCATTTTTCAATCTTTGGCCTGCCGATCGTTCCGTCCCAGTCATGATCAAGCAGTTCTCTGACCAAATCACCGTCCCACCAGATGGCGAAATTGGCTGAAGAGGGCGCTTTGTCGCTGATTTTTTCGCCTTTGCTCGTGAAAAGCCCGTACGACATGCCATCATTGCCCGGCGGATCAATTCCCCAGACGAGCGATCCTTTGTAGCTTGGATCAATATGAGCCGCCATGCCCCGGCCAACGTCAGTTCCAGCATGGACGCCCCATAATATCTCACCGGTTCCGGCATCTCGCAGCGACAGTCCGTACGGCTTCGTGGCGTCCTCATGCACCTGGAACACTTCAAGCCCTTTTCGTGACGGGTCCAGATCCCCTACATGCATCGCGTCTCCGTGCCCGAGGCCCGTTGAGTACAGGCCGGTTCCGTCATGATCGACAGCCATTGCGCCGTATATGATTTCATCCTTTCCGTCTCCGTCGACGTCCGCCACGCTCAAGCTGTGGTTCCCCTGTCCTGCGTATGCTTCATGTCCCGGCTGGTTGGAGTCAAATACCCATCGTTTTTTGAGCCTTCCGTTTCTGAAATCGTATGCCACGAGCACGGTTCTCGTATAGTAGCCGCGCGCCATAACAAGGCTCGGCCGCTCCCCATCCAAATAAGCGGTCCCGGCGAGAAAACGGTCCATCCGGTTTCCATAGCCGTCTCCCCAATCCTCCAGCTTGCCGCGGGGCGGTTCATATTCCACGGTCGTGAGCGCCTCACCGGTTTCTCCTTTAAACACGGTCAAATATTCCGGACCGGACAAAATTCTGCCCTGTTCGTTTCTAAAATCGGCCTGCTCATCACCGATGATATGTCCTTTCCCGTCTGTTGTGCCGTCAGCTGTTTTCATGGCGATTTCTGCTTTTCCGTCACCGTCAAGGTCATACACCATAAATTGCGTGTAATGAGCACCCGCTCTGATGTTTCTGCCGAGGTTGATGCGCCACAAAAAGGTGCCGTCCAGTTTATAGGCATCTATGAGCACCTCCCCGGTATAACCGTCATGAGCGTTGTCTTTTGAATTGGACGGGTCCCACTTCAGGATCATTTCATATTCTCCATCCCCGTCTATATCCCCGACACTGGCATCATTGGCGCTGTAAGTGTACGGCTTTCCGTCCGGCGTCACACCGCCTTCCGGTTTGGCAAGAGGAACCTCCAGGACATTTTCCTGCCAAACACGAGCTTTCTTGGAAAGCTTTTCTTCCCGTCCTTTATTGACAGCCGCCACTTGATAAACAGAGTCAGCCGTTCCGTTTTGATCGAGAAAATTAGTGCTTTCAGCGATTGGATCGCGGGTGATCCGCTTTCCATCCCGATAAAGGTGAAAAGCCGTCGTCTCATGATCCGTGCCGAGAAAACGCCAGCTGACAAACACGCCCTGTTCTGTCTGTACCGCAATCAAACCTCTGGTCAGGTATTCCATTTGCCTCTTTTTTGGTTTCATTTGATGGGAACGGGCTGCGCGCAGCCCGTTCCTTCCCCCTTTCAGTTAAGGCGTATACATATTTGGTTTTGGCTGTTCCGCCATGCCGTCTCCTAAAAAGAAGCTTGTGTGCGGCGGCTGGTTATAGGCGATATTTTGCCAGGCGATGCCAAGCCGGTACACCGGATCGTGCATCAGCGTATACAGCCTGTGCTCAGTCGGAATGGTCGTCGTGTAAATGCGCAGAGCACTGCTGTCCTCCGTTCTCCACACCACTTCCTCGCGCCAGTCACCGAGCAGATCAGCCTGAAGCGTTGGTGTTGCTTTTGTGCCGTTGTTAGCCGCTGCGCCTGATGCAGTCAGCATATTTTTCGATACGCCGTTTTGATAATCCCACTTATCAATTCGGTTGCTGTCCAGCTGTTCCCGGAGCAGATCGCCGTCCCACCAGATGCCGAAGTTGGTCGAGGACGGAACCCCGCTTCCGATTTTGACCCCTTTCGCTGAGTAGAGAGAACCGTTTGCCCACACCTCCTGTCCCGGATAACGCGGGTCAATATCAGCAGCCATTCCCCGGCCTACATCCTTGCCGGCATAAACGCCCCAAAGGATTTTTCCAGTTGCAGCATCCCGGAAAGATAAGCCGTATTTTGCATTTTTGTCCTCATGAACTTGAAACACCTCAAGCCCCGGCCGGCCCGGATCAAGATCTCCTGTATGGAGGGCATCCCCATGGCCTAAGCCGGTCGAGTACATGCCTTTCCCGTCATGATCAACAGCCATTGAGCCGAAAATAATCTCATCTTTTCCATCCCCGTCAACGTCCGCGATGCTCAGGTTGTGATTCCCCTGTCCGGCAAACGCTTCATTTCCTGACTTTGAGGAGTCCAGCGTCCAAAGCTTTGACAGCTTTCCGTCCCTGAAGTTATAGGCAACTAGCATGGTTTTAGCGTAATACCCTCTGGTCATGATCAGGCTCGGCCGCTGTCCATCAAGGTAGGCAATGCCGGCGAGAAAACGGTCAACACGGTTGCCGTAGCTGTCTCCCCAATCCGACACATTGCCGCGCGCCGGTTCAAAATTTGCGGTGACAAGCTCTTTCCCGGTTGAACCTTGAAACACAGTGAGATATTCAGGGCCTGAAAGCACACGCCCCTGTTCATTTCTGTAATCTGCATTGGCATTTCCAATTACTTTGCCCGTGCCGTCTTTTGTCCCGTCTGCCGTTTTCATTGCCACTTCTGCTTTTCCGTCACCATCAAGGTCATACACCATAAACTGGGTGTAGTGCGCGCCCGCTCTGATGTTTTTGCCGAGATTGATCCGCCATAACTTTGTGCCGTCCAGTTTATACGCGTCAATCAGCACGTCACCCGTATAGCCATCCTGTGAATTGTCTTTTGAGTTGGACGGGTCCCATTTCAGGATCAGCTCGTATTGCCCGTCACCATCCACATCGCCAACACTTGCGTCATTAGCGCTGTACGTGTAAGATTCACCCTTTGGCGTCGTGCCGCCAGCCGGTTTATCCAGCGGGACGGAATGATACGGCTGCGCCCATACGGAGGCTTTTTCAGAAGCCGGCTGTTCGGTACCGTTTACAACAGCCCGAACCGTATACGTTGAGCCCGCCGAACCGTTTTTATCCACATAGTTCGTTGTTTTGACAGGCGCAGCATTCAGTTTTTGCCCGTCTCTGTACACATTGAACAAAACAGATGCGTTTTCGGTTCCAAGAAACCGCCAGCTGACAAAAATGCCCCCGTCCGTCTTGACCGCTACAAGCCCCCGGTTCAGCGCTTCCATCTGCCGCGCTGCCCCTTCAGCTTTCACAGGACATACAGAGGTTCCCATCACCAACAAGACCAGCAACGTAACAGCGGTAAACATGCGTTTCCTTCGTCTAATCATCAGACAGCTCCTTCTCATTTATCTGTAAGCGCTTACTTAAATTGGATTTTATGCGCTTTGTGAGCTGTCTTCAATTTCACTTTTTTGCATCTGCCTATTTCGGACACTGCACTTTTTTGCTTATTTGTCATTTTTTTGTTACCCGGCTTGATGGTGCTGGGCCTCCGTCTTTTGAAATCCCCTAAGAGCAAAAAACATCAACACAAGCCCAAATAAACACGGGCCGTAAAATGGGATCAGGCCAGGAAGCGTATACAGCAAATAAAGGACAAATCCGCACCCGATCAGCATACAGCCAGTTGTCAGCGGTCTCATGGCGCCAAACAGCAGTGCCTGCGGAATATATTTGCGAAGCGGGAGCTGGTAATGCACATAAAGGGGAAACACATACATCAGCGCGATGATATACAAAAGCCCTGCAAGCAGCGTGCAGCTTGTTACGGCAAAGGACAGCCAATTCGTACTGGCAGAAAAATAATGATAGTTGGCAGACAATATGAGCAAAAGAGCCGAAAACGCCAATCCGATCGCATTAACCTTGAGAAACTCTTTTTTATAGGTATCGAGAAATAACGAAAATATCGGGACATCCTTTTGCCCCATCAGCCATTTCCTTATAACGGCACACATCGCAGCTGTGCTCGGCGCCCATCCGAAAAGAACGCCGCCCAAAAGTGTAAACAACAGCCACAGCCCGTTGAGCCATGCTATTTTCACCACCGCTTCGCAGCCTGCATAAAGCGCATCCGTTACAGTCGTCTTCATCTTCTCACCGCTTGATGCACGGCAAAATCCCTGTAAACGGCTTTCATGGGGGCCATCTGCCGGAACCCGATTTTTCCTTTTGTTAACACAGGCCCATATGTGCTGCCGTCGTCCATCCACTCAAGAATGGGCAGACCATTGATTGAAAAGTGCACATAGCCTTTGTCTTTGATCAGCTTCATACGATACGGAGAATCAGCGTCGTCTGGAGAAGGCAGCGGATCGGCCCCCATTGCGGCGAGATGGAAACCGCGGCTTTTTCTTAAATTGCAGGTGCGGAACGCTCTTTCCTCCGCGTATTTTCTGCGGAAATACGACAGGTGGAGGGCATTGATATCTCCTGAATGATACTCAGGGTATGTTCCTGTTCTTTTCCTGAGACTTGGGTCAAACAAATCCTCGCCGCGAATACCCGCAGCGGCAAAAAACAGCATACACAGTCCAGGCTGCTCGATCGGAGAGAAGTCCCATGTCACAATGATGCCGTCTGGAAAGGTTTCCGGACACCAAAAGACAAAGTGCGCTTCATCCTGGACATGTGACAGGTGCAAGCTGTGATCGTCAAATGAGATCTGTCCGCCTCCCTCCATCCGCCAATCCTTCACATCGCTTTTAGACCGGAGCGGATTGCGGTACAAGCAAGCGCCTTCCTTATACATGTTCTTTTCCCTCCCGGCTCACAAGGTGGTCCTTAAGCGGAAGTCCGAGCTCTTCAATGCCTTCTGCCACAAGCTTCGCAACCTCCATTGCACCTTTTTCCGAAAAATGCGTATTGTCCTCAATGCCGTCCGGGTAATTCGGATGTTCATTCGGCTGAAACCAAACGAACAATCGCTTCGACTCCTCCGGCCCGTATGCTTCATACAGCACCTTTGTTTTCGCAAGCAGATCAATCACAGGTACATCGAGCTCCTTCGCCAGTGCTTTCATCGCATCGGGATACTCACCGAGCGTATGCTCGATCCGTCCGTTTTCATCAAAGCGGCGGCGCTGCACCGATGTGACGAACACAGGATGCGCGCCCTTTTCGCGTGCCGTATCTGCAAACAAGGTAAGAAACTGCTGAAATGTGGAGTACGGCTTCGTCCCCCGCGGTTTTTGGTCATTGTGGCCGAATTGAATCAACAAATAATCGCCTTGTGTGATGTGCTCGGCAATTGCTTGAAGCCTTCCTTCCTCCACAAAAGAATTGGTGCTCGCTCCTCCTTTGGCATGATTGCGGACCAGCACACCTTCAGAAAACAATTGCCCGAATACCTGCCCCCACCCCGCCATCGGCGCTTCATGAGGCGGGCAGTCACTCACAGTGGAATCCCCCGCTAAAAATACTTGAATCGGTTTCTTCATCACATGTTCTCTCCTTTCACGGCGTTTCCTGATACATTTGCCTGAAGACACCCGGCGGCATGCCGACCTGTTTTTTAAAAATCCGATTGAAATAATTGTGGCGATAGCCGACTTCTTCAGACACATCATGAATTTTTTTATTCGTATTGACCAGCAGTTCTTTCGCCTTTTCGATTCTGATCTGGGTCACATAATCGATAAAATTAATGCCGGTCACTTGCTTAAATGCCTTGCTTAACGTATAGGAATTCATGCCAAGCGCATCGGCACAGCTTTCCAATGAAATGTCCGCCATATACTGTTCGTGAATCATCGCAATCACACGTTCTGCCAGCTGCTTTTGCTGTCTGTTTTTTCTGCCCTCAAGCTTGGAAAGGTAAGGCGTCACCACTACATCCATCAGCCAGGCCGCCGCTTCGTTAGGTTCGCGCAATTCTGAAATATCAAGAAACGGATTCCGGTGCTGAAACAGTTCGCTGGGATTGAGCCCGGAATGCAAAATATCCTCCTGAATGCGGGAAAACAGCTGAATCAGGGCGGAATGCACATGCCTGTCTATGGCCGCTTTTTCCGACAGTTCCTTCATACATCCATCTATCAGTTCCTTGGCTTCCTGTTTTCTTTCCAGCCGGATGGTCTGAACAATTTGTTTTTCCAGCTCAAAAGGGTAATAAGGAGCGAACTGCTCATCCCGAGGGAAGTCGGCCTGCAAATCAATGACCTGATCCCGGTTAGCAAACTTCCTGCGGGATTTGCCGCATTTCACATCCTGAAATAAAGAAGGAATTTCCGTGACACGCTCCGTCTTGCTGCTCAATGTCGAGGTCAGGCATAGTCCGGTTACATCTCCAAATTGGCGTGCCAGCTCCGTTATATACGCCTTCAGATCAGAGCTGTTTGTTTTCATCACAAGAACGGTGACAGAAAGCCGGCCGATATCAAGTATGGAGAGCTGAAAAACGCGTTTAGCCGCCAATTCCTCAGCGATATTAGTCAGTGTAAACACGGCAAGCTGTTCATCACCTTCACGGAAGATGCTTTTTTCACAGCGGAGCCCTGTCACCTGTAGATCAAGCACATGAAACACGTTTCCGCCGATGTTCCAGCCAGCCTCCTCCATCCGAAATCTGAGGCTTTCCTCGTTGTCATAGTAAAAATCGCTCTGTAAGAGATGCTGCAAAAAACTCTTTTTCATATGGGGCGTCTGCCGCAGGAGCTGCTGTTGGAGCTTCCGGCTTTCAAGGGATAGATCCTGCCATCTCTTTTCAATCCATTTGAATTCATCCTGCCCGGACGCCTGCCATGTTTTCTTCTCTCCTCCGGTAAACAAGCCAAGCAAATGCTGGATGGGACGATAGATTTTTTTTGATGCATACCATGTCATGCACACCGCCAAACCGATGCAAATGACCAGCATCACGATGATCACTTTTGATAAAAACACCATCGGCGCTGTAATAGCTGAAAGAGGCGCCGCTGACACAAAGGTCCATTGCTGATGCATCCGGTTCATTTCTCCAAAGGAGACAGAATACACCTTGCCTTCCCATTCCATCTGAAAATGGCCGTTCTCAGCAGGCTGTTTTTTTATCTCATGAAGTAAAGTCTTTTCAAAATCTTTTTCCCCCTCATGAAACAGCACCTCTCGATTTTGATCTAAAAGCAACGCACTGCCATCAGGATAGGGGGACAAGCTTTGCAGGATTGATTCCATTTCTTTCGGATCAACCGCCAGCATGATCGCGCCGAACGGTTTCTCCGCCGCGCCCGGAATGAGCTGGATCAGCATCGCTTGGTTTCCCGACCGTTTCCAATAAATGCTGTGGTCTGAGGCAAGCAGCGAGCGATACTTGCGAAGCGCCTCCTGTTCTGTCAAAGCGCTGTATTCAGGGCTCAGCACAAGTGGCCGGGGGCTGTTCAGAAAGATGGAAGCCTGCTCGATCAGCGGCTGCTGATCCCGCAAAAGAAACAGCTTTTTCGTTAATTGATAGGAGAACGTAAAGTCTTTCTCCAAATCCCTCTCGGCCAATCCGTTCATCAGTGAAGAATCGTAGGCCATCTGGGTGAGTGCCAGTTCAAGCACTCCCAGCTTCTCATCCATTCGGCTGACCTCACGCGCCACCTGTGTTTCATGCGATCTCTGCAGCTCTTTCTCCACCTTGTCGATCGAAAGAAAGTAGATTGCGCCGCCAGTCAGCAATCCGGGAATACAGGCAATCAGCAAAATGAAGACAAAGTTTCTTTTGAAATACGTTCCCTTCCAGCGAGAAACCCGTTCCTTCTGTTGAGGCTGTTTTTTCATCCCTCTCCCCCCGCCGCTATCTTTACTGATACAAGCGTTTTTTCGTTTTCAAAACATCAGCAAGAAACGTCAGCGCAAGTCCCTGCCCCCATCCTTGTATTCGTTTGTAAGGCACCTGTTTGTATCCTTCGGCATTTTTCATGACGGCTGTCCCGGCCGATACCCTGCTGACCCGTCCGTCCTCTTCCACTGCATCCAAAATGGCGGCAAGCGATTTCTGCACATATTTTGTATACAGCTTTCCGCTCGACATCAGAGCAGAAGCAATACCCGCTGATGCCGAAACCTCCAGATAAGAATCCGGATCATCCAAAATTGTATGCCACAGCCCTGATTCATCCTGAAGCCGGACAAGCGCGCTCAGCTGGTCTCTGAGCGATCCGTCGATGATCATAAAGGAAGGATGTGTCACCTCAATAAGCGGGAGCGCCTTTGCCATCGTGAGTGCCGCCCAGCCGTTCGCCCTGCCCCAATAAATCCCCGACAGATGATTTTGCGCTTTGTTGTCCCAGGCGTGGTAGTACAAATTCGTGACAGGGTCCTGAAGCACATCCTCATGTCCGTGAAACTGGCGCAGGCCGTCTTCAAAATAATCCTCACGCTCCATGACCCGCCCGATTCTCAGCATAAACAGCCCAGCCATCATCAGCGTATCCGCCCATGCCTGTTCAGGGAATACGTATTCTGCCGCATTCACCGTATGCTGAAGGATACCCTCGCCAAAGCGCGGCGCCTTATGCAGCACATATTCCGCCATCTCGGCCGCTGTTTCCAAATACACGTCATCACCTGTCACCTTGTGGAGGAACAAAAGCGTATGCCCAATGGAAACTCCGTTGATCGAAAGCGGCGGCAGCCCATCCTCCAGCTGTTCATCCACCCACGTTTTTAACAGATTGATATATTCCTCGTTTTCCGTCGCTTCATAGGCCTCCGCCACACCGTAAAACGCAACGCCGCCCGGCCAATCCCACGCAAAATCCATCTGAAATGTCCGTTTCACGATCCGGTCAATAACCGACGTCACCTTTTCTTCATCAAAGATAAGCTGTGCCATCTGCAACACTCCTTTTTATTTTAATCCGGTCGTACTGATGCCCTGAACGATATATTTCTGAAACAAAAAGAAAACAAGAATCACAGGCAATAACGAGACGGCTGACATGGCAAACATCGCGCCCCAGTTCGAAGCCGACTCTGTATCGAGAAAAAGCTTCAGCGCAAGTGAAACAGGGTAAAGCTCCGGCTTATTCAAATACAAGAGCGGCTGAATCAGCTCCTCCCACTTCCAATAGAAGGAGAAAATCGCAGACGTCGCAAGCGCGGGGGCAATCAGCGGGAGAATGATCCGCCAAAAGCAGGCAAAGCGTCCGCATCCGTCGATTCGCGCGGCTTCATCCAGCTCCTCGGGAATCGTCCGGATAAACTGGATCATCAGAAAGATAAAAAACGCATGCCCGAAAAATTGCGGAACGACAATTGGTTTAAAGGAATTCAGCCAGTCTAATTTCGCAAACATAATATACTGCGGAATCATCAACACTTCATGAGGCAGCATTAACGTCCCCATCATGCACGCAAACCAAAATTTTTTTCCCTTAAACGGTATACGCGCAAATCCGTACGCAATGACAGCCGATGACATGACGGCACCGATTGTTGACAGCCCGACAATAATCGCCGAGTTTTTAATAAACGTCAGAAACGGCTGTCCCGCAATGCCCTTCCACCCTTCAGCATAGTTACTGAGAATAAAAGGGTCTGGAATGAGAGAATGTGAGGTTGTAAAAATACTGGCGCTTTCTTTAAACGAGCTGACAAACAGCCAAATAACCGGGTACAGCAGCAACACCGCCAGCGTTGCCGTAAAAACATGGAACAGTATGCGTTTGGGACTGACGCGCCCGGCTTTTTTTCTCTCAAAAACCGGGGCTTCTCTGACAGGCTGGTTGACCGGCTCCATCCGTCATTCCTCCTTTGACTCGTAATGAACCCAATATGACGATGTTTTAAACAATATGAGCGTAATCAGCCCGACAATGACAAGCATGACCCACGCCATCGCCGATGCGTAGCCCATTTGAAAATAGTTAAACGCACGCTGGAACAAATAGAGCGAATAGAGAAGTGTCCCGTCAAGCGGCCCGCCCTCGCCCTTCGAAATGATATAGGCAGGTGTAAATGTCATAAAAGCAGAAATCGTCTGCATCACTAGGTTAAAGAAAATAATCGGTGTAAGGATCGGAAGCGTGATCTTGAAGAAACGCTGCACCCGATTTGCCCCATCCACACTTGCCGCTTCCAAATACGAAGACGGAATGTTTTTCAGCCCGGCCAAAAAAATCAGCATTGACGACCCGAACTGCCAGACGGACAGCAGAATCAATGTCCACAGCGCACTTGTCGGATTCTGGTACCAAAGAATTTTTTGATCAATCCCGACAAAAAACAGCAGCGCATTGATGACCCCGTCATTGCCAAAAATATTGCGCCACATAATCGCCACGGCGACGCTCCCGCCGATGATCGAAGGCAGATAAAAGAGCGTTCTGTAAATGGCCGTTCCTTTTGCTGCATTGTTTAAAATGACAGCGATAAAAAGCGCGAAGCCGAGGCGGAGCGGAACCCCGGCAAGCACATACGTAAACGTCACCTTCAGAGACTGCCAATACTTTTCGTCACCCGTAAACATTTCCTTAAAGTTGTCGAGCCCGATCCATTTCGGCGCCGTAAACAAGTCATAGCTCGTGAAGGACAGAAACAGGGACGCCCCCATCGGAATCACCGTAAAGCATAGGAACCCGATGATAAACGGAGAAATAAAAGCATATCCCGCCAGATTGTCTTTTCTTATACTCCGGCTTTTTTTCATTGCGTCAGCCCCATTTCCCGTCAATTATTCCTCTCTAATATCTCATTGGCCTTTTTCCGGAACGTTTTGGCGGCTTTTTCCGGCGATACCTTCTGATACAGAATCTGATCTGACGTATCTTTCAGCAGCTTGATGACCTCCGCGCTTCCCACAGGCTCTGGCGGATCGGCTTTGCTGATGTTTTTTGACGCGGTTTCTACATACTCCACGATGTTGGTTTCTTCCTCATTCAGCTTCGGTTTAATCGCATCCGCCACCTTGTCGGAGACTGGAACGCCTCGCTCGCCTTTAATCAGCTGGTTCGCTTCCTCATTATTCACGAAGAAATTAATAAATTTCGCTGCCTCTTTTTTATGCTCAGAGCTTTTCGGAATGGAAAACAGCATACTGGGCTTCAGTGTCAGCGCCTTTTCCTGCATTTGCTCCGGCGGCAGATAGAGAGACAGCGGCGAGTCTGTCAGCCGGGCAAAGCCCAAATATTGATTGGAGTAGTTCCATGTAATCGCTGATTTGCCTTTGACGATAAAATCGTCTTCCATCCCTTTAATCTGTGCGCTTTCATCAGGTGTTGGGGACGTTTTCGCTTTCACTAGCCTCAGCTGCCGTTCAAAGTAATCGACAAACAGCTGATCATCTTGATACGCGAGGCCAGTGCCGTCTTCTTTATAAAAGCGCTCACCCTTTGTGCGCAAATAATAAGGGAAGAAAATATCAGGCGGATGCATTCCGTTGGAACCGTAGACACCGGCTTTTTCCTGAAGATCATACGCCAGCTTCTCGTAATCCTCCCACGTCCAGTTTTCCTGATTGATAGACACACCGGCTTTTTTCAGCAAATCTTCATTGGCAATCACAGACAGCACGTTGACACCTAGCGTAAATCCATAAAGCTTATTGTCGATTTTTCCGCCCGACAGCATATTCTCGTCGATTGAACTGACGTCAATCGTTCCATCCTTTGTATACGGCGTTAAATCTTCCAGCTGGTTCTTCTTTCCGTATTGGGCTAAGTAAGCGGTATCCATTTGAATGACATCAGGAAGCTGGCCGGCGGCAGACATGGGCGCAAGCTTTTTCCAGTAGTCATCCCAGTTCGCAAATTCCGCTTCAATATGGACGTGCGGATTCTTTTTCTCGTATAGTTCAATTACCTTAGTTGTATAATCATGCCTTGGCTGCCCGCCCCACCACGCGATTCTGAGTGTAACATCTTCTTTTTTTCCCGAGGCCTCTTCACCCGCTGAACATCCGCTGAACAAAAAGACGCAGACAAGGGATAACAGCACGTAACAAATCTTCTTCAAACCAATCCCCCCTTTAATGTAAGTGCTTACATTTTATTTTAAAGCGTTCGGATAGGGCGAAACACTCAAAAAACAGTGGCGAAAGTCAAAAAAACAGAGATGGCTATCCTGCGGAAGCGCCTCCCTGTTTTCTTCTGAATTCTGACGGTGTCAGACCGGTATATTTTTTAAAAACAAGACTGAAATACTTCGGATTATCGCCAAACCCGATTTCTTCAGCAATTTCTGAAACGCTCACGTCCCTCCTTATTTTCATCTGCTTCATCGCATGCTCAAGACGCACCCGTGTAACATATTGGGAAAATTTCTCGCCTGTTTCCTGCTTAAATAACTTCCCGAGATAATCAGGATTCATAAACAGCATATCCTTCGCCGCCCATTTTAAGGACAGATTCGGATTTCCGAGCTCGTCGGCAATAAGCCTGATCATTTTTGAAATCACTGCGCTCCCATGCAGGTCACCAGACGCTTCAGCTGTGTCACGAAACAGCTGCCCCGCGTGCCGGAGTTCTCCCGCCTGACTGATGGCCATCTTGCGGTCCGCAAAAACCTCCGCCACCTTTTCAGCGGCGTTCTCCTCTACGGCGAGCACGGTCCATTCACCGCTGCTGCAAACCGCTGTCAGTGCCGATCCGAGTGCCTCTCTGGCTGCAGCATCAATAGATTGTTCCCCTTTTAAGATCAAGAGGCGGATCTTTTTTCCGGCAAGTGAAGGCGGCGGAGAAAGCTGGGCCACACCGGCGATCAAGCCTTCCAAGTATTGATCGGCTGCAAAGGAACGGATATGGTCCAGCTCGTGTTTCAGATGGGCTGTTTTCTTTTTGTGCACATCTTGCCGCTTCAGCTCAGCAATGATTTCCTCCAGCGAGCTGATAATCTGCTGTTCATTGCAGGGTTTCAGCAAATAATGCTTCACCCCATATTTCATGGCTTCCTTTGCGTACTCAAACTCTCCAAACCCGGACAGGACGATAAATTGCACCGACGGGCTGACGGCTGACACCTTTTTGATCAGCTCAAGCCCGTCCATGCCGGGCATTTTGACGTCTGTGATGACGATATGCGGCTGCTTATGTACAATCTTTTCATATGCTTCATGTCCGTTCTGCGCTTTTCCGATCAATGAGGCGCCAAGCGACTCCCACTCAATGATTCCCGCCATTCCATCAAGGATAATCCTCTCATCATCAGCCAGCAGTATTTTATACATCACACCACCTCATTTCGGCACGGTATTGTGATCACAATCCTCGTCCCCTTTTCATGCTCACTATGAATCCGCAATCCGTATGGCTCTCCGAATGTCAGGCTGATGCGCTCGCGAATATTCCAAAGTCCGATTCCTCTTCCACCCGTTGATTCAAGAATCCGTCCATCCATGCCAGGGCCGTTATCTTCGACCGTAATACAGACACAGCCCTTCGCCTTTTTCGCCTGAATCCGGATGGCGCATGGCCTTGTAAAGGGTTCAAGCGCGTATTGAATCGCATTTTCCGCAAGCGGCTGGAGCGTCAGTTTCGGAATGAGGCAATGCTTCACCTCATCGTCAATATCCAACGTGAATTTCAGGCGCTCTTCAAATCGAAATCGCTGAATGGTCATATAGTGACGTACAATGTCCGCCTCCTCCTGAATGGTCACGATATCCTTCTTCATATGTATGCTGTTTCGCAGAAGAAAACCGAGCGATTCCACCATTTTTGAGATTTGCTTTTGCTGATTCGCCTTGGCCAGCCAATTGATGGACTCGAGCGTGTTATATAAAAAATGCGGATTGATCTGGGCTTGCAGTGCTTTCAATTCGGTTTCTTTAATGATGAGCTGTTTTTCCACATTTTCTTCCATCAGCTCATTAATCCGTTTCATCATGACAGTAAAATGGCGGTTCAGCATGCCGGCCTCATCCTGTGTATGTTCCGGCAGAGAAAGCGACACACCTGCTTCAATGCCGCTGTGCTGTACCGATTTCATCGCGGTCACAAGCTGTTCAATCGGCTCCGTGATGCTGTTGGCGATTTTCCTTCCGAAAAGCAAAACCACACAGAAAAAGAGAAGAAAGCATGTGCCGATCACTGTTTTCATAAAGGAAATTTTTGCGAACATCTGATCAAAGGGGATAACGTTATAGTAGCTCCAATTTTGGTAGGATGATTGAAGATAAGAAATAAAGTAACGTTTGCCATTCTTTTTTATCAAGTCATAACCGGGGTGCTTCAACGTCTCTTTTGCTGCCTCAGGAACATGCGCTGATGCATGTGCCGTATACACCAAATTACCGCCTTGGTCAGCAATCATAATGTCTCCGACTGAATCGCCCCAATCCTTCGGCACATCACGAATCATCTGTTTTACATTGACCTGGATCAGTACCATGCCCAAGCCGTTCAGACTCAGCTGGTGATAGGACCTGATCTGCCGTGCTGAAATCAGGACGGGGTCTGACCCGCCGAGCGTCATCCAAAGATTTCTTCCACTTTTCGCTTTCGCTCGCTTAAATACCTCTTCCTGCTCCTGCTGCAAAAGATCTGAAGAACTGCTTCCGGCTGAATACTCTGAGCCGCGGGCATCAATCACATGAATGGAATCGATGTACTTTTCATCGCTGGCATATCCCGCAAGCTGATCCCACAGCTCCTGCTTCATTTGATATTGATCATACGTATCATCCCGATTTTGCATGCTCAGGATGCGCTGAATCTGTTCGTCTGTAATGATTTCATATGACACATCCTCTATCTTCTTCAGCTCGTCTTCGATCCTTTCAGAAGACATCCGAAGCACCTCCGAGGACTTGCGGTAAATCTGCTCATCATACACATGAAAGGCATACTGGACCCCGCTGTATACAAACAGAAAGGATACGGCCATAATCAACGATAGAAACACAAACAGCTTATCCTTAATCTTCATCCGCCTGTACCAGCCAGCAACTCTTTTCTTCATGCCGCCTTTTCTTTCTCCTGCCGCTGATCCATTGACCGAAACGCTTTAAAGGACAGCTTCGTTAAGATCAGGCTGAGTAAACTCCCGCTGAAAAACAATAGAAACGTGACATGAAACAGAACGAGACAAAGCACACCGACAGCGCCCGCTGCCATCAAAAGCGTCACCGCCGGACGACTGAAGGCAATGAAAAAGCTGATGCTCAGCACCTCTCTGATTTTTACGTCAAAATGAGAAAATACCGGGAACACATACAGCACAACAAACGCGAAAATCAAACTAATGCTCACGAATACATTGACGAGCACAGGCTGGTCCATCTGAGCCGCTATCCGCATATCCGCAAACAGAAACAGGGCAGCCGTCACAACGATAAGCCCGAGGATCTGTGATGCCCGCCATTCCTTTTTAAACGTCCGAAAAAAGACAGAAAACACCGGGGCATCTGTATTCCCCTTCGCCCATTCTCTCGCCACTGTAAACATCGCGGCAGTAGCGGGCATCAGCCCAAATACAACCAGGCCTGCAAGAGAAAACAAAATCCAAAGCACATTCAAATAGGCCAGTCTCATCACCCACGTACAAAAATGATTCAGCCCATTTGCCACACTGTGTATCATCAACATCACCTTCCTGCTTTGGAAAACGCTTTCATTTTAAAGTAATATGTATTTCTCCTTTCGAAAGAAAATTCCTGCCGGTCTGTGAAAATTTCGACCTGTTGAGAGACGGCAGCAGCCTTATCTTTTCCTGTAACGCCGGATGGCCTTATCGATCAAATATCCGGCAATGGCTCCGAAAATGACATTGAATCCAAGCATTCCGAGCGCAGCCCCTTCCCAGCCGCGTACATACACGAGGCTGTACCAGATCGCAAACACACCAAGGACGATCAGCCCGGCCAACATCCATTCCGGCCGACTTTTGTCAGGAAATCTCATCCGCATCAATACGGATACGCCAGCAAACAGACAAGCCGTCACAATCCCTGTCACAAATAATATTGACCACACATCGCCTGCCTCCCTTTTAGAAAAAGACAAAAAAGCCCCCTGCAAAGGACGCTTATTCTGCCGTAATCTCTTTCTCAAACAAATGATATCCGGACGCATCAGCACCCATGAATTCATATCCCATACGCCGATAAAAGGAATGCAGGGCGTCACTATCAGCGACACAGTCAAGCCGGATCCGCGTTTTTTCCGGAAAGTGTATGCCCGTCTCCGCCCACTGAAGGACGCGGGCTCCAAGCCCCTGTCCCGCAAACCGGCGGCTTACTGCGAGGCGGTGTAAATAAATGGACTCCTCATGCCCATCGTCTCCCCAAAGCGTCCGGTCCCACTCGCTCGGTGCAGGCAGCAGCATCACGACAGCCGCAAGCTCTTCATCTTTTTTAAACACAAACACATGTCCCTTTTCAATTGACCCCGTGATATCATGTATATCTTGCCCTTTGAGAAGTCCGCTCCATTGGTTAGAACCCCGATCCCGGAGCCATTCAGCTGTTCGGACGAGCAACCCGGTAATCGATTCTGCATCCTCATAGACGGCCGGACACGCGTAAAATCCATCTGCAATCGTTTCGTTCTCAATCTTAAAAGCTGTCATAAAGGCCTCCCAATCAAAAAGTAAGCTTGCACACACACCTTGATTATAATGCAGACCAAACTGCAAAAACAGACCATTTTCTCTGTATGTAAAAGGGTGTATGAAAGAGAGGCCAATCTGCCTATTAGAAAATCTTCTTTTTATCCCGTTCTTCTTTTAAAATTTCAACCGCTTCTCTGAAGCGCATAGAGTGTACGATTTCACGCTCACGCAAAAAACGCAGGGAATCGTTTAAATCAGGATCATCCGAAATATCAATCAGCCATTGATACGTCGCCCGCGCCTTTTCTTCTGCGGCAATATCTTCGTATAAATCGGCAATCGGATCGCCCTTCGCTTGGATATAGCTCGCGGTAAACGGCACGCCCGCCGCATTATGATAAAAAAGCGCGCTGTCGTGATTGACGTAATGATCGCCAAGCCCAGCTTCACGCAGCTGCTCCGGTGTGGCGTCTTTCGTTAACTTATAGACCATGGTCGCAATCATTTCCAAATGGGCAAACTCCTCCGTGCCGATATCTGTTAAAAGGCCGATGACCTTATCAGGAATCGTATAACGCTGGTTCAAATACCGGAGAGCCGCGGCCAGCTCGCCGTCCGCTCCGCCATACTGCTCAATCAAATACTTCGCCAGCGTCGGGTTGCACGTACTGACCTTGACAGGGTATTGCAGCTTCTTTTCATACACCCACATTCAGGCATTCCTCCTTATACTTGCCACGGCCATGGCCCTTTTCCCCAATCCCAATCCTTGCCCGCGGGGCTGTTGCCGAACTGCAGAAGCGGTCCGTAAGAGGATTCGAACTGTCTTTTTAAGTGCCTTGAATAGCCGGAATATTGATTGAATTGCTTCAACGCATCTTCATCATGAGGATGTGTATTTAAATAAAGACTCAGCTCAACAAGCACAAAATCAGCAGCCTGTATTTGCTCTAGCTGACGATAATATTCGGCGTCAACCTTTTTTGCCATGTGCGTCTCCCCCTCGATAAGGGTTTTCATAAAAATCATAGAGATCCTTCCAAAGGGTGCCTTTCCTCAAAGCCTCCATCGGCGAAAACTGCTCCATGTGCTCAGGCTGAAAGGTCATATAAAGGTTAGGGGGCGTTCTGTAATATTTCTTCCCTATGGGCGGACAGGGATCAAAACGGCTGTGAAAGGGCGTATATGATTTGACAGGCGTAAACGGCTGCATATCCTTCATTCCGGCTCCTCCTTTCTCAAAAACAATGACCTTAATAGGTATGAGGCAGGAGGCATGATTATGACTAAAACACGACTTAGCTTTTTCAATAAGAAGACCTTCGGAAGCGCCGAAGGTCTTTCTAGACTATTCAGTCCAAAATGAGGTCCAATATGCAGCATGAGCAGCCGCAAACTCTGACAGCGAACGAGGTTCTTTTCCCGTCACACGCTTCACTGTATCCGTTACCCGATGTTCCGCACCATGGCTAATTGCCTCATCAAGCTTCGCCATAAAATGGGCATAATCCGCGGGCAAACCTCCTGCCTCCATTTTATGCTGCAGCTCGGAACGAGAAATGCTGACATGCTCCACCCGGCGTCCCGCCGCAGCTCCAATGATCTCCGCCGCTTCGGCATAGCTCAGCGCCTCGGGACCTGTCAGAATATGATGTGTTTGATGAGGAACATCATCAATCAAAGCCCTGACGGCTGTTTCTGCGATGTCATCAGCGTCAATAAACCCAAGTTTTCCTTCACCCGAAGCCGTTGTGATGCGCCCCTCCGTTTGAATAGACATGCGGTGCTGGACATTGATGAAATTTTGCATAAAGTATGAGGGCCGCAGCACCGTCCATTCTGGAAACTCGCGCACTGCCTGGTGAAGCGCGCCAAACACGGGACCGTTCTCGGAGACAACAGACGCACTTTGCATCACTACCCGCTTTGCGCCGAGACGCTTTGCTTCCTTTAAAAAGGGAAGCACATAGGGAGCCGGATCAAATACACCGACCGGAGCAACAAGATAGATCTGTTTTACCTGTTCCAGAGCAGGCGTAAAACTGGAGGCGTACTTCCAATTAAAATACACATACTCAGCATCAGCAAGCGCGCCCTTTTTCCGGCTTGCAATACGCACTCTGTATCCCAGCTTTATTAAACGGCTGGCGATTCGGCTGCCGACTGTGCCGGTCCCGCCCGTGATTAAAATCGGATTCTGTTTCATCATTTCCCACTCTCCTCTGTTTGCAAAAATGATCCTCCAAAGGCCTCTTTTACAACAAGCGGATTCCAATAATCCCTATAACGCACAATGCGGCCGTCTCTCGTTTCGATGACACTGATATAGCTTTGGCGATAAGGCAGTCCAGTCTCAATCACATGGCCGTCACATTGAAACTCCGCAATCACCGTATTCGAGTCTGCTGAACGGTACACTGTCGGAGCGGTAAATGAAGAAAGATGAATCTGCTTAGGATAATCTTTAATATAATCGTAAATGGCCGCTTTTCCTTCTATTCTTTTTGGTGATCCCTCCGGCGCATAAGGAAACTCAAATACAGCATTCTCATCCCAAAGCTCCGTCCAGCTCTTCATGTCCTTCTCAAGCATATAAGCCATAAACTTTCTCAATGTTTCACATGCTTTTTCAAACTCATTCATCAACATTCATCATCACCTCATTTTTATTTCTAGACTATTCAGTCCAAAAAGTACATACATGGGCAAAGAATCCTTTACCACATGTTAATCAAGCACTGATAAACTCACGTCAACATGGTCCTGAAGCCGATCCATATCTGCCGTCACTTTTGCAATAAATGTCAGTGACAGCCTGCTCTGATTCAGGTACCGAGCAAGCGCAGATATATCAGTATCTTCGCCATTCAATTCTCCTTGATCCTTCGCTCTTAAAAGCCCGTGATAAAAAGCGTCCTCAAGCTGCTTGGATTGTCTTTCAAAATACCGGGCAAGCTCAGGGTCATGCGGGATCTGTTCAATCGCGCTGTTAATAATGTAGCACGCCTTCGCCCGTTCCGGATCCCTCAGGGCATTGACACCCTCCTGAAAAATATCACGAATGGCTTCCTTTACAGATCCTGGCGCTTCAAGCCTTTCCATAACGGCAGCGTTTTTCCCTTCAAGATACGATTTCACAGCGGACAAAAACAAATCACGCTTCGTTCCATACGTATCATACAAACTTTGGCGCGCAATGCCTAAATGAGAGAGCAGATCCTGAAGAGACGTTCCTTCGTAGCCATACTCTCCAAAAACCTCTATCGCCCTGTGAAGAACAAGCGCCGTATCAAATTCTTTATTCCTCCCCAAAAAATGATCACCTCCTGAAACAAATGTTACCATTTTCCAGACTGAACAGTCAAGAAAAAAGCTAAAAAAACACTCTTGATCTGCAAGAGTGTCCTCTTTTTATCATCATCTTCTTTATTTATAACCGTCTTTTCCCCAGTGGCCCATATGGTGATGATGGTGGCCATAATGACCATCATGATGGTGGTGATGATTATCCTTTCCAACATGGTGATGATGGTGATGAAGATTATCTTTTCCATCATGATGATGGTGATAATAGTGGTGATGGCCATCATTTTCATGGTGCATGCTCGGATAGCTTCCAGTTCCCGGAGAGCCTCCATAGCCGCCGCTTGGGTAACCGCCGTACCCACCATATCCCGGATAGCCGCCGACTCCTCCATGTATGCCGTGATCTGGGTAGCCTTGCATGCCATAGCCCGGGTGGCCTCCATACATGCCATAGCCCGGATAGCCTGTGCTTTGCATGCCATAGCCCGGGTGGCCAATACCAAAGCCCTGATAATGACCAAAACCAGGTCCGCCATACATATGTCTTGTATCAGTCATATTTACTCTCTCCTTCACATAGGTTACAGTCCAGAGTATGAGAATATCTTATAGATCGTATAGGCGGCCGCCTACATACAGCTAAAACAATTTCCGGGACAAAAAAAGCAGGCCATAACAGCCTGCTCACTCCTTACTCACCTAAATCAACGTTATGATATACCTGCTGAACATCTTCCAAATCTTCTAATGCATCAATCAATTTTTCAAACTGTTCCTTTGCATCATCCGGAAGCGTTACTTCACTTTGCGCAAGCATTGTCAGCTCCGCTACTGTAAATTCCTCGACACCCGCGTTTTTAAACGCCTCTTGCACCGCATGGAATTGATCAGGCTCGGCATACACGATCGCGCTGTCATCCTCTTCTAAAATGTCACGTACATCAACATCCGCTTCCATCAGGATTTCAAGCGCTTCGTCAGCCGTTTTGCCTTCCACACCGATTACAGCCGTCGCGTCAAACATGTAAGCAACAGATCCGCTCACACCCATGTTTCCGCCGTTTTTCCCGAACGCCGCACGCACTTCCGGCGCCGTACGGTTTACATTATTCGTCAGCGCATCAACGATAATCATTGATCCGTTCGGCCCGAAGCCCTCATAACGAAGCTCATCGTAATTCTCTTCCGCTCCGCCCTTCGCCTTCTCGATCGCACGTTCAATGATGTTTTTCGGCACGCTGTAAGTCTTCGCACGTTCAAGCACAACCTTCAGCGCCTGGTTGGATTCCGGATCAGGCTCGCCCTGTTTCGCCGCCACATAAATCTCACGGCCAAACTTCGCATAAATCCGACTCGTATTTGCGTCCTTAGACGCCTTCTTCTCTTTAATATTGTTCCACTTACGGCCCATGATGTTCCACTCTCTTTCATATATATCAATCTAAATACTGTTATTCACTTTATCCATTATACCTCAAATGGTTTGGTTGTTTCGAGTGTCTTGCGTTAGAAATAGAAGGAATGCCGCGATGTGGAAAATGGAACGTCTTCCGTAAAGCAAGAAAAAGCCCTAGCTAAGGGCTTTCTTCTGATCACTAAGTTTGTAAGGGGAATGATCGATATACGTCGTATTTCGATCTGTCGATTCCTTAAATCCACCGGAGTTTGTCAGGGTTGGAAACGACATGCTTCCGAAAACTAGAGTAACAGCCAGACACATCATCACTTTTTTCTTAATAGGCATATAAACACTCTCCTTTTAGAATATCTTCTTGGGCTTTCAGCACTTTCCGATAAAACGCAGCTGCTTGTTCAAAGTGACAGCTGCTTTCAAAAACAGCGGCAGCACTCCGGGCACATGCTTCAATGTAAGCGTGCAGGTTCTTTTTTTCGAAATAGCTTAAAAGATCATGAATTTTTCGTTCATCAACAGTCTCCTTGTACACGGCCTGCAAGAACAGAAACAATTCTTTATAAAATTTGTGAGAACGTGCTGTGATATGGTCTAATCCTTCCTCTATGAACTGAAACGCCTTCTGTGTTTGGCCCGCTTTACATAATGTCCAGCTTAATCCAAACAAGACTTTCGGAAGCAGATCAGGCACTTTCTCTCTGCTTACTTTCGCCGCTTTTTGGAAATGTTCTACAGCCATCTGATCGTCTCCTGATCTGTCATAGCTGTTTGCAATGTTCAATAGAGAAATGGCGATAAACCTGTCATTTTGAATGTCCATTGCCAATTCCAGCGCCGCCTCTAAATGCGGGAGCGCTTTATCATAATGTTTGAAATCATCATAGTTGCCGGCGATCACAAACAAGCTTTGTATCGTTCTAATGCTGTATAGAGGATGGTTTTGATAAATGTCCAAGGCTTGAAGAATATGATACATCGACACATGGGTTTGCTTCATGTGATAATACGCTTCTGCCACTTTAAAATGGAATTCCGCTTTCTCAATATCATCTGACACAAACGGCAGTTCTTTCTCCGCCTCGCGATAATATCCGATCGCTTCCACATATTCTTTTTGGTCAAATTCATACATGCCGCGGAAAAACAAAGAGTAGTATTTCAAAAGACCTGTGAGTTTTTTCTGAGGGGTCTCGATCGTTTCAAGAAGCTCTGTCACTGTAGGGCGATTCCCGTATGTTTTTCCCGGCTCCAAATAATCAAGCATCAGCTGGTGCCGAAAACACATCAGAGAATAATAGATCAGTAAATCCTGATCTTCTTCCATCTGCTGAATGTCCTGCTCAACCTCCGCTTTCAGAATCTCAGCATCCGGAACACTGAACTGGCGAATCATTTTATACCATTCATTAATCTTAACACCAACACGCGAAGACGGTATGGCTTGACTCAACGGCTTCCCTCCTTCTCTATGAGATATGTCATATTCTATCAATCCCAAATTTTGAAAACAATATAGAAGGAAGAAATTGTTTTTTCATCCTGTCAATTTGTTTTTTTCATAAAAAAGAACCCTTTATGCAAGGGTCTTTGTCATTCTATTTCATATAGTATTCACTTATTGTCAACCACAACAAAATCCTGAACCTTCACCTGTTCCTCAGGCAAATCAAACTGATAAAGCATCTCCTTAGAATGGATATCAAACACACCCACGTATCCGCCGATGCCCTTTTTATGCTCTTCCTGGGCAACTATATACAATAGATTCCCCTTAAACTTCGCCTCCATATAAGGGAATTTCAAGCTGTATGTGTGAATAGAAAAATCCTCCCCATATTCCAGCAAGTTCGCTCCACCCTCTTTGTCCTCGTACGCCACGTAAAAACTGCCGCTTTCTTTGTCATAGTACACAGTATCTGCATATTCAAGATCTTCAGGATACGCAATATATGTCGTCTTCCATGTCCCTTTTTCAATCACAGTCAATTTATGATCCGAGCTCGCGACGATAAATTCCTCCGAGTCTGCGAATTGATCAGCGTATGAGGCTAAGCTCAGGGTCTCAATCATTTCCTCTGTTTTTCTGTCAATCACGTAAATAGACATGCTTTGAATGATATAAATAAAGTTCTCATCACTGGCCCCCATTGTGACAAGCGGAGGCAAGGTAAGGGTATATTCCTTTTTCGTTTTTCTGTCGTTTATGTGGATCTCATTTCCCGTCGTATCAACATTATAGGCCTCAATAGTGACATCCTTCCCCTCATACCAAAACGCAAATGGATCTGACAGCGGATGCTCTTTGATCACATCCTTCTCCAGCGTGTAGTAAAAAGGCTCGTGTTCCGCCAATAATACAAGGTCTGTTGATGCATAAGATTTCGTTTGAATATAAGGCACATCCGCCACCTTAAACGTACGCCTGTTAAACCGTTCGCCTGTAGAGGTTGAAAGCAGCACGCTTTCTTTTATGAAAGGATTGGAGTAAATAAAAAAGATGCGGTCTTCTTCGGGGTGAATGGCGGAAGATTGGACAGGAATACTATCTTTATTGCGTAACTGAACATACAGAACAAACAGGATGACACATACCATTAAAACTAATAAACCAAATGTAATCCGTTTTTTCGTCATCAACATGCTCCTTAAAAAACAATATAGAATACAAACTTCCAAAAAATGTGTAGCAATCAATATCATTTCGACCATGTTTCCTCCAATCCCTCCACGAATAAAGACACATGCCAAATGACTCATTTTTCCACCAAAACACGTTCTCACCCCCACCTTATCCCGACCCGTGGTAAAATTTTGATATTGAGCGAACAAAAGAAGGGAAATGGTCATGAAAGTATTTGAAGCGAAAACACTGCTTTCGGAAGCGACAGACCGTGCAAAAGAGTACAAAGAACTAAGAACGCAAATGGTCAACTTGAGAAAAGCGTTAAAAGGAGTCGCTGATCTCAGTGACAGTGAATTCTCAGGAAAAGGCGCCAGCAACATCAAGGCATTCTATCACGACCACGTCGGCGTCGCCGACCAGTGGATCGACTACATCGACATGAAAATCGCATTTTTCAACAGCATCGCCGGAGCCGCCGAAGACAAAGGCCTCTCAGACGCATACATCGAAGAATCCTTCCTGGAGCACGAACTGGCAAATGCCAATAAAAAATCTAAATCCATCATGTCCGAACAGAAAAAAGCGATGAAAGACATCCTAAACGATATCGACGACATCCTCCCGCTCGACCTGTTTTCAACAGAAACCTTCAAAGACGAGCTGGCCGATGCCAACGACAAACGCAAAAAAACACTGGAAAAATTGGACGCCTTGGACGAAGACCTGAAAACAGAATACGCCCTGTCTGAACCAAACGAACAATTCATCAAATCCGACTTCCAAAAGCTCCAAGAAGCAACGGGTAAAGGCAAAAACGCCACACCCATCCACTACAACGCCAAGGCGTACCGTGAGAGTGACATACATAAGAAAAAAGGCGACATTGAAAAGCGGACTGAGGCTTACTTGAAGATTAAGAAAGAGGAAGCGAAGGAACGCGAGATTGAGAAACTGAAAGAAAGACTGAAAAACTACGATTATGCAGATGCCGATGAATTCTACGAAATGGCAAAAACGATCGGCTATGAAAATCTGACAGCTGAACAACAGAGATACTTCACCCAAATTGAAAACACGCGTGAGCTTGAAGCAGGCTTCAAAGGGGTTGCCGTCGGCCTTTATGATTCCGGGAAAGACGCGGTCGTAGGCCTGTGGGATATGGTCACAGATCCGGGAGGAACCGTTGAAGCGATTACCGGAGCGATGGCTCACCCGATCAAAACGTATGAAGCCATTTCAGCGGCAATCGAAGAATCGTATCAAAAAGACATGGTGAATGGTGACACCTACTCAAGAGCAAGATGGGTGTCATATGCGGTTGGCACTGTTGTCACATCAATTGTCGGCACAAAAGGCGTAGGAGCCGTCTCAAAAACTGGCACAGCCGCCAAAGTGACGACCAAAGTCAAAACAGCAGCAAGCAAATCAGCAACAGCCCAAAAAGCCATAACAGTCTCAAAACAAACCGTTGATCACATCAAACAAAAAGTAAACACAGGCATTGAAGTATCAAAAAAACACGTCAAAACCAAGTTAAATCAAATCGGAGATCTCACACTTGCGGATATTCTCCCGTATCATCCCCGTCATGATTTAGTGCCGGCAGGCGTTCCTTACAACGCAGTCAACGGGGTCACGCTTAAAGAAGGACTGCAAAAATTCGCCAAGGTCATCCTGCCGAAACCATACGGAACGTCATCAAGCGGAAGACGAACTCCAGCGCCACATGTACCGCCGGTAACCGTCAAATACGGCGAGCATTTCGCAAGATGGAGCAGAAAGAAAGTGCTGAAGCCTAATATCATCTACAAAACAAAAGAAGGCTACACGTACACGACTGACAACTATGGTAGAATTACAAGTGTCAAAGCAGACTTGCAGCTGGGAGAAGCGAAACGAAACCAATATGCACAAACGAATGCTGGAAAGCCCCAGGACCGAAAGCCTGACGATGACGGCGGCCATTTAATCGCCACCCAATTCAAAGGCTCAGGCCAGTTTGACAATATCGTGCCGATGAATTCTCAGATTAATAGGAGCGGTGGGAAATGGTATGAGATGGAGCAGGAGTGGGCAAAAGCCCTAAGCAAAAAACCACCTAAAAAAGTAGCAGTTCAAATAGAACCAGTCTATTCTGGGGATTCACTTAGACCATCATATTTCGATGTAACCTACAAAATTGGGAGCAGAAAAGAAATAAGCGTCTCTATTAAAAATCAGCCTGGGGGTTAGAAGAATGGAAACTAGGAAGATGCAAGATTTGTATCAACTTATTGGAGAAAAACTCAATGACATCATACCTGGTGAATGGACAAAGATATATCTTTATGCAGAAGTATTAGATGATTCCACAATGGTTCTTTTTCATTTCAGAACACCAGAAAATAATCAAATTATTTATTCACAAGATATACCTAGCCATTACAACGTAAGCAAGGATATTTTCAAGACGTTGTTAAGAGAACTAAGAGAACTTTTTGAAGAATTAAGAACTGAACACAGAAATAATAACGATGATGTTTGGACTAACCTTACACTAACATTGGATCGTAGCGGAGAATTCCAATTAGATTATAATTATGATGATATTTTAGCCTCAGAATTAGATGGATATGAAAGAATCGCAATATGGGAATATAAAAACCTTGGTATTTTGCCTGAAGATGAGGATGATAAAGAATTTGTAATTAGTTACCTCGGTCTATAATTAAAAAATGGCTCAGCCCTACTCTGCTGAGCTATTTTTTATAAACCAATCTAAAATAAAGATATTTTAGAGGTTTTCCATATGAATATATTGTTATAAATACAATTAATAAACTCTATAATGAGACTAACTTTTCTCAAGACAATTATCTATCATTATGCAAACAACCTATAACATTATCAGAAGAAATAAAGTCATTTGTAAAATCAATGGAGATACAATCTATTGGAGGGCAAACAATGGATAAACTGACAAAAGAAGAGTTGATCTTTCTTGTAAAGGAATTAATGAACCCAACATTAGATGATGAGAAAGTCAGTGAATATCTCGATTTATTAGAGAAAAATGTTCCTTATCCGGCACCAAGTGATTTAATTTTCTGGAGCAATGAAGATTACACAGCGGAACAAGTTGTAAAAATTGCTCTAAATTATAAAGATGAGTAGTCTATCAAACCATTAAACAGATATAGCAACTCTCAAATAGAATAGAGATTTAAAAGGAGCATCACCTTGACAGTAAGAAAAGAATTAATAAAACAAATAAATTTAACAATCACTGTAATAAAAACAATAAATCAAAAGAATCCAACTCCAATGGTGAAAAACATATTAAAAAGATATGAAGAGGCAAAAGAATTTATCCTTCAATCATCGGATGGAAAATTCGAAGAAGACCTCTCTAAAGTTAGAAATAAACTAGACACTCTGACGAGAGCATATCTAGAATCAGCTAACGACTACATGAATCCGATGCTCAAAGAAATGCATAAGACAGAAAAACTGCTAAAAGAGTATGACGAAACTACTCAGTCGTAATAACCGCAATCCTAACTTCACGAATTGAGTTTCCGCTAACCTTCACACAACCAAATATAACGCAAAACACCCAAACTCCCTTTTGCGGACAGCACCGAAAATTTTTTTTGCGGTCGCTCAACCCCTTCCTATTAATACTCGCAACACATAATTCTACAATTGTGACAAACTCCAAAGCGGAACAAGTTATTGTTATGGCATCAAATTTTTTCATAGTCTACTATAAAATTATTATTAATACTAAAATCCTAATATACTAATTTAGTCATAAAGATGAACCATCATCACAATCTCATCTATTACAGCTTGTAAATCTTCAAGTGTGACAACGAACCACTCTTTAGGAACTAACATCTTTCCATTTGCCCCCAAAATAGAAACATCCAAATTATTATTTGCTAGCGCATGATGGATTGCCGTCTCAAATTTGCTAGCATTCATATTGAACACTTGATATGTGGTTACAATTTCTACTGGAGCATAAAGATAAGTTGATTGATTTTCTGCATTCCTGATTCTATTTTCTACTGAACCAGTTGTAAAACCGATCTTATATAAATTCTTAATGGAACTAATTTGCGGATCTGTACTCAAAGATTTTAGTACGTAAATAAAGCCAGTCGAAACATCATCTTCTCTAACATTATCCAACAATGTATCTTCATTGTCGGTCACACGTCTACCATGTTTATATAACTCCGCTGATAAGGAACGTAGTAACATATCTGATTCCGTTCCATTTTCAAATATACATCGAAGTCTAGCATTGGTTTTTCCCTTTGCTTTTTTACGTTCTCCCACATCTTCAACATAAAGAAGAACTCCTTTTAATATATAAAAACTATTTGACTGTATGTCTTGTTCATTTTTGAAAGTTAAAATTTTTCGTTTACCCTCTGTAATTTCCTTGTGGCACTTCTTGAATAGCTCTTCAAACTTTCCAAAATCTTTTATTTTTTTACGCTTTGCAACGTATTCAGGCATTGTCGTAACCTTTTGAAGTGAACTTGTATCAAAAATTGACCTAGTTATATCATTATTTAAATTATCACCTAATAATGCAGATGAGCCACTTTTTAGAATATCATCAATTGAAGAAATTTTAGGAATTGTTAGTTCCTTCGATCTTACTTCAAGTAATCCAATTTCATCATACTCTTTCAAATATTCCATACGATCAGGATCTTTCCGAATCCCAATTAATCGACTTGCTAAACTTCTTTCAGTTAAATCAGTAGGGACTTTTTGGGGTTCTCGCCCATTTTCTTTGACGAATTCAATAATCTCCAAAAACTTTTCAACTTCAGGATCATACTGGGCTTTTTGTGTTTTCTTAGGTGGTGTTGTGATTTGGTAAAACAGCTGACTTTCCATGATTTCATTAATAGAATGGTATCTATTACTTGCCATTTTCACGTTTCCTCCTAAGCTCTTGCATGTATAATACAGCTTCACCCATACGCCTTTCAAGTGGGTCTTCAGATTTTGAATCAGGTCTTCTACCAGTTGAACGATAAAATTCCTAAACCTTTGGCCATATGAATACTAGTTCATCTTCATCAAAATTAATACGTTTTGCATCAATAGTTTCCTGAATCAGTTTTAGCACTGGTGAGTTCAATTCTTTCGATAGAACCTCAAATGCTTTTTGGAACGGATTGATGGAATCAATCAGATTGATATCTAAATCCTCAATGTTTATAAACTTATCTGCCATTCTTATAAATTCTTTACTTCCTACAACTTCAGACTTAGCACCTTTCATAACTGTATCTAGAACAACGTGCTGTCTAACTTCCTCAATTTCCTCATCTGATAAATTTGGATATACTTTTTGAATAACTTTCGGAATCAACACTTTGTTCAATACTTTGGGATCTACTTCTCCACTAAATGTTTTTTGGACTTGTGAATCTTGCATGATTTTTGCTTTTAAATCATTAATATCATTTTCAATAATCTTTTTGACATTTTCTGTTGATGGTTCTTTCAATCCCTTAACGAATAATTCTCCTGTAGTAGAAGATTTTTCACTTTCATTTCTTCTACGTTTAAATTTAAAGTCAGGTGTAAGGACCTGCTCCATCAAAAGTGAGGCAGAAATAGCTTTAAGCATTGTATTCACTGTATAAGTCACTACTTCATCCTTTGCATCAGGCATTGCGATTAGGTTGGTAAATTGAGCATAGGTTTTATTGTAACTATCACGTGTACAGCGCCCAATTATTTGTACTATTTCTGTAAGTGAGCCACGATAACCAACTGTCAAAGTATGTTCACAAAACGGCCAGTCAAAGCCCTCTTTCGCCATACCAAGAGCAATAATTATATCTAAATCGTCTAGGGCTTCAATATTACGCAAATACGCAACGACATTTTCTCTTCCAACTTGGTCATCTACTAAATCTGCAATTTTCAATGTTTTACCGTCAGAATGTCGCTTAACATAAATAATTCCAGTATCATCATCTTGATATTCAACTTCACCAATCATATCAAGTATCTTACCAACTTCATCGTACTTATCCTTTGTCGATTCCCCTGAGTTTACATTTGGAATATGAACGATTGTTTTCTTATTTGTATCCAATACTTCATTAATAGCTGATGTGTACTGGCCTTGATAGAAGTGATATCCTATACCAAATCCCTTTAGATATTCATATCCATCAAGTTGTTCATAATAGGAATAAGTTACCTTGTCAAATAATTCCTCATCTTCTGGTAATAAAATTGGTACAGAATCTCCACGGAAATACGACCCAGTCATCGCTACAATATGTGCTGATGAATTATGAATAATACTTCTTAACAATTCACCTAATCGAGAATTGACATCTGCCGATACATGGTGAAATTCATCTATTGCAAGTAAACAATTATCAAATGCTTTATCATCAATTTTTTCAAACGCAAATCGCAAAGTAGAGTGCGTACATATTAACACCTGATCGTCCGATTCCATAAAACGAACAAAAGATTTAACCTTAGAGTTATCTCCGCCAACAGTTAAATTATTTCTAGGATCAACTTTCCAATTTTCAAAGAAACCATAACTTTTTAAATCCGTATTTTTAAATGAAGAACCTATAGAGCGTTCAGGTACAGCAACAATCACTTTCCTCAAACCTTGATTTATGAGCTTATCCAAACCGATAAACATTAAAGCTCTAGATTTCCCAGAAGCTGGCGGTGCTTTAACTAAGAGATATTGTGAGTTACGTTTTTCAAAAGCTCTTGCCTGCATTTCACGCATACCGTATTCATTTGTTTTCTTACTTTTACCAGTTTGGTTATAATTAATTTCAATTATATTTTCCATACACCTTACACCTACCGTTCTGTCATTTCTTGATACAATTTAAGCAATACTTCTAAGCGTTCTTCATCAGATTCAAATTGTTTTTGACGATACGCTCTTTCTACAATTCCATCCAACTTTTCATGTGCTACTTTTAATTCAATTGGCATTGTTGAAGGGTTATAAAGCTCTGCTAATGTACCACCCTGCTCTTCACGAAGATCAAGAATTTCAAGAATTGCTTCTTCAATTTCATTCTTCCTTCTTGTTGATAATTCAGGAATAGGGAAAGTGTTATAACATAAACCTGCAGAGTACCTATAGTCAGTTTTTAATCTTCCGGCTACAGCTTTTACCCAAGTCATATGCATCCGTGACATCAAAATGCCTAGAAGGTAAATTTCTGCATCGTAAATTACATAAATTAGATTTGACAAAATTGTATCTGCACCTGCTAATCCCATTGGAATATAAAATCTATTTTCAGAAGACACAGATGGAACAACAATGGAATAATTAGTTGTTTCATGAGTATCTCTAAACTTCCACGGAGTTAATGCAAGTTTATTCGTTCCTTTATCTGTTGATTTTTCCCTGTGATTTTTTGAAATTGAGATTCTTTCTTGTATTAGAGGATTAGACTTTATTTTTTCATATTTTGCTTCATTAAGCCATAAACAATACCGTAAACCACCATTAATAAACTCTACTGAACCTATAAACTTTTTAAAATAGGGAACTAATTCAGGATACTTATTGATTGCGTCTGTATATTCCGTAATGGTAAAGAGTAATCCTCCGCCATCATTAGGCATGTTCCCAAAATGCAGTTTGGGTAAGTCTGAAATTGGCTTCGTCCTAGAAGAAACAAGAATATTTTCACCATCAGTTAAATAGGGACTAATGTTAGAAACTAGCTTTTTCGTTTCATCAACAAATAAATACTTGTTTACTTTGGTATCTAACGGGCCAAAACCTACAATCACAACAATTACCGCAGCATTATTTTTAGCATTATTCGCCCATTTAAAAGATTTATAGGCAAAATTGATTTGAATTCCAAACTTGAATAACTCATTCCATAAGATAGAAACCTGTTCCCCTTGAGTAACTGAATTTGTTGATACAAAGGCAACTTTTGCATTTGTAGTTGAAGCGTATTTAGCACCAAAGTAAAACCAAGCAGAAATATAATCAAGCATTTTACCATTCTTGACTTTTCCAAAAATTGATAACATATCAGATTTATGTTCTTTGTTTTGTTTTTTTGAACCAAGATACGGTGGATTACCAAAAACATATACTTCTTCAGATCCTTGTGCGGGACAAACCTCAGTCCACTCAACCCTAATAGCATTTGCACAACGAATATCCCCTGCTGTATGAAGTGGTAACGTTGGGCGTACTGCATTATGAACTTCATTTTTTAATTCTTCATTCATTTGATGTTCAGCAATCCAAAGTGATAATTTTGCAACGTCATGTGCAAAATCTTCAATCTCTATTCCGTAAAATTGAGATAAAGTTACTGAAGGTACATAAAGATACTCTCCCAAGAGTTCTTGAAGTCGTTTTATAATATTGATTTCCATACGCCGTAATTCTTTGTAGGTAATAATCAAAAAGTTCCCTGAACCACATGCAGGATCAAAGAATTTAATTTTGCCGATTCGTGTTAGAAGATTTTCAAGTTTTGTATAATCATCGTATGCATCTAAAAAAGACTGATTAAGTTTATCTAGGAAAAGCGGTTTAATAACCTTCATTATATTGGGGACACTTGTGTAGTGCATACCTAAATAACTACGGCTTTCTTCAGAAGCAACAGCTTGAATCATTGAACCAAAGATATCAGGATTGATTTTAGCCCAGTTTAATAATTCACCGCACTCAATAATTAACTTTCTGGATTTGGCAGAAAATTCCAACTCTGTATGTGGTTCAGTAAACAACTGGCCATTTACATACGGAAACTCTTTTAAATAAGATGGAACATCGTCTCGTTCATTTTTATCTAACACGATAAATAAATCAGCAAATAATTTATTTAGATTTGAACCATCTTCTTCAGTCAAAGTCTTAATTAAATTCGTAAAACTATTTCGTTTGAAGATGTCAGTATCTTCTGCGAAAAAACAAAACAGTAAACGAATAAGAAATAAATCTAACCCTCTATTAGTCTCAATAATATTGTTTTCTTTACGAAGTACATCATATATCCGTGCAAAACGTTCGGCTGCTTTAATATCAGCGGGGTTTTCCTTTTCAAACTCTACTTTCTCAATACCTTTCCAAGCAAGGAAGAAATCGAAATACTGAGGAAGTTCTTCAAATTTAACATCAAGAGCCTCTAATGTTTTTGTATCTTTCGCTAATACTCCATCATAGTCAGTAACTAATAAATATCGTGGCTTAGCTGAAAGATATTCAACTTGTTGTTCTATATCAATAAGGGCGTCAAAGAGCTTTCCTTTCTTAGCCTCCTTAAACCACACCTTATTCTTTAAGTGTACTTCACCAACCCGTTTTGTAAGGTTTTGATTTCCTTTTTTCAAGCGCGTAATTGTAGCTCGTGGAACATCATATACACCGAGTAATTCATACAAGAAATCTGAATGATCTTCTCGATTCACTATTTCAGCAATTTTATCTTCTAAATCAATGAGCGCCATTTCGTTTCCCCCATTAAACTTTTGATTACTTTTATAAAAATTTCTCAAGATATTGAATAATTAATTCACAATATTTATCCATTTATAGCTTCAGCAGCTTTCTTCTTTTTAGCTCTTACAAGTGTAGAAACTGATATCCCAGTCATATCTTCAACTTGTTTATACGAATGATTTTCTAGTAATGTTAATGCATGATTGATTTGCTGCTTTGTGAACTTTTTGGGTCTTCCTTCTCGGAAATCCGGATTCTGCTTGGCCAACATTTTACCTTCTTGAGTTCGTTCTACAATCATATCTCTCTCAAATTCAGCAAACGCAGAGAAAATAGTAAATATTAGAATCTTTTCAGAATATATTGCTGGAAAAGGCTTTGATGCAATAGCAAGGGGATTGTATAACGAAGGGGTCACTAGTCCCTCGCAGCTTGCCCGCAAAAAGAACGCTACTGACAAATGGCACGGATCTTCAATAAGAAAAATTCTCGAAAATCCTCACTATACTGGGACACTACAACAATGTAGAGAATATAGACCGAGTGTTACCAGTAAAAGAAGAAGGTCAGTTAACCTAGAAAACCAAATAATTATTGAAAAAAGCCACGAACCAATCATACCTTTAGAAGACTTTCTTATTGTACAAGAGATTTTAATAACTAGAAAAAGAAGGAGACCTCAAGCTGAAGTACATCTCTTTACAAATACTGCGGTTTGCAAAGATTGCAGGAGGTCAATGCATTTTAAAAAGAATCGAAAAGGTTATGTTTGTGGAAGTTATAATAAACATGGTTTAAAAGCATGTAGTGATCATTACGTAAGTGAAATAGATTTAACTGATAAAGTAATAACCAACCTAAATAAGATATATTTGAAATTCAGTAAGGAAAATTATTTTAAAGAATTAAGTGAAAAAGCGTTAAAGTACAAAGAAAAAATCGAATCTAAGATAATCGAAATTAATGAAAAATTAAACGATAAAAAGAGAGATAAATCCAATTTAGTTATCTCTCTTGCTAATGGTGTTATATCTAAAGAAGATTACCAATTAGCCATAAATATCACCAATGAAGATATTTCAAATTTTGAAACTACCCTTCACCAACTATCTAAGGACCTAGAATTTCAAAAGATTGAAAAAGAAATAATTGATTTTAAAAAGAGCTTAGATAAATTCATGAAGGAAGGTACACTTACCCCCGAAATGCTTCATTTGTTAGTAGATGAAATAGAAGTACATGCAAATGGAACCATTGAAATCAATTATCGTTTTAGAGAACCAACAGTTCCATCAGCATAGATTTTTGACTATTTATTCTTTTAATTTTATCAACACACAGCACTCCACATGATTCGTATGCGGAAACATATCCACAGGCTGCACTTCGCGCGTCACGTACCCGCCATCCTCAAGCACCCGCAAATCTCTCGCAAGCGTGCCAGGATTACAGGACACATACACTACCCGCTTCGGCTTCATCTCCACAATTGTCCGCAGGAGGGCTTCGTCGCAGCCTTTTCTTGGCGGGTCGACGACCAGCGTATCAGCTGTAATGCCTTCTTCGTACCACTTTGGAATCACGGTTTCCGCTTCTCCAACAGCAAACTCTGCGTTTGTGTTGCCGTTTAATTCGGCGTTTCGCTTCGCGTCCTCAATTGCTTCCGGCACAATCTCTACACCGTACACTTTTTTCGCCTGCTTTGCCAGGAAGAGAGAAATCGTTCCGATGCCGCAGTAAGCGTCGATGACGGTTTCTTCCCCTTGAAGCTCAGCGTACTCAAGCGCTTTGTCGTAGAGCACTTTTGTTTGCTCTGGGTTGACCTGATAAAACGATCTGGCGGAGATGGCGAATTTGACGTCTCCGATGAGGTCGTAGATGTATTCTTCGCCCCAGATGACGTTTGTTTCGTTGCCAAAAATGACGTTTGTTTTGTTTGGGTTGATGTTTTGCACGATGGATTTGACGTGCGGGAATTGCGCTGTGATGTCTTCGATGATCTTCGCTTTGTGCGGGAAGTCGCTTGTTCTTGTGATGAAGACGATCATCATTTCGCCCGTAACAACGCCGTATCTGACCATGATGTGGCGGAGCCAGCCTTTGTGGCGTTCTTCGTTGTAGGCTTTGACACCGTAGTTTGCGCAAATGTCTTTGACAGCTTGAACGGCTTCGTCGTTTTTGGATTGCTGGATCAGGCAGGCGCTCATGTCGATGATGTCATGGCTTCTTTGCTGATAGAATCCCGCGACGAGTCCGCCTTCCCGTTCTCCTACCGGCACCTGTGCTTTGTTTCTGTAGTTCCACGGGTCTTCCATGCCGAGTGTCGGGTGCACGGTGACTTTTGAAAGGTCCAGCTTGCCGATGCGTTCTAAGACGTCTTTGACTTGTTTCTGTTTAAACAGGAGCTGGCCTTCGTAGGTCATGTGCTGAAGCTGGCAGCCTCCGCATTGTTTGTAAATCGGGCATGGGGCGTCCGTTCTATGCGGGCTTTCTTCCTTCAGCTCAATCAGGCGGCCGAAGGCGAACCCTTTTTTGACGCGTGTCACTTTGATTTGGGCTTTTTCCTCGGGTAGGGCATTCGGCACAAAGATCGGGAAGCCTTGGACCTTTGCGACGCCCGCTCCTTCATGTGTCAAATCCTCAAATGTCACATCGTAGTATTCATTTTTTTCTACTGGGGGTTTCATTTTCATCTATAATCACCTCTAGTTTTAAGCGAAAGAAAAACTTGGCCTATTCAAGCCAAGTTTCAGCGTGTAGGCAAACCTTCGCATTCGTTGTCAGGCCTGTGCTTCGGTGCTCACGAATTCAACATTCGCTGTGCTCCGATGCTCGCCCTTCCTAGACTTCAAAGGTTTTCAATCACGCTGAAAAGATGACAAAATCCTAAAACGAAAACTGTTTTAGGATTTTGTCAACATTCTGAGCTTGGCTTACCAAGCCAAGTTTTAGTCATCCAACTGTTCCGCTTTCTCCTTCGGCATGACGACGTGAATGTGCCGGTACAGATTCACGAATTCGCCCGGCAGCATGCCGCCGTACTCGCCGTCCAGGTTCAGCTGCATCTTTTCTGATACATTGACTTTCACGCGGTTCGCTTTTGTATAAATAATGTGCTGGTCGTTGATGTGTTCTCCGCGAAGCGCCATCGTGGCGACCCTGATAAATTCAGCAAGGTTTGCTTTCTTTAGTATCATCAAATCAAACATGCCGTCATTCAGGCTGGAATCCGGCGCGAGCTTTTCGAACCCGCCGACGGAGTTTGTCAGCGTGACCAAAAACAGCATGATTTCACCTTGAAACAGCTTGCCGTCATATTCAATCTCGACTTCTGTCGGACGAAGTGAAGGCAGCATTTCCATTCCTTTTAAATAATAAGCAAGCTGGCCGAGCATTGTTTTCAGTTTGCTTGGCACGTCGTACGTCAGCTCCGTCAGACGGCCTCCGCCGGCGATATTGATAAAATACTGGCCGTTGACCTGTCCGATATCAATCGGGCGGGCAACGCCGTTAATGACCGTATCTGCCGCTTTTAAAATATCCTCGCGTGGGATTCCGAGCGCTCTGGCGAAGTCGTTCGTTGTGCCGACAGGAATCACACCGAGTGTCGGACGATTGTCTAAAGGCGCAAGCCCGTTGACGACCTCGTTGATCGTTCCGTCTCCGCCTGCCGCAATGATCAGGTCAAACTCACGCAATGCCGCTTCCTTGGCAGCGTGTGTAGCGTCTCCTGCGCATGTCGTCGCATGGGTGGAGGTTTCATAGCCGGCTTGTTCAAATTTTTGCAGGACCTGGGCAAGATGCTTTTTAAAGATCTCCCGTCCTGAAGTCGGATTGTATATTATGCGTGCACGTTTCATTATCTCATCATCCTACTTAAGAGTATCCGATCCATTTTTACACTAACAACCTTTAATTATACTATGAGTTAAAAAAATCGCAACAAAATGTACATAATCTTACAGGTGAAAACGCACAAAAGCTCAAAACTGATTCTTGTTTTGAGCTTTTGTCATCCTTAACATTCTTTCAGCTTGATTGAAAACCCTTGTAGTCTAGGAAGGGGGAGCATTGGAGCGGAGCGAATGTAGAATTCGTGAGCACCGACGCGCAGACCTGACAACGAATGCGAGGGTTTTTCAACAAGCTGAAAGCCTCAGCAGAGCTGAGGCTTTTTGTTTTTTACTCTTCTTCCGTTCCCGGTTTTTTCTTGCGGAACTTCGCCAATACTTCATATACGATTGGCACGATCAGGAGCGTCAGAAGCGTTGAACTGATTAAACCGCCGATAACCGTTACGCCGAGTCCTTTTGAAATGACCTGGCTTCCGCCTTCGAAGCCGAGGGCTAATGGAATCAAGGCGCCGATTGTCGCAATGGCTGTCATCAGGATCGGACGGAGTCGTGTAGAGCCGGCTTCCAGGAGCGCTTCTCTCGTAGACAGGCCTTCCGCTTCCTTATGAATCACGCGGTCAATTAAGACAATGGCATTCGTGACAACGATACCGATCAGCATGAGCATACCGATCATGGCGTTCAGACTGATCGTTTCACCTGATACGTAAAGTCCGACCAGGGCACCGATGACTGTGAACGGCAATGAGAACAGAATCGCAAATGGCGCTAGTGCTCCGCCGAAGGTAATCACGAGCACAAGGTAAACGATCGCTATTGCTGCCAGCATCGCTAAACCGAGCTTCGTGAAGGAATCAGCGATATCCGCTGATACGCCGCCTGTGTCAATCGATACGTTATCAGGGTGGTCAAGCTTATCGATTTTCTTCTGGATAGCAGCTGATACGGCTGTGACGTTGTCAGAGGTAACCTCACCTGTGACATCTGCATAGACTTTTCCGTCACGTTTTGACACGGTATCTGATGTTGATCCTTCTTTCACTTTTGCCACATCGCCGATTTTGACTTCCTGGCCAGTCGCGGAAGTGATCTTTTTATTCTCTAAATCTTTCACACTCTTATACTCGTCTTTTTCTGTCTTAATGTTCACATCAAGCTCTTTGCCGTCTTTTTTCACAGTGGTGAGCGGTTCTTGCGATGTTTGTGACATTAAGGCCTGAGAAATTTGAGACGCGGTTAAACCGAGCTTGCTTAGTTTTTCTTGGTCAGCGACAAATGTGTACTCATCATATGTGCTGGAAAGGCCTGAATTTACGTTTTTCAGATCCTTTTCATCTTTCATGATTTTTTCAATGTCTTTGACCGTGTCTTTAATATCGTTTTCAGAATCGCCATACACATAGTATGTTAATTCGTTATTATTGCCTGAAGAGCTGAAGTCCTGTGACTTCCATTCTCCGCGGTCAGATTGCTTTTGGATTTCCTTCAGAACGTTATCTTTTTCTTTATCAAAGTCAGGTGTGTCGCTTTCATATTTGATATAGAATAACGCACCGTTAGAATCTCCTCCGGCAAGCGGGCTGCCAGAGCCTAATGAATACTGAACCGTATCGACATGCTTGCGGTCAAGCAGGATTTTTTCCGCTTTTTCAGCTTCATTTTCGGCTTCTTTTTTCGTTTCACCCGGTTCTGGGCTGTATGTGAGCTGCATCGTTTTTTCTTCCTCGGACGGCAGGTAGCTGGCACCGATTAACGGTACGAGGAACAAGCTTCCAAGGAGCATCAGAACCGCGATGATAGACGTGATCCATTTGTGGCTCAGCGCCCAGTTCAATACTTTTTTATAGATGTTTGCAAGTCTGCCAGGTTTGTGTTCTTTCGCTTTAATCGGCGCACCGGTTAATGATTTTTTGAACAGGCTGTGTGCGAGCATCGGCACAAGCGTGATTGAAATCACTAGGGATGCGGCAAGCGCAAAAACAATCGTTAAGGCAAATGGAATAAACAATTCACCGATTTGTCCGCCTACAAGTGCGAGCGGCAGGAATACCGCGATTGTCACAATCGTTGATGACATGATCGGTTTAAACATTTCCTTCGTCGCTTCACGAACCAAGGCTTTTCCGCGGAGCGGCTCATCTTTGAGTCTCATGCGGCGGTAAATGTTCTCGATCACAACGATGGAGTCATCGACTACACGTCCGATGGCAACGGTCATTGCGCCGAGCGTCATAATATTCAATGTGATATCAAGCTGCTGCAGCACAAGGAGTGCGATCAGCAATGATAATGGAATTGAAACAACAGAAATTAATGTTGATTTGATATCTCTTAAGAATAAGAGAATAATCACAATCGCAAAAATAGCACCGAAGATGGCTTTGCTTAACATCGTGTCAACTGACTGTGTGATCGGCTCCGCCATGTCGAGAGTTGCGCTGTAATTGAAGCCTTTATGGTCTTCTTTGAACTTTTTCAGCTCAGCTTTGACATCGTCGGCAACCTCTACCGTATTCGCATCGTTTGCTTTGACGATGTTGATGCCGATGCTGTCTTTGCCATTTGTGCGTGAAACGGATTCAGCTTTTTTCACATCTTTAATTGTAGCAATGTCAGAAAGCTTGACCGTCGGCACTGCTGTGCTTGCGCTTTGCTGCACCTGTGCTGCCGCTTGCGCGCTTTGGGCTGCTTGAGCACTCTGCGCACCTGCTTGAGATGCTGCGCTGCTGCCTGCACTTGAAGCAGATGCCGTCGGGATTCTCATATTCTTCAAATCTTTAATTGTTTCAATATCGCCGCTGACGACGACAGATTTTTCTTCATTTCCGAATGTGTACAATCCAAGCGGAGTTGTCACATCTGAACCTTGAATCACTTGCTTGACTGTATCTTCATCAAGGCCGTATTCCTTCAGTTTGTCTTCTTTGAAAGAGAATTCAACCTCTTCCACCTGCTGGCCTGATACTTGGACGGACGCAACGCCTTCTATGCCTTCAAGCTTAGAAACGAGGCTGTCCTCCACTTGTTTCGTCAGCTCTTGCAGATTATCTTTATCACTGGACACGCTCAGCGTCAGAATCGGGAATGAGTTCAAGCTGTAGCGTGAAATCTCCGGATCCTTCGCGTCATCAGGCAGGTTGACGTTTTCTAACGCTTCAGCTGCTTCTGTTTTCGCTTTGTCCATATCTTTCTCATAATCATATTCAATCATGACCGACGATGCGTTTTCATAGGACGTCGACGTCACAACGCTGACACCGTCCAAGTTCTGTACGGCTTGTTCAACCGGTTTGGTCACTTCATCAGCCACTTGGCTTGGTGTTGCACCCGGATATGTCGTGCTGATCGTCAAGTAAGGCATGTTCACGTCAGGAATAGACTCTTGCTTCATATTCATACCCGCATACAAGCCGGCTGCCGTTACAATAATCGTCATCAGCCATACGGCGAATTTGTTTTTCAGAACGAAATTAATAACGTGGTTCATCATATCCTCCATTACATTTTTTATTGACTGACTGGTCATTCTATATAATACTAAACGTTATAACGCAACAACGTCAACTCATATACCAGAAAATTTTACTAAATTTTTCAAGGATTAAGGGGAAGCACGTCATGAATGAAAAAAAAGAGAGAATCATAAAAACCAGCATTCGTTTATTTGCGAAAAAAGGATTCGCAGCTACGACGATCCAAGAAATCGCCAGTGAATGCGGCATTTCGAAGGGCGCTTTTTATTTGCACTTCAAATCGAAAGAAGCGCTGCTGTTATCTGCCTGTGAATATTATATCGGTATGTCTATGAACAAAATGAAAAATATAGAAGAAGATCTCGCCGGAAAGCCGCCTAAGGAAGTGTTAAAAAAGCAAATTGGCGCTCAATTTGAGGATTTTCGCGATCATAAAGATTTTATCGTTCTTTTGCTTACCGAAAATATCATTCCGGAAAATCAAGAAATCAAGCAATACTTTTACAAAGTAACCATGGAGACGGATAAGCTGTACCGGAACGCCTTGCTGGTATCCTATGGCGAAGGAATCGAGCGGTATGTCGCAGATCTGTCCATCATGGCAAGAGGCATTGTGCATTCCTATATGAACGTGATGGTATTTAACGGTGAGCTTAATATCGATGCAGAAGAAATCTCAGCCTTTATTATTGAGAGACTGGATGATCTTGTACAGGGGCTGAGCCGTTCTGCACTCAATCCGATTGTATCAAAAGACATTTTTAACCCGATGCCTGCGGGAAAAGACCAGCTGCTTGAGGACATTCAGAAAGTGAAAGAAAACAGCACGCTGCCCGAGGATATCACCGTGTCACTTGATGTTATCGAGGAAGAATTGACTCAGGATAAACCGCGCAAGCCGATTATTAAAGGCATGCTGTCCAATTTGGCCGGAACCAACGACAAAGAAGTTGAAAGGCTTCGGGCCCTCATCTTGTCTTTATCTCAATTTGACCATAAAAAAAGCAGCCTCTAAGGGCTGCTTTTTTATTAGCGTTTTTTAATTTCTTCAAGCAGAATTTTGTTGACCATCGGCGGGTTGGCTTGTCCTTTGGACGCTTTCATAATCTGTCCGACTAGGAAGCCGATCGCGCGGTCTTTTCCGTTTTTAAAGTCTTCGATTGATTGAGGATTGTTGTCAAGCGCCTCAGTGACAAGCTTCAGAAGCACGCCTTCGTCAGAAATCTGAACAAGGCCTTTCTCTTTCACAATCTTCTCAGCGTCGCCGCCTTTTTCAATCAATTCTTTAAACACTTTCTTCGCGATCTTAGAAGAAATGGTTCCTTTTTCAATCAATTTGATCATGCCGGCAAGGCCTTCAGGTGTCAGGGCAACATCGGCAAGCTCTTTTTGTTCTGCGTTTAGGTAAGCTGACACTTCACCCATCAGCCAGTTAGACGCTTGTTTAGCTTCAGCGCCTTTTTGAACGGTTTCTTCGAAGAAATCAGCCATTTCTTTTGTCAGCGTCAGAACCATTGCGTCATATGCAGGCAAGCCAAGCTCTTCGATATAACGCTTGCGGCGCTCATCCGGAAGCTCAGGAATGCTTGCTTTTACGCGTTCCTTCCATTCATCATCAATGTAGAGCTCGACTAGATCTGGCTCTGGGAAGTAACGGTAGTCGTCAGATCCCTCTTTGACACGCATAAGAATGGTTTTCTTCGTTGCTTCATCATAACGGCGAGTTTCTTGCTGGATGACGCCGCCGGAAAGAAGAACCTGCTCCTGGCGTTTTTCTTCATGCTCAAGGCCTTTTTGAACAAACGCAAAGGAGTTCAAGTTTTTCAATTCTGTTTTTGTGCCGAATTCCTCTTGGCCGATCGGACGAAGAGAGATATTGGCGTCACAGCGAAGTGAGCCTTCTTCCATTTTACAGTCAGAAACGCCTGTATATTGGATGATGGATTTCAGCTTTTCAAGATATGCGTACGCTTCTTCCGGCGTGCGGATGTCCGGCTCTGATACGATCTCAACAAGCGGCGTTCCTTGACGGTTGAAGTCAACAAGAGAATAGCCGTCGCCCGTATGCGTCAGTTTTCCGGCATCCTCTTCAAGATGAAGGCGCGTGATGCCGATGCGTTTTGTTTTGCCGCCGACTTCAATTTCGATCCAGCCGTTTTCGCCGATTGGCTTATCAAATTGAGAAATCTGATACGCTTTCGGGTTGTCAGGATAGAAATAGTTTTTGCGGTCAAACTTCGTATCCGTTGCGATCTCACAGTTGAGCGCCATAGCGGCTTTCATTGCGAATTCAACGGCTTCTTTGTTCAGAACAGGCAGGACGCCCGGATATCCGAGGTCAATAACGCTTGTCTGCGTATTCGCCTCCGCGCCGAATGGCGTTGGAGAGCTTGAGAAAATTTTTGATTTTGTTTTTAACTCAACGTGGACTTCAAGTCCGATTACCGTTTCAAAGTTCAATTCTTTTCACCCCTTACAGTTCAGGTTTTGCTTTATGATGGTCTGTTGCTTGTTCAAATGCATGAGCAACGCGGTATACAGTGCTTTCATCAAAGTGTTTTCCGATGATTTGCAGGCCGAGCGGAAGTCCGTCTGCTAATCCGCATGGCACACTGATTCCCGGTACGCCGGCAAGGTTGACCGGAATCGTTAAGATATCGTTTGCGTACATTGTGAGCGGATCCTTCGTGTTTTCACCGATTTTAAACGCAGGTGTCGGTGTAGTCGGTCCAACAATAACATCATATTTTTCAAATACGTCCTCGAAATCCTTCTTAATCAACGTACGCACTTTTTGCGCTTTTTTGTAGTACGCATCGTAGTAGCCTGAGCTTAAAGCAAACGTTCCGAGCATGATGCGGCGTTTGACTTCATTTCCGAAACCTTCAGCGCGCGTTTGCTTGTAAAGGTCGATCAGGTTATCCGCGTTGTCTGTGCGGTAGCCGTAGCGGATGCCGTCAAAGCGTGCAAGGTTCGCTGACGCTTCAGAAGATGACAGCAGGTAATATGTCGCAAGCGCGTATTTACTGTGCGGAAGAGACACTTCTTCCCATGTAGCGCCGAGACCTTCAAGGACTTTCAGCGCTGCCAAGACAGATTCTCTCGCTTCTTTGCCGACACCTTCACCAAGGTATTCTTTCGGAACGGCGATTTTCAGTCCTTTGATGTCGCCAGTTAATGAAGAAAGAAAATCAGGCACGTCCACATTTGCACTCGTAGAGTCCATTTTGTCTACGCCGGAAATCGCTTGAAGTAAAAACGCGTTATCCTCAACCGTACGTGTAATCGGTCCGATTTGGTCCAATGAAGACGCAAATGCGACCAGGCCGTAACGAGATACACGTCCGTATGTAGGTTTTAATCCGACAACGCCGCAGAAAGATGCCGGCTGACGGATGGAGCCGCCTGTGTCAGATCCAAGAGAAAACGGAACTTCTCCCGCAGCAACCGCAGCTGCAGATCCGCCGCTTGAACCGCCGGGAACTGTATCCAGGTTCCAAGGGTTTTTCGTCAGCTTGTAAGCTGAGTTTTCTGTAGATGACCCCATGGCGAATTCGTCCATGTTCAGTTTTCCGATTGTGACCGCTTCAGCGTCTTGAAGGCGCTGAACGACAGTAGCATCGTAAATCGGATCAAAGTTTTCGAGAATTTTGCTGGAGCATGTTGTGCGCAGCCCTTTTGTTACGATATTATCTTTTACGCCGATCGGCATACCGAAAAGAAGACCGTGCTCAGAACGGCCGTCAACCGCCTCATCAAGCTCCTTCGCGTATGCGCGCGCTCTTTCTTCATCTAATGCCAAAAAGGCTTGTACCTTATCATCAACCGCTTGGATGCGTTTATAAGATTCATCAACCAGATCAGAAATCTTAATCTCTTTTTTATGTATGAGCTGTTTTAATTCTGTGATTTTATGATCAAATAATGACATTCTTGTGTCCCTCCTTTAGTCCAGAATTGATGGCACACGAATATAGCCGTCTTTATGGTCAGGCGCATTTTTCATGACATCCTCAACCGGAAGACCTTTACCCGCTTCATCTTCTCTCATGACATTTTTCATTTTCAGCACGTGAGTTGTAGGCTCCACATTGTCTGTGTTAACCTCATTAAGCTCCTCGGCAAATGAAATGATACTGTCGAGCTGTTCAGTGAACATTTTTGCTTCTTCTTCAGTAATCGCAAGTCTTGCAAGGTGCGCAACGTGCTTTACTTCTTCTATTGAAATTCGTGACATATGATCCACCTCCACATATTTCTCCGTTAAGTCATATAATACTGATCATATCAAAAACAAGCCCTTTAAAGCAACAAAACGCCTTGAGACAGGCCTGTGTTTTCGAAACAATACCCTATATATTTTATACTAAAATGAGGAGAAGGAGAAACGAAATATTTTTCTGAATATTTTTACTTTAATTATTTTTTGAAAGCGTTTTATTCTTTATTCCCTTCTAGGTTTGCAACGGTATTTCCAGCTTATGATCAATGTTTCATCGCTTGAATGGCCGGGAATACTTTGTTAGGTTAAGTTACCAAGTGCACCCGCAAAAGAATTTCTTTTGTTTTGCACTTACGCCAGGCTGCTTAACTGGCACCATCAATTTGAGAGGTGATGCAACATTATTAGAAATGAAGAGAGGGTAAAACGTGAGTATTGAAATTATTATATCTTTAGGAATTTACTTTATTGCCATGCTGTTAATCGGCTGGTATGCATTCAAGAAAACCACTGACATCAATGATTACATGCTTGGAGGAAGAGGCCTCGGACCATTCGTTACTGCTTTGTCTGCCGGCGCGGCCGATATGAGCGGATGGATGCTGATGGGTGTTCCCGGCGCGATGTTTGCGACAGGGCTGTCCACCTTATGGCTTGCTTTAGGTCTTACAATCGGGGCGTACTCAAATTACTTGCTGCTGGCTCCAAGGCTGCGTGCTTATACAGAAGCGGCAGATGATGCGATTACAATTCCTGATTTCTTTGATAAACGATTCCAGCATTCTTCATCACTGCTGAAAATCGTATCTGCATTGATCATCATGATCTTTTTCACATTGTATACCTCTTCCGGTATGGTATCTGGCGGACGGCTGTTTGAATCTGCTTTTGGTGCGGATTACAAATTAGGCCTGTTTCTGACCACCGCAGTTGTCGTGTTATACACACTGTTTGGCGGTTTCCTTGCTGTCAGTCTGACTGACTTCGTGCAGGGTGCGATCATGTTTGCAGCACTAGTGCTTGTGCCGATCGTTGCTTTTACCCATGTGGGCGGCGTTGCTCCGACTTTCCATGAAATCGACGCTGTTAATCCACATTTATTGGATATTTTTAAAGGCGCGAGCGTCATTAGCATTATTTCCTATTTAGCCTGGGGGTTGGGCTACTACGGCCAGCCTCATATCATCGTCCGATTTATGGCCATTAAAGACATTAAAGATTTAAAACCTGCACGCCGAATCGGCATGAGCTGGATGATCATTACAGTTCTAGGTTCCGTGCTGACGGGTTTAATCGGTGTTGCATACGCCCATAAATTCGGAGTTGCTGTAAAAGATCCGGAGATGATTTTCATTATCTTCTCTAAAATCTTGTTCCACCCATTAATTACAGGGTTCTTATTGTCAGCTATTTTGGCTGCCATCATGAGTTCGATTTCCTCACAGCTCTTGGTCACAGCAAGTGCTGTAACAGAGGATTTATACCGGTCATTTTTCAGACGAAAAGCTTCTGATAAAGAATTGGTCATGATCGGGCGATTGTCCGTCTTAGTCATTGCCGTTATCGCGGTACTCTTGTCATTGAACCCGAACAGCACCATTCTTGATTTGGTCGGATACGCTTGGGCCGGCTTCGGTTCAGCTTTCGGGCCTGCGATTCTGCTCAGTCTGTATTGGAAACGAATGAACGAATGGGGCGCGCTTGCTGCCATGATTGTCGGGGCTGCGACCGTGTTGATCTGGATTACAACCGGCCTGGCAAAATCAACCGGTGTGTACGAAATCATCCCTGGGTTTATTCTCAGTATGATTGCCGGCATCATTGTCAGCATGATCACAAAACGTCCTGCAAAAGCCTCTTACCGATTATTCGGTGTCATGGAAAAGCTGTTAAAACGCAAAAAGTAAGCAATAAGCCATCAAGCGCAGCTTGGTGGCTTTTGTGCTCTTGTTTTGCTATAAATACTGTGAGAAAATCATATTTATTTAAAAACACCATAGAGAAGGGGGAAGTTTGCTGTTGAGCTGGTATATTGATCCTGATATTTTATTGAAATTGGGCATTGCCACATTGATTGGCATGGTCATCGGGCTTGAACGCGAATTAAAAAATAAGCCGCTCGGATTAAAAACCTGTATTGTCATCGCAGTCAGCTCATGCATGCTGACGATCGTCAGTATTAATGCGGCATATCATTTCCCTAAATACTACCGCATCATGATGGATCCGCTTCGTCTGCCGGCACAAATCATCTCCGGCGTCGGGTTTATCGGCGCCGGTGTCATCCTGCGAAAAAGCAATGATGTCATTTCCGGCCTGACGACATCGGCCATGATCTGGGGGGCAGCGGGGCTCGGGCTTGCTACGGGAGCCGGTTTTTATAAAGAAGCGTTTGCCAGTCTTCTGTTCATCCTGATCAGTGTGGAATTTCTCCCATGGGTGGTCAGAAAAATCGGCCCCGACCGCCTGCAGGAAAAAGACATCCGCATCAGAATGTCACTTTCTGATAAAGACAAAATGACAGAGATTTTAAAAGAAATGAAAAGAAGAGATATCAAAGCACACTCCGTTCGGATCGACGACCTAGGCGAAAAGGATTTTCCAATTATGGAAGTGAAGGTCCGCGTCCATAAAAACAGATACACGACCGATGTCTACTATGACATTAAAGCCATTGAAGGCGTAGTCGGCGTGAAGTGTGATACATTATAAAAGCCAATGGGACTGGAATCCCATTGGCTTTTTCTATCTACACCAGTGCTGAAAAATCAAATGCTGTAATCGGCGTGCCATTCTCTATATCTCTTCTGAAACCGGCCAGCATTTCTTTTTCCTCTTCTCCTATTGTGTTAAGGTCAAACATCTGATGCAGCAATCCGTAAATCAGCATATGGCGAAGGCGGAGGAAATCAGGTATTATCATCAGCCATGCAGGGTCAAGCTCATTTTCCTCCCAGTACCCTTTCATAAAATGCGTCATAAATTCTTCTGTAAACGCAGCTTTATCATCATATGGCACAACAGGATACCACAGGACATTGTAGAGAAGAATGCTAATATCGTTAACAAACCAGTTGTAGCCGATATCATCAAAATCAAATGCCGTGATTTTGCCATGATCCCAGTTAAAATTGCCATGGTGCAGATCCGCATGCACCAAGCCGTAGTTGTCCTGGCTTTTCGGGAGCCTCCGCAGTTCATTCATCAAAGAATCGGCTTGCTGAAACACCTTTATCTGATCTTCAGGCACATATTTTCTCAGCTTTAATTGCTCCTCTTCATCCCATTCCTGTCTTTTGAAAGCGGGATTGCTCAATTTGTAGCTTTTTGTCAGGCTGTGCATGCTGCCTGTGTATCTGCCAAGCTCATAAAATAGCGTTTCATTCCAGTCCGATTCATCCACTTTTTGCCCCGGCGCTTTCTCATACACTCTCAATAAAAATGACCCGCCGTTTCCGTCCGGCACTGCTTCTACGTCTTTTCCGTTCAGCGACGGGAGCGGTTTGGCTACTGAAATTCCCCCTATTGCAAGGTGACGGAGCCATTCCATCTCTCCCATCATATAATCAGAAGATCTCCGAATCGTATGGGTAATCTTTAAAATATAAGGTTGATTGTCTTTCATACATTCATATACATAGTTTTCCGCATCAGCCAGAAAACGCACCTGATCTTTTGAGAAACCGTATCTCGCTGCAGCTTCTGCCAAAACCTGCTCTTCATGAAATATTTTTTTGATATCTTTATGCACGTCTAACATCCTTTCATTGCTATAGATTTGATAATGATTGTTTTCACACGATTTCCAGCATCAACATACCTCCCCTTGATTTGTGTTTCGGCAGAAGTGAAAATATTTTCCCTTTTCCTGTTAATTGTAACATAAAAACCCTTGTGCCAATATGGCACAAGGGTTTTCTATCAGTCATAAATGTGAACAGTCGGCTCTTTATCTCCGGCATTGCGGATAATGACCGCTTCCTGTCCGTCTGAGGACGTGATATTGACTTCGACATCAACTGAGCTCTTAGAGTAGTAGTCCATCACTTCACCCGTTAAGAACTGGGTAAACGCGACAACTTCACTTTTTCCGTAGAATTGCATTGGTATGTCAATCTTCATTTTCTTCATTTCATCATTTTCATACAGCGCTGTACCGACAACGCCTGTATAGTTCGGGAAATATTCTTCAATTGAGTTTTTGAACCGCTTAAAGACCTCGGTGTCATCCGGGTACTTTTCTGCTGTGGTTGTATCCGCCGGATAGAATACATATTTTTCATTGATGTCATCCCAATTTGAGATATCAGTAGAGCCTGCTTTGACCTCTGTTTTGGCGATGAAGTTCCCCGGCACAATCGATGTTTTTGACGCCTGCTTGTAGAGCGCCACGGTAATCGGCACATTCTTCAAGTTATCTTTTTTGCGGAGGCGGTTAATAACCTCCTGTGCAATTTTTTCTCCCTGCTGGCGAAGCGTGCTGTCTTTAATCTCCACTTCTTTTTGCGGGTCGCCAGTTTTTTCACGATAGTAATACACTGAGTTTAACGCCAGTCCGATCATGACGCCGCCAAGCTGGATAGAATTCTTGTCTTTTCTGACTAAATAATCGTGCTCAAGCATGGATGCTAAATAAATTGGGCTGCTTTCGTTCTTTTCTTCTGTTGAACCAGAACTCGGGAGCGCCGGGTTCAAGCCTTCATTTTTGAAGTTCTTATCTTCTTTTTCGGCTTTTTTCAAATCAGAGCCCGTTTTTTTCCGTGCCAGCCAGCTTAATACTGTATCCTCATCTAAATATTGTCCTTCTTGGAACAGATAATCGTCAGTTGAGAAAGAATCTTGGGCAAGGCGCATCAGCCCTGTTTCAAATTCGTCAATGTCCAGCCTTGTATTCAGCTGTTCCGTTGTTAAGCCGCGCGCTTTGCCTGCCTTAAACGGCAGCACCATTTTGTAATAGGAGTCAGAGATATTATATTTCGGGACAATCGCTTTTTCTGACGATTTCGCCGTCTTTTGCGTAATCTCTTCCTCCTTCTCCCCCCCGAAACCTGACGAGCAGGCAGACAGCATTAATACTGCCGCCGTTGCCGCCAATGCCAACGTCTTTTTCAATAGAAAACACTCCTCTTATTTCTTTAGCTCTCCCATTAACTGTTCTTCATTCCACACTTCAATGTTCAGCTCTTGTGCTTTTGTCAGCTTGCTTCCCGCCGCTTCTCCGGCGATGACTAAGTCTGTGTTTTTGCTGACGCTTCCAGTCAGCTTTCCGCCCAGCGCTTCGATTTGCGCTTTGGCTTCGTTTCTTGACAGCTCTTCCAGCTTTCCTGTCAGAACAATTGTTTTACCAGCAAAGTAAGAGTCGCTGTCCTCTGCTTTTACTTTTTTCGGGCCTTTGTAGAGCGTGTTTACGCCCAGCTCCTGAAGTTCATTCAAGAGTTCAAGCATTTCTTCTTTATGAAAATAGGTGATCACAGCATCAGCCATTTTTTCACCGATTTCATCTACCGCGAGAAGTTCCTCTTTAGAGGCTTTTTTCAGGTTCTCCAAGCTTTCAAAATGCATGGCAAGCGTCTTTGCGGCCTTTGATCCGATAAAACGGATGCCAAGCCCAAACAGCAGGCGCTCTAACGAATTTTCTTTTGATTTTTGGATGGAGCTGATCAGGTTTTCAGTGGACTTTTCGCCCATGCGCTCGAGCTGGATGACTCGTTCCTTCGTCAGCTTATATAAATCTGCCACATTGCGGACAAGGTTTTCCTCAAACAGCTGTGTGATCACTCGTTCGCCGAGCCCATCAATGTTCATGGCATTCCGGGAAACGAAATGGATAAGCCCTTCCCGGATTTGCGCCGGACATTCAGGGTTAATGCAGCGAAGCGCCACTTCTCCTTCGATCCGGACGAGTTCACTGCCGCATTCAGGACATTCCGTCGGCATGCTGAATTCCTTTTCTTCTCCTGTGCGCTGGTCAACGAGGACATTCACAACTTCCGGGATGATATCGCCCGCTTTTTTGACGACAACCTTATCCAAAATCCGAATGTCCTTCTCTTTAATTAAATCTTCGTTATGAAGGGATGCTCTTGAGACCGTTGTGCCGGCAACTTTTACCGGCTCAAGAATCGCAGTCGGCGTAATCACACCCGTTCTGCCGACATTTAATTCGATATCGAGAAGCTTCGTCACGACCTCTTCAGCAGGAAACTTATACGCGATGGCCCAGCGCGGGCTTTTCGCCGTAAAACCGAGCTCCTCCTGTTGATCGAGAGAATCGACTTTAATGACAATGCCGTCTATTTCGTACGGCAGGTCCGCGCGCTTCGCCTGAAGCTCATCGATCAGCGTAATGACTTCTTCTATGCTGCCGCATTTTTTTCGTTCCTGATTCGTTTTAAATCCGAGTTCGTCGAGAAAATCAAGCCCTTGGCTTTGCGTCTCTACACCCATCTCGTCAAGCTCCGCTATACTGTAGACGAAGATATCGAGGTTTCGTTTCGCTGCAATTTTCGGATCGAGCTGTCTGAGAGATCCCGCCGCGGCATTTCGCGGATTGGCGAACGGTTCTTCCTCATTTTTAATCCGTTCCTCATTGAGTGCTTCAAACGAACGCTTCGGCATATACGCCTCGCCGCGCACTTCGATCGACAGCTCACGGTTCATTTTAAGGGGGATATTGCGGATCGTCTTCAGATTCTCCGTGATATCCTCTCCCGTCGTCCCGTCACCTCTTGTGGCCCCTCTGACAAAATAGCCGTCTTCATAACGGAGAGAAACAGCAAGACCGTCTATTTTCAGCTCCACATTATACGCCACATCGTCGCCGACGGACTGGCGCACACGGCGGTCGAAATCACGAAGATCATCAGCATTAAAGGCGTTGCCCAGACTGAGCATCGGTGTGCCGTGGGTGACTTTCTGAAACGCTTCAAGCACGGCTCCGCCGACGCGCTGCGTAGGAGAGTCAGGCGTTCTGAGGTCTGGGTGCTCCTCCTCGATCGCGATCAGCTCCTGCATCAATCTGTCGTATTCGGCATCTGGGACGCTCGGTTCATCTAAGGTGTAATATTCATAGCTATACTTGTTGATGGTGCGGCGCAGTTCTTCTGCCCGCTGCTTCGCTGTTTCTTTGTCCATCTGCTTCTTCCTTTCCTCTTCAATTACTGCTTTTCAATAGGAGCAAATGCTGCTAACAGGCGTTTCACGCCGACAGGGCTCGGGAAGGCAATATCAAGCTCTGTCCCTTCTCCTTCGCCTTTCACGCTGACGACAGTTCCTGTTCCCCATTTTTTATGGCCCGCCTTATCTCCGACTGCCCAGTTCAAGGTGTCGCCGCCTGTTTTGCTGGCGTAGGATACCGGGCGTGAAACAGGGCCGCGTCTCGGCTGCATTTTTCTCGCAGACGTCGCTCTTGTTTCTTTTTTCTCATTTAGGTTTTCCAATAAATCATCCGGTATTTCAGCAATGAAGCGAGATTCCGGGTTCATATTTGTCCGGCCAAACAAGGTGCGCATTTTAGCATTGGTCAGATAAAGCTCCTGTTCCGCCCTTGTAATCCCAACGTACGCAAGGCGGCGTTCTTCTTCCATTTCCGCTTCCTCCATGAGTGAACGGCTATGCGGGAAGACGCCTTCTTCAAGCCCCATCAAGAAAACAACCGGAAACTCCAGTCCTTTCGCGGCGTGCAGTGTCATCAGGGTGATCGCATCCTTGCCGCCTGACTCTTCCTCCTTCTGATCGAGCTGATCAATATCTGCGATCAATGCCAAGTCTGTCAGGAACGCAACGAGTGTCTTGTCTTCACTTTTCTGTTCAAAGTTTTTCGTAACAGACAGGAACTCGTCGATATTTTCTAAACGGCTTTGGGCTTCGATCGATTTCTCAGCCTTCAGCATTTCTCTGTATTCCGTCTTATCAAGAATTTCTTCTGTCAGCTCTGTAATGGATAAGTAATCCTGCATATTGGTCAGGTTTTCAATCATCTGTCTAAAGCTGTCAAGCGCGTTTGCCGCTTTGGCACTGACGCCGATAAAATCAACCTGCTGAATCGCTTGGAAAAAGGACAAGCCGTTTATGGCCGCATACGAAGCGATTTTTTCAAGTGATGTCGCGCCGACTCCGCGCTTCGGCACATTGACAATGCGCGTGAAACTGATATCGTCATCCGGATTGGATACGAGGCGCAGGTACGCAAGAATGTCTTTAATTTCTTTTCTGTCATAGAACTTTGTGCCGCCGACAATGTTATAGTTCAAGCCCGCTTTGAGAAGCGTTTCCTCAATCACACGGGACTGCGCGTTTGTCCGGTATAATATGGCGATATCCGACAGCTTCCGCTTGCCTGTGCTGTGAAGCTGATGAATTTTGCCGGCCACAAACTGTCCTTCACCGAACTCATTATCACCGCGATAATAGGAAATCTTGATGCCTTCATCATTTTCCGTCCACAAATTTTTCGGTTTGCGGTTAGAGTTGTTTTTAATGACCTCGTTAGCCGCGCGCAAAATCCGTTTCGTTGAACGATAGTTTTGTTCTAGCAAAATCACGCTTGCATTCGGATAATCTTTTTCAAATGAAAGAATGTTGGTGATATCCGCGCCGCGCCATCTGTAGATTGACTGATCAGAATCCCCCACAACGCAAAGGTTCTGGAAACGCTCGGCAAGCTGCTTAACGAGCATGTATTGTGCCCTGTTCGTATCCTGATACTCATCAACGTGGATGTACTGGAATTTGCGCTGATAAAATTCAAGCACTTCAGGCACTCTGTCAAACAGTTTAATCGTCGTCATAATTAAATCGTCGAAATCGAGCGACTGGTTTTTCAATAGCTTCTTCTGATAATCAGCATATACATCGCTGACCACCTGATCGTAGTAGCCGCCAGCAACTTTAGAGAATTCCTCCGGTTCGGTCAATTCGTTTTTTGCACTGCTGATCGTGCCGAGGATGCTTCTCGGGTCAAACTTCTTCGGATCAAGATTGCGCTCCTTCAAAATCCCCTTGATCACTGAAAGCTGGTCAGCCGTATCAAGGATGGAGAAATTTCGGTTGATCCCAATCCGGTCGATATCTCTGCGCAAGATCCGCACGCACATGCTGTGGAATGTGGAGATCCAGATATCGTCCGCGCCGGGTCCGAGGATGCTTTCCACACGTTCTTTCATTTCGCGTGCCGCTTTATTTGTAAATGTGATCGCCAGAATGTTCCACGGCGCCACATGCTTTTCTGCCATTAAATAAGCAATTCTATGGGTCAGGACACGCGTCTTTCCGCTACCCGCTCCCGCCATCAGCAAAAGAGGCCCGTCCGTTGTTTTGACTGCTTCCTGCTGAACGGGGTTTAAACCGCTTAGTAATTGATTGCTAATATAATTCAAAATTTGTTCACCCGCCTATACAAAACATACGTTCTATCATAAACCAAATCCGTACAATTTACTACTCGCCTTTCACAGCCGCTACTGTTTTCAAAGCCCTGTCAAAATCTTCATACACCGCATTGCCTACAACGATCACGTCCGCATGCTCTGCGTACTGCTTGGCCGTTTCCGCATCCTTGATGCCGCCGCCGTAAAACAAGGTGGACGTTTCCAATACAGCCTTCGTTTTCTTGACAGCTTCTATGTCTCCAAGCACGCCGCTGTATTCTAAATAAAAAATCGGCAGTTGCAGCAGCTCCGACACACGCGCATAGGCGACAATATCATCCATATTCAGATCGGCGTCCGCTTCAGTCAGTGCCGCGGCTTTGCAATCTGGATTTGCGATGCAGTAGCCCTCCGCCACGATTTCTTCCATAGACATCAGTTCTCCGTATTCCTTCATGGCTTTCTGGTGCATTCCGACAATCCAATCCGCGTTTTTGCTGTTTAATACACTCGGAATAAAATATAAGTCAAAGCCGGGAACAATCGCTTCAATCGCTGATACCTCTAGGACACACGGCACCAAAAACCGTCTTACCTTAGACATCATCCGCAGGACATTATCCTCTGTCACACCATCGCTTCCTCCGATAATGACCGCATCCGTTCCTGATTCGCAAAGAATCTCCAGCTGTTCGTCAGGCAAATCTTTATTTGGATCGAGTTTAAAGACATGCTTCCACTCCGTTACATCGTACACGTCATACGTTCCTCCATTCGTTTGTTACCATTTAAACATTATAACAAATTCACATAGCGCGGAAAAACGGAAAAAGCCGTTAATCTCGTTATTCACTGAAAAAGGTGTTTTGATTCTTTTTTCATAAAAAAAGAGAGCATATGGCAGTACCTGCATGGTGAGTCCTGTATCGGCAGGAGCACACATTTTTCACCAGATTCCTTCTGCTATTGTTTGGAAAGTGTTCTACTGTGGAAATGGTTACATAAAAAGGGAGGCTGAGAGATGGAAACCATCATAATAGCACTCATCGCATTTATCATTGGGATCATCGCTATCCCGATCGTCTTGTTTGCCTGGATCTACATAAAGGATGAAAAACAGCAGGAGCACTCAATTCTTCGCAACTATCCCGTCATCGGAAGGTTTCGGTATATCCTTGAAAAAATCGGGCCGGAGCTCAGACAGTATTTATACAGCAATGACAATGAAGAGCAGCCATTTTCACGAAAGGAATATGAGCAAACCGTCATCTCCGGCAAATACAAAAGCAGAATGATGGGCTTTGGATCTGTAAGAGATTTTGATAAACCTGGCTATTATATCCGTAACGCTATGTTTCCAAAACAAAGGGAAGAAATGCATGTAAATCAAACGCCAAAAATTGAAACCCAAATCTATAAAATGGATGCTGACAATCTGTTCAAACGCAAGGAGCATGCCGAACATATCAAGGCAGACCCGTATTTTCTCCATCCTGATGATGTACAGGTGATTGGCGAGCATACATGCGAGAAGCCATTTTATGTGAAGGGCTTAGTCGGCCAGTCTGCCATGAGCTACGGTTCTCTTGGAGAACGGGCTGTTACGGCGCTCTCAAAAGGGCTCCATCTGGCAGGCGGCACCTGGATGAATACAGGTGAAGGGGGATTGTCTGAATATCACTTAAAGGGCGGCGCCGATATCATTTGCCAAATCGGACCGGGCCTATTCGGCGTGCGCAAAAGAAACGGGGAATTTTCGTGGGAGGAATTTAAAAGAAAAAGCAGGATTGACCAGATTAAAGCGTTTGAGCTAAAGCTGGCACAAGGAGCGAAAACCCGCGGCGGCCATGTGGACGGCGCCAAAGTATCAGAGGAAGTGGCAGACATTCGGAATGTCGAACCTGGAAAGTCGATTGACAGCCCGAACCGCTTTTATGAATTCTCAAACCCTCCTGAAATGCTCGACTTTATTGAAAAACTTAGAGATGTCGGACAAAAGCCAGTCGGCATCAAACTGGTCGCAGGGCATCCTGAAGAATTGCATGAGCTTTTCTCTCATATGCAGAAAAGCGGAAAGCATCCGGATTTTATCACGATCGACGGAAGTGAAGGCGGTACCGGAGCTTCCTTTTACGAGCTCGCGGATACAGTCGGCCTTCCGATTATGACAGCGCTGCCTATTGTGGACACGCTTCTTAAACAGTACGGCTTGCGCAGCCAGCTGAAAATCTTTGCTTCCGGAAAGCTCCTGACTCCTGATAAAATCGCGGTCGCCTTAGCCCTCGGCGCTGACTTTGTTAACATCGCACGCGGCATGATGTTTTCCGTTGGCTGCATCCGCGCTCTCGTCTGCCACACCAACACCTGTCCGGCAGGTGTGGCGACGACAGATCCGAAATTGCAAAAAGCACTGAGCGTTGAGGAAAAACAGCATCGTGTCTGCAACTACGTTATTTCATTGCGCGAGGGACTATTTAACCTTGCAGCCGCAGCAGGGATTAATTCGCCGATTCATTTTTCCAAGGAGCATGTTGTCTATCGGAAAGAGGATGGCAGTATCATCAATATCGACAACCTGATCCATCAATTTGTTTCATAAAGAAACCGCCCTTGCCAGACGGCAGGGCGGTTTTTTATTTGGAAGAAGACTCTGTTTCCGTCTCCTTCACACGGTCAAGCGCCATTTCATAAGCGTCATTTCCGTAATTTAAGCAGCGTTTCACACGGGAAATCGTAGCCGTGGAAGCGCCTGTTTCTGTTTCAATCTTATGATACGTGTTTCCTTCGCGAAGCATGCGCGCCACTTCAAGGCGCTGAGCCAGCGATTGAATTTCGTTAATTGTGCATAGATCATCGAAGAATCGGTAACATTCCTCCAGGTCTTTCAGCGATAAGATCGAGTTAAATAACTGGTCCAGCTCTTTGCCGCGTAATTTATCGATTTGCATCGTTACACACCTTCTCCTTTACTAATGGAAGCCGCATCAAGATCAGGTACGATATTGATCCAAGTCTTTCCTGGCACAAACGGAAGCCACTTGCCGTCTTTTACCGGCACAATTCTGCCATTCACTTGTTTCCAGTCTGTTTCAATGACGTTTCCGTGCTGAAACAACAGACCTTTTCCTCCTGATTCCAAGTCGATGTCCCGCCTTCCATCTTGATCAATAATATGATGGCTGGCTTCAACAATGAAAATATTTTGCATTGCAACCGGCTTTCCGGTTTCCCGGTCTGTCGTTATGACACCATCAGAGCTTCTTGTATAAAATTCAGCTTTTTTATCATAGTTGTATTCGACAAGATTTGTAACGTTATTTGTTCCATAATCTACCCGAACATTGTAAGATTCATTTGCAGGTTTTGCATCTGATGTTTGAAACAGCAGCGGATTTGTTTCCTGCTTCAGCTTATAACCCTTTTGTTCTGCCGCCTTTTTTATGTAATCATAAGACGTATAGGAATTGTGGGGCGGTTTGCTGAAATCAGCTCTCCAAAATAAGCTTCCGTCAAAATCCAATCCGTTCATATAATCGGCAGCTCCGGATTCCAGCTGCTTTTTGGCGCCGGGACTCCAGCCGTGATGGACAAATATGCTGTCAAAGCCATTGCTGAGAGTGACGAAATATTCCCGCGCGCTCCGCACAGGTCCGACAGTTTCAGGCATCTGGCTTTGGAAAATGGCCAGAAATCTTGTGATTTGCCCTTCGGCTAGCGCTTCTATGACAATGTCGGCTTTAGACAGACCCGACTGCGGCCTCGCCTTCGGGTGATTGTTCACCACAACAGCAACAGGGCGGCGTTCAGTCACTTTCTGTTCAGTCTTTAGCCCCGTTAAAGGAGCTTTCAGCTTCTTTGCAGTATCCGGGACAGCATCCTTCTGCTGGCAGGATACCAGCAGAAAAAACACGAAACACAGCGCGCAAACTGTCATCCATTTTTTCATATGTCGGCTCCCTGCTCTTTTATATTTTAACGCATTATCGATGGAAAGAGTACAGTTTTTTTCATGACGTCGAATATTCCTCTTGGCGTAATGCGTATATACGGAAGGTGCGTACTTTGCAAAAAGAGCAGCGTATAGATAGGATCGCAAAACTCATAGCCTCTTTCAGTCAAAAGATCTCTCAGCTTTTGTTCCTTCTCAAGCACGTCTTCATACGCTTCCGAAGAGGCGCAGCCGCACAGCGCAAGCGGGATTTCATGCAGAATGTTTCCGTTCTCCGCTAAAACAATTCCTCCTCCGATTTCTTTCATGCGGGCGAAAGCGAGCAGCATATCCGCTTTATTTTTTCCAATCGCGACAATGTCGCCCGTCGTCGTAAAGGAGCTTACAAATCCCTGCACGCTTGAGGCAAACCCTTTTATCATCGTATTGACGCGCCATTTCCCGTGTCTGTCGAGCATCGTCAAATAACTTTCATCATGGTCAAACGAGAGCTGTTCCATCGAATTGTCGATCTCAATCATATATGGCTCCATAATAACCGCATTCCGCATTTTCACGCCCATCGGCATAGAAAACTGCAAGTCATCCATCGTCATATCATATGAAAGCTCAAGCGGGACAAGACCGCCTTTGTGCCAGTCCGTCTTTGTAAACGCCTTCAAATCACAGCCGTTTTCACGCAGAATGGTCCCTTTTGACAGAACAGTCACTGGATTCGGATTTAACGGATCTTCCAGTATGTTTAGCGATGCCAGTCTGCCCGGTCCGACAACTCCTAAATAATCATCCATTTGGTAATACTTTGCGATATTAAATGATGCCATATTGTAGGCGTCGATTGCAGGTACGCCTTCTTCTAACGCAATGCGAATCAGCTCGTTTGTCATGCCGCCTTTATAGAAATTCGGGGTTGCGCCATCTGTCGTGTAAAAGAAGTGGTCATAATAGCGGAAGCCCTTCTCATGCAGCTCTTGCAAGATTTTTCTTACATCGGGGCGAATGGAAGAGTTCCGAAGGGAAACATAATAGCCCAGTTCCAGCCTTCTCATCACTTCATCACCTGTCATCGCTTCATGATCACAATCCGCACCGAACAGCTTCATTTTTGTAAGCGTTTTATCAGAAGCGCCGGGAAAATGCCCTTCAATACGTTTTCTCTGTTTCTTTGTAGCTTGCATACAGTGGAGCATTAAATCATCACCATCTACCAGGCGAGGCCATCCGGTCATTTCTCCGCCTTGAATCACATCCGGATGTTCAATCCACTGTTTTCTGACGTCAAATGGAAGGACGTGGTCCTCGTTCAGAACCTCGGTCTGGAGGTCATAGCGTGACCACCAAAAATACTGGACAGGCTGCTTTTTGAGTTCATTCAAAATCGTAAGCGCTTTCTTTTTTCCGCTTTGCAAAAGCAAAAATAAGTTATCATTCACGAATGTCGTTGTTCCGTATTGAGACACATATTCCGCCAGTGTTTGGGGATTATATATTTGAAAAGGATGTGCGTGCGGTTCAATATAACCTGGCACAATGTATTTTCCTTCACAATCAATCGTATGAATTTCTTCGGCTCTATTCGGAAGTTCATGACCCACATAAACAATGCGGTCCTGATAAATCCAAATGTTTTTTTTCAGCCATTGTTTTACATATGGATTTAAGACGAGAGCATTCCGTAAAAGGAGCGTTGGAAGCAGCTTTGAGTCTACAACATCAACCTGTGCCCTGATGTCTTTGTTTTTCCAGTTAAAGGTGCGTTCGGACATTCACATACTCTCCTTTACATGTATTAGACTCATGGTATCACATCCTTCCTCATCACGCACGATAAAAACGTTACAAATTTTTGAAGGTTCGATTAAAAAACTTTTTTAAGTAAAAGGAGCGGATTTCCTTGAAGCCAAACATCAGTCTCATCAATGCCGTGTTCAGAATCGCCTGCGGATTGACGATTATGTCAGCCGCCAGTGCAAAGTTTACGAAAAAACCTTGGTGCAGAATGCATCTCTTTTACATCTTTATGGGGGCCATGAAAGCGGGTTCGGGAATCTTGCGCTTCTGTCCTGTGACCTACATGTTTCAACACAGCGATTCTGGAAATAACGAGCATCAAAACGGATAAATGGAAAAGCTTGATCACAAAACGTGATCAAGCTTTTTTTTATGCCCACCCTTTGTTTTCATATAGAAATATCCTGCAGCTGCCAGCACTGCCGGATAAAGCAGTGCCCAGCCGCTGAATGAATAAATCACCGCGCACGCCACAAATGCCCCGAGCGCCATCCACCAGCCTATATCTCTCCTGCCCAGCAGTTTCAGTGCTGCCGCCATTGTACATATGTAAGATGCGATAAAAGCCGCGCTCGGCCCTTTCAACAGAGTCGTCAAATCGATTTGAAACAGACCATGCGCTGCAAGCACTAAGCCAAACACTGCGGCCATCGCTGTCAAAACGCGAATAGGCGTACGTTTTGTCGCACTGAGTTTTCCAAAAAATACGGGTATGTGCCCCTCTCTCGCCAATGCGTACACCATTCTTGAAAAACCGGCAATATTGGCATGGATGGTGGCGAATGTAATAAACAGCGCTAAACATACCGTGACATATACACCGCTTTCTCCTGCTCCTTTTGAAATGAGCATGGCAAGCGATGCAATTTCTCCATTCTCTCCATATGAATGAGTACCCACGGTCACAAATGACAGCATGATATACAGCCCCGCCACACAAGACGCTGCCAAAAACAAGCTGAGCGGGACATCTTTTTCAGGACGATGAAATTCCTCAGCCAACGGGGTAATCATTTCCCAGCCTACAAAAGAGAAAAAAATCATAACAGAAACAGATCCAGCGGCAGACCAGCCATGCGGAAGAAACGGCTTGAATTCTGCTATCGTGACGTGTGGCAATGACACAGCAATAGAAGTGACAAGCAGAAATACGATGACACATATAACGAGTGTACTAATGTTTGCTGATAGTTGAATCCCTCTCATATGAAGCAAAATAGATATAGCCAGCATGCAACCAGCAATCAATGTAATCTGCCAATCGGCCGCCTCTGTGATGTAACTGACGTAATGCGCGCCAGTCAAAGCGATGATGGGAACGCCGATCGGAACGGACCCTAACATGATCCAGCCCAAAATAGCCCCGGCTTTTTTCTGAAAGGCCAGCTGCACATAAGCCGTGATTCCTCCCGCGCTAGGCGCTATTTTCACAAGCCGGGCCAGCGTGCCGACAAGAAAAAAGGATAAGAAGGACATGAACACCCAAACAAATAAAGAAGCGGGGCCGGCCGTGTCCGCGGTGACAGACGGCAGGATTAATATCCCGCATCCTAAAACCGCCCCAATCGTTAACGCCGTCCCTTGTATCCAAGTAATAGAGCGCTGCAATTCTGGCAACATGATGCCCCCTCTCTGATTGATGGCTTTATTATAGAAAAAATAAGACGGCATCCATATGCTACAATGAAGTTAAATCAACAGCATTACCTTACGATCAAAGGAATTTTCATTCATTCGCCTAAATATGTAAAGGAGCCAGACAAATGGACGATACAGACCTTCAGATTCTCTCGCATTTGCAGCGAAACGGCAGATTAACGATGGTTGAGCTGGGAAAGCTTGTCGGACTCAGCTCGCCAAGCGCGGCGGAGCGTGTCAGGAAGCTGGAAGACAAAGGAGTGATTACCGGCTACAGCGCGAATATCTGTTACGAAAAACTAAACAAGCATGTCACCGCTTTTATTCTCATGGAGCCGAAAAGCTGCAAGCACTACGCCGCCTTTGCAACATCGCATCCTGATGTAGCAGAAAACCACCGCATCACGGGGATGTACAGCTATGTGACAAAGGTCGTGACTGAATCGGTACATACGCTTGAGGATTTTATTGACACCTCGATGGCCCATGGAAAACCAACCACGCTCGTTGTGCTTTCTTCTTCTAGCTGCCATCCCGCTTTTTGATAACAAAAAACCCGCAGCTATTCTGCGGGTTTTCCTCACTTATTTTTGGGCAGCCTTTAAAGCGCGTGCCCCAATGTCTTTTCTGAAAAAGAGTCCCGGTTTGAAAATTTCATCAACCGCTTTGTACACTCGGTCTCTAGCCGCTTCAAACGTTTCATCAAAAGCCGTCACATTGGCGACGCGCCCCCCGTTTGTAACGAACTCTCCACCTTCTGCTTTCGTTCCGGCATGGAAGACCACGACCTGCTCAGTTTCTGCTGCAAGGCTGCCGATCGGCGTGCCTTTTGCATAGCTTTCCGGATACCCTTCTGATGCAAGCACAACACTCACTGCCGCGGTATCCTTCCATCTTAAGTCAACTTCCTTATCATCTAAAAGATCAAGAAGCACCTGTACCAGATCAGATTCCATGCGCGGAAGCACGACCTGTGTTTCCGGATCGCCGAAACGGGCATTAAATTCAATGACCTTCGAGCCGTTTTCAGTAAGCATCAATCCAGCGTACAAAACGCCAGTGAAGGAACGGCCTTCTTGTACCATTGCTTTTGCAGCCGGCTTAACGATCGTTTCTACAGCATGGCGGACCGTTTCTTCCGAAATTTGCGGAACTGGCGAGTAGGCGCCCATGCCGCCTGTATTCGGGCCTTTGTCTCCGTCAAACGCCCGCTTGTGATCCTGGGCAATCACCATCGGATACACCTTTTCCCCTTTGACAAAGGCCATTAGAGAAAATTCTTCACCAGAAAGATATTCTTCAATGACAACGGACGCGCTCGCATCACCGAACTTTTCATCTTCAAGAAAGTCATGCAAGCACGCAATTGCTTCTTCCTCTGTCATAGCCACAGTAACGCCTTTTCCAGCTGCAAGTCCATCTGCTTTTATCACAATCGGAGCACCTTTTTCCTGCACATATGCCTTCGCCTCATCAAAGGATGTAAACGTCTCGTATTCTGCGGTCGGAATGTCGTATTTCTTCATTAAATCCTTAGCGAACTGTTTGCTTCCTTCGATGATCGCCGCAGCTTTTGACGGACCGAACACATGTAAGCCCGCTTTTTCGAATTCATCCACCAGACCTTCAATTAAAGGAACCTCAGGGCCGACAATGGTCAGGCCGACCTGATTTTGTTTTGCAAATGAGACAAGCCCTGCGTGGTCGCTTTCCTCAATGTTTACAAGCTGAGCGGAAGCTGCCATGCCGTCATTTCCGGGAGCGGCAAATACATTCTCGACGAGGCTGCTTTGCGCTGCCTTCCACGCCAGCGTATGTTCTCTTCCGCCTTTACCGATAATTAATACATTCACGTCGTTTTCATCCCCTTAATGTTTGAAGTGTCTGATGCCGGTGAATACCATGGCAATGCCGTATTCATCCGCTTTTTTGATGGAATCCTCATCTCGGATCGATCCGCCTGGCTGAATGATGGCTGTAACGCCCGCTTTTGCCGCTTCTTCGACAGTATCTGGCATTGGGAAATATGCATCCGAACCGAGCGCGCTGCCCTTCGCTTTTTCCCCTGCTTGCTCGATTGCGATTTTTGCCGATCCGACGCGGTTCATTTGGCCTGCTCCCACGCCGACTGTCATGTTGTCCTTCGCGAGAACAATCGCATTTGATTTCACATGCTTCACGACTTTCCAAGCAAGCTTCAAGTCTTCCCACTCTTGCTCGTTCGGCTCTCTTTTTGTCGGAATGCTAATCTCAGCATCATCGAAGCCGTGCATATCTAAATCTTGAATCAGCAGCCCGCCTTGAACAGATGTCAGTTGTTTTTCCTTTTGAACAGCGGCGGATACGTCAAGCGTCAGCAGACGGAGATTTTTCTTCGCAGTCAGGACGTCGAGCGCTTCTTGGCTGAATGAAGGCGCAATGATGATTTCTAAGAAAATGTTGTGAAGCGCTTCGGCAGTTGCCTTGTCCACTTCACGGTTCAGCGCGATAATGCCGCCGAAGATAGATGTTTTATCCGCTTCAAACGCTCTGTCAAACGCTTCTGCGATCGTTTTTCCTGTTCCTACACCGCACGGGTTCATGTGCTTCACAGCAACAGCAGCCGGTTCAGTGAATTCACGAACGATTTGAACTGCCGCATCCGTGTCTTTAATGTTGTTGTAAGAAAGCTCTTTTCCGTGAAGCTGTTCTGCTTGCGCAATGGAGCCTTTGACAGGAAGAGCTGTTTGATAGAAAGTTGCTTCCTGATGCGGGTTTTCTCCATAGCGAAGCGATTGTTTTTTCTCAAATGTCACAGTGAATTGCTCTGGTTCTTTTTCACCGACAACATTTGTCAGATAGTCAGCGATCAGTGCATCATATGCCGCAGTATGACGGAATACTTTTGCCGCGAGCTCGCGTTTTTTCTGAAGAGATACGCTGCCTTCTTCTTTGATTTGATTTAGCACTGGGCTGTAATCGGCCGGATCGACGATAACCGTGACATCCTGATGGTTCTTTGATGCCGCACGCAGCATGCCAGGTCCGCCGATGTCGATATTTTCGATCGCTTCTTCATATGTGACGTCTTCCTTAGAAATCGTTTCTTTAAATGGATAGAGGTTGACGACAACGAGGTCAATCGGCTGAATCCCGTGTTCATTGATCTGCGCCATATGCTCTTCATTGCCGCGAACCGCCAGAAGGCCGCCGTGAATATTCGGGTGAAGGGTTTTTAACCGGCCGTCCATAATTTCAGGGAAGCCTGTCACTTCAGAAATTCCGATCACATCCACACCGTTTTCTTGAAGAAGCTTTTTCGTTCCGCCTGTGGAGATGACTTCAATGCCAAGCTCTGTCAGTTCTTTTACGAAAGGAACGAGATTTGTTTTATCTGAAACACTGATTAACGCACGTTTAATGGTCATGCCTTTTCACCTCTGTTATTTAATCCTAATAGCTGTTTAATCACACTCGGATACCATTTATGCTCAAGCTTGTGAATCCGCTGTTCGATTGTTTCCAATGTATCATGTTCATCAATTTCGATTGCCTTTTGAGCGATGATCGGACCTGTATCCATTCCTTCATCGACATAATGCACGGTGATTCCGGCCACCTTCACACCCGCCCGGAACGCCTGTCCGACTGCGTCGATCCCAGGAAACGCCGGAAGAAGCGACGGGTGAATGTTAATGATTTTTCCTCCATATGCTTGAAGGAGCGTATCACCAATTAGCCTCATATAGCCGGCAAGAACAATCAATTCAACCTCGTGAAGACGAAGCTGTTCAATGATGGCTTGTTCAAATGCGGCCTTGTTTTCATAAGACTTCGGCTCAAATGCAAAGGATGGAATGTGGAATGCTTCCGCCCGTTCGATGACTTTCGCCTGCGGTTTGTCGCAAACGAGGAGCGCTGCTGACGCATCCCAGTTCTCCTCCTTCAAACGCGTAACGATGGCTTCGAAGTTTGAACCGTTTCCTGATGCAAATACCGCAAACTTTTTCATGAAAGTGCCGCACCGCCGAATGTGACGCCTTCACCTTTTTTCACACGCCCGATTAAATAGGCTTTTTCGCCATGGCTTTCAAGCGTTCTGATCACATCTGTCAGATGCTCTTCTTTGACAGCCAAAACAAAACCGATCCCCATATTAAAGACGTTGAACATGTCTTCTTCCTTCAGCTTGCCGTACTCTTGCAGGAAAGAGAAAATCGGCGGGATCGGCCATGAGCCATGATCAATTTCCGCACTTAAGCCTTCCGGAAGCATACGCGGAATATTTTCAATAAATCCTCCGCCTGTCACGTGCGCCATGCCGTCGATTTTTCCGCTTTTGACCGCGGCAAGCACAGGCTTCACGTAAATCCTTGTCGGTTCAAGCAATTCCTCGCCAAGCGGGCGTTCAAACGGCTCATATGTTGTATCGAGGTCCAGCTCCGCATCATCCAGAAGCACTTTTCTGACAAGGGAAAAGCCGTTGCTGTGAAGGCCGCTGGAGCTGAGGCCGATCAACAGATGGCCCTCTTCGATATTTTCTCCAGTCACGATTTCGTCCTTTTCTGCCACTCCGACTGAGAAACCGGCAATATCGTATTCATCAGCTGTATAGAGTCCCGGCATTTCAGCCGTTTCACCGCCGACTAAGGCTGAACCTGACTGCTCACAGCCTTCCGCAACACCTTGTACAATCTGTTCAATTTTCACTGGGTCCGCTTTGCCAACCGCTAAATAATCGAGGAAAAACAGCGGCTCTGCACCTTGTGCCAGCACGTCATTGACACACATTGCAACAGCATCCACGCCAATCGTGTCATGCTTATCCATGGAAAAAGCGAGCTTTAATTTTGTGCCGACACCGTCCGTTCCCGAAATGAGAACTGGTTTTTGATAAGAAAGCTCAGACAGGTCAAACATGCCGCCAAAACCGCCAAGGCTGCCCATAACGCCAAGCCGTTTCGTGCGCTCCACGTGTTTTTTCATTCGTTTGACAGCTTCATATCCGGCTTCGATGTCAACTCCTGCGTTTTTATATGCTTCAGACATCCTATTCACTCCTTTAAGGCGCTTTTCAAAATATCTCCCCGAACGAGGGCAGAAAGAGAAAGGCAGCCGAACTGCGCTGCCTTTATGTCATTTTTCAAGTTTTATTTGGTTAATACTGCTTCTTTTACGTGAGGAAGCACTGTATCCTGGTAAATTTCAGTCGGATATTTTCCTGTAAAGCAAGCGAGACACTGTCCGCAATTCGAGTCATCGTATTTTCTGCCGATGCCTTTCAGCAGCCCTTCCACACTCAAAAATGAGAGGGTATCGGCTCCGATTTCCTGACGGATTTCTTCAACAGAATGCGAAGACGCGATCAGTTCTTCATGTGTGGAAGTATCAATGCCATAAAAGCACGGATGAGCGATCGGCGGTGAACTGATTTTCACATGCACCTCTGTCGCACCCGCTTCTCTAAGCATCGTGACAATCCGGCGGCTAGTTGTTCCGCGTACGATAGAGTCATCCACCATCACGACGCGTTTGCCTTCTACAACCCCGCGCACCGCAGACAGCTTCATTCTGACGCCTTGCTCACGCAGAGCCTGGGACGGCTGAATAAACGTTCTGCCAACATAACGGTTTTTGATTAAGCCAAGCTCATACGGAATGCCTGTTGCCTCTGCATAGCCGATCGCCGCTGAAATACTGGAATCCGGAACCCCGGTTACGACGTCAGCTTCAACTGCGGATTCCTGAGCCAGCATTTTCCCAAGGTTTTTACGGGCACTGTGCACATTAATACCGTCAATATTGCTGTCTGGTCTGGAGAAATAAATGTACTCCATGCTGCAAATGGAACGATTGATATTCATGGAAAAACGCTCTGATTTCATGCCTTCATCATTAATGATCAGCATTTCCCCCGGCTCTACCTCGCGAAGGTACGTTGCGCCGACGACGTCAAATGCGCATGTTTCTGATGCGACCACATAAGCATCGCCCATCATGCCGATGGATAGCGGTCTCAGCCCGTTCGGATCAAGTGCGACAATCATTTCTGTTTCGGTCATGATCAGGAACGCGTAGGCGCCTTTCAGCATAGAAAGCGAGTTTTTAATTTGATCCTTCAGCGTGAAGTGTCCGCTTCTTTTGATCAGGTGAGCCAAAACCTCTGTATCCGAAGAGGTTTGAAAGATGCTCCCTTGATTTTCAAGCTGCTGCTTCAGCTGAGTGGCATTGACAAGATTTCCGTTATGAGCAAGCGCCAGGCTGCCGTTGTTTTGGGAACGGAAGAGGAGCGGCTGAACATTTTCGTATCCGCCGCCTCCAGCCGTTGCGTACCGAACGTGCCCGATAGCGCCTTTTCCCTTTACTTTGCTGAGTTCGCCGTTTTGAAATACTTCAGTGATCAGCCCTTGGCCTTTGTGAGCCGTCAGCTTTTCACCGTCAGTCGCTACGATGCCAGCACCCTCCTGTCCTCGGTGCTGAAGGCTGTGGAGACCGTAATACGTGATCTGCGGGGCTTCTTCATGTCCCCAAATCCCAAAAACGCCGCATTCTTCATTTAAGCCTTTGATTTCAGCAAGCATGGGATAGCTCCTTTCCATACGCGTTCAAGCTCTTTCGTTTGCGCATGAATCATTTGTTGTCCGTCTTGGTTTTGAATCGCCAGAATTCCGTCAGCTGTTACCTCACCAATATGAACCGCATCTTTGACAGTTGCTTCAAACGCAGCTTGATGTTCTTTTTTCACTGAAACGACGAAGCGGGATTGAGATTCAGAGAATAATAACGCCGCTTCCCCTTCTACAGTCACATTAGCGCCAAGGTTTTCCGTCGTCATGACACTTTCCGCAATCGCTACGCCTAAGCCGCCTTCAGACACATCATGCGCAGATTGAACGAAGCCTTTTTTAATCGCGTCAAGCAGTGCTTTTTGACGAGACAGCTCGACATCAAGATCGATTTGCGGCGCTTTGCCGTAAATACGGCCTTCTGTCATTTTTTGCAGCTCGCTTCCGGCAAACTCTGGTTTTGTTTCGCCGATCACGTATACGAGATCTCCTGCTTGTTTGAAATGCTGTGTTGTAATGTGCGCTGTATCTTCAATTAGGCCGACCATGCCGATAACTGGTGTCGGATAGATCGCCGTGCCGTTTGATTCGTTATAAAGCGATACGTTACCGCCGATAACCGGAGTGCTGAGAACATTGCACGCTTCGCTTATGCCGTCTGCCGCTTTTTCGATCTGCCAGAAGATTTCCGGCTTCTCAGGGTTTCCGAAGTTAAGGTTATCTGTCACCGCAAGCGGTTCTGCGCCTGAGCAAATGATGTTGCGCGCTGCTTCAGCGACAGCAATTTTCCCTCCGACTTCAGGATCAAGATAGAGATAACGCGCGTTACAGTCTGTCGTCATCGCCAGCGCCTTTTTCGTTCCGCGGATTCTGAGAACACCAGCATCAGACCCAGGAGCGACAACTGTATTCGTGCGCACCATGTAGTCATACTGATCATAAACCCACTCTTTACTCGCAATCGTCGGCTGCTGAAGAAGGGCCTTCAGCATTTCATTCGCATCTTCAATTTGCGGAGCCGGAACGTCTGTTTCCAAAAACTCGCGATAGTAAGCAGGCTCTTGAGAAGGCTTATGGTAAACCGGTGCTTCTTCTGCCAAGGCATCAACAGGCAGCTCGCACACAACCTCTCCTTTATGTGTCAGGCGAAGCATTTTATCATCTGTCACATGTCCGACAGAAACCGCTTCAAGATCATACTTGTCAAAAATATCGATGATTTCCTGCTCACGTCCGCGCTCAATAACCAAAAGCATCCGTTCTTGTGATTCAGAAAGCATCATTTCATACGCGGTCATGCCTGTTTCGCGCTGAGGAATCAGGTCAAGATTCATTTCAATGCCAGAACCGGCTTTACTTGCCATTTCTGCACTTGAGCTTGTTAAACCGGCAGCTCCCATATCCTGAATGCCGACTAAGGCGTCGCATTGGATGACTTCCAGACATGCTTCAAGCAAAAGCTTCTCCATAAACGGATCGCCGACTTGGACAGCAGAACGCTTTTCTTCAGACGAGTCTGACATTTCTTCAGAAGCAAACGTAGCGCCGTGGATGCCGTCACGCCCTGTTTTCGCTCCTACGTACATTACTGTGTTGCCGACACCCTTTGCCTGGCCTTTTTTGATGTCTTCATGGTTGATTAAACCGACGCACATTGCGTTGACGAGCGGATTTCCTTCATAGCTGCTGTCAAACTGCACTTCTCCGCCGACTGTCGGGATGCCGATACAGTTGCCGTATCCGGCGATACCCGCTACTACTTCTTCAAACAAGTACTTCACGCGGGGTGAAGTCAGTTCACCAAATCGAAGAGAGTTCAATACAGCGATTGGGCGTGCACCCATTGAGAATACATCACGGATAATTCCGCCTACGCCAGTCGCAGCGCCTTGGTAAGGCTCGAGAGCTGATGGGTGGTTATGTGATTCAATTTTGAACACAACCGCTTGGTTATCACCGATATCAACGATTCCGGCGCCTTCCCCCGGCCCCTGCAGCACACGCTCGCCGCTTGTCGGGAATTTACGCAGAATCGGCTTTGAGTTTTTATAGCTGCAATGCTCAGACCACATGACAGAAAAAATTCCGATTTCTGTGTAGTTCGGCAATCTTCCAAGAATGGATTCTATCAATGCAAACTCATCATCACTGACACCCATTTGCTGATACAGTTTCTCTTCTTTTATTTGTTCTTTACTTGGTTCAAGCAGTAGTGACATGAGTTTCCCTCCAATTTTTCACGATAGACTGGAACAATTTAAGACCGTCGGCGCTTCCAAGCAGTTCATCGACCGCGCGCTCAGGGTGAGGCATCATGCCTAATACATTGCCTTTCTCATTCACGACACCGGCAATGTCGCTGACACTTCCATTAATATTAGAGCCGTATGTGAAAGCAATTTGATTGTTTTCCTTTAATGTAGCAAGCGTCTCGTCATCACAGTAGAAATTCCCTTCACCATGGGCAACCGGGATTGTAATCGATTCTCCCTTTTCGTAGGAAGCTGTGAATAAGGTTTCGTCGTTCTGAACAATCAATTCAACCGGACGGCAAATGAACTTCAGATCTTTGTTGCGTCTCATTGCGCCTGGCAGCAGCCCAAGCTCCTGTAAAATCTGGAATCCGTTACAGACGCCAAGAACAGGTTTTCCTTCAGCCGCTGCTTGTTTGACAGCTGGCATAATATTCGCAAATCGGGCGATGGCGCCGCATCTTAAGTAATCGCCGTAAGAAAATCCTCCCGGAATTAACACGCCGTCGAAGCCGTCAAGGCTTGTTTCCTCATGCCAGACGTATTCCACTTCATGGCCGAGCTCATCCTTTACAGCATGATACATATCGATATCACAGTTGGAGCCGGGTAACACAATCACCGCAAATTTCACTGTGCGACTACCTCCTCAACCTCATATCTATAATCTTCAATCACTGTGTTCGCAAGAAGTTTTTCGCACATTTCTTTCACTAGCACGTCAAGATCACGGTCAGATTTTTCAATGGTAAGCTCCATGTATTTCCCGATGCGCACATCTTGAACTTCGTTGTAAGTCATACTGTGCAAGGCATGCTGGACAGCGCTCCCTTGTGGATCTAGTACACTTTCTTTTAAGCTGACATAAACTTTTACTTTATACATGATGAATGCCTCCCAGTCTATTGAAAATCTCTTCGTATGCGTCGGTTAAGCTTCCCAGATTGCGTCTGAATAAATCTTTGTCCAGCTTTTCGTTCGTTTCTTTATCCCACAAGCGGCATGTGTCAGGAGATATTTCATCCGCCAAAAGCACTTGCCCTTCTGCATCTAAACCGAATTCAAGCTTGAAATCTATTAATCTGACATGACAATCGTCGAAGATGCTTTGAAGCTCTTCATTTACTATTGTTGTAATGGACTTAATGGTTTCTACCTGCTCAGGAGTCGCCGCCTTCAAAAGCCAAATATGATCTTCTGTGATGAGCGGATCACCCAGCGCGTCATCCTTGTAGTAAAACTCGATAATCGGCTGCTCAAGCTCCGTGCCTTCTGGAATGCCGAGACGTTTGGACATGCTTCCTGCCACAACATTTCTTACCACGACTTCAAGCGGCACAATCGTTACCTTTTTAATGAGCTGCTCCGTTTCCGAAATGCGCTCGATAAAATGATTGTTAATGCCCTTAGCATGAAGGTGTTTGAAAATGAGGCTTGAAATTTCATTATTTAAGCGCCCTTTTCCGCTGATTTCTGCTTTTTTCTCGCCGTTAAAGGCAGTGGCGGAGTCTTTATACACGACATACAGCGTGTTTTCGTCATCGGTTTTGTAGATCTTTTTTGCTTTTCCTTCGTATAAAAGTTCATTCTTCACAATATTCACGGAAGGCCTCCTAACCCGAATGTTGGGAATTTTCAAACTGCGGCGGCTTAGAAGAAGCCGCTAAAAGCTTCTTCTATGCTAAACCTAAACGTTCAAAGATCAGATCAACATTTTTCAGATGGTAATTGTAATCAAAGCAGTCAGCAATTTTTTCTGGAGAAAGACGTGACGTGATTTTCTCTTCCGCTTCCACAAGCTCGCGGAACGGCACTTGTTTTTCCCACGCTTCCATTGCTTTCGGCTGAACTGTATCATAGGCTTCTTCACGAGTCAGGCCTGTGTCAATCAAAGCAAGGAGCACACGCTGAGAATAGATAAGGCCGAGAGTGCGGTCCATGTTGCGCTTCATGTTTTCCGGGAAGACCGTTAAGTTCTTCACGATGTTGGAGAAGCGGTTCAGCATGTAGTTCAGCGCAATTGTCGCATCCGGAAGAATAATTCGTTCTGCTGAAGAATGAGAAATATCGCGCTCATGCCATAATGGAACATTTTCGTAAGCTGTCATCATGTAGCCGCGGATCACGCGCGCCATGCCTGTCATGTTTTCAGAGCCAATCGGATTTCGTTTATGCGGCATTGCAGATGAACCCTTTTGCCCTTTCGCGAAAAATTCCTCTACTTCACGTGTTTCACTCTTTTGCAGTCCGCGGATTTCCACAGCGAATTTCTCGATGCTTGTCGCGATCAAAGCAAGTGTTGCCATATAGTCAGCATGGCGGTCACGCTGAAGGGTTTGAGTGGAAATCGGTGCTGCTTTCAATCCGAGCTTCTCACAGACATATTGTTCAACAAATGGATCAATGTTCGCATATGTGCCGACAGCACCGGAAATCTTTCCAACCTCGATGCCTGCTTTCGCTTGTTTGAAGCGCTCAAGATTACGTTTCATTTCTTCATGCCAAAGCGCAAGTTTTAAGCCGAATGTTGTAGGCTCAGCGTGTACGCCGTGTGTGCGCCCCATCATGACTGTGTATTTATGTTCTTTCGCTTTTTCTTTTATAATGTCAACAAATCTCTCAAGATCCTTGAGCAAAATATCGTTTGCCTGTTTTAATAAGTAGGAAAGAGCCGTATCAACAACGTCAGTTGACGTTAAGCCGTAATGCACCCATTTTCTTTCTTCGCCCAGTGATTCGGATACAGCGCGCGTAAAAGCGACAACGTCATGGCGCGTGTCCTTTTCGATTTCTAAAATGCGGTTGATGTCATATGACGCGTTTTCGCGCATAACCTTTACATCTTCTTTCGGAATGACGCCAAGCTCCGCCCACGCTTCACAGGCAAGAATTTCAACCTCTAACCATGCTTGAAATCTGTTTTCATCCGTCCAAATCGCGGACATTTCAGGTCTTGAATAACGTTCGATCATTCTGCTTGTCCTCCGTCTCTATTCATCCATTTATTTGTGATCTCCTGAATCCATTCGTCTTCAGGCTGCTTCATAAATGTAATATGCCCCATTTTGCGGCCTTTTTTGATTTCATGTTTTCCGTATATATATAGCTTTGCCTCTTTTAAAAGCTCCGGGTCTTCCTCAACAAGCTTCACTTCATCGCCGAGAAGATTCACCATCATGCCCGGCTTCAGCAAATCTGTCTTCCCAAGCGGAAGCCCGCATACCGCTCTGATATGCTGCTCAAACTGGCTCGTCTCGCAAAGGTCCAGCGTATAATGCCCTGAATTGTGCGGTCTTGGCGCCAGTTCATTGACCAAAAGCTCTCCGTCCTCTGTCAGGAACATCTCAACAGCAAGCGGTCCGACAAGGTTAAGCTCATCTGCAAGCTTAACTGCGAGATCAGCAGCCTTCTGCTGAATCCCTTTCTCTACCCGTGCGGGCACGATGCTTTGGAAAAGAATATTGTTGTGGTGAATGTTTTCAGCTGTCGGAAATGTTGAAATTTCACCGTTTACCGATCTAACGACGATCACCGACAGTTCCATTTTAAAAGAAACCCAGCTTTCAAGAATGCAAGTTCCGTGTTCTAACAGAGCGGCTGCCTGCTCCATTTGCGCCTCTTCTTTTATCACAAATTGGCCTTTGCCGTCGTACCCGCCGCGGCATGTTTTCAGCACTGCCGGAAGCCTGAGCTCCTGTACTGCCTGTTTCAATTCATTCTTTGTTTTGACGATGCTGTACGGTGCGACTTCACAGCCCGCGGATTGAATTGCTTTTTTCTCTGTTTCACGGTTTTGGGTAATAAGCAGCAGCTCACTTCCTTGCGGGAGATACGCATGATCTTTTAGCCAATGCAGCGCATCATAGTCGATGTTTTCAAACTCATATGTGATGATATCGCTGATTTCAGCCAATTTTCGAATCGCTTCACGGTCATTATAATGAGCGGTAATTTCGACATCCGCAACCTGCCCGCACGGCGAATCTTTCACCGGATCAACGACCGCGACTTTATACCCCATTTGTTTGGCGGACACAGCCATCATTTTCCCAAGCTGGCCGCCGCCGATAATGCCGATTACAGCTCCCGGATAGATGATTTGTTTAGACAAGCTGATCACTGCTTTCTAACACTGTCTGTTTTGTATTTTCTCTTCTCTCATCCAGCTTACGGGCAAGGTCTTCGTCAAATGCTGACAAAATTTGCGCCGCTAACAGGCCTGCGTTCACAGCACCCGCTTTGCCGATGGATGTTGTCGCAACAGGCACGCCTCCAGGCATTTGGACGATGGAAAGAAGTGAATCCATTCCGTTCAGCGCCTTGGACTGAACCGGAACTCCAATGACTGGCAGTGTTGTTTTCGCAGCCGTCATCCCTGGCAGATGCGCCGCTCCTCCGGCACCGGCAATAATCACCTTGATGCCTCTTTCTCTAGCAGTTTCAGCATATTCAAACATGAAATCAGGCGTCCGGTGAGCGGAAACGACCTTTTTTTCGTACGGAACATTGAGTTCGTCAAGTATGTCGCATGCGTGTTTCATTGTCTCCCAATCGGAAGTGCTTCCCATGATGATTCCTACTAGCGGCTGCATTCTGTTCCCCACCTTCTAATGCTTTTGTTTTCAGAAAATAAAAAATACCCGCTCTGCATTGCACTTATGAGGAAGCAATACAAACCGGGCATGGTACATGTATCGTCAGTCGTTCGCTTCTGCGATATATCCATGTCAGTTTTATCGATCACTTTCCTGCATAGTCCGGCAATTTACGGTTGCCGGGTAGAAACTTATGGGCCATATTCCCAAGATTATATGAGGTCGTGTTTTGATTTCATGTTTATCTTAACAACGGACATGGATAATGTCAACGATATTATCGAACGATACAAAAATTCATTCTACTAATGTTCGTGTTTTAGATCAATTTCCCTTCAAATACGATTTTTTTCCCGCACGGAACGATCTGAATTGACCCATTTTCCTTTTTTTCCATAAAAATAGGCTCTTCCATTCGCCTTACAGGCAGATATCCTTCTTCTTTCATTTGCTGAAGCACCGCATCAATCGTTTGCTGCTCTGTCACTTCAAACTTTTTCTTCTTCGGCTTTGCCATTATTCTTTAATTCTCCTCTTCTTCACCGCTTTGACCCAGAAGCCGCCGTGGATTGTTTTTGGTTCGTACGCAATAATAAAGGCTTTTGAATCAAGTGTTTTAATCGTATCATATAGCTGGAGTTCATATCTTCTCGGCGTCAGGATCTGAAGGGCTGTGCGGTCGCCTTCAAGCCCGCCTGCCACCCAGTTTGTCACGCCGTAGCCTTTTTCACGGAGCTGCTTCGGAAGATCAAGATCGAGCTCCTTCGTAATCACATTGACCATAATATAGCCAAGCGCCAATTTTTCTTCTATTTTCATGCCGACAATTACGCCAAGACCGTAACCGAGCGCGTACGCGATCACATTTTGAATCTGGTCTAAGTTATCGAGCACCAGACTCAGTCCTGTCACATAAACCAGTATTTCAATCGTACTGATGCCGGCCGCTAAATAACGCTGTCCTTTCAGCGTTAAAATCATTCTTATCGTAAAAAATGACACATAGACAATATTAATAATGAGAATTATGAGAACCATGGCTATCCCATTTGATAAGATGGTTTGCATCATTTTATTCATCCCCCTACTCTTCAGCTTGCACAAAGCATTCATATTCTACTAGAGAAATGAGCCGTTTACAATCAGCTTCGCCCGTAAGCTTAAGCAAAATATTTCGACACGCTTTTATGTGTTGAACAGTAGTAGTTTACCCTCTTTCTCGCCTTTTCAAAATCAAAACAAAAAAGCCCGCTTTTCAGCAGACTCACCTCTTTATATCTATTGTCAGATCTCTTTTTTCATTTTCTGAAGGGACTTGTATTCTTTCTCAAGCTCACTCAGCGTGTAGTCAGCAAGCTGTTCCCCTCTTCCTTGATAAAATTCCGAGAGCAGTAATTTGGTTTTTAAAAATTGCTTCTTTTGGTTAATTGCTCGGCGAAGTACATCAGCCATGTCCATCATCCTCCTTAAACATAAAGGTTTTTGCGCTGGACGTTTTCAGCATTTTCCCCATCATACACGGGTTAATCCTACAAATCAACTATGTTTTTTAGATATATTTGTAAAAAGTGTGACATAAAAAAACCGGCTAGGATTAGCCGGTTTTTTCATTAAAGCGGAATCAACGACGCCGTAATATATTCAGAAATAAACGGCCAAGTCACTGCCGTAAACAGCAGCGCTATCGCAACTACTGCAAATACACAATAGATATAATCAATTGGTGCATCTTGTGCCGCCTGGTACACACGCTGTACATACAGCGCGATGATAAAAAAGATGGAAAACAAGATCAGCACCGTAAACAGTACTGTCAGCATTGGGATATTTACGATCGCAAAGATCAGCCAAAGGATTGAAACAGCAATTACGGGTACAAGCAATGAACCCAATACGGCAGCCGCTTCTCTGAACGTCACCTTCTGCTTCATCATATAGCGGGAGACAGCCCATATAGCAAAGACCATTACCGCGAAAAAGATCAGCAAATACACAAGAACAACTAAAAACCCGTCATAGAAAGCATGATGGCGTTCTCCGAAACCGAGCGGCCGATTCCAGCTTGCCTTTAACTGAAACCAATTCCCAATTGAAAAAATGATACTGAATATAAGCATTGAAATCAGACCGTACTTATAATGAGAAAAACCATCCGTTACGACAGTTTTCGCCGGAGATTTTAAAATCGAGAACGCAAAACCGCAATATCTGTTGATGGCTGCCCAAACAGACGCAAGCTTGTCTTTAACAGTTGATTCACCGCGTTCCTGGCGCGGTTTCTGCTTTTGTTTTTGCTTCTGCTTGCTTTGCCGGCTCGCCTTTCTGGACATTCTCGATAGCGGTTCTTCATCTGCATCTATTCTTTCACTCTGGTTAATTTCTTCTTCAAACGTTTCTTTTCTTTCTTCCGTCATGTCAGCAACTCCTATCAAAAAAATACGGCGGAATACCATTCAGCAAGAAAATAAAACACTTATATAAGGTACCGAAGCCTTCCTGAACAGTCAAGTCATTTCCATTTAAGTAAAGCATGGCGGCACATCTACATGACGGTATATCGTATGAAATGGTTTTATCTTTTGCAACAAAAAAACCAGCTGCCAGTGCAGCTGGTTTTTCATTCCTTATTTTAAGAAGATAAAGTACAGGATAAATACGACAAACAGCCCGTACATGATTGGATGAACCTCTTTTGCTTTTCCTTTGCACACCATTGTAATCGGATAGAAAATAAATCCGATGGCAATACCAGTCGCGATGCTGTACGTTAACGGCATCATGATCATGGTAAGGAAAGCAGGAACGGCCACTTCGAACTTATCCCAAGCGATTTTGCCAAGCGGCGCCACCATCAATGCACCAACAATAATAAGCGCCGGCGCTGTTACATTTGACGTAACGACTGATAGGAGCGGCGAGAAAAACGTAGCCAGTAAAAAGAGAATCCCTGTTACAATTGCGGCAAATCCTGACCGGGCACCCGCAGCGACACCTGAGCTTGATTCCACGTAAGAAGTTGTTGTAGACGTACCAAGCACGGCACCGATCACAATAGAAGATGAATCAGCTAAAAGCGCACGGCCCGCACGCGGCAATTTGTTTTCCTTCATTAAACCAGCTTGTGTTGCCACAGCAACAAGTGTACCAGCTGTATCAAAAAATCCGACAAACAAGAATGTTAAAATAACGATCAGCATTTGTACAGAGAAAATATCCGGGAGGTGAATCCACGCTTGTCCGAAAGTCGGCGCAAGGCTTGGCACACTGCCGATAATTTGAGTCGGAACCGGAACCAAACCGAAAATCATGCCGGCTACCGCTGTTAATAGCATCCCGATAAACACGCCTGCGTTCACGCGAAGCACCATTAAAATAACCGTGACAATCACACCGAAAATCGTTAACAGCACAGGACCGCTGTGAATGTTTCCGATCGTGACGAGCGTAGAAGGATTCGCTGTAATGATTCCTGAACCTTGTAATCCAACAAATGTAATAAACAGGCCGATCCCCGCACCGACTGCCAATTTCAGCTCAGGCGGAATGGCGTTGATGATTTTTTCACGAAAACCTGTTAAAGAAAGAGCAACGAAAATAAGACCTGAAATAAAAACACCGGACAAAGCTGCCTGCCATGAAATACCCATACCAAGGACAACAGAAAACGCAAAAAACGCGTTCAGCCCCATACCCGGCGCAATGGCAATCGGATATCTCGCTATTAATCCCATTAAGATACAGCCTGCTGCAGACGCCAGCGCTGTCGCCGTAAAGACCGCACCCTGGTCAATTCTCAGCGCCTCCGGAAAATCTTTCACGCTCTCCAAAGCAAGCGTAATCGGATTGACGAACAGAATATATGCCATAGATAAAAAAGTCGTTAATCCGCCAATGATTTCATTGCGATAGCTGGTGCCCAGCTCATCAAACTGAAAAAACGTTTTCAAGCTATTTGACTCCCTTCACTCTTTGCTATTTATTCTGTCCTGAAAACGCCAAATAAAAAACGTCCCAATACATTTTGGGACGCTTGACTACAGACGGATTTCAGTTCGAATAAATAAACGTGTTTTATTTATATCAAACGAAAGAAATGTTTACGTAGTCAAGCCATTTACGGTAGCTTGGTAGAGACTTGCGAGCCATATTCCCGCGATTATACGAATTCATCTTATTTGATTTCTGTGTCTATTGTACCAAGTTCATTTTGAATTGACAATATAAACAACGAACATTACTTATTAAAAAAATTGGTTTATTCGTCTATTGACTAAATTGGTAACAATGATAAAAACCGTATGTATGGCAACATACGGCTTTTCAACTTATGATTATTTTTTTTCGGTAGGCTGACTCACCTGATGCACTGGTACAGTAAACGAGAATGGCTTTAGTTGAATCAGGTCATTTAAAACGCCGTTATCAATATACAGACCGTATTCATTAAACTCAAAATGCTTTAAAGACAGCTTATCATTATAATCATCATCCAGTTCAAAAGTAGATACCATTTCGGCTGTTTTCATATTTTTCACTTTAGCAATATTTCCTTTCAAATAATAACCTTCTTCATAATCACCTACTGGATCAGGCCAAGATTGCATTTTTTTTATATCACCAAGGCCAATCGTTTCACCTATATTCACTAAGTCATCTTTTGACATATTTGAAGTATCAACTCCAGTGAAACGGTAATGAACCAATACTTCCCTCCCCTCTTGTTTAATGTTATTGATTTCTATCCCTATGTTTTGATGCTTTGTTTCCGAAAGACGATACGGCATCTCTGCATTTAGAGGGACGATTTCACTGCCCTCAGCCTCAGATCTAATATCTGCAATTAATGTTAGCTTTTTCGCTTTTGGATTGATTGGTGATTCTAACTGTGTTTGTCCTTTTGCTCTAACCGTTCTCTCGTTTACCTTTATGCGATCTCCAAGTTCGATGTTTGATGCTGACATCTCGTATGTGTTTCCTAAATCATCTTTAACTTCGTTAATTTCAACCGTATCATGCTTTGCTATGCCTTGATAATCGATTGTAAATTGAAGGACAGATCCAAGTTTCCCGTTTTCCACTTGAATATTGGAAAATTGATAACGATTATGATAAGCCGATATAACTTTTGAGCTTTCTAAATAACCCGCATTCTTTTTGGTAATAGGCAGTTTGAATCTCCAATTTCCCTGTATTTCATTGATATGAGTAATTACAAAGGGCACGGTTTCCCCATTTTTTATTTCAGTACCATTTGTATAAATCCTTAATTGTCCTGCGTATTGCTTGTTATTTAATTTTTTAAGCATTAAGGAATCGTAGTTGATTGAAAAGTTGTCGCTATAACTCGTTTCGTCGACATCATACATGATCTCTTTTTCATCAGAGTGGAAGTTATCAACAGTGAAGTTATAAACAAGCTGTCCGGCATCGTAATAGGAGCTGTTTACAGAAACAGTGATTCCCCTGGAGTCTGCTTTTTCATTTAAAGCTGTGACCAAATTGCTTTTAAACAATGATAGACCAACTTTATCTTGAAAATCCTTATAAATTTGTCCGACAATGGGTATGCTCCCCATCGCTTTGTTTACAGAAGGCAGAAAAAGGCCGGACGTTAAATACAGTATACCTACCACAGCAGCAACAGCAATTCCATTTGTAAAGGTTCGTCCCCATTTAAAACGGCGCCTCGTGTTACCTTCGTTTTCAGCACGAACGACAGCTTGATGTACTGTCTTTTTTAGCGCTTTCTTAGGCACTTCAATATCATCAAATATCTGCTTTACTTGGTGTTTGTCCATTTGTTTTGATCCTCCTTTTCCAGCTCCTGTTTCAATGCTTTTCTCGCTCTATGTAAATGGGTTTTAATTGTGCCTTCTGCCATTCCTGTTTGTTCAGCTATCATTGAAATCGAATAATCTTGAAAATAATATAGCTGAATTGTTAACTGAACATGTTCATCAAGTGTATCCAGCGCATTGCGCAAGTCTATATATTCTTCAATATTCCTTTGGTCCGTGCCAGTGTCATGATGGCTTTCAAACGGAACTAATTCCCCCTTCTTTTTCTTCATTGCAAAAATTGAATTAATAAGAATTCGGGTGAGCCACGTTAAAAAGTACTTTGGCTCTTTTAGTTTTTCTATACCTATAAAAGCTTTATAAGCCGTTTCCTGTACAGCATCAAGTGCATCTTCTTTATTTCTTAAATAGAGATAAGCTGTTTTATATAAAGTCTCCTGATGTGCCAGCATAAGCTTTTCAAAGGCCCGAGCATTTCCTTTTCTCGCCTTTGTAATCAATCTTTCTTCCTTCACCTTATCCACCTCCTATGTTGTTAGATACGAAAACTGTCGAAACGGTTTCAAAAAGTTAACAAAAAAACGCCCCTTTTGAAAAAGGGACGTTTTTCCTTTGTTATTTTCTTATTCCCACTCAATCGTCGCAGGCGGCTTACTTGTAATATCGTACACCACGCGGTTAATGTGCTTCACTTCGTTTACGATACGTGTCGAAATGACTTCAAGCACATCCCACGGGATACGCGCCCAGTCAGATGTCATGCCGTCGATTGATGTAACGGCGCGGATTCCGATTGTGTAATCATATGTTCTTGCGTCACCCATAACACCAACGCTGCGGATGTCAGGAAGAACAGTGAAGTATTGCCAGATATCACGCTCTAAGCCGTGATTTGCAATTTCTTCACGCAAGATTGCATCTGATTCACGAACGATTTCAAGTTTTTCTTCTGTTACTTCGCCAAGAACGCGGATTCCGAGTCCCGGTCCTGGGAACGGCTGACGCCATACGATTTCATCCGGAATGCCGAGCTCTGTGCCAAGCGCGCGCACTTCGTCTTTGAAGAGCGTATTTAACGGCTCGATCAGCTCAAACTGCATGTCTTCAGGAAGTCCGCCGACATTGTGGTGAGATTTGATCGTTTGCGCCGTTGCTGTACCGCTCTCGATGATATCTGTGTAAAGCGTACCTTGTGCAAGGTAGTCGATGCCTTTGAGCTTGTCCGCTTCATCATCAAACACGTAAATGAATTCATTACCGATGATTTTGCGTTTTTGCTCAGGATCAGAAACGCCTTTTAGTTTGTTTAAGAATCGATCTTTTGCGTCTACTTTAATCACATTCATGTTAAAGCCTTCGCTGAATGTTTTCATAACACCCTCAGCTTCGCCTTTACGGAGAAGACCATGGTCTACAAAGATACAAGTCAGCTGGTCGCCGATCGCTTTATGAATCAAAACAGCAACAACAGAGGAATCAACGCCGCCGCTTAGCGCGCAAAGAACCTGTTTGTCTCCGACCGTTTCACGGATTTTTTGCATTTCGATTTCGATAAAGTTCTCCATTGACCATTCGCCTTCGCATTCGCAAACACCGAATACAAAGTTTTTCAGAAGATCATTGCCGTATTCAGAGTGGCGCACTTCCGGGTGGAACTGAACGCCATACCATTTTTTGTCCGCTTTGCTCATTGCTGAGTTCGGGCAGTGATGGCTTGTCGCGTCAACAGTGAAGCCTTCAGGAACTTCTACAACCAAATCGCCGTGGCTCATCCAAACCACTTGTTCATTCGGAAGATCTCTGAACAAATCAGGTGTGCCTTCGATGCGGATGTTTGCTTTTCCGTATTCACGCTGGCTTGCCGCTTCAACTTTACCGCCAAGGTAATGAGTCATCAGCTGCATGCCGTAGCAAATTCCCAAAACAGGAATATCAAGCTCGAAGATTTTCTCGTCACAGCGGAAAGAGTTTTCATCATACACACTGTTTGGACCGCCGGATAAAATAATTCCTTTTGGATTCATTTTTTTAATTTCTTCAGCCGTCAATGTATGTGGATGCAGCTCGCTGTAAACACCGAATTCACGGATACGGCGTGTAATCAGCTGGTTATACTGACTGCCGAAATCAAGGACAAGAATCATTTCATTCACTAACTTTGTCATGGTTGTCACCTAATCTCCTCTAAGTTTTTTGACACAGAAAAAAACGAGGACAGATATGAAGCTCGCTCCGCCCTCTTTGGCAAGGCCGTTTGCCGGAGTCAGGCCAACTCGCTCCCAGACTCCGATAATATTCACTAATTCTAACAACACGTCGATAAGCGGTCAAGACCATCTTCTTTTAATTAAATTTTCCCATAACTCTCTCGAATCATTCCATAGCGCCGAAGAATCTTCATTTCTGTAAAGCGCCCTTTCATAGCTTAATGTCAGCTTTGACATGTCTTCTATGTCGTATTTTTCATCAATTCGTTTTGCATAATCACGCAGCGTTTCACTGTCTCGTTTCGGCAGTCCTTTTCTCTTCAGTTGTTTCAGCAGCGCGCCATATGCCTCAAAAAACGCGTGCTGATCACTGCGCCGCTTCAATTTCCTCACGGCGAAAACAGGAATCCATAACGAGCGGAAAACATACAGCAATACAGCTGCCACCAGGAGGACTGCAAGAACCGCAAGCGCTGCATACAAGCCCGCACCGGCATTAGTATGCGAAGCGGACGGCTTTTTAGAAACAGCTGGCTCCCGCTTTTCCTTTTGTTTTTCCTCTTTTTGCGGCTGTTTTTTCTCTTCTTTCTGTTTCTCTTTTGCTTTCTTCGGCGAGCTGCTGCTATCGCTGCCAGAGTCTTTTGTGTCAGAAGATGTAAATTGAGCCGGATTTGTAAACCCTTTAGTCGGCTCAAATGTAACCCAGCCCTGTTCCGGGAAATACACCTCTACCCAGGAATGGGCATTGTTATTTGTCACTTCGTAAATGCTGCCATTTTTGTTCCCTGCTTCTTTGTATTCGCCGGACGTATAACCCTTTACCCAGCGGGCCGGAATGCCGGCCGAGCGCAAGAGCACCACCATGGCGGAAGAAAAGTTATCACAATAACCCATTTTCGTTTCAAAGAGAAATTGATCGACATAATCTTCATCATTCTTCGGAATGGTCACGTTTTCTGTTTCATATGTGAACGCATTTGACCCTAAATAGTCCTCAACCGCTTTCACCTTATCAAACATATTGTCGTGATCCTGAGTCAGTTTGATCGCAAGGGTTCTCACCCGCTCTGGCAGTGAATCTGGAAGCTGCATGTAGCGATCGCTGAATGTGTACTCCTCACTGTTTTTTCTCACTTTTACCTTTCTCAGTTCATCCAGCTTATAGACCGGGGAATTGTACGTTACTGTATAATTCCCCATATTTCTGATTTCACCGGCTTGTTCACTGATCGGAGAAATTTGCTCCGTGTTGCCGTTCATTTCAAGTGAGACAGCCTGCTTTGGCTGAATGGTTTCCGCACCAATCGGATACATCAGATGGTTATACCCGTAGTGCTTATCGACTTTTACACGGACGGTGCGGCGCTCTGTCGCAACCTTATGGTCAAACCACAGATTTTCAACTTTTCCATTGCTAAGCTGATACGACATGCCTGTGTCTGTTTCAATCCAGCCTTTTCCGGTATACGTGTCCTTCGTTTCCACACGGAAATACGTACGCTCTTTTCCCTGCCATGTAAAAACAGGTGTAGCATCCTGCTGGAACGGGCCGCCGAGTGATTCATCATGATTCCCGTATCCGATTTTGCTTTCCCCTGCAGACACGCGGTCTTGATGAGTGATTTTTTTAAGAAAAGGCACCGGATCAGGCCAAGCCGGCTCTGATTTTGGAGCGGCGAGTCCGAATCCCGTTGCAGCCAAAACCAATACAGATAAAGGAAGAAACCATTTCAGGACAGATGTTTTTGGCAGTGTGATTCTTTCCATCAGCTTAATGCGTTCCAAGTATAAAAGGCCCAGCATAAAGAAGCCGATCAGCACGATACGGATTACGGCAAAAGTGGCATCATATGGCGTAAAGGTATCAAGAATCGTAATATACGCTACTGTCATCAAAAAGAAAAACAAAATTCTTCTCTGGTAAATCACCCAATAATGCAGGAGATAGACCAGCAGCCACAGCAGCACAAAAAACAGCAGGGTCCGAAATGAAGGAATCATGTCATTCCATTGCCCTGATTGAATCAGCGTGATATTCAGATAGACATCCTGCAAAAAAGAGCTGACCCAGCTCAAGTCGAATATAGATCCTTGATAAAACAGGATGTGTATCGAGATCAATGTAAATATGACACAAAAAGGAACGGTGACAAACCACCTCATCCTGAAAAAAGTCAGCAGAAACGTCAAGCCGATAAAGACACTAAAAAAGCCTGTATGTTTCGTTTCAGTAAAACTGTCAAGCGGCCTAAGCCACTCCCACAGCAATAAAAAAGCCAGAAAATAAAATAACAGCAAGCTCAAACGGCTTCCCTTGTGATCATCGTGCGGCATGTGAACCAGTCACCTCTCTTTCTAAACAACACGCGAAACTCGCCCGCCCCTCATGATCCGAACTCTGATTTGGCGTTTCATCATGCGTTCAATCATGACATTTTCAGCTTGAGAGAGCTCAGCATCTTTCTCTTTTGCCAGTATCACCGTAACCCGGCCGCCTCCTATTTCTGCGAGGTGCAGCATATCTTCCGTTAACTGTCCCGTGACAACAACTTGATCAGCTTGGCGAACAGATGGCTTTCCCAGCTCTTCCCGTGCATATCGGCTTATCGGGTCTGCCGCATCACAATGAGCGATGGCTAAATGCCGAAGCATGTGCTTAAAATGCTGATCCCCTTCCTGAATAGGGAAAATGTTTTTTTCCTTCCCGATGGAAGCCAGACCAGCACCCGCGCCGTTTTTTAAAACAGAATGAAGAATCGAAGCTGTCACTGAAACGACCTCTTCGAATGCGTCTGAGGAAAAACGGTCCATCAGCAGAAACAGATTTTTGCTGCGAGAAGGCTCAAATTCCTTCGTCATCAGCTGGCTCCGCCGTGCAGATGTCTTCCAATCTAACGCAGCAAACCGGTCTCCCGGCTGATAATTCCGCACACTTGCTGCGACTGAGGAATGGTGCTGATGAATAGGAGAAGAACCGCTTACACCGTCTTCCTGATGCCTCTCATTCACCTGATAGGAAAAACGCTGATAGAATGGATAAACAAACAAGGTATCATCCAGCTCAAAAAATGCTGTTTTTTCAATCAAGCCAAGAACATCCCCGGTTCGCACCCTGACAGAATGAAAGTGATGCTCTCCGCGCGGTACCCGAGCTAATTCATACGACATCGTCATGCTCCGTTTAAACCAAGGAAAAACGAGCCGTTTGGCCGCGGCTCCGTCTCGATTTAATGACTCGATACCTTCTGGCAGGCAATCTTCAATCACCATATACATCAGCGGAAATGGCAGCTTTCTTCTCAGCGTAACCGTTACGCCCAGCCTGTCCCCCGCATGCAATTGTGTTTTATCCATTTGCCTTGAAGCCTGAAAAGAACGGAGCGGATACAAGGCCAACAGCCCGGCATACAAGACAAAAGGGAGAAACGCGTAAAACAAAAACCAGCTGACAAAGCCGCCCTGAAACATCGCATAAGAAAAAACAGCAGCCGTCAATAAAGTTAATATAATCAGCTTCCAACCATATACGAGCCATTGCCATTTCTTATTCATCAGCGGACCGCCGACCTTTGAACCGGCACCTTCACAGCTGACATGATCTCCCTTACGATCGCTTCTGCCTGAATCCCTTCAAATTTTGCCTCAGGATGAAGCATCATCCGGTGCGGCAGCGTGAAAGGAGCTAAATATTGAATATCATCCGGTATGACATAGTCGCGATGATGCAGCAGCGCGTATGCCTGTGCCGCTTTCATGAGGGCGATTGAGCCGCGCGGACTGACGCCTAATTGAACAGAAGGATGCTGTCTCGTTTTCTGCACAATTTCAACGATATATTCCTTAATGCTGTCATCAGCACGGACATTTTGCACTTCCCTCTGTAAAAAGATGAAGTCTTCTTTTGCAATAACCGGCTCAAGCGTCTCAATCGGATGGCTTTTTTCCTGAAGAGATAAGACGTCAAGCTCTTCATTAAAGGACGGATAACCCATCCGAAGTTTGAATAAAAAACGGTCAAGCTGAGCTTCCGGCAAAGGATAGGTCCCTTCATATTCGACCGGGTTTTGCGTTGCCATCACAAAAAACGGATCGGCAAGCTGCATCGTATGGCCATCTACCGTGACGCTCCCCTCTTCCATCGCTTCGAGCAAAGCCGACTGTGTCTTCGGAGAGGTACGGTTGATTTCATCTGCCAGCACGATATTTCCCATAATTGGGCCGGGACGATATTCAAATTCCATCGTTTTCGCATTATAGATAGATACCCCTGTTACATCAGATGGCAGCAAATCCGGAGTGAATTGGATTCTTTTGAAATCGGCGCCGATTGACTTTGCCAGCGCGCGGACCATCATCGTTTTTCCGACTCCGGGTACATCCTCAAGCAGCACATGCCCTTTGGCAAGAAGGGCTGCTAAGCTGAGTATGGCGATGTCTCGTTTTCCAACCATTACTCTATTAATATGTTCAACTGCTTTCCCCAGCAAAGGATGCAGGTCTTCTTGATATGCCATTATTTTCCTCCTAGTCATCTACAAAATTCATCATAATGTAACCTAACTTTACCACAAAAAGCAATCTGTATAAAAAAACGATTCTAGCAAATTGTTACCAATAAAGCTGGCCAAAACACACAAAAAAGCTTCCTGTGGCAGGAAGCTCCAGATTGTTGACAAAATCCTAAAATGGCTTTCATTTTAGGGTTTTGTCATCTTTTCAGCGTGATTGAAAACCCTTGAAGTCTAGGAAGGACGAGCATAGGAGCGGAGCGAATGTTCTAATTCGTGAGCACCGAAGCGCAGACCTGACAACGAATGCGAGGGTTTGTCGACACGCTGAAGCTTCCTGTGACAGGAAGCTCCATTATTTTTGTTCTAAAGGCTCCATATGAACATGCGAATAATCAATCGCATGCTCCTCCTTCATTCTCCGCTCAATTTCATTGGCTATATCGTGGCTTTCCGTAATATTTAAATCTGCCGATACCTCAACCACCACATCAACATGAACCGTACTGCCCAAGTATCTTGCTTTTATGTCTTTTAAACGGCTCACACCGGAGATTTTTTCGATTGTCTGTTTATAAGCGGAAATGTCCTTTATGTCGAATCCATCTGTCAAAGAGTGAGATGACTCTTTAAAGATATCCCATGCGGTCTTGCAAATAAGCAGACCGATCACAAACGCAGTGACCGTATCAATCCAAGCAAGATGGAATTGAGCAGCCACAATGCCGATAAATGTGCCGATACTGACGAATGCGTCTGATTTATTATCAGCAGCCGCAGCAAGGAGCGCCTGGCTCTTCACCTTTTTGGCCAGCCTTTTATTGTACCGGTAAACGATCAGCATCAGGACTGCCCCGCCCGCTGCCGTCCAAGCCGCAATCATATCTGGCGTCTCTTGTTTAGCAGAAAAAATAGATTCTCCGGCGCTGAACAGCACTTGCAGTCCGACAACCATCATAATAAACGATGCGATAAGCGATGCAATCGTTTCCGCTCGAAAGTGGCCGTATGGATGATCTTCGTCAGGAGGCTTTTGAGAGATGCGCAGGCCAATCAGCACAGCAACAGAAGCAATAATGTCAGTTGTGTTATTTAACCCGTCTGCCGTAAGTGCTTCCGAGTGAAAAAGATAACCGATGATCAGTTTAATTGCGGAAAGAACTAGATACGCGGCAATGCTGACCAGCGCTCCGGATTCTCCCTTTTTCAGTTCATCATATCTCTCCATACAAAACCTCCTCTCGCTCACATTTTCCTATTATTATCTTACAAAGCTGATCCGCAGTGGGTCTACAGAAACATGATTCACCCGCCACAGAAAAATAGTGACGAAGGAACACTTTTTCTCTCATCCAATTTATTTGCTCCGCCAAAAATCCCATCAAACCCAAGGACACCAGTGCTTCTCGCATTCTATCGAATTGTAAATATTACGCAAAATCACACAGCGAATAAAAAACGAAACATTTTTTCCACACATTCGCTGAAAGCGCAAACAAAACACTACAAATTTGAAATAAGCTGGTATATTTTCTTACACGAATTTTCGACAAACTGTATATTTATGATAGAGTTTCAATTATCATAATATTCAGTAATGATTGCATTTTAAAAGGAGGTAACTTATGAACCAGTCTCAATCAGGATTAAAAAAGGAATTAAAGACCCGCCATATGACAATGATTTCGATTGCCGGTGTAATCGGAGCCGGCCTATTTGTAGGCAGCGGTTCAGTGATTCACTCGACCGGTCCGGGTGCCGTTGTTTCTTACGCGTTAGCCGGATTATTGGTGATTTTTATTATGAGAATGCTCGGTGAGATGTCTGCCGTAAACCCGACGAGCGGATCGTTTTCTCAATACGCTCACGACGCCATCGGACCGTGGGCAGGATTTACAATCGGCTGGCTGTACTGGTTTTTCTGGGTGATCGTCATAGCGATCGAAGCCATTGCCGGTGCTGGCATTATTCAATACTGGTTCCATGATATTCCGCTGTGGCTGACAAGTTTGATCTTGACCATTGTGCTCACCCTGACAAACGTCTACTCCGTTAAGTCTTTCGGTGAGTTTGAATATTGGTTCTCCCTCATTAAAGTTGTGACTATCATTGCTTTTCTAATCGTTGGTTTTGCCTTTATTTTTGGCTTTGCACCGGGCAGTGAGCCAGTCGGTTTTTCGAATCTTACAGGCAAAGGCGGATTTTTCCCGGAGGGCATCAGCTCCGTATTGCTCGGCATTGTCGTTGTCATCTTCTCTTTTATGGGAACTGAAATCGTTGCCATTGCAGCAGGGGAAACATCCAACCCGATCGAATCTGTGACAAAAGCCACCAGATCCGTTGTATGGCGCATCATCGTCTTTTACGTGGGCTCAATCGCCATTGTCGTGGCGCTGTTGCCATGGAATTCAGCAAATATTTTAGAAAGCCCTTTCGTCGCTGTACTTGAGCATATAGGAGTGCCGGCAGCCGCACAGATTATGAACTTTATCGTCCTCACAGCCGTACTCTCTTGCCTGAATTCAGGTTTGTATACCACATCCAGAATGCTGTATTCACTTGCAGAAAGAAATGAAGCGCCGCGCCGTTTTATGAAATTGAGCAAAAAAGGCGTTCCCGTACAAGCCATTGTGGCCGGGACATTTTTCTCTTATATCGCGGTCGTAATGAACTATTTTTCACCGGATACCGTCTTTTTATTCTTAGTCAACTCATCAGGCGCAATCGCTTTACTCGTCTATCTTGTCATCGCCGTTTCCCAGCTGAAAATGCGGAAAAAACTCGAAAAAACAAACCCAGAAGCATTGAAGATCAAAATGTGGCTCTTCCCTTTCCTAACCTACTTGACCATCATCGCCATTTGCGGAATTTTAGTGTCCATGGCGTTTATTGATTCCATGAGAGACGAGCTGCTGCTGACAGGCGTCATCACGGGAATCGTTTTGATTTCTTACCTTGTGTTCAGAAAACGCAAGGTGAGCGAGAAAGCGGCTGCCAACCCAGTCACACAGCAGCAGCCCGATATCCTGCCTTAATGCTGATCAAATCCTAAACGGCCTGCCGTTTAGGATTTTGTTATTTTCTTCTTCGGGTGGTCTGCAGCACGAAGATTTTTTGTAACCATCACGTCCTTATTGTCATTAACTATAGTACCAATTTGGAAAATTTAGATAAGGACAGATGAAAATGACACTTGAAAAATTTGTGGATGCTCTCCCAATCCCAGATACACTAAAGCCAGTACAGCAATCAAAAGAAAAAACATACTACGAAGTCACCATGGAGGAATGCACTCATCAGCTCCATCGCGATCTCCCTCCAACCCGCCTGTGGGGCTACAACGGCTTATTTCCGGGGCCGACCATTGAGGTTAAAAGAAATGAAAACGTATATGTAAAATGGATGAATAACCTTCCTTCCACGCATTTCCTTCCAATTGATCACACCATTCATCACAGTGACAGCCAGCATGAAGAGCCCGAGGTAAAGACTGTTGTTCATTTACACGGCGGCGTCACGCCAGATGATAGTGACGGGTATCCGGAGGCTTGGTTTTCCAAAGACTTTGAACAAACAGGACCTTATTTCAAAAGAGAGGTTTATCATTATCCAAACCAGCAGCGCGGGGCTATATTGTGGTACCACGATCACGCCATGGCGCTCACCAGGCTAAATGTCTATGCCGGACTTGTCGGTGCTTATATCATTCATGACCCAAAGGAAAAACGCTTAAAACTGCCTTCAGACGAATACGATGTGCCGCTTCTTATCACAGACCGCACGATCAATGAGGACGGTTCTTTGTTTTATCCGAGCGCACCGGAAAACCCTTCTCCGTCACTGCCTAATCCTTCAATCGTTCCGGCTTTTTGCGGAGAAACCATACTCGTCAACGGGAAGGTATGGCCATACTTGGAAGTCGAGCCGAGGAAATACCGATTCCGTGTCATCAACGCCTCCAATACAAGAACCTATAACCTGTCACTCGATAATGGCGGAGAGTTTATTCAGATTGGTTCAGATGGAGGGCTCCTGCCGCGATCTGTTAAACTGAATTCTTTCAGCCTTGCGCCTGCTGAACGTTATGATATCATCATTGACTTCACAGCATATGAAGGAGAATCGATCATTTTGGCAAACAGCGCGGGCTGCGGCGGTGACGTCAATCCTGAAACAGATGCGAATATCATGCAATTCAGAGTCACAAAACCATTGGCACAAAAAGACGAAAGCAGAAAGCCGAAGTACCTCGCCTCATACCCTTCGGTACAGCATGAAAGAATACAAAACATCAGAACGTTAAAACTGGCAGGCACCCAGGACGAATACGGCAGACCCGTCCTTCTGGTTAATAACAAACGCTGGCACGATCCCGTCACAGAAGCACCAAAAGTGGGCACAACTGAAATATGGTCCATTATCAACCCGACACGCGGAACACATCCGATTCACCTGCATCTAGTCTCCTTCCGTGTATTAGACCGGCGGCCGTTTGATATCGCCCGTTATCAAGAAAGCGGGGAATTGTCCTATACCGGTCCGGCTGTCCCGCCGCCGCCAAGTGAAAAGGGCTGGAAAGACACCATTCAAGCGCATGCAGGTGAAGTCCTGAGAATCGCGGCGACATTCGGTCCGTACAGCGGACGATACGTATGGCATTGCCATATTCTAGAGCATGAAGACTATGACATGATGAGACCGATGGATATAACAGATCCCCATAAATAACCCGACAAACTTGCCTCTAGCAGGCAAGTTTTTTCCTTATGAAACCTTTGGCCCTATTTATCGTATTACGTAAAAACAGCAAAAAGGAGCTGCTTTTTATGCTGACACACGACCTACATGAAAAAATAAAGCAATACATTTCCATTTATGCTGAATTAAAATCAAAATTAAAATGGAAAGTTTCACACGATCAGATATTAATGCTCATTTCTTCTGCATATATTGTGAATAAAAGAGAGTTTGATTTTCAGCGCTTTTATGATTTGAGCAGCTATATCAAATCAAACATCGGCAGCTTCTCAACACTCAATTCACACCACCGCTTTACTGTTGCATCTATTCTGGACATTCATTTTCAGCATGAGGCAAAACAAACATTTCATACTTTTATCGATGTATACAATGAAATGGTGAAGCTAGGATATAAGCGGGATATGTTCACATACCTTTCCACTCTGATCTTGCTCACCGGCAAATCTGAAACGACAAACCAAAAAGAACAGATGAACATGGGGCTAGCAGTTTATCAGCAGATGAAGAAAAATCATTATTTCCTCACTTCAACTCAGAATGTTCCGCTCGCCATACTGCTTGGAGAAAACGGAAAAGGTTTGCAGGCGCTACAGAAGGCGGAAACATGCTATCAACTGCTGGCAGCCAACGGCTTTAAAAAAGGACAGTACTTACATCAGGTCAGCCATATTCTGGCCTTGCAAAGTGAAAAAGAGCCCGAAATGCTTGTTTCCGCTTGCAAACAGATATATCAATCGATCACTGATGTCAAAAAACCAAAGGATTATCATTATCCAGACCTTGCTCTCCTCACATTTCTGGAAGAGCCAGATATCAAAACCGTTTTGTGCATCACTGACGAATTAAACCAGGAAAAAGCTTTTAAATGGCAAAAGGAAATGAACTTTAAAATTGCTGTCAGCCTCTATCTCAGTGAGCATATGGAGAAAAATCTGCTGATGGAATCAGGACTATACACCGCTATCGAAACAGTCATTCAAGCACAGCAGGCAGCCGCGACAGCTGCCATCATCAGCTCAACAGCAGCCAGCCATACTCATGATGGAAACTAAAGGAGGAGAAACATGCCATACATCACATTAGAAGATCAGACACGCCTTTACTATGTAACACACGGGAACGGGACGCCGATCCTGTTTATACATGGGGTGCTGATGAGCGGACAATTTTTCCACAAACAATTTTCGGCGCTTTCTGCCAATTATCAATGTATTCGTCTTGATCTTAGAGGACACGGCGAATCTGACAAAGTGCTTCACGGCCACACCATTTCCCAATATGCCCGTGACATAAGGGAATTTCTAAATGCAATGGAGCTTGACCATGTCGTTCTTGCCGGCTGGTCAATGGGCGCTTTTGTCGTATGGGATTATCTCAATCAATTTGGGAATGATAACATTCAAGCCGCTGTGATCATCGATCAATCCGCTTCCGACTATCAATGGGAGGGCTGGGAACACGGTCCATTTGATTTTGACGGCTTAAAAACAGCGATGCACGCCATTCAAACTGACCCGCTGCCTTTCTACGAAAGCTTCATCCAGAACATGTTCGCAGAACCGCCTGCCGAGACCGAAACAGAATGGATGCTGGCAGAAATCCTCAAACAGCCGGCTGCCATTTCTAGCACGATTTTATTTAACCAAACGGCCGCTGATTACCGGGGCACCCTCCAAAACATCAATGTGCCGACATTGCTGTGCTTCGGGGAAGACAAGAAATTTTTCTCTACAGCAGCTGGGGAACACTTGCGCAGCAATATTCCGAACGCGACACTCGTTACCTTTTCTAAAAGCAGCCATTGCCCGTTTTTAGAAGAGCCAGATGCTTTTAACAGCACACTCCTCTCCTTTTTAGATGGGGTTATTGGAAAGTCATAAAGAAAAAGGAATTAGGAGATTAGGGAAAAGTATGAGACAATAAGGAATGTGCAGTAAAATACATGAGGGAAGAAGTGACTTTATGTCTTACTATAACAAACGAAATCAAGAACCGCTGCCAAAAGAAGATGTGAGTACTTGGGAATGCACAAAAGAAGACTGTAATGGCTGGACCCGAAAAAACTTCGCCAGCAGTGATACGCCATTGTGCCCTTTGTGCGGAAGTAAAATGGTCGACGGCATCCGTTCATTAGTGAATCTCCAAAACAACAGCCAAACGAAAACAAGCTAGTTCTTCCCTATAACAAATGCAGTCTCCTGCAAGCAAACAAACCCCGAACGGAGACAAAATTCTATATTTCAGAATAAAAGCCTCTCATTGCAAGAGGCCAAATACGAAGAAAGAAGCCCAAAACTGTAAACGTTTAGGGCTTTTTTGTCTGTTTCAATGGTATAATATGGATATAAGAGGAGTGATAACGTGATCTCAAACCAGCAGCAAAAAGACTTGAAAAAAAGAGCTGCGTTCAAAAAGCTGAATGTTGCAATGAACTCATATGTTGAACTTCTGTTTTTGTCAGTACCTCTGATTCATATCTTTAAATGGCTCGGATCATTAGCCCTGCACCTCATCCATTAAAAAAGCCACTCAGCTTATGCCGAGTGGTTTTTATTAGTTTATCACAGAAAAGCTGTTGATGATGCCGTTTGGATTTTCCCATACTTTTTTGAAGGTCTTATTTTCAAGGCTATAGGAATAAATCGTCCGCACCTTAGCTTCACGCCCTGTTTCATCCTTCAGTTTTTTAGCCCCCTTGGCTTCGGCAAGAAAATAAATGTTCTTTCCATCCTTAGAGAACTGAGGCTGTGCGTCAATTAACAGCTTAAATGATTTTTGATTTGAGATGATGCTTTCATACTTTTTCGTATCCGCATTGAGCATCTGAATAGAAGCGGTTTGCTCCGTTCCTTTCTGCGTATATGATGTGAATAAAATACGTTTATCATCATCAGAAACAGCAATATCGCTGATAAATTGGTTCAGGCTTTTCAGCTCATTAAATTTATGTTGGCGGCCTTCCGCAAAATGAATCGTTGTCGGTTCTGGGTCGATGCCCTTTTCGTTTGCTTCATCTGTTTTCTTGTAGTCTTCTTCTACAGAATAATGAAGCAATGCAAATGAATCGTTTTTTTGGTTATAAAAGAAGCTGCTGACGGTGTTATCCTGATCATTAGCGGCAGGATAAAGATTTTTGTACTTTTTCGTTTTCAGATCAAAAGCGGCGATCCGAAAATTGCTTTCGTCCGATTTTCCTAAGCGGAAATAGATGGTTGAACGGTCCTTTGATAAAAACAAACTGTCCGCACTCTCCGCGCCTTTATAAAGCACCGTCTTTTTATTAGACTTTAGATCCAGTTTAAAAAGCCTCATTTCATTCTGTTCATTATTGCCCGTATAATAGAGCACCTGCTGTTTTTGATCCAAGGCAAATGCCGGATAGCTGGTCAGCTTCTCCTCATGGATCACCTTGTCATTTTCATAATACTTTGTCAGCAGATCCGTATCTGTAATTGAAACCAGCAGCTCATCACCGCTTTCAGTATTGACTGAAACATCAGCAGCCTTCTCATGGCCTTTATCCTTTGCAACATAAAACGCAACCCCCGCGGCAGCTGCCGCTATTATCACTGCTAATAATAATATGATTCTTTTTTTCATCTTTTATCTCCACCAATAGAAAAAGCAAGAATGTGACTTCTTGCTTTCCAGATTATATATGTACATTAATAGCTGTAATGCCCCGCTACTTTCCCTTTGCTTAATGGGTATCCAAGCGCTTTAAACGCTTTAGGGCTAACATCCAGCACTGCATTAGGCATTCTGCCAACATCATTTTTATAAACCGTAATCACCTTTTTAGGCTTCGCTTTTGCATAAGCTCTGATTTTTGTCCCGTTTCTAGGAACATCAAATCCGATTTTGGTCGCACAATCCCAATGTCCAAGTTTCTTACCTGAAGAGCCTTTTTTCCCGACTCCGTTATACCAAGTAATATTTCCGTTCACATGTTTCGCACTGGCATCTGATGAAAAACTAAAAGCTCCCAAAGTACTTCCTACTAAGATAAAAGCGGCTAAAATGACTTTCTTCAACATTTCGTCCCCCTGTTTGTTAACATCTAGGAAGATTATACACGATCAACCAGCTATTTTTTATTTCAATATCCTTACAGTAATGTTACAAAGTCAAAAAGTTACCTCTGCTAAATTAAACCATGGAAGATTATCCTATTATAATAGCGGTATTAGCGTTATAATTATTGATAGAGTAGTTGTCGCATTCAATATGAACGAACCATTACCGTATTGTTCAAACCAAATTCATAGCTATGTAAACGATTGATACTCTCATATAAAGAAAAAAGAGTGTGCGAGACCCTTTTTTCTTTAAAGTTTCTTTTTTCAAAAAAACGTAGATTATATTATATAAAAATTTCATTTCTTTTTTGGTTTTAAAAATGGCGATTTTGTGAACAGTTCATATTGACCGGTGCGGAATTACTCACATCAAAAGTTATAGGAGTGGTAATCCATGAAGGCAGCAAGATGGCATAACCAAAAGGATATCCGTATTGAACATATCGAAGAGCCAAAAACGGAGCCGGGAAAAGTAAAGATCAAAGTCAAATGGTGCGGCATCTGCGGAAGTGATTTACACGAATATCTGGGCGGCCCGATCTTTATTCCGGTTGACAAACCGCACCCATTAACAAATGAAACGGCACCTGTCACAATGGGGCATGAATTCTCCGGTGAAGTTGTCGAAGTCGGAGAAGGCGTTGAAAATTATAAAGTTGGAGACCGCGTTGTAGTCGAGCCGATTTTTGCTACACACGGCCACCAAGGCGCCTACAACCTTGATGAACAAATGGGATTCCTCGGCTTAGCCGGCGGAGGCGGCGGTTTCTCTGAATACGTCTCTGTAGATGAAGAGCTTTTGTTCAAACTTCCTGATGAATTATCATATGAACAAGGCGCGCTCGTTGAACCTTCTGCAGTTGCTCTATACGCTGTCCGCTCAAGCAAACTCAAAGCAGGCGACAAAGCGGCTGTATTCGGCTGCGGCCCGATCGGACTTCTTGTCATTGAAGCGCTGAAGGCTGCCGGTGCAACTGATATTTACGCTGTTGAGCTTTCTCCTGAACGCCAGCAAAAAGCTGAGGAGCTTGGCGCGATCATCGTTGATCCGTCTAAAACAGACGATGTAGTCGCTGAGATTGCAGAACGTACAGGAGGCGGTGTTGACGTAGCATTCGAAGTCACTGGTGTCCCAGTGGTGTTACGACAAGCCATCCAGTCCACTACAATTGCCGGTGAAACCGTCATCGTCAGCATTTGGGAAAAAGGTGCTGAAATCCATCCGAACGATATCGTAATCAAAGAACGTACAGTAAAAGGAATTATCGGATACCGCGACATCTTCCCGGCTGTATTGTCATTAATGAAAGAAGGCTATTTCTCAGCCGACAAACTCGTAACGAAAAAAATCGTACTAGATGATTTGATCGAGGAAGGCTTCGGGGCTCTTATTAAAGAGAAAAGCCAAGTCAAAATCCTTGTTAGACCTAACTAATTTGAAACCAAAAAGAATCCGCACTCGGGTGCGGATTCTTTTTTAAATTATCCAATCACTTCAGCCCCAGAATCCTTCTTTGCCCCGCTGTGATCATAAGCGCGGAAGTTTTCCTCCAGCTGCTCAAGCGAAAGCCCTTTCGTTTCCGGCAAAAACCTCTTCACAAACAAGACAGAGCAAATTCCTAATCCAACGAAGATAAAGAACGTTGTGGACAGCCCGATAGCTGCCAGCAATATCGGAAACGTGAAACTGACTGCAAAATTCACCATCCACAGACAGAATACCGTAACACCCATTCCCAGTCCGCGAAGGCGAAGCGGGAAAATTTCAGATAGCATCAGCCAAGTCACTGGTGAAATGGCGCCCTGCTGAAAAGCAAGAAATGTGACCGTTAATGACAGGACTACATACGGAAGTGCCGGTGATCCTTCAAGTACAAGTGAGAATATCCCGATTAGCAATAATGCTGTTGTCGTACCGATCAAGCCTGTCATCAGCATCGGCCGGCGCCCCACTCTTCCCAGCAGCCAGATTCCGACGAATGTTGCCAATACCGAAATCACGCCATTCGCAATATTTCCGATTAAAGCGGCTTCCGTTTGGAAACCGGAATTTCTTAGAATTTCAGTCCCATAATACATAATCGAATTCACACCTGTAATTTGCTGTACAATCGCAATCCCTAATCCAATAAACACAATACGGCGCACCCATGGGACTGAAAGATCTTTAAATGTCGCTTTTTCAAGCTGGTCTTCTTTTTTGAAAGCGAATTCAATTTCTTGCAGCTCAGCTGCTGCCCGTTTTTCGTCCCTGATTTTTTTCAATACACGCAAAGCATCTTCTTTTCTTCCTTTAGAAACAAGCCAACGGGGACTCTCGGGCATTCTGATCATGCCGAAAAACAGGAACAAGGCTGGAAGTGACGCAATGACCAGCATAAACCTCCACACATGGGAGTTGTCTCCCATTGTTGTTCCAAGGATCGCATTAAAAACAAAGGCCAAAAGCTGTCCTGATACAATCATCAATTCGTTCTGCGTCACCATCCGTCCCCTGCTTTCCACAGGAGACATCTCTGCTAAATAGGCAGGCACCGTTACGGATGCACCCCCAACCGCAATACCGAGCACAAAACGGGAAATAATCATGACCGTAACATTTGGTGCAAACGTACACCCAATCGTTGAAATAAAAAATATAACAGCGAGGAACAAAATATTTTTGCGGCGGCCGTTAAAATCAGACATCCTGCCGCCAAACACAGCACCCAGTGCCGCTCCAAAAAGAAGTGAACTGGTGACAAGGCCTTCTGTGAAGGCATTGAGATTAAGCTGATCCGGCTCTCCCATATACGGCAAAGCTCCATTGAGCACACCGGTATCATAGCCAAAAAGAAGCCCGCCGAAAGTGGAGACTAAAATAATTGTACGTAAAAATGACATTTGATTTCCTTGTTTATTCATACTGTTTCCCCCAGTCTTTTTCAAAATGCGTATGTCAAAAACTTATTCCAGGGCTGCTGCCTTCCTCACATTTCGTAAGCAGGCTTCAGAAAATAGTTGTTCATGTTTTTATCCAATAACCTCATAACCTTCCCTTCTTCTTAGCATGTCAATCCCTATGGAAGCGATTTCATTTCTCGTTAAAAGAACAATGGTCATTTCTTTGTGCATAACCTCGTTCATTTGGTATTTATTAGTCACTTAATAGTTCAATTGTAGTGATGTTATAGTGACATTTTTGTTATATCTGATATTATCATAATTATAAAAACGCTTTCAGTCAATATAAATTTCTGAAAATTTTTTACTCTATAAAAGGAAAATCACCAATTCAAGGGGAAAATGAACGTTTTTCTTCATGAAAATGTGTGAATCAAGTCAAAAATCTTGTGATTTTCTGTTCATATCGAAAAATGAGTAAGTGTTGGGTAACTCCCACCTATTTTTCTCTGTAAAATCAAACATTCGTTCAATTGTTTCAGACTCAGGATAAAAGGAAATAGAGAAGAAAATAAAAGAAGGCTGACTTAAGGGAGGCAACCAAAATGAATGAGGGTTATATCATTGCAGGCCTTTTATTATTGACAGCGGGGATGATTGATTTTTTATGGACCACGTTATGGTTAGAGAGCGGTGCCGGCCCGATCACAAGATGCCTGTCTGCCTGGCTGTGGAAGGGCTGCCGCAAAATCAGCGGTGACCACGCAAAGGTTCTAAGTATGGCTGGTCCTCTGCTGTTATGCCTGACGTTAGTGATATGGATCAGTCTATTTTGGAGCGGGTGGGTTTTGATTTACTCGAGTGACCCTCACTCACTTATGGAAACTCAATCAAAAGAACCGGCTTCCTGGTCAGACCGAATTTATTTTTCCGGCTATGTCATGTTTACATTAGGAAATGGCGACCTCGCTCCGAACGGAGGCCTATGGAAGCTTGTCACGATTATTGAAACAGCTCAAGGACTGCTTACCATCACATTTTCTGTCACGTATTTGATTTCCGTCTTGAGTGCGGTTAATCAAAAACGCTCCTTTGCCCAAAGTGTATTAAGTCTAGGGCATGACGGAACTGAAATCGTCCATAATGCATGGAATGGCAAAGATTTTCACGACATTGATTTTCTTCTTGTCGCTGCCTCATCAGAACTGGGAAAGCTGACCGCTCAGCATAACGCCTTCCCCATCCTTCATTTTTACCACAGCACGCAGCATCAGGAATCATCCATTATAGCTGTTGCTGTATTGGATGAGGCTCTAACCATTTTCAAATACGGAATTCCTGAACAATATCAGCCGAATCAGCTTCATATCAAAGAAGCGCGCTCAAGTATCAAAAACTATCTGGATACCGTTCATACTGCCTATATCCATCCTGCAGAACAAGCGCCGCCAGAACCAGACATCTCAAAGCTTCAACAATCAGGCATACCGGCTTTATCAAAGCAAACATTTCAAATTGCCGTCAATTCAATAAAGGAACGTCGTCAATTGCTGCTGGGAATTATCCAAGCGGGGGCTCGAAAATGGCCTGTTCAGGAGCAAGCAATAGGTAATGCTTATTCTCCTAAATAAAAAAGTCCCGAGTGCTGATCACTCCGGACTTTTCACTGTATGATTCTTATACAAGCTTCTGGCCGCAATTCGGACAAAAATTGGCTTCGCCCGTTTTTGTTCCGCAGTTTGGACAGAAATTCGGTTTGCTTCCGCTGCCAGTTGACTGTGGGCCTGATGACTGTGCCTGCTGATTCTGATTCATTTGGTTCATCATCTGATTGGCCATATTCATTCCCATCATCATTCCAGCCATATCCGAAGCCGCTCCGCTTCCGCTCATCTTTCCGGATGCCATTCCATCCGTCATTGATATTTGCTGGTATCTGTTCACATCCCCAACCATACCGTAGGAAGCGTTCTTTGTAATCATATCTTGAACCTCTTGAGGATAATTAAAGCTCATGATTTGAAAACCAGTGACCGTCATCCCGTCGCTTATTAATTGCATATCTAAGTCCTCTTGAATTCCCTTGGCAATATCAAAAGCGTTTGCTTGAAGATTAAACATATCTTTCCCTTCTCTTGTGATCCACTTCATGAGAAGCTGATCCAGAATAGAAATGATACGGGTTTTAATATCCTCTACAAAATATTGATCTTTCACGCCAGCGATTTTATCAATCAGGCTGATATAGTCCTGCACCTTGAAATTAAATGTGCCGTTTGCGCGAATGGGCATCCCGCCTGGCATTCCCGCTGCCGGAATATTTATCGCCTGTTTTGTTCCCCATCTTACGGTAAATTCCTTCGTATTGACAAACAGCACCTCAGCTCGCATGCCGCTGTTAAAGCCAAACTTAAAGCCCTTTAACGTTGAAAGGAATGGAATAATTTCTGATTCAATATCATAATCGCCATCATCTTGAAAGACTCCTTCAACCCGCCCATTGTTCAAAAAGACAGCATCCTGTCCGGGACGAATGATTAAACGGCTCCCTTTTTTGATTTCACGATTGTTCCATTTATAAAAAATCATATCATCTCTAAATTCTTCCCACTCTACTACATTCGCTAATTGATTTCTGAAAAACGACATTACGCCTCTCCCTTTCTCTATTTCTTACATTTAAAAACTGCCCCGGCTCCCACTGTATGACGTGCCGCCTTTCGTAACACCGCCATCGCTGCCGCTGTCTTTATCTGATGGTTTTCTTTCTCTTGTTACAGTCGTTCTAATATAAGTGTCGTATTGATCAATCACATCAGACGTACGCTGATCCATATATGTACTTCCATTAACCGTTACTTTGCCGCCTGCATGATAAAGCATGATTGAAACCGCAATTCCCCCGACTGCGATGGCAGCAATCAGCTGAAACCACCATGTAAAGAATATGTTGTCAGGGTTTACTCCCGGTTTTATGCCCATATCTTTATAGGAAAGCTGAATATATGTCTCAAAAGCTTCAAAATAATTTTCATTGGATAAATCAGATGAAATCGTATTTCTGATGCTATTGAGCCTGCTGTTGTCCAAATACTGTTCGGCTTTTTTAAAGCCTGCGATAAACACTTCTCTGTTTGTCATATCAATCGTCAGAATGGCTGTACTGCCTTTTCCGTAACGATCATAAAAATCGCCGGTATAGTCTGCAATATCTTCACCGTTTGTGCTTTTGGTCGTAATAATGATGAAATCAGTGTCCCTCTTTGCACCCAGCTTTGCCGAGAGAGATTCAAGTTTTCCGATCTCCGCTTTTGACAATAGATGAGCGCGATCGTACACATGCTGCTGCAATTCAGAGGCTCTTACCGCTTCGATACCCAGTAAAGGCATCATGATGAAAACAGCCAGCACAACAAAGATCGCTTTCCCAAAAAATCCACGCATCAAAATCCGCCTCCCATCATCAATGAGACGAGCTTCAACGCAAGAAATGTCCCGCCTGCTATTCCGCTAAACCATGCAGCCACTTTTCCTCGACTGATCGGCGGCTTTCCAACGACCTTTCCTGTTTGCCCGTTCATCGCAAAGATATGCTCCGCTCTTTCATAATCGTAACTGACCATCCAAACAGGAAGCAAAACGTAAAAGCTGTTCACGTTTTTCGTGTGAATATGTTTGTCCCTCACATTGACTGACGTATATCCGGAAAAAGTAGAATGGATGTATGAATCTATATAACTGCTGATTTTCTCTTTTGCCCTCGGAAAAAGCTCCTCATCGGTATAATTGTACTTTTCCGCAATATAACCGGCCAAATATGCCGTTTGAAAGTCCTTCAGCTCTTCGTATGAATAAGGCTCCAATTTGTCCATTAATTCGTCTTTCATTTTTTCAGAGGCATCGACAGGGATTTTCAAATAATCGAGATTGATATCACGAAACGCTTCAAAGTGCTCTGTTTCCGTGCAAATATAATCCCCTTCTTCATATTGATGGACTCTGGTACAGTTTGCTCTCACCTGTACTTCACTATTTAAATCAAACATCCAAAATGGAATATACATGCCGGTGATGCTTTTGATACGATCAGCAGACATGAAACCTCTTGGTGTCAGAAGGCCTTTTTTGCACCACTTTCGAAATGCCTGCTCCGCTTCTTGCTTGCTGATTGTAAATGGAATGACCTTCGCCGGCGCCAAATGTCCTGATAAACGATCGGCAAGTATTGCAGCACCTCCGCAGAAGCTGCACGTCGTTGCTGTCGTTTCAGCTTCCGTGATCAAAACGGCACCGCAGTTTTTACATTGATATTCTTTTGCTTCATCATCAGAAAACCGTGCCGCAATGTTTTCTTTCGGAAGGCTTTCAATATTGTCCTGTCTTCCGCAGCTGCTGCAGGATAACGAGCCGGTTTCACTGTCAAATGCCATATCACTGCCGCAGTTCGGACACTTATAAGATATTATCATTACCGTTCCCTCTCACATTTTATGATAAAATGACGCCGCAGCCGAAAGCTGCGGCCTCCTATGTATTACTTATCGAGCATCATTTTCGCTTTTAACGCCGCAAGTTCATCATCAACCTGGCTTGAACCGCCAGTGTCATACTTTGCAGACAGATCAGCCATATCATCCTGCGGAGCGCTGTTCAGTTCAGCCATTGCATTGGCCTGATCAAGTGCCTTATTTACTTTGTCCTCCATTCGGCCGAATGCAGACATTGATTGGCTTGTACTTGAAACAGAAGCGCCCAGTTTGTTCATTCTTTCTTGCGTTTTCGCTACTGCCCACTTCGCCTTGATCATATTTTTGCGTGCTTCCAGCTCTCCAATGTCAGATACCAATTTGTCATGCATCTTTCTCATCTGTGCGGCATTGGTTGCAGCAATTTGATTCGCCGCCTGCAGCTCAGAAAGCTTTGACTCCAAAGATGTTTTTCTTTCAAGAAATTTTCTCGCATCGCTCTCATTCCCGGCTTGCAGCGCCTTCATTGCATAGCTTTCCATCTTTTCCATATCCGCCTGGCATTCGTGATATTCTCTTTTTGCTCTCTGCTCCTCAGCCATAACAGCTGCTGTTTCTGCCTTAACCTTAGCCAAATCGCTATTCATATTTCTTAAATATTGATCTACCATTTTCTCCGGATTTTCAGCCTTGTCCAATAAAGCATTGATATTCGCAGACATAATATCTTTAAATCTTCCAATTATACTCATTATATCGTTCCTCCTAAAGCTAATTCGGTAACCCTTGTTACATATACTATTTATTATCGTTAAAAGTTTCACTTTTTTAATAAAAAATGACATTTCAAACAAAAAATATACAACTTTTTACCTGAACAAAAATGTAAGCAATAAAAAAAGATGCCCCCAAAAGTCCAAAGACTTTCAAGAAACATCTTCAATGATTTACAAAGAAACTCCAATCTCATCCAAACTCGGCAGTGCATCAATCGCTCCAATTTTAGTGCACACAAGAGCTCCGACCTTATTGGCAAACGCCACAATCTCACGCAGTTTCACAAAATCAGCATCTACAGATTGAATCTGATCCGTGTTTGCCAATTGATATAAAGCCGCACCGACAAAAGCATCTCCCGCCCCTGTTGAGTCAATTGATGTCACCGGAATGCTTGGAATGATTTCACGGTCTTTTCCATTGGAAAGAAGCGTTCCGCTTTTCCCAAGTGTCACAGCGACAATGTTGGCTCCGATCTCATGAAGGATCGCAACTCCCTTTTCATGATCCTTCACACCGCTGATAATCTCAAGTTCCTCGTCACTGACTTTCACAAAATCACTTACAGCGATCGCTTTTTTCGCAACACTTACAAACTCTGAGACTCTTCCCCTCCATAAATCTTCACGGTAGTTAGGGTCAAACGAAATAAACTGTCCATTGTCTTTCGCAATCGACATCAACCGTAAATAGGCTGAGCAAAACGGATCCGATAACAGTGCCGTCGCAGAGCCGAAATGAAGGATTTTCGCTTCGTTTAGTTTTTCCTGGTCAATGTCCTCCAGCGTAAACAAAGCGTCCGCGCCTCTATTAAAAACAAAGTCACGCTCTCCATTTTGTTTTAATGAAACAAAAGCAAGCGTTGTAGGCGCTTTCTCATCCATCACCAGCATAGAGGTATCGACATGTACAGCGTCCAATGTTCGCTTCAGAAAATACCCAAACGGATCCTTTCCTACTTTTCCGCTGAAAGCGGCGTCTCCGCCCAGCTTGGCAATCGCTGCCGACACATTCGCCGGTGCCCCGCCGGCACTTTTCAGGAATTGGCGCCCTTCCATTAAATCAACGTCAACATCGGTACAAAAGAAATCAATCAACAATTCCCCAATACAAACTACAGAATGACTACGCATATTATCACACTCATTTATAAAGTCTAGATTACAGTCTCAGTATATTACTTTTTGCCATAAATACAACATTGAATATTAAAAATTTTACATCTATTTATCTCGCAGACCTTTGCTCCAGCTCAGAGATGATGTGTTTATATCTTTTTTCCGTTAAAGGATAGAAGGCGATAAGAATAATAGAAAGCAAAATGAAAAATCCCGGAATCAAAGCATTCATATTTTTAATCGCATTCAACGACGCAACTGTCTGGTCTGTATTCGCCACATACCCGGCGATTCCTAAATAAATGGCCGAAAATGACCCGGCTAACGCAACACCCAGCTTATTAATAAAGCTCATGCTCGAAATCACAACACCATCCGCGCGAATTCCGGTTTTCCATTCCGCATAATCGACGCAATCCGCAACCATTCCCCAAGCAAGCGTATTTAAAGGCGTTGTGAAAAATCCCGAAGCGAAAAGCCAAATGAAAATGAGTGGAATTGAAGAATACGGCGTAAAATGCAGGCCGGCATAAGAAATAAGCGATAGAGCTGCCGTGATAATCATGACTTGTTTTCTGCCCCACTTCTCAGAAAAGAAAGGAATAAACAAATTGCTGATCAGCGCTGCCCCGAAAAATAAAACGGTGCCCATAAACACGAACTCTTTATGGTTTACGTTATACGTAAAATAATACACCATCGTGCTGAGCTTAATATTAAACCCGATCGCAAAAGCCAAAAATGATGAAATTAACATGAGCAAGGGTTTGTTTTTGAATAAAACGGATAACGTCTTTTTGATCCCTTGTTTTTTTCTCTTTTTAGGCTGAATCCGCTCCCGTACAGTAAAGAAACTAAATAGATTCAAAACGATGCTGACAGCCGCATAGATGAGCGCCGTCATCTGAAATCCAAACGCCTGATCCTCTCCTCCGATAGCAGTTGCAAGCGGTGTCGCACAGGAAATGGATAAAAGAATGCCGATATACACCAAAATCATCCGGGTTGTGGTCAGAACCGTTCGTTCCTCCACCGAATTCGTCATCCGCCCCGTTAAGCTGTTCACCGGGATCGTTTGCATACTAAAGGACATCCCAAGCAGAATATAAGTGACATACGCATATACCATATTTCCGGTCTCACCGAAATGAGGCGTCGTGAAACATAAGAATGTGAATAGCGCAAAAGGAAATGCCACCCACAGCAAATATGGCCTTGCTTTTCCCCACCTTGTATTCGTTTTATCTAAAATCAATCCCATGATCGGGTCAAAAATAGCATCCAGCACACGCACAACAAGAAACAAAGTTGCGATTACCGCAGGCTGAATGCCGCCGACGTCTGTATAATAAAATAATAAGTATGCGTTTACAAACTGAAAGATAATATTATACGACATATCGCCGAATCCATAACCGATTCGTTCAAACCAGGACAGGCCGGTGCTGGATTTTGACTGATGCTTCGCCTTCAATGCCGTTACTTTTTCTGTTCCAATCATCATTTCCCACCCCAAGAATCCGTTTTCATTTCCAGTAAACAAGAGGGAGAATACGAAGATCCTCCCTGTTCACTCAGCGATTTGGATACACCATCACTTTTAAACATTCATTCTTAAATTGAAGCGCCCGCTCCATCGCATCTTGCGTCTGCTCCAGCGAATATTGGTCCGTTACTAGATGCTTCGTGTCCACAATGCCTGAAGCAAGAAATTCGATTCCCTTTGGATACGTATTGGCATAACGGAAGATCCCGTAAATATCAATCTCATTATCCGCAATAAACGGCACGTTGAGCGGAATCTCGTTCTGTGAAGGCAAACCGACAATCGCCAATTTTCCGCCCCGGCGCACAGAAGCCAGTGCGGATTGCAATGCCGCTGGATTCCCTGCTGTTTCCCAAGCAACATCAACGCCTCTATCATTCGTGATCGTTTTAATCTCTTCAAGTGCATCCTGTTCACGTATATTAATAATGTGAGTCGCTCCCATTTTTTTCGCAGCTTCTAACCGCAGCGGCTCTAAGTCGGTGACAATGATTGTGCCTGCCCCAAATGCTTTAGCTGCGGCAACAGCCATTAACCCAACAGGGCCCATCCCCATAATCGCAATCGTTGATCCGGGCTGTAGCTTCGTTCTGGCCGCCGCATGGATACCGACAGAAAACGGCTCGATCAAAGCAGCTTCTTCATAAGAAAGTGAGTCTGGGATTAAAAAAACAAAGTCCTGACGCATTTTAATATATTGGACAAACGCACCGTCTACCGGCGGTGTAGCCAAAAACTGTACATCCGGGCAAAGATTATAGCGTCCTTCTTTGCACGCCTCACAGCGTCCGCACGTAACACCCGGCTCTACAGCGACGCGGTCTCCCACCTTGAATTGATCGACAGATGATCCGACAGCGGCAATTTCACCCGCACATTCATGCCCAAGGATAAATGGTTTTTCCACAACATAGTTGCCTATTCGGCCATTTGTATAGTAATGCAGATCAGATCCGCAAATTCCGACAGCCATCACCTTAATCAACACTTCATCATGATTGATATCAGGCACAGGCAATGTTTCAATTTTGATCTCTCTTGTGTTGTGCATAACAGCCGCTTTCATGTTTTGAGGTACTGTGTGAGTCATTTGGCAAGTTCCTTTCTTTAGAAAATAAAATGTAAGTGCATACATTTTTGTTTTCTCTGTTACTGCCCCCATTTTATCTGCTTTTTAACACGTTCAACAGCCTTTCCTGCTGTATAAAAGGACAGCGGCACTGTACTTTTATTTTTTCATATACAAAAAACGCTGGATTGATAAAATAGTACTAATAGGAGGTGCAGGCTTATGGCTGAACTTGAAAACCGAAAACAATTTGCACAAATGCTGGCACCTGGCGTCAAAACGCTAAAACTTCATCCTGATTATAAAGTCAGAAGGAAAAAGAATGAAAAAACAGGACAGTCTTACATAGATAAAATCGCACTCCAGCTGGGAGTCTCCCCAAACACGATCAAAAGCTGGATCGGACAGATGGGGGCAAACTACATTCCCGGAAGAATCGACGACGGAAAACTGTTCGGAATGATCTGGATCATTCTCGAAAAGACCGACTTGGATATCGAGTGGTTGACCGACTTGCTGGAAGCCACCACTATCCCAGTCATCAAACCCGCATTGCCTGTATGGGCAGCATCCTGTTTGAAAAAAGCGAAAATACTGCGAAAAGACGGATTATTCGGGGCTCCGAGTGAAGGCGAAATTGAAAATGTAGTAAAACGGCTGTTTCATGACAGACCCGGCCAAGAAACGAATGCGCTTACAGAACAGCCCATCACGCATAATTTACCCTCACGCTGGTCCGGACGCTTTATCGGACGCAGCTTTGATATGGAAGCGATACGGCAATGGATGCTTTCTCCATCACCAGTCTGTTTAATCACCGGCTGGGCCGGCATGGGAAAAACCACAATTGCTCTTGAAGCCGCCTATTCCTGTGTCGACGATACTTCAGTTTGGCCGGCATTCAACAGCATCATCTGGGTCAGCGCTGATTGGAAAGGATTAAGCTTTAGCGATTTTTTAAATACGATCGCCTATCAGCTCGGACGCAAAGAACAAATCGATAAATCAATCAATGTAAAACGGTTTGTCGTCCGCAATGCGTTAGCCAATTACACTAGAGAAAAACCGATCCTGCTGATCGTTGACAGCATTGATACTGCAGAACGTGACATTCATGAATTTATCACCAGCCTTCCGCAAGGCGTAAAAGTTCTCCTTACAGCGCGGGAAAACGTAAAGCAAACTTATCGGGAAAGCTTCGGAGAAATGACAGCCATTCAGCTAAGCGGTCTTGACCAAACAGATGCCCACGAATTTTTTCAACAAGAAGTGCATCACTGCTTACAAACATGCAACCTCCCACGTAAACGGGAAAAGCTGGAGCAGCTGTTACATCTATCATCTGACCTGAAAAACGAATTCATTTCAGCGACTGCCGGAAACCCGAAAGCCATGGCACTCAGCATTGCCTATATGTCAGACGATGACATCCCCGCTCAGCAGCTGATTCATGAGCTTGGAAAAGCAGGCTACTCACTGCTGGAATTGTTTGAATTCCTCTTTGGCCGCACCTGGGATAGATGCAATGAAGATACGCGAAAGCTCTGGCAGACGCTTTGCTTTTTCAGCAAGCCGCCTGATGAAAAAAGCCTGGCGGCAGCAGCCGGATTAGACGCCCGCCGTTTTCATTACGCTATGGAACAAATGCGGTCATATGCGCTGATTCAGCCGGAACGAAGCCAAGGCAGGACACAATACTTAGCGCACCAAACCGTTGTCGCTTACGGAGAACAGCACTTGTCCGAACAGCACGAATATGAAAAAGAAGCCCGCAATCGCTGGGCGCACTATTATATTGATTATGCCGAAACCCATTTAAAGCGGGAACAGCCCAACTCTATCTATTGGAGCTACCTGCTGGGACGGAACTTAGATCAAATGAAACAAGAATGGCCAAACATCTTAAAGGTCATCCAATGGGCAAGTGAAACTGAACAAAAAGAAATCCTAATCGAACTCATCACCCGCATTAGCCATTTTCTAAGCAGAATCAACCTGCCCCTGCGAATCGAATACGGACGCAAAGCGGCCGACGCCGCCCATCACTTAGGCCAACACACACGAGAAGCGTACTTCCGAATCGACACCTCAGGCTGGGCATTGATGGAAGTCAATGATTTAGACGGAGCGCTTCAGCAAATAGAAGCCGGGCTGAAGATTCTTGAACAATCAGACGCTCACGATGCCTATGATCTAAAGGTTTGGGGACATGCACTCAAAGCAAGGCTGTTTTTAAAAGACGGGCAACAGGAAAAAGCAGAGACAATTTTAAACGAAATCGAAAATCAACCGATTTCCCCTACCATTCAACACAGAGTTCTATTGGTTCGCGGTGACTTAAGCTTTGCGAGAGGTTATCATGTAGAAGCCATTCAATTATACGAAGCGGCAAATGAAATCAGCTCCACATACGGCGGCGAAAAAACGATAGAAGCCTATTTCAATCTGGGTGTCGCTTACGTGAAATGTGATCAGTTTGAAAAAGCGGAAGAAGCCTTTGAGCAAATGCTCTATGACAAACATAACGCCAATCAAGTTGAACTGATCTACTATCACTACGGAATGGCGCAGCTGTTGTATCGTAAAGGAGAGAAAACGAAAGCGGTGGAATCTAATCAGAAGGCGATTCGTTTGATTGATTCGTGGGAGCCTGCGATTGGGATTCGGGGAGAGGTTGAACGATTAGCAAGGGCAACTAAAGAAAACGAGTAGTACGTAGTTCTGTCAGCAATCTCACTCAATTTCTTTATTATAAATAGGAAAGGCCAACTGAAGTCGCAGTTGGCCTTTCGTTTCTTATTAAAGTCTACAAATGTATCAAACCAGTTTTTCTCGTATAAAGGAAAGCGTATCATTTGCCAGCTTTTTGCGACAAAGAACAATACCGGAATGACCACAATTGTAGACATATCTTGTAGGTCTCCCCCAACTTTCCCATAAATAATCTGCATCTTTCAAGTCAATATATTGATCATGTTTAGCAGAAATCAGCAGTACGTTATCTTTATTAACTTTCGGCAAGGCTTGACTAGGATCTGTGATATCCCAATATTTTATTAACTCATTATAGGTCACACCATTTTGTTCTAATTCTTCTCTTATGTATTTACCTGGGATCGTGTTCCATATCGAATAAGAAAGGCGATTGGCATAAAAGATAGATACCACTACATCAATTTTCGATTCCAGGGTAGCAATTAGATTAGTAACCCATCCCCCAAGGCTTACTCCGACTATGATAACAGGCCCTTTTTTATTTGCTTTTATCCAGTGAATGAACGCCCGTAAATCTACAATAGCCTGTCTTGTCGACTCAATTGTACGATCAATATTAACTAAGAATAAACAGAAAGGAAAGACTGATTTATCATGGTATATTCATTTAAAAGAGACCCTTTAGGATACTTAAGAATAGTTCTTCCAACAAGAACAGAACTAGAATACTTTTCCGATTTCATTGAAGATATTGTTTCAGTAGAGGAAGCTGATGAATACTTTAAATATTGTTCAAGAAGTATTGAATGGTTCTTCTGAAGAATATGAGATTCAATTAAACACCACTAGATTCATTCAAATCAATTGAAACATCAGCTATATTTGCACTGTAAAATTCCTCTCTATCATTGATATCGACTGTAAAAGCAGCAGAAAAATGTTTATCTATGCTTCTTTTTCTGTGTAAATCATATAAAGCCAAACGATCTATCATTTTTGAGACATGCACTATTAAGTCCTCCTTGATAATATCAGAGTTGATAATTAGGTTGTCTATCTCCATAGCGTCGGGACGGATTTTATTAAGGTACTGTTGGAAGAATCTAACTCCATCGACAGTGAATTTTTGGGGATCAGATGTCATTATTCTGTCGCTCTTTATATTTAACATAAAAGACGAGTTCCTTATTGCAAGGAAAACATCGTCTTTTAGCTAAAAAAGCAAAGAAGCACAAGATTTAACAGGATTCCTCTTTGACAGTGCTTTTCTAGGGGAAACAGTCTAAGAGTGGGTGGCACTACTTATTTAGATAACTGGGTCTTTTTTGTGTCGTATGAGAGTATACCAATAGGGTATCCTGTCTGCAATAGAGAGAGAAGCGGTCCATAAATGAAATGCCATGTAAGCTTGTACACACTACACATGTTTATTTATACATCAAAAAAGAAGCTTCTCACAAGTTCGGTGAACTCATGAGAAGCCTTGAAAATTTGCAAATGGCCAAAAGGGCATCAAAAATAAAAGTCCGTTGCCGACAAACCCCTGTTTATCAAGAGTTTTTTGTCGGTTTTACATCATGCAACCCATTCATTCCGACTAATAACAGTTGAAAATAGTATTAAAAAAACCAGCTCAAAATACTGTTTTTTAGACTTAACATTTAATGCTGATAAATATTTTTAAAACTATAGGAGGACAAAACCGAGGACAAGTATTATGTTATCGGCTTTTAACCTTCTAGAACTAATTTTTATCACTTAATCTTTTTGTAAACAAAAACATATTACCATACAATGTTGAAGTTATAACGCTATGTCGTTTTTTTGACTTATTAATTTCACTTACAAATTTAAATAAGTCATCAGTGGAAAATGTTTTATTTTCAAGATATAAGTTATAAACTTGTTCAGCAGAAATATAAACAAGAGTTACAGCGGCTATATCAAGAAAATCAAAATCAACAGAACCAAATACTTTAAAGGTATTGGTTGAATTAGAGGAAGGAAACAGAAAAGCATTATGTTTTGTTTTACCTCTGGACAGTTTTTCAAGTGCCTTATCATATAACAGCTGCTTAGTTATATCTTCAACCCCAGGATTCCCCTCCAGCTTTTTTCCGTCAAAATTTATATTATAATATTTAGCATCTAATATTAAAAAGTATTCTTTTGAACGGTATTCGAAAGCCTTAATAATATCGGGTTCTAGTGTTTTTTTCTCTTTATTAACCTCTATATCCGTAAAGTTAATCCAATTTGGCCTTGATATCTTTTTTACGTATTCATTAACATGGGAAAATACGGTCTTACATACTTCCTCCCATACTCTGTGAAAGTATTTTGTTCCATACAGAGAAAGAGTGGGTCGTTTAGAAAACTGATTCTCTTCCCTATCAATTGCGGTTTTCAATGCCTTTAACAATTTAACGTCACGATCAACATATGTGTTCACGATTTCTTTATTTATTACTGAGCCAAAAAAATCAGCGTAGTCCAAAATTTTCATACCATCACAGGATTTATCAAATTCTAGTCCCGTAAAACCTAAAATGACTCCGAAATCATTAAAATATTTACTTAAAGCCCATTTATGAATTTTAACTATCAAGTGATACTCGTCTTTTTGTACCACTTCATTATAAGTACTGAAATAATATGGAACTCCCTTTGAGAATACTGGGGTAATTTCATTAACTGTCTTACTCCAATCTATAATTCCTTCTCCATCAATTTCATATTCAGTAAATTTTTTTTGATAATACCCATTCAATGAGAAATCATTAAGCAAATAATCTGCTATCATAAAGTCGGAGACTTCATCACTATCTAGCTCCGATACGAAATAATCAGATTCCCGGCTTTTATTTAAACCTGAATATTTTTTAAAAATCTTCAGCAACTTATTAAACAAAGTCCGCTTTGAATGTTCATCTAAGTGCCTGTTACAGTATTTAGGCAAAATGAATATTACATTGCGCCCATTAGATATAACACCTACATAGTTAAATATTAAATCCCCACTAGAATCTTCATATAATATACCTTTACTTTTGAGTAAAGCTAAATTACCACCGAGTACACGTACAATCCTTTCTTTATTGTATTTTTGATCTTCAAAGAAGAACTTACTTGACTTATCCATAGTTAATCACTCACAAAAGACGAATCATCTATGTCAAAAGTAAAAATGTTATCCGAGCCATCATATTTTTCAATTAGCTCAGAGAAAGTACTAGCATTTAAAAAATCAATCGTTGGATTATGCTTGAAAACATCTTCCTTCAAATAATAAAGCAGTTTATTTTTAAATACATTCTGATTCCACAGTTCACTTTCTTTCAGGAAAAAAGGTCCAAGCAGCTTATCCTCTGGTACTTTTCCTTTAAGACGCTTATTAATAATGTCTCGGAAATCATTCCACATAATTACTTTATTATGACCTTTATATCTGAGGCTCAGCTTCCAAGAGTCCACTGCCTTTCTATACTTTTCCAACTCTAAATATTCAAATGACCACCTTCTCTTAAAAGCGGTATCGAGCGGTAAAACACCCTGATCCGCATTATTCATAGTTGCCCAAATAAAGAAATTGGATGGTAGCTTAATCATTTCATCTTTAATTCCGTTTCTCGCTAAATAATTCATAATGTCCGGCCCGAATGTAACAGGATAATCACTTTCACCGTTTTTATTTCTGTCTAATAATTGAAAAATATCACCAAAAACACTTGCTGCATTGGCACGATTAATTTCTTCGATAATTAATATAAAATTAGTGTATCTATTTTTCAGAGCTTTAATTAATACATCGATAAATGGGCCAGGAACAAATTGATAATCAATCATTGGCTCAAAGTTTTCCATCTTATCCCTAAAGTTTGAACTAAATATCTCTTCCTCACCGCTTAATTTTTTATATATAGGAACCGGTTTATAAGCACCTATAAATTGTCCATATGTATAACCAGGGAAAAAAGTAACTCGGGTGAATACATATGGATTATCACCAAAGATCTTTCCCACTTCCCTTTCTAGATAATTACTCTTCCCTGTTCCTGGTGCACCATAAATAATCCTATTCCTAGGAATACTGCGTAAAACGCTGAATTTTGGTAAAGTGCCTTTTTTCTTTTCTAGGCTCAATAATAAATCTGAAGTTTGTTTGGATATTTCCATCAGTTCATTTCCCCTATTTAAAGTTTATCGCTTAGTTATTTTCAAAGTCTTCCGGTAAGTCATCCGATGATGTAGTAGCGTTCTCATCAACAATGTCCCCAGATACAAATCCCTCACTTCCATTTTGGACATTTGGATGTAAGTCTAGAAATGAAATCAAATCTTGTTCAATATTTACAAACTTAAGCAGTGAATTCTTATCAACAGGTTCATTATATTTATGTTTTATCTTACACACCACAAGATTTTCAACGACTTCAATTACTTCCAGTCTGCGTGTGATAGCTGATGAACCATTAGTATGTGAAGCCGTCCAAATCATATCACCAATTCTATAGGTTTTGTCTTTATCTTCTACAAATTCCACAATAGAACCATCTTCCTCAATATCAAGGAAGACTACATAGCTCTTTGCACTTTCCTCATCTTCATTTTTAGCGCTTTTGTTATTTTCCTGGGCTGGGGATTGATTAGCTCGCGGGTATTCTTTGAGTTCAATTCCTGGAATCAATTCCTCAGCCTTTTCCTTTAATTCAAAATCGTTCTCGAAAACTAAGAATGCTAGCGGATACACTTTGGTTTCACCCTCAAATACTAAAAAAAGTAATATTCCGTCAAAAATCGTGCCCCTTTCTTCCCCGTTACAGAATTTAGATGAGGTTGTAATTGCACTATTTCTCGTTCTTATAATTAGTTCATCTAATTCCGAATCGTCCACAGAAGGTATAGAAATAAAAGCAACTGCCATCCGGGTATGTTTATTCCGTTGATTTCCTTGAGCAAACCGAGTGTCCAAATTGCTAATCCTTCTTGATGTTCCCGTTACATACACTTCATTTTCACCGATCAAGAAGGCTTCTGAAACAATCTTTCGTATTTCGTTATACTTACTAGTACTGGTACTAGATACTCCGGCAGGGTAATTCCCTAATAGAGTTTCATAAGCGTCCTCTAATCTTTTTATAAAAGTCATTGATTTTACCCCCATAAAATCACACAAGCTAATATGTATGTATTTTCTAATTAATATAATTGTATCATAATAAATAAAGAGGATGGAATTGTTTGAGAGACCAATTCAAATATCGAATTGGTACTGATTGGGGCTGTCGAAAAAGAAATTCCTCGCCACCATGATCTCATCAAATTTAGAGACAAAATAAAAAAAACCAACTATAACTAGACATAATCAGACAAGAGCACTCGATTTATGTCAGAAAGTCGTCGTTCGAAAACCTCTAGACTATATTATAATGAACAATAATGTTATTTTATTGTAGGTCAATCATAGGCTGGAAAAACAAAACAGAAAAATGGCTACAGTTTAGTCAACTTGCACCGAGCTAAAATCGGGGTTGGGTAAATCAGGAAGGAATGAGAAAGACCTGGAAGATGCTTTTTATAAGGAATTTGGGATATGGAACAGGAGGCATGCGCGGGGAAATTGGAGCTGGAACAAACCGGATGACATCTATACGTTAAGGAAAGTTTCTGCTGGGTTGGCGGCTTTTATAATGGAAGCCGCCAGGACACTGGCATCCAGCGCATACGTTTTCGAGTCATTAAGGCCTACAACCGTGTTAAGTTTGCAGTACGTCACCTTCATGGTTTTGCCGGTATTGTTGTGACTGCGAGCCATAACCCGCCTGAATACAATGGATATAAAGTTTATGGGCCAGATGGCGGCCAGCTTCCTCCTAGCAAAGGGCCTGATCAAAATATAGCGCAGAGGTGGACAAGGCATACCTTGAACTATTTCAGAAAACTCAAATATTTAAGATGAAACAGACATCAAGGTTGTATTTACGCCGCTTCATGGTACAGCAAATCTACTGCAATGGCCTTGGCGGCAATGAACTACAAGCATGTAGCGGTGGGAAAAGAACAGGAGCAGCCTGCCCTCTGTTTTCCACTATCACCAGTCCAAATGCTGAAGAACATGCCGCGTTTGAGCTGGCCATCAGGGAAGGCAGCAAATTGACGCCGATATTTAATTGCAACAGATCCCGATGCAGACAGGCTTGGAATTGCTGTTAAAAATGAAAATGGTGAGTATACGGTTTTAACCGGAAATCAAACCGAGCCACTTCTGCTCCACTATATCTTAACCCAAATAAAAAAGAAAGGAACACTTCCATCTAATGGGATCGTTCTTAAAACGATTGTTACCTCGGAGCTTGGGAGGGAAGTTGCAACCTCTTTCAGAGTCGAAACAATCGGTGTATTAACGGGATTTAAGTTCATTGCCAGAAAGATTAATGGCTACTACAAGACAGGAGAACATAATTTCCTCTTTGGGTACGAAGAGAGCTATGGCTATCTGATTGGCGACTTTGTCCGAGACAAGGATGCTGTTCAGACGGATGTCCTTGCAGTTGAGGTATGTGCTTACTATAAGAAAAAAGGATTTCACTATACGAAGCTCTCCTTAGTATTGAAGAATATGGCTACTTTCAGGAAGGCCTGCGCTCATTAACACTAAAGGGAAAAGAAGGGGCAGAACTGATTCAGCAGACCCTCGCTGCCTTCCGTTCTGAATTTGGCCAGCTTTGGTTCCGTCAAGGTTACCACTGTTGAGGATTACTTGACCGGAATCGAGAGACTGTGGAAGGCCCTGAGGAACTCATGGGCCTTCCACAGTCAAATGTTCTTAAATGTTTTCTTGAAGTCGGATCCCTGGATGTGCCTGCGACTTTCAGGAACAGAACCAAAAATCAAATTCTACTTCAGGGTAGATGAAAGTCTTGCCGAGACCCGAAACCCCCAAAGAATTGAAAAGGAGTTTATGGAACTGGTCGAATAAAAGATGGAATAATGCAAAAAAAATTAAAGATAAAAAACGGAGCTGGTTTTATCCAGCTCCGATACTTTTTAGTATGCTCTCTTTAATGTGAAAAGTTAAACCTTTTGAAGTTGCCTATCCTTACAACGTTCTAACGAGTTAATAAATTCATCCGAATAATTTACATTTGTACACCTGGCTGCTCTACCTAAAAAACCGTTTAATGCCCTAGCAGATAAAGGTTTTAATGGATGATTTAAAAACTCTGAAATAGCTATTTGTTCTGTGTTTGCAACCCATTTTGATACGGGAACTTTATACTTTTTATCTCCGTACCCCCATGCTGCACTTGGCCAAGTCTTGGTCACTAATTCACCTTCAAAATCTGATATCGACCCTTTTGGCTGACTTAAGTTTTCACCAATCCATTTAGAAACCCTTACCGAAACAGCATTTCCCACCAATCTCCATCTGGCACCTTCTTTTATATCCTTACCTGTTTCAGTAGTGATATTTGTCCAATCTTCCGGGAATCCTTGTAGGCGCTCAGCATCCCTTATATTAATGGTCCCTACTATATCCTCGTAAGGAGACCAAACTGCAGGTGGAGAGGCTATACCTACAGACGATCCGCATTTTATAGGTGGAACTGCTTCACGTGCCCAGCCGACACCTCTTAACCCTTCCGTCCAATAAAAACCATAATAGTTGGAATGATCCACAACAGAAGGCTTTCCATCTAAATCTGGTTCTGAATGATCCTGTGAAAAAATCACATCTTTTGGATCTTCAAATAAAGAGGCTAACAAAATAACTCTATGTCTTCGTTGCGGTAAACCAAAACAACGAGCATCAACAGTTCGATATGCCCAAGTATAACCTAATTCAGAAAGGACAGATGTTAAATATGACATAGCTTTACCACGGTTTAACCTTAACATATATGGGACATTTTCAATTAGTATCCATGGAGGGCGATTTGCATGTTCTTTCTTTTCTATAAGTTCAAATAGTTTCTTAACTAAACCGGAGCGTGATCCGTCAATCCCTTCTTTACCTCCAGCTTGACTTAAATCTTGGCATGGAAACCCTGCCGCAACTAAATCACAGCTTGGTAACTCTCTAATTTCATTAATATCATCTTCTATCTTAACGCCAGGGAAGTTTTTTGATAAAACAGCTTTTGCCAAAGGATCAACCTCACAAAATATTTCTGTTGTATGTCCTGACTGATGAAGGCCAAGCTCTATTCCGCCTATGCCGGAGAATAAACTAACAACTTTCAAAGATATCAACCTCAAATCTTTTTATCTTAATTGATGTAATGCTAATAAATAGGATAGTTTGGAAGGCACAGCATTACCGATAACGTCTTGATACTGTCTCCTCCGAAGGTCACCAAAGTTAAAAAAGTCCGGGAAGAACTGAATCCTAGCTGCTTCATGGGGAGTTATCGTTCTCTTTAACAAAGAATGAACAAATCTCCCTTGACCTGTTGATCCAAACCCTCTGGTTATAGTGGGAGCAGGTCTATCCCAATACATTCTGCCATACACAGATTTGTATGAATGTGGTTTTAGCCGATGACAATCCGGTCTTTCTGAATTAGGTAATTCAAACAAGTTATTTTCAAAAAGATATTCTATTCTCCTTTTGTTTTCCAATGAATGCTCGGAAGCAGTGTTGAATATATCATCACCTACATTTTCTACTAAATCTGATATTGCCCAACTAATTGGCCTACTATTGGTTGAATAAAATTCATTTATTTGATTTAAGGAAGATACAGGAGTTTTTGAAGCAAAAATAAAATATCTACGACGTGCTTGTGAAACACCTAGTTTTTCAGCATTTAGTACGATTTCATCGAAGTAATAACCTTGTGTCTTTAAATGATTCTTAAATTCTTTAAAAGAACCAGATTTATCATGAATAATTCCTGGTACATTCTCCACTAATACTGAAGAAGGTTGGAACAACTCTATAACTCTACTTACTCTCATTAGTAAAGCGTTTCTAGGGTCTTTTCGTCTAGTATGGTTATTAAGATCAGAATGCCCTTGGCAAGGAGGACCTGCTAGAATGAAATCTATTTTTTTCACCTTATCTTTTATTCTTTGCTCTTCAACAGTTAATGGAGCACCTAACTCGCCATTAATATGTTTTTCGATGGATTCATTCAAGCTAAAATCGGGAGAAAAGTTTTTTTCGTACACAGATAAGGCAGCTTCGTTAAGATCACAAGCAAACGAAAATCTTGGATTTATCCCCAGGGCACGGCATGCCTCCCAAACCCCTAAGGATAGACCTCCACATCCACTAAATAAATCCGCAATATTTATACTCTCAGTAGTGAGCTCAGTATTGGGTCTGTTTTTCATACGGAGCCAAGATTCATCGTATAATTCATGAAGGTTCTTGTTTTCTAAATCTTGGGTGCTAAGGACCGGAACCCGTGATGTAACTCCTGAACCTGATCTACGGATTATCTTTCGGACTAAATCTGTACCATCTATATAAAAATTTTCTATGTTCTCATCTTCAATTGCCAATGATAACTGTTTATTTTCATTTAAAATAAAATTTGTCATTATATCACCCTAAGACATTATTTTCATTCTCAGAGAAAGTACCCCATACAAGAACGAATGTTCTTTATCATTATACCTTTTATACAAAACTTTTTCAGTAGCTTATATAATACTTTAAATTCATGAAAGAATGAAGGTTTTTGCTTTGGATATATCATCCTCTTGAGGGCATTTACGGTATTTTTAGTTGTAATGTGCGTTAATGAACACCTTATCATTCCTAGTATTACACTAAACTTGATCACTTAATCCTTCTATATAAGCTTGCTCACGTTACCACACCTCCATATACAATTCTAGAAGCCTTAGATCACTCTCATTCGAATTTAGCTTCTTCCTCATTCCCTGTTTTAATTTCACCAGTATGTTCAATCTATTCCTTGAAGGCCGCATTTGTTTTAGTAATATACTCAGACGCCTTTAGTCGCTCTTTAACCGAACTATTCCATCGCGTATAATAATTGTCCAAAACATTTTTACCTCAATAATGTTTGCTATGCGCTCCGCTTCTAGTTGATTATTTCTTTGCTCTATATAGTTTGAATGTCTAGTTTTGACAAGTTTTGAGAAGCTACTCTGTTGAGATTTTTCCCTTTGTTTCCGGCTAGACGCGTAGCCTCTGTTGTATTTCTAGTTTCTGTAAAGAAATCACAAAAGCGTCGTTGTCTCTCTGTCAGCTTCATTTTTTGCCCTTCCTTCTCAACTAGCCCATTATCCGCCAATGAAAAGCAACTCCCGCTTGGTGATATAACACTAGCAGGAACTATATCCTTTTTTTCGCGTCCGTTATCGTTTGAGGCTAGTTCATAATGAACACTGTTTCTTTCGATATTAGACAGTTTCTTAAAAGGGTGAATCACTCCTACACGCCATGATGAGCTATTCTTCAAAGTCCCCGCTATTCTTGATTACCGTTTTATATAAGACATTTCCTTTTATCTTAAACGGCTGGGGAATAACATTTTGATGCGATTTTTTTGTGGATTCTAAATACAATGGAAACTGAGCTTGTTCCAGTTTCCATTTGATAGCATATATGGTGAGTTTATAAAATTCCTCCAAAGAGAAATCTTTTTTATCCAGCAGAAGGTATTTATAAATCAATTCCATGGCCTTGCTAATTTCGTATGGTTCCACCTTCCAGGCTTTCAAATGTGTAGCAAATTTAAAGTATCATTTCTGCTACCAACTCTGTCGATTGGTACAGGGAATACATATTTTTCACCAGTGTTGTTGTCCTTTACATTAACAGAATTCCGTACAGGCCTCAGATAATTAGGTATTTCATCTAACTCATTAGGACTCTTAGTTACTATATATCGTCCTCAGTGTTACTTGTTGGGAAAACAATATAGCCTGCCCCAGCGATCCCAGCATCGACTATGATACCTATTTGAGTAAAAAATTTGGTTATTTGTTTAATTTTCTTTTCCCCATGTTGGTTATCCTTAAAAATAAACTGCCACCCATTAGGGTCCTAATACAATGACAATGAAAGTTTTGCGCATCTAGTAAACCTTTCACTAGCTCTCCCTGTTTTGAATCATCAATATCGATGACAATTCCGCCAGCTGGAATGCTTGCACCAATCCAATGACCTTTTCTAATCAGAATTGCTATCTCTGATCCGGATAAACCTGCGGCGACCTTCCACTTTTCTACCGGGGATTTTGCAATGGTGTATACTTTGTGGGCCCTGCTGTATCCCCTCAATTTGATTACTTTTGCACCTGGCAATAGATACTGTACATTCTCCAGTGTTTCGGAAACAAAATTATTATCACTTAGCATAATTTTCACCTCACATCGCTTATCGTTTTATTAAATTTTGCTAGTTAGGCGAAAGTGAAAGATATATCAGGCCCTCTTTTTCCTTTTAACCTCAATTGACCACCAATCAATGTATTCTTGGACTTCTTTCTTGTTAAAAAGCCATTTGTTCCCCAATCAAATAGATGGAAAATTAGGCTCGATTAAGAAGGTCTGTTGCACAGTAGGCCAGGATAAAATTAGAAATTTACAAAGCTTTTAGAATCCATCAGGATTGATTCCATCTCAAATTTATCCAATCTTTTGAAATATGAAGGGCAATTATTGACCAGTCGAGAGAAACAAAAATTATTAAACTCACTTAAAGACCAATTTGATGAAAAAAAATTAGTTAGGGACAAATAAATGGCAAAACTCAAGCAATGCGGTAAGACGTGGAGTTATCATATCTACTAGGCATTGACCCTTTAACCAAAAAACGTCTAGAAATATCCAAAGGAAGATTTAAAACAAAGAAAGAAGCCCCAGTAGCAGCCCGTCACGTAGAACTCCAAAACGACAACGGGACTTTTATTAAGGAGTCAGATATGCCCTTCAAAACATTTGCAAAAGGTTGGCTTAAGATTTACAACCGGAGTGGGGTAAAAATAAGCAGTGTACGGGCCAGTGAAAAGAAAATGATGCATTTTATCGCAGTATTGGGTCAATACCCGATTAGCAAAACACAAAAAAATGTATGAAGACCGCACGTTAGAACTGAACGAGCAATACAGTCACAATTGTTTGGGAGGTATTCATGCCTGCGGCCGTATGATTTTCCGAAAAGCTAAAACTCAAGGGATTATTAAAATGAACCCAACTGGGGATTTTCAATTACCCAAGAAGCAACAAAGCATTGGAAAAAGAGGTGCTGACACATTTTCTAAAGCTCGCTCAATCTGACGGGCTAGAAATGGACCATTTGGTCTTTACCGTACTTGCCTAGACCGACCTAAGAATTGGTGAACTTCTTGCTTTAAAATGGACAGATTTCAATGATAAGCCAGGTCACAAAGACCCTATACACCCCTAACAATCAAATTGAAAAATACCAATTGCTAACACCTAAAACAACAGGATCTGTTGATATCGTTCGAATTGATGAAACGATGTCAATCTACTAAAAAAAAATAAAATTTATCAAAATGAAATTAAGCTTAAAAATAGATTGATTTATCAAGACTCATCATTTATTTTTGAGCGGGAGGATGGTCATCCGCAATTAAGAAAGGTTATTGAGACTAGACTTAAACGGCTGCTCAAAAAAGCTGGGATAAAAAGAATGTCACCCCCCACTCTTTTAGGCATACCCATACCTCCTTACTAATTGAGGCAGGAGTAGGCATTAAAGAAATCCAGCAACAATTTGGTCATTCGGACATAAATACGACGATGGACATTTATGCTCATATGACCGCTAATATGGAGAAAAGGTCTCCCAACAGTTTAGTAAACTGATGAAAGACCTTCTCTTTTTTTATTCACGCTTTGTCTAGTTTTTTAAGACGGTTAAAACATTGATGTATAAGGGTTAATATCCCTTTATTACATCATTCCACCCATACCGCCCATGCCGCCCATATCAGGCATTCCTGCGCCGCCACCGTTTTCTTCTGGCTTGTCAGCGACAACAGCTTCTGTTGTTAAGAACATTGCAGCTACAGACGCAGCGTTTTGAAGAGCTGAGCGTGTAACTTTTGTTGGGTCAACGATACCTTTTTCGATCATGTTTACCCATTCGCCAGTTGCAGCGTTGAAGCCTACGCCGATTTCTTCGTTTTTGAGGCGCTCAACGATGACAGATCCTTCAAGGCCAGCGTTGTGTGCGATTTGACGGATTGGCTCTTCAAGCGCGCGAAGCACGATGTTGATACCTGTTTGAGCATCGCCTTCAGCTTCAACTGCAGCGACTTTGTTATATACGTTTACAAGCGCTGTACCACCACCGGATACGATGCCTTCTTCAACAGCTGCGCGAGTTGAGTTCAAGGCGTCTTCGATGCGAAGTTTACGCTCTTTCAGCTCAGTTTCAGTCGCAGCGCCGACTTTGATGACAGCTACGCCGCCAGCAAGTTTAGCAAGACGCTCTTGTAATTTTTCTCTGTCGAATTCAGAAGTTGTTTCTTCCACTTGAGCGCGGATTTGAGTCACACGGGCAGAAATTTTGTCTGTTTCGCCAGCGCCTTCAACGATTGTTGTGTTTTCTTTAGTAACGACAACTTTAGAAGCGCGTCCCAATTGAGCGATTTGAGTAGATTTCAGGTCAAGGCCAAGATCTTCTGTGATGACTTCTCCGCCAGTAAGGACAGCGATGTCTTCAAGCATTGCTTTACGGCGATCACCGAAACCAGGAGCTTTAACAGCCACTGCGTTGAATGTGCCGCGAAGTTTGTTCACAACAAGTGTAGCAAGTGCTTCGCCTTCAACATCCTCAGCGATCAGAAGCAATGGTTTGCCTTGCTGAACAACCTGCTCAAGCACAGGAAGGATTTCTTGAATGTTTGTGATTTTTTTGTCTGTGATTAAGATGTAAGGATTGTCAAGAACCGCTTCCATCTTATCAGAGTCAGTTACCATGTAAGGAGACGCATATCCGCGGTCGAATTGCATACCTTCAACAACTTCAAGCTCAGTTGTGAAGCCTTTAGACTCTTCGATTGTGATAACGCCGTCGTTTCCTACGCGCTCCATTGCTTCAGCGATAAGGCTTCCGACTTCCTCATCAGCAGCAGAGATCGCAGCAACCTGAGCGATAGACTCTTTGCCTTCGATTGGCTTAGAAATTTCTTTTAAGTTTTCGATCGCAACCGCTACAGCTTGTTCCATCCCTTTACGCACGCCTACAGGGTTAGCGCCTGCTGTTACGTTTTTAAGGCCTTCACGGATCATTGCTTGCGCAAGAACTGTTGCAGTTGTTGTACCGTCACCGGCAACGTCGTTTGTTTTGCTGGCTACTTCAGCAACAAGCTTAGCACCCATGTTTTCAAACGCGTCTTCTAGCTCGATTTCTTTAGCGATTGTTACACCGTCATTTGTGATTAACGGAGAACCGAATTTTTTCTCTAGAACCACGTTGCGTCCTTTTGGTCCTAAAGTTACTTTAACAGCATCAGCAAGTGCATCGACACCGCGAAGCATTGCGCGGCGAGCTTCTTCACTAAACTTAATTTCTTTTGCCATGTTTACAAGACCTCCTCAAATGTTTTAAGTATTGTTTATTTAAGAATTAGCCGATAACAGCTAAAATGTCGCTTTCACGTAAGATTAAGTATTCAGTACCTTCGTATTTCACTTCAGTACCTGCGTATTTTGAGAAGATAATGCGGTCGCCCTCTTTTACTTCTAAAGCAACGCGCTCTCCGCTTTCTAACACGCGACCTGAACCAGCTGCCACGATTTTGCCTTCTTGCGGTTTTTCTTTTGCAGAATCCGGCAACACAATTCCGCTGGCAGTTTTTTCTTCAGATTCTACGAGTTCAATGACAACGCGATCACCTAATGGCTTTAACAATGAAATAACCTCCTCAATAGTATGAATATGTAATTTTAGCACTCAGCACTAAAGAGTGCTAACACAATTCTTATAATAAAGAATCTCCCTTCCAATTTCAAGTGATAAGATAAAAAATTTTTCACGCTTACATCATTCTTTTCCGCTCCCTTTTCCGTTAGCTTTTTCACCCCCGTACCGATTATGTTACAATAGCTGTAGATGAACGAAACCCACTTAACAAAGGAGTACATACCATTTGAGAAAACAGTATTGGTTTATTATTTTGACATATATCATCATGCAGTTTTCCGCATTAATCGCGATTCCCTTGTTATTTAAATTCGGTTATGCCGGAGGACAGCCTACAGATGAAAATATGCTGCATGCACAAGGATTATGGTCCGTTATCAGCTTTATCGCCTGTCTCGTTGTTGTTCTGCTCATTCTGAGAACCGTTCCGAAAGAAACGCTGCGAAACGGACAGAAGGACTCAATCGGACTTTCTATCCTTTGGGCGATAGCCGGTTTTTTCATTGCCCTTTTCTCTCAAGGAATAGCAGGCTCTATTGAATATTATGTTTTTGGCATCGGAAGAGAATCAGAAAATACACAAGCGATTCTGGATGTCATTCAGGCAGTCCCGCTCATGATTATCGTTTCTTCCATCGTCGGGCCTATATTAGAAGAAATCATCTTCAGAAAAATCATTTTCGGCGCGCTGTACGAAAAAACGAATTTCTTTTTCGCAGGACTGATCAGCTCGGTTATCTTCGGTATTGTTCACGCTGATTTGAAGCATCTCCTTCTATATACAGCAATGGGCTTTACCTTTGCCTTTTTATATGCGAGAACAAAACGGATATGGGTGCCGATTTTCGCCCATTTAATGATGAATACATTCGTCGTCATCATGCAGCTTGAGCCTGTTCGTAATTACCTTGAACAGCAGAGCACACAAATGCAATTGATTATTGGAGGATTATTTTTATGAGAAACCCGGTAGTTTGGGGAATGATCTACTTTGCCGTAGGGTGCATCTTTACTTATCTTGCCGCAAGCTCGCCAGGCAGCATGTGGTCATTTTACTCCATCCTGCTGATGGTGTTCGCCGCTTACAACATCAGCATTTCTTTTAAGATGTTCGCCTTTTCATTTAAAATCAAAAAGAACCAAAAATAAAGAAAATCCATTTCTCGCATGAGAAATGGATTTTTTATTATTGCCCAGAAGACACGTCCCGATCGGCAGCACTGCTTTTCTGTGCTTTCCGATAAGCGGCCTTCGATATAAGGATACTGATTTCATATAAAATCAAAAGCGGGACTGTGACCATCATATGGGACAGAAGCTCAGGCGGTGTAATCAGGGCTGCGATCACCAGCAGCGTAAAATACGCATACTTTCTGATTTTCGCCAAGAACATCGGTGTCACAATTCCGAGCCTTGTCAAAAACATGAGGATGACCGGCATTTGGAACAGCAGTCCAAACGGAATCGTCAGCTGCAGAAGAAAATGAAAATATTCATTAATTCCGATCACCTGATTGACATTCAAGTCCTGAGAAATCCGCTTCATAAAATCAACAACAAAAGGAAATAAAATATAATATGAAAAAGATAAGCCCGCTAAAAACAGCAAAATAGAGACCGGAATGTAGCTGAGCGTTACTTTGCGCTCTTTCTCATAGAGGCCCGGGCTCACAAAAGCCCAAAGCTGATAAAGAATAACCGGCGAGGTCAAGACTATGCCGATGATAAACGCAAATTGCATAAACACATAAAGCGGGTCTGTCAGGTTAAACGCGTTAAGCGTAAGCTGCTTCGCTTCATCTGTTTCTTGCAGATACACAATAATCGGCTTTGCTAAAAAAAATCCAGCAATAAAGAAAACGACAAACGCCAGCGCTACAATCAGCAACCGTTTTCGAAGCTCAGCAATATGCTCCAGCAGCGACATTTGATTCACTTTCATTCGTGTCATCCTAACTTACTGATCTTCTTTCTTTTTTTCCTCTTCATCACTCGTTAATCCTTTAGTAGCGTTTTTAAATTCACGAAGTGTGTCTCCCGCTGCTTTCCCCAATTCAGGCAGCTTTTTGGGACCGAAGATAATCAGAGCAACGATTGCGATAACAGCAAGGCTTCCAGGACCGATCGGCATATTTGGGCTCCTCCTTTCCCTCTATTCGATTTCCTCTAAAACTGAATAATGCTTCAAAAAATAAACCAGTGACTGAAGCTCAACTGCTAAATCTATATGATGAATTCGAATGTGTTCCGGCACATTCAAACGGGCCGGCGTAAAATTAAGGATTCCCTTGATTCCTAATGCGACCAATCTGTCTGTAATGGATTGAGCGGCAACTGCTGGCACTGTAAGAATGGCAACTGATTCATCTTTTACGTGTTGTTCAAGGTCATCAAGGTTATAGACGGGCACGCCGCCTACCTCAGTTCCTATTTTACTCTCATTTATATCAAAAGCCATAGAAATTTTTGTGTTATTGTTTTTTGTGAAATTATAGTGAAGAAATGCCGTTCCCAAGTTCCCGACACCAATCAAGATGACGTCTGTCATCTCATCCTGATCAAGCGTTTTCCGGAAAAAAGACAGCAAATAATCCACATTATATCCGTATCCTTTTTTGCCAAGAGCTCCAAAATAGGAAAAATCCCTCCGAATCGTGGCAGAATCAACCTTTACGGCATCACTGAGTTCAGCGGATGATACACGCTGTTTTCCTGACGCATGCAGATTCTTTAAAAAGCGATAGTAAAGCGGCAGCCGTTTCGCCGTCGCCTGCGGAATTTTTGATTGATCCTTATTCATTTTTGGTCCTCCAAATTATACTCGGATAGTTCTCTTTTAAAGTCACCGTTTTTCCCGCCTGTCTTCTCCAGCAAGAAAGTAGGGCCGATGACCATTCCCTTATCAAGGGCCTTGCACATATCGTAAACGGTAAGAGCGCACACCGATGCAGAAGTGAGCGCTTCCATTTCCACACCTGTACTCCCTTTCGTTTTGACCTGTGCTTTTATATGAAGTATAACTTCTGCTTCTTTTATTTTCCAGTCAAACGATATATCTACCCCGCTCAATGAAAGCGGATGGCACATCGGAATGATATTCGACGTTTGCTTTGCGGCCATAATGCCTGCCACCTGTGCGACAGCCAGTACATCTCCTTTGCCGATATCGTGACTTTGTATTTTCTCGTACACTTCATTCTTCATGTGTACGCTTGAAACAGCCGCCGCAGTACGGACAGTCGAAGATTTTTCGCTAATATCCACCATCTGGGCTCTGCCCTGTTCATTAAAATGAGAAAATCCATTCATATTAAAACGCTCCTTAAACAGATCATACACTATTTTCTTCTCTATGTCTTATATGGCCAATGTATTGTTTGCTGACTTCTGGTTCATAAGCTACACTTAACTTATTATAGCAGAGGTGAAATAATATGATGATCTTACAAGTTAATCAGCTGTCCAAATCATTTGGTGCTGATACTATTTTAAACAATATAAAGCTGGAAGTCAGAAATCGTGATCGCATCGCCATTGTAGGAAGAAATGGCGCCGGAAAATCCACGCTCCTTAAAATTATCGCAGGCCAGCTTTCGTATGAAAAGGGCGAAATTATTAAACCGAAAGATATTACAATGGGATATCTCGCCCAGCATACTGGCTTGGATTCTAAGCTTACCATAAAAGAAGAGCTGCTGACTGTTTTTGACCACTTAAAAGCAATGGAAAAGGAAATGCGGGCTATGGAAGAAAAAATGGCGGCAGCTGACCCGGGTGAATTAGAAAGCATCATGAAAACCTACGACCGTCTTCAGCAGGAATTCAAAGATAAAGGCGGTTATCAATATGAAGCGGATGTTAGATCTGTGCTGCATGGTCTCGGCTTCAGCCATTTTGACGATTCTACACAGGTTCAAAGCCTCAGCGGAGGCCAGAAAACAAGACTGGCTTTAGGTAAGCTTCTATTAACACAGCCTGATTTGCTCATTCTTGATGAGCCGACAAACCATCTGGATATTGATACGCTTACCTGGCTTGAGCATTATTTACAAGGCTATTCAGGCGCCATTCTCATCGTTTCGCATGACCGCTACTTTTTGGACAAAGTAGTAAACCAGGTATACGAGGTATCAAGAGCAGAAAGCAAAAAGTATCACGGCAACTACAGCGCTTATCTCGACCAAAAAGCCGCGCAGTATGAAAAAGATCTGAAAATGTATGAAAAGCAGCAGGACGAGATTGCAAAGCTGCAGGACTTCGTAGATCGAAATCTGGCGAGAGCCTCTACCACCAAAAGGGCGCAAAGCCGCAGAAAGCAGCTTGAGCGAATGGATGTCATGTCAAAACCGCTTGGCGATGAAAAATCCGCAAACTTTCATTTTGATATTACAAAACAGAGCGGAAATGAAGTCCTTCGTGTTCAGGATCTCACAATCAGCTATGAAAACCAGCCGCCGCTTTTAACAGAAGTGTCATTCATGCTCACAAGAGGAGAAAGCGCTGCGCTTGTCGGCCCTAACGGAATAGGTAAATCGACATTGCTGAAAACATTAATAGACACCCTAAAACCAGATCAGGGAACAATTTCTTACGGCTCAAATGTCAGTGTCGGCTATTATGACCAGGAACAGGCTGAGTTGACTTCCTCTAAACGTGTCCTTGATGAGCTGTGGGACGAGTACCCCGGGCTCCCAGAAAAAGAAATCAGAACGTGTCTCGGAAATTTCTTATTCTCCGGAGATGATGTGCTGAAACCAGTTCATTCACTGAGCGGAGGCGAAAAAGCAAGATTGGCTCTAGCTAAGCTGATGCTTCAAAAAGCCAACTTTCTCATCCTTGATGAACCGACGAACCATCTGGATTTAGACAGCAAAGAAGTTCTCGAAAACGCGCTGATTGATTATCCAGGCACACTGTTATTTGTCTCACATGACAGATATTTTATTAACAGAATCGCCACAAGAGTATTGGAGCTTTCTTCAAGCCATATAGAGGAGTATCTGGGAGATTACGATTATTATACAGAGAAAAAAACAGAGCAGCTTGAATTGGAGAAAATGAATCAGCAAGAGGAAACTGATAAAACGCCAGCTACAGTGAAGTCTGACTCCAAACGTTCCTACGAGGAAGAAAAAGAATGGAAAAAGAAAGAGCGCCAACGACTCCGTCGGATTGAAGAAATTGAAACCACCGTTCAAACCATTGAGGAGAACATCAGCCGCAATGATGAATTGCTATGTGACCCTGAAGTCTATCAGGATCATGAAAAAGTACAAGCTATCCATGCAGACAATGAGAAGCTTAATCAGGAGCTGGAATCTCTTTTGTCCGAATGGGAAGAACTATCCACAGAAGAAGATTAAAAAAGTCAAGCACCTCTTTTTAGAGGTGCTTTTTATCCACAGAACATCCCCTAATAAATAAACAAAGTAAGCGCTTTATACACACTATCCACAAAATATTCTGAATTTATCCACTTTATTAACAGTGACCTCAGCCCTTTATCCATCAATATCTCTATAATTACTCACAGATATGTGGATAAATTGTGAATTGTCTGTTAATAACAAACAGATAAAAAGTCTCACGCTATTATCTCGTGAGACTTTGATAAGAAGTCAATTCAAGGCCGGGCTGGCCATTCATATCATATGCACCGCGAATTCCTTTTTCAAAAGCAATTGTACCAGCAGCAGCAATCATCGCAGCATTATCCGTGCATAAAGCTAATGGAGGAATGACAAGCGTAATCCCTTCATGCTGGGCAAATTCCTTTTCTAATGCAGCTCTGAGGCCTCTGTTTGCAGCTACTCCTCCGGCTAAAAGGACCTGTTTGACATCATATTCCTTTGCCGCGCGCGCCGTTTTGGTTACCAAGACATCGATCACACTATTTTGGAAACTGGCAGACAAATCTTCCGGAGCAATCTCTTGCCCTTTTTGGGATGCATTATGAAGCGTATTGATCACCGCAGACTTCAATCCGCTAAAGCTGAAGTTGTAAGAGCCTTCTTCAAGCCATGCGCGAGGAAGCGGAATATTGTCATTCCCTTTTTCAGCTAGCTTGTCAATTTGCGGTCCACCCGGATATGGCAATCCCATCGTCCGCGCCACTTTGTCGTAGGCTTCTCCTGCCGCATCATCAAGGGTTTCCCCAATGACTTCAAATGATCCATGTTCCTTCATATAAACCAGTTCTGTATGGCCTCCTGAAACGACCAATGCCAGTGCCGGGAACACGATGTCTTCTACAAGACGGTTCGCGTATATATGACCGGCTATATGATGAACGCCTACTAACGGAATGTTATATGCAAAGCTCAATGCTTTAGCGGCATTCACTCCGATAAGAAGCGCTCCCACCAGTCCCGGACCTTCTGTTACTGCAATCGCATCAATATCACTATACGTCATGCCAGCTTTGCGAAACGCCTCTTCTATAACCAAAGTGATTTGTTCAACATGATGTCTTGAAGCAATTTCCGGAACAACGCCTCCGAAGCGCTTATGGCTTTCAATTTGAGAGGCTACTACGTTTGAAATGATCTCTTTCCCGTTTTTCACAATAGCTGCAGCAGTCTCATCACAGCTTGTTTCAATTCCTAATACGTACATGTCTTTTTGCTCACTCATTTATCGTCACCCACATAATTAACGCATCTTCCCCGTTATCAGTATAATAGTTCTTTCTTATTCCGCCGGGCTGCATCCCGAATTTCTTATATAAGCCTTGAGCAGGATGATTCGAAACCCTCACTTCAAGCGAAAGCCGCCTTGCGTCTTTTTCTTTGCACAGTTCAACAGCTGAGCGAAAAAGCGTTTCTCCTAAAGACTGGCCGCGATACTCTGGTTTTATCGCTATATTTGTAATCTGGGCATCGTCCATCACAATCCAAATCCCGCAATACCCAGCAAGATGGCCGTCCTTTTCAATCACGAGATAATGAGCATACGGATTTTCCAGCAGCTCATGATAAAACGAATCCTTCGTCCAAGGAGACGTAAAGGAGGATGCTTCGATTTCGTATACGTGATCTATATCTTCAAGCCGCATATTTCTGACCGCTGCTTTTGTTTTCATCCTATCACCCTACTTTTGACTTTCAATCCATTTCGCTTCAGCTTCTGCCAGCCGCAAGTAATCCGGGACAAGCCCATGAACATCAGCTGCTTCCTTTTCCTTCCCGAGAAAAGCCAATTCTGAAGGGCGCGGGTTATGCTGGGCGGCAGTTCCAATGAATCCTTTTGTTCCAAGCACATCCTCGATCATCTGCTTGTGAAGAGAAGTATCATGGCCTAAAAACAAAACAGGGCGGTCCTTTTCTTTTAGCATCTCCAGCCAATCTGCCAGCATCACATTTTGATCTGGAACAACTTGCTCTAAAAGCCCATTTTTATATTGATACAGACCTGTGTACACCTGTCCCCGTCTAGCATCAAAGATTGGGCTGATCAGACCGTCAAAATGCCGGCCATTTGCCGCAAGCGTCTCAAGACTTGATACAGCACTTATTGGAATGTCTAAAGACCAGGCAAGTGTTTTGGCCAACGTCACACCTATTCTTACTCCTGTGTATGAACCAGGGCCTTTTGCAACGACAATTTTAGAAAGGTCCTGCGGTGCCATATCACAATCATTCAGCAATGAATGAACAGCAGGCATCGCTCTTACAGAGTGGTTCTTTTTCAAATATGTAATGTATTCTGCTATAACAGTGTCTTCTCGAAGCAGCGCAATGCCCAATGTATAATTTGATGTATCAATTGCTAATATTGTCATGTCTACTTAACTCCTCACAAAGCATTTCATACCGATTCCCGACAGCAGTAAAGGTAATTTCCCGCTCATCATCACCAGCTCTTTTGATGACAATTTGCAGTCGCTCCTGTGGCAGCTGTTCTTCAATTAAATGAGCCCATTCAACGAGACAGACACCTTGTCCGTGAAAATATTCATCAAGTCCCAAATCTTCACTTTCATCTTCCATTCTATACACATCCATGTGATAAAGAGGAAGTACGCCATCGTTATATTCTTTTATAATTGTAAAAGTCGGACTGTTTACAATACGTGTAATTCCCAGCCCTTCTGCAAAACCTTTCGTAAAAGTCGTTTTTCCTGCACCTAAATCGCCCTCTAATGTCAGGACGTCTCCCGGTTTAGCAAACGCTGCCGTCAGCTTGGCAATTGCTTTTGTTTCTTCTGGATTTACAGTTCTCCATTTTAATTGCTTCACACGAGTCACCCGTCTTATTTAAAATGATTATATCCCTTTTTCTCTAAGATCATTGATGTTTGATCTGTTTTTAGGATCACTTTAGATTTTGTTTTTTCCCTGACATAGCCAATCTTTGTAATGGGAAGATGAAGCGCTGCGCACTCCTGCTTCAACACTTCCCACTCCTCATTTGAAACCGTCCCTGTCAGCTCAAAATCCTCACCGCCAAACAAAGCCCATTCTTTCCAGTTAGGATGAAGCTTAGGCAAATCAGAATGAATTGGAAGCATGCTTTCAACAATTTCAATTGAAACACAGCTGGCTTCTGCAATCTCGTTCAGTTCACTAGCCAATCCGTCACTAACATCATTTAAAGCTGCCCGTTTAAAAATCGAGCATAATCTGCCGACGCTTACTCTTGGCTCAGGCCGTTTATGCCTGTGGATAAAGTAATCCGTTTCCACAGATGAGTTTTGAGGATTAGTCTCTTCCAGCAATAAAGAAAGCCCTGCTGCAGAAGAACCGATTTCACCGGTTACAAACACAATATCATTCGGTTTTGCCAAGCTGCGCAAACAGGCCTGTCCCTTTTCAATTTCACCGATTACAGTGACTGTAACGACTAATTTGTCAGCGGTAGAAACTGTATCGCCGCCAATCAGATCCATATGATATAGTTTCGCCAGTTCATTCATTCCTTCATACATCGCCTTGATTTCAGATTCAGTCCATTTTGAAGGTACCGCAAGTGATACCAGATAAAACTTAGGAATGCCTCCCATCGCGGCAATATCACTTATATTAACGGCTAACGCCTTGTACCCGATATCTTCAGGTGAGGAATAGTGTAATTTGAAGTGCACGTCTTCTACCATAGTATCAACACAAACAATTTCCTGAACGCCGTGTTTCGCAGTGTAGAGCGCTGCATCATCACCTATTCCTACATCAACGGAAGAATGGTGAATGGTCCGCGGAGTAATGCTATGTATCAAATCAAATTCATCCATGAACCAAAACCTCCTTTCAACCCTGCTTATGCCTATTTGTGCTCTTCCTAGTTTATCGAATTTTGCTGGAATATCCAAGATGTTCCCGATATAAAGAAAGCTTGGCTATGACACCAAGCAGAAGATACAGTAAAAGAAAACACAAAAAAAACGAAAACATGATCGTTTCGTTTACATTAATGGCGGTCCGGACGGGACTCGAACCCGCGACCTCCTGCGTGACAGGCAGGCATTCTAACCAACTGAACTACCGGACCATATTTGTATAGGATTATTTTGGTTGCACCCTTAGGGCACTCCTTATTTAACCATATATTTGGTTGCGGGGGCAGGATTTGAACCTGCGACCTTCGGGTTATGAGCCCGACGAGCTACCGAACTGCTCCACCCCGCGATGATAAAAGTAATGCTTGGCGGCGTCCTACTCTCACAGGGGGAAACCCCCGACTACCATCGGCGCTGAAGAGCTTAACTTCCGTGTTCGGTATGGGAACGGGTGTGACCTCTTCGCTATCGCCACCAAACAAATTGAGAGTGTTCTCTCAAAACTAGATAACAGGTGTGACATCATTCAAAAATATGGTTAAGTCCTCGATCGATTAGTATCTGTCAGCTCCATGTGTCGCCACACTTCCACCTCAGACCTATCAACCTGATCATCTTTCAGGGATCTTACTTCCTTGCGGAATGGGAAATCTCATCTTGAGGGGGGCTTCATGCTTAGATGCTTTCAGCACTTATCCCGTCCGCACATAGCTACCCAGCGATGCCCTTGGCAGAACAACTGGTACACCAGCGGTGCGTCCATCCCGGTCCTCTCGTACTAAGGACAGCTCCTCTCAAATTTCCTGCGCCCGCGACGGATAGGGACCGAACTGTCTCACGACGTTCTGAACCCAGCTCGCGTACCGCTTTAATGGGCGAACAGCCCAACCCTTGGGACCGACTACAGCCCCAGGATGCGATGAGCCGACATCGAGGTGCCAAACCTCCCCGTCGATGTGGACTCTTGGGGGAGATAAGCCTGTTATCCCCGGGGTAGCTTTTATCCGTTGAGCGATGGCCCTTCCATGCGGAACCACCGGATCACTAAGCCCGACTTTCGTCCCTGCTCGACTTGTAGGTCTCGCAGTCAAGCTCCCTTGTGCCTTTACACTCTGCGAATGATTTCCAACCATTCTGAGGGAACCTTTGGGCGCCTCCGTTACCTTTTAGGAGGCGACCGCCCCAGTCAAACTGCCCACCTGACACTGTCTCCCCGCCCGATAAGGGCGGCGGGTTAGAAGGTCAATACAGCCAGGGTAGTATCCCACCGATGCCTCCACCGAAGCTGGCGCTCCGGTTTCCAAGGCTCCTACCTATCCTGTACAAGCTGTACCAACATTCAATATCAGGCTGCAGTAAAGCTCCACGGGGTCTTTCCGTCCTGTCGCGGGTAACCTGCATCTTCACAGGTACTATAATTTCACCGAGTCTCTCGTTGAGACAGTGCCCAGATCGTTGCGCCTTTCGTGCGGGTCGGAACTTACCCGACAAGGAATTTCGCTACCTTAGGACCGTTATAGTTACGGCCGCCGTTTACTGGGGCTTCAATTCGCACCTTCGCTTACGCTAAGCGCTCCTCTTAACCTTCCAGCACCGGGCAGGCGTCAGCCCCTATACTTCGCCTTACGGCTTCGCAGAGACCTGTGTTTTTGCTAAACAGTCGCCTGGGCCTATTCACTGCGGCTCTCTCGGGCTTGCACCCTAACAGAGCACCCCTTCTCCCGAAGTTACGGGGTCATTTTGCCGAGTTCCTTAACGAGAGTTCTCTCGATCACCTTAGGATTCTCTCCTCGCCTACCTGTGTCGGTTTGCGGTACGGGCACCTCTCACCTCGCTAGAGGCTTTTCTTGGCAGTGTGGAATCAGGAACTTCGCTACTATATTTCGCTCGCCATCACAGCTCAGCCTTATGGGAAACGGATTTGCCTATTTCCCAGCCTAACTGCTTGGACGCGGATATCCAATACCGCGCTTACCCTATCCTCCTGCGTCCCCCCATTGCTCAAATGGTGAGGAGGTGGTACAGGAATATCAACCTGTTGTCCATCGCCTACGCCTTTCGGCCTCGGCTTAGGTCCCGACTAACCCTGAGCGGACGAGCCTTCCTCAGGAAACCTTAGGCATTCGGTGGAGGGGATTCTCACCCCTCTTTCGCTACTCATACCGGCATTCTCACTTCTAAGCGCTCCACCAGTCCTTCCGGTCTGGCTTCACAGCCCTTAGAACGCTCTCCTACCACTGTTCGAAGAACAGTCCGCAGCTTCGGTGATACGTTTAGCCCCGGTACATTTTCGGCGCAGAGTCACTCGACCAGTGAGCTATTACGCACTCTTTAAATGGTGGCTGCTTCTAAGCCAACATCCTGGTTGTCTAAGCAACTCCACATCCTTTTCCACTTAACGTATACTTTGGGACCTTAGCTGGCGGTCTGGGCTGTTTCCCTTTCGACTACGGATCTTATCACTCGCAGTCTGACTCCCAAGGATAAGTCATTGGCATTCGGAGTTTGACTGAATTCGGTAACCCGGTAGGGGCCCCTAGTCCAATCAGTGCTCTACCTCCAAGACTCTTACCTTGAGGCTAGCCCTAAAGCTATTTCGGAGAGAACCAGCTATCTCCAGGTTCGATTGGCATTTCACCCCTACCCACACCTCATCCCCGCACTTTTCAACGTGCGTGGGTTCGGGCCTCCATTCAGTGTTACCTGAACTTCACCCTGGACATGGGTAGATCACCTGGTTTCGGGTCTACGACCACGTACTCATGCGCCCTATTCAGACTCGCTTTCGCTGCGGCTCCGCATCTTCTGCTTAACCTTGCACGGGATCGTAACTCGCCGGTTCATTCTACAAAAGGCACGCCATCACCCGTTAACGGGCTCTGACTACTTGTAGGCACACGGTTTCAGGATCTCTTTCACTCCCCTTCCGGGGTGCTTTTCACCTTTCCCTCACGGTACTGGTTCACTATCGGTCACTAGGGAGTATTTAGCCTTGGGAGATGGTCCTCCCGGATTCCGACGGAATTTCACGTGTTCCGCCGTACTCAGGATCCACTCAGGAGAGAACGAAGTTTTGACTACAGGGCTGTTACCTCCTATGGCGGGCCTTTCCAGACCTCTTCATCTACCTCGTTCCTTTGTAACTCCGTACAGAGTGTCCTACAACCCCAAGAGGCAAGCCTCTTGGTTTGGGCTAATCCCGTTTCGCTCGCCGCTACTCAGGGAATCGCATTTGCTTTCTCTTCCTCCGGGTACTTAGATGTTTCAGTTCCCCGGGTCTGCCTTCTCATATCCTATGAATTCAGATATGGATACCACTCCATTACGAGTGGTGGGTTTCCCCATTCGGAAATCTCCGGATCAAAGCTTGCTTACAGCTCCCCGAAGCATATCGGTGTTCGTCCCGTCCTTCATCGGCTCCTAGTGCCAAGGCATCCACCGTGCGCCCTTTCTAACTTAACCGTTAAAAAGAATCACTATGTGATATCTTGTATTACTAATTGAATGTGATGTCTACTGTTATCTAGTTTTCAAAGAACACGTTTCGAAGGAATGATCCTTCAAAACTAAACAAGACAGGGAACGTTCTGTTTATAAGACCCAAGGTCTTATATTCCGTATAATATCCTTAGAAAGGAGGTGATCCAGCCGCACCTTCCGATACGGCTACCTTGTTACGACTTCACCCCAATCATCTGTCCCACCTTCGGCGGCTGGCTCCTAAAAGGTTACCTCACCGACTTCGGGTGTTACAAACTCTCGTGGTGTGACGGGCGGTGTGTACAAGGCCCGGGAACGTATTCACCGCGGCATGCTGATCCGCGATTACTAGCGATTCCAGCTTCACGCAGTCGAGTTGCAGACTGCGATCCGAACTGAGAACAGATTTGTGGGATTGGCTTAACCTCGCGGTTTCGCTGCCCTTTGTTCTGTCCATTGTAGCACGTGTGTAGCCCAGGTCATAAGGGGCATGATGATTTGACGTCATCCCCACCTTCCTCCGGTTTGTCACCGGCAGTCACCTTAGAGTGCCCAACTGAATGCTGGCAACTAAGATCAAGGGTTGCGCTCGTTGCGGGACTTAACCCAACATCTCACGACACGAGCTGACGACAACCATGCACCACCTGTCACTCTGCCCCCGAAGGGGACGTCCTATCTCTAGGATTGTCAGAGGATGTCAAGACCTGGTAAGGTTCTTCGCGTTGCTTCGAATTAAACCACATGCTCCACCGCTTGTGCGGGCCCCCGTCAATTCCTTTGAGTTTCAGTCTTGCGACCGTACTCCCCAGGCGGAGTGCTTAATGCGTTAGCTGCAGCACTAAGGGGCGGAAACCCCCTAACACTTAGCACTCATCGTTTACGGCGTGGACTACCAGGGTATCTAATCCTGTTCGCTCCCCACGCTTTCGCTCCTCAGCGTCAGTTACAGACCAGAGAGTCGCCTTCGCCACTGGTGTTCCTCCACATCTCTACGCATTTCACCGCTACACGTGGAATTCCACTCTCCTCTTCTGCACTCAAGTTCCCCAGTTTCCAATGACCCTCCCCGGTTGAGCCGGGGGCTTTCACATCAGACTTAAGAAACCGCCTGCGAGCCCTTTACGCCCAATAATTCCGGACAACGCTTGCCACCTACGTATTACCGCGGCTGCTGGCACGTAGTTAGCCGTGGCTTTCTGGTTAGGTACCGTCAAGGTACCGCCCTATTCGAACGGTACTTGTTCTTCCCTAACAACAGAGCTTTACGATCCGAAAACCTTCATCACTCACGCGGCGTTGCTCCGTCAGACTTTCGTCCATTGCGGAAGATTCCCTACTGCTGCCTCCCGTAGGAGTCTGGGCCGTGTCTCAGTCCCAGTGTGGCCGATCACCCTCTCAGGTCGGCTACGCATCGTTGCCTTGGTGAGCCGTTACCTCACCAACTAGCTAATGCGCCGCGGGTCCATCTGTAAGTGGTAGCCGAAGCCACCTTTTATGTTTGAACCATGCGGTTCAAACAACCATCCGGTATTAGCCCCGGTTTCCCGGAGTTATCCCAGTCTTACAGGCAGGTTACCCACGTGTTACTCACCCGTCCGCCGCTAACATCAGGGAGCAAGCTCCCATCTGTTCGCTCGACTTGCATGTATTAGGCACGCCGCCAGCGTTCGTCCTGAGCCAGGATCAAACTCTCCGATAAATGGATCACAGGTTAAGTCCACCGCATCCCGCGGTGACACCTGTGTGACCTGCATCGTGCAGGCCCTAGTTTGACTGACTACGCACATCGCTGTGCGATTTTCAAAAACTGAATTAACAGGTACGTTTTGTCTTGTTTAGTTTTCAAAGATCATTCAATAATGGAGCGGGTGATGAGAATCGAACTCACGACATCAGCTTGGAAGGCTGAGGTTTTACCACTAAACTACACCCGCGTGGTATCTTATATGGCGCGCCCGAGAGGAGTCGAACCCCTAACCTTTTGATCCGTAGTCAAACGCTCTATCCAATTGAGCTACGGGCGCTTATTGAGCGACTTAACTATCATACTATCATTTGATGTTGAAGTCAAGAAGTTTTTTAATGTTTTTTCGAATCTTTTTCAATTCGACTTTTCTTATTATACACATTTTTAAAATCTTGTAAACACCTTAGGAAAACTTTTTTGTTTTTCTGTTTTGTTTCACGCTGTTCATCAGCGACGTTTAATAATATACCATGCCTGTTTTATTTGGTCAACACTTTTCCTGTATTTTTTTATTTTCTTCTTTCACGCCTTCCCATGCTTATCATGTATATATTTTATCTCATCTTACAAATAATATAAGAAAATCTCTTAAGAAGAAATGAGGCGTGTTATGTATTACTACAAAGAGGAACTGATTAATATCATTAAACCGGACAAGCCAGACCCGGCAGCTGCTAAGGTCCTGCAGGAGATATTAGGCGGTCATTACGGAGAAATGCGTACAATGATGCAGTTTTTTTCCAAAGCTCTAATTTCAGAGGAAAGCAGAAACAGTACCGCGATCTGCTTCGCGGCATTTTTTTAGAGGAGATTGCCCACGTTGAACTGGTTCAAAACACAATCAATGCTTTATTAGATGAATCAGGCGGTGAAGGTGTCGGCAGTCAAGGTACAGATCAAGCGCCACTTGATGAAGCGGTTAAACATGCTAATCCTCATCATTATATTATTGGAGCGCAAAGTTCCCTTCCTGTTGATGCAGGGGGCAATCCGTGGAACGGGTCGTGGGTGTATAACCACGGAAACTTAATTACTGACCTGCTGGATAACCTGCTTCTTGAGTCGACAGGTGTGCTGCAAAAAACAAGAATTTATGAAATGAGCTCTAATCAGACGTTCCGCGAAACACTTGCTTTTCTGATTGTACGCGACAATGCTCACCAGAATGCATTCGCGAAAGCGCTCGAGACATTGGGCGTTGAATGGGCGAAGCTGCTCCCTGTGCCGAATTATGACATTAATAAATATCCTGAGTGCAGAAAGTATGTCGAATTAGGCTACCATAATACACATTTTAACTTTAGGTTGGATGAAACGAGAATCAGTGAAATCTATCAAGGGAAATCTCCAAGCCGAAATGGCGGAGAGTTACAAGTAATAGATCCTCCGGCAGGGTTTCCCGTACCAGTGCTTCCTGAAATACCAAATGAACACAGTCCTGGGTTAGGCGATATGAATGCTTAATCCAGTGGGAAGGTGCTCAAGAAACTTCTTGAGCACCTTCTTAATTGTGACATTACGGATTCACTCAACGATTGGCGTTAAAGAATCACCATTCCATATTTCTCCCTTGTTGAGTGTCCAGCTGTCATGATATAAAGCTGAAGCACCCTTGTTTACTGCTGCGCTCCATTCATCATTCCATGCCAGAAAGTAAATGGTTTTAGGATATTTTTGTTTTATTGCATTGATGAACAGGCTGTAATCGAAGCTGCCGTTTGCTGTTTGCGGGCCGACTTCTGTAAAAGCAAATGGTTTATTAAGCGCTGTTAGCTGATCGTATCCATTGATCGAGTAGGCATCTTGAAAATACGCATCTAATCCGACAATATCCACGTAAGACGCGCCCGGGTAAAAATCAGTTTTAAAATCTCGGTTGGCGTCGGGAGAGTAAACCCAAATCAAATGATCAAGTCCTCTTGTGTCGGTCATATAATGATAGATTTTCTTGTAGAGCTGTTTATATAGAGAGATTCTTTCATTATCCTTTTGGTTATATGATGTGAGTCCCCACCAAAACCATTCGCCGTTCATTTCATGCAGCGGCCTGAACAGAACAGGCACACCTTGGTTCTCCAACTCTTGAAGTCCGTCAGCAATTTTGCTGAGCATGGCATTTAGCCGCTTTCCTTCTACTGTTGAAGAATCTAGTATTTTTTTATACTGATCATTTGTAATCGGTGTTTTAAAATGCCCTGACTGAAAAGCAGGGTTCGCCAGGTGCAAACTGATTTGCGGAATTCCGCCATTTTTCCAATACGACATTAAATCGCCGTTGCAGCTTACATCTATTGAATCTTCAATATTTGCTGTTTCAAGCCATCCTCTGGCATAATCGCAGCCATAAATAGCAGGCGATTGCCCGGTGGCGCTTCGGATTCTATCAGCCTCAGCCATAGAAAATGTGTCATGGCTGTAACCTCCGAACGCTCCGGAAAGGACTCTGTTTTCCGTTCGGTTCGGCAGGTGCGCAAGCCAGTTCATCACTGTTTTTGTTGTCTGCTGGGCATTAGGATTCACAGGCGACACAGTATGCGCTTCAATTGGTTTTGCTAAAACAGCAGACGCAAGTAAAAATATAATGAGCAAAGAGATCGTATGTTTCTTAAACAAATGCAACTCCCCCATTCATTAAGGATGAGATATCATGAATTCACATGTTCCTTCTATTGTAAATTCTCCAAAATGCGCAGGCAGAATAAAGTGTGAGCCTGCATTGCATTCATACTGAATACCATTATTTATGATTCGTCCTGATCCGCTCAGAACACTCCCCAGCAAATAGGTTTGATATGAAGGAAAAGCAGCTCGGCCGCTAATCTTCCATTTGTACACTGAGAAATAATCTGATTGCACATAAACAATGATCTCAGCGTTACCAACTTCTTTTACTTCCGGTGTATGCACTTTATCGATATGCGGTATCGTTATGACTTCCATGGCTTTTTCTATATGAAGAGTTCTTTTTTGGCCCTGGTCATTACAGCGGTCATAATCGTATACGCGATATGTTGTATCAGAGTTTTGCTGGATTTCAAGGACAAGGGTTCCCTTACATAAAGCATGGAGTGTACCGCTTGGCACATAAAAGAAATCTCCTGGCTTGATTTTGATTCGCCTCAGCAGCCCGTTCCAATCACCGCTTTCTATTCGTTGTTTGAACTCTTCCTTTGTGCTTGCATGATGTCCCAAAATTAGTTCGGCGTCATCTTTGCAATCAATGATATACCAGCACTCCGTTTTACCAAGGTCGCCATTTTCGTGCAGTTTTGCATAATCATCATCAGGATGGACTTGCACGGAGAGATCCATATTGGCGTCCAGCAGCTTTACCAGCAGCGGAAACACCTTACCATCCGGAAACCCGAATATCTCTGGATGATCTTTCCATACTTGATCAAGTGTCTTTCCTGCCAGCGGGCCATTTTTTACAGACGACGAGCCATGGGCATGTGCAGAAACGGCCCAGCACTCACCTGTTTTTTGTGAGGGTATTGCGTAGCCAAAAGCGTCACGAAGCTTCGTCCCTCCCCATAGTCTTTCTTTAAAGACAGGCTCTAAAAATAATGGATGCGTCATGATCGCACCTCCCCGGATGCTGCCTCTGCTTGTAAGGCCTGATGCGCTAAAACTAGCGTGCCGATGATTCCGGCGTTACTGCCTAAACGTGGAGGTACAATATAATCACTTATATCATCTGATAATTCAGAAAAATCTAAGTAGCTGTTCATGATTTTTGGTACATATTGATAGATATAAGAAAACACTTGTTTCTGTTGCATGACGCCGCCGCCAAGAATGATTTTTTTAGGTGCAAGGATCAAAATATACTGAGCCAGTGCTTGGGCAATATAGTACCCTTCCAGTTCCCAGACTTGTGCTATATCTGATAAATCCGCGGCTTTTTTCCCCCAGCGGGCTTCGATAGCGGGGCCTGAAGCTAAGCCTTCAAAGCAATCTCCATGATAAGGGCACTTCCCTTGGTATACGTCATCCGGGTGCCTCCGGATATAAATATGGCCCATCTCTGGGTGTGACAGCCCCTGAAGGAGCCTCCCCTCTACAATAGCCCCCGCTCCGATGCCAGTGCCAATCGTTATATACAGGCAGCTGTCAAGACCCTTCGCTTCACCGAAAAGGAATTCACCCAGCGCCGCAGCGTTGACATCTGTACTAAATCCGACTGGGATCTTCATTTCGTTCTTAACGGTTTGCAAAAAGGGATAGTGTCTCCAGCCCGCTTTCGGCGTGGCCGTAATGGTACCGTATGTTTGACTGGTTTTATCGTTATCAACGGGACCAAAGGAGCCGATGCCGATTGCCTGTAATGAAAATTGGCTAAAATATTGAATTACTTTCTCTATCGTTTCATCCGGCATCTTTGTGGGGAATTCTATCCTGTCAATGATCGTTCCATCTTCTCTACCGACAGCACAAACAAACTTTGTGCCGCCTGCTTCAATACCGCCAAGCATGCAGATGGCCTCCTTGTTGTCTCCGCAATCAGCGCCGTATGTTTACAGAAGTCACAACAAACTTGTCATGCCGATGACGTGAAAAGGAATATTCAAATGGAATCCCGGTATCTAAGAAGCCCACATGTTCCACTTCAAGAATTGGATCATCCTGTTTACAGCCCAGATGCTGCTGGTCAATATGATCAGATTTGCAGGCTCTGATTTTCCGATGCGTTCCGGCGATTTTGAGCTGCAGCACATTTGTAATATGATTGTAGATCGAATCATGAAGGACATCGTCATTAATGCCCGGTATTAAATGAGTCGGCATATATGTTTTTTCTAATACATAGGGTTCACCTTCTACAATTCGCAGCCGAACGACATAATAAACCGGTGTTTTCTGATCAATAGACAAATGGGCGGCCACTTCCTCAGTGGGAAATTGCACTTCAAACTGAATGACCTTGCTTTTGATTTTTTTATCTTTCAGCAAGTTGGTCAATCCGAGAATCTCATTGCTGACTACATGGACATGGTCATCCTGTATTGCAGATTGAATAATAAACGTGCCATGGCCTCGTTTTCTAAACAGCAGACCCTCGGCAACTAAATTATCCAAGGCTCTCTTCATCGTCATGCGGCTTGAGTTAAATTCTTTTGCAAGAGATACTTCATCAGGAATGGGCTGATCGATCGGATATACGTTATTTTTAATTCTATTTCTCATTTCATTTGCAATGATTTCGTATTTATTCATTGGTATCCTCCGGCAGCTGTTTGATATCACATAAGCTTTTACGGATATCATAAGTTCTTTTCCCTATTTCATCAATGTTGCGGATTTTCGTCATCTCTATTCGTTATGATGATTGCCGGAAGATCTTGACCTTTAGGAAAATCTAGAAACCGCTATGCTCAGCAACCTCTTTGAACCATTTTCCGCTCTTTTTGACGGTTCTTTCTCCGTCTTTCTCAAGATTGACTGATACAAATCCGTATCGGTTTTTATAGGCATTTGTCCAAGACCAGTTGTCCATGAACGTCCATAAGTGATAGCCTTTTACGTTCGAGCCTTCCTGTATGGCGCGGTGAATCCATTTGAGGTGCTCTTTTATAAATTCAATCCGGTAATCATCCTGAATGATGCCTTGTTCATCCCTGAATCGCTCTTCACCTTCAACCCCCATACCGTTTTCAGAGATAAAACACTCGATGTTGCCGTAGTTTTCTTTTAAATTGATCAAAATATCATAAACGCCTTTTTCATAGATCTCCCAGCCGCGATGCGGATTCATTTTGCGGCCCGGCATGACGTAGGGATCAAAATACCTGTCCGGCAAAAAAGGAGCGTCGGGATTCGGAAGATGTTCTTTCGCTTTCACACGTCTCGGCTGGTAATAATTCACTCCCAACAGGTCAACCGTGTTCTTTTTGATGATGTCGAGATCTTCAGCGTTGTAATCAGGCATAAAGCCTTCATGCTTCAAAATGTCAACCAGCTCTTTGGGAAATTCGCCTTTGACAGATGGGTCTAAAAAAGATCTGTTAAAAAACGCGTCTGCGATTTCCCCGGCTTTCACATCCGCCGGATGGCTGCTTCTCGGGTATGAAGGGGTCAAATTTAAGATGATGCCGATTTTTCCGTCCTGCTTCATCTCCCTGTAAGCCTGAATGGCGCGGGCACTTGATAGCATCGTATGAAATCCAACCTGGACGGCCTCTTTAAAATCGACCTTGTTTGGATAATGAAAATCATATAGGTATCCGCCTTCTACGGGAACGATTGGTTCATTATGCGTGAACCATTTTTTCACCCGGCCGCCAAACAAACGGAAGCAAGTTCTTGCATAGTTTTCATACGCGTCAACCGTCTCTCTGTTGACCCAGCCGCCGATTTTTTGAAGCGCCATCGGCATATCGAAATGAAACAAATTGACAAAAGGTTCAATTCCGTTAGCGATCAGCTCATCAATGACATTGTTATAGAAATCTGCGGCTTTATCGTTGATCTCGCCCGTTCCGTTTGGTATTAAACGTGACCAGGAAATCGACATCCGGAACGAGTTGTGGCCAAGTTCCTTCATCAGCCTGATATCTTCTTTATAGTTGTCGTAAAATTGGGATGTGTCTGCGGGTCCGACATGATCAAAAAAACGATGCGGTTCTTTTTCAAACCAATAATCCCATATATTCTGGCCTTTTCCGTCTCTGTCGGCGGCACCCTCCATTTGTGTTGCTGAAGCGGATGATCCCCACCAAAAATCCTTTGGAAAACGATATTGTTCTGTATGTGCCAAGTCTCTCTCCCCTTATGTCACATTTTTATGCTGTTATCATTTTGCTGAGCAGCTGTCTCCTGCACAGCCTGTTCTTTTTCTTTTGCCAGATTTAATTTATCCATTGCTTTTAGGAACGGAAACCAGATCACGAAGACAATCAGCAGATTGATAAGCTGCATCACGCCCCCCATGATTGAGTTCGTCGCCATGATGCCATTAATGAATAATGGAACCGTCCACGGCACTGTCACACCAGTTGGAGGCGGAACGAGCCCGGCTGACATAGCCAGATAGGTGACGAGCGTAACAACCATCGGTGCCAGCACCCAAGGCACAATAATGATCGGATTCATGACAATCGGAAGCCCAAAGATAATCGGTTCGTTTACGTTAAAAATACCGGGAGCGAGGCCAAGTTTTGATACTTGCTTCATCTGCCTGCTTTTCATGAATATGAGAATGGTAAACACAATCGCAAGCGTCATCCCTGTTCCGCCCATCCCTACTGTATAAATCTCCATAAACGGTTTTGAAATAATATGAGGGATTTCTTTTCCCGCCGTGTAAGCAGAAAGGTTTTCTACCTGCAGTGTATTCCAAATCGGGTCCATCACGGAGTTGATAATGATCTGTCCATGCAGTCCGAAAAACCAAAGAATTTGAATGAAAAACACGGCAATCAGTGTTGGAATGATACCGCTTCCAAGTCCGACAAGCGGAGCCTGAATCGCATGATAAATGACGTCGTGCATATTTGTTTTAAAAAACAGAGTCACCATTACGTTAATCAGCAAAAATACAGTCAATGTGATAAAAGCCGGAATAAGTGCGGCGAATGATTTTGCTACAGCAGGCGGAACGCCGGCTGGCATTTTGATTGTCAGGTTTTTTTGAACGATTCTTCTGTAAATTTCGCCAGAAAGAAATGCCGTAATCATCCCAAGAAACATCCCTTTTGCACCGAGACGATCGACCGGGATAACCCCTGTAATGGCATCACCTGTTTCCGGCTGAATGATAAATGGCGTTAAGAGCAAAAAGGAAACCAAAGCGATCGCTCCGCCAAATACAGCTTCGACCTGATAGCTTTTCGACAGGTAATAGCCTATCCCGAACACAACAAAGACAGACATAATGCCCATTGTCGCCGTGGAGGCAATGCCGAAATGAGACTGAAACGACGTAAGCATTGAGGCGTTCATGATTTTGTTTAGAAACGGCAAATTCGTTAACACGACAAAAATGGACCCGAATATCGTCAGCGGGAAAGCCAGCATAAATGCATCACGCAACACTTGCAAATAGCGGTTATTGTTTAACCTCCCTGCAATTGGAACAAGGAATTGGCTGATTTTCTCGAACACCCTATCCACCCCGATTTTTTATATATTCTTGGTTTTAAAGAGATCAAGCATCTCTTTCACTAATTCTTTCATGGATAATGTTGACATCAGATGATCCTCTGCATGCATAAGCAGCAATGAAAAAGCTGTTGCTTCTCCGCCGGATTCCTTCTGTATCATTTGAAAGTGAATGTCATGGGCCGCGGATAAATCCTGCTCCGCCTTGGCAATGAGGGCATCAGCCTCGTCCTTTTTCCCTTCTTTATAGGCGCGCAGTGATTGTATGATGCAGCTGCGGGCATTTCCGCTGTGCAGGATTAGCTGAAAACTGATTTGCTCGTCTGTTAAATTCGTGATTTTCATCTGTTCCATTATTGATTCACCATTAAGGACAATGCCTGCTCATACGCTTTTTTCCCATCTGCCATTCCGTAGGCCATCATGTCAATGACTTCAACTTGAATGTTGTATTGATCTGCTTCTTTTTGGAGCTCGCTTTTCAGAAAGCTCATTTGCGGACCGATCAAAACGGCATCCGCTTTTCTCATGTCTTCTTTTGCTTTATCCTGGCCAACAGCCCAAATCTCCGCTTCCTCACCGATAGACTGTGCGTATTCCTTCATTTTTGTCACCAATAAACTGGTAGACATTCCTGAACTGCACGCGAGTAATATTTTTTTCAACTGCTATCCCCCCTGTTATTAAAACGCTTACATTGATTATTATAGTCATTTAATTTTAAATGTCTATACTTTTATAAAATAAATATAATCATATTTTTTTCCGGTTCACCGTTTTATAAATTTTTCTATGGAAGATTCATTCATAATGTGGTACACTCATCAACGGAAACGAATCAATTAAATAGCTATTATCACTTGTATAACCTCAATAATATGGTTTGAGGGTGTCTACCAGGAACCGTAAAATCCTGATTACAAAATTTGTTTATGACATTTTTTGTAATCAGGATTTTTTTTATTTATCAAAACATTTAAGTAAAGGAGTTTGTTATGAATTTCAAAGTTTTCCTGCTTGCAGCTTCTACGATTGCAGTCGGATTGGTTGAGTTAATTGTGGGGGGAATTCTTCCTCAGATCGCAAATGATTTAGACATTTCCATTGTTTCAGCCGGACAGCTGATCAGTGTGTTTGCGCTGGGATATGCAGTATCTGGGCCGCTGCTTTTGGCATTGACTGCGAAGATTGAGCGGAAGCGCTTATATCTAATTGCTTTATTTGTTTTCTTCCTTAGCAATCTTGTCGCCTATTTCAGCCCTAATTTCGCAACACTGATGGTATCTAGGGTATTGGCAGCAATGAGTACAGGGCTGATTGTTGTGCTTTCTTTAACAATTGCCCCGAAAATTGTAGCGCCTGAATACAGAGCCCGCGCAATCGGAATTATTTTTATGGGATTCAGCTCTGCTATCGCATTAGGCGTGCCGCTCGGAATCTTAATCAGCGATTCCTTCGGGTGGCGGATTTTGTTCCTTGGCATCGGCCTGTTGGCACTGATCTCCATGCTGATTATTTCAATCTTCTTTGAAAGAATACCGGCGGAGAAAATGATTCCTTTCCGGGAACAACTCAAGACGATCGGTAATCTGAAAATCGCGAGTTCACACCTCGTCACGATGTTTACATTAGCTGGCCACTACACGCTTTACGCTTACTTTGCGCCGTTTTTAGAAGAGACTCTTCACCTGAGCTCTTTCTGGGTCAGCATTTGTTATTTCCTTTTCGGGATATCTGCTGTATGCGGAGGCCCTTTCGGAGGAGCGCTATCTGACCGGCTTGGTTCCTTTAAGAGCATTTTGCTGGTGACCGGTTCCTTTGCCATCATTATGTTCTTACTGCCGCTGTCTACATCGTCTATGATTTTCTTTTTGCCTGTCATGGTGATTTGGGGTCTTCTGAGCTGGAGCCTCGCCCCGGCTCAGCAAAGCTATTTAATTGAAATTGCACCTGATTCGTCTGACATTCAGCAAAGCTTTAACACATCGGCCCTCCAAGTCGGAATTGCCCTTGGCTCAGCCATTGGCGGTGTTGTTTTGGATCAGACGGGTACTGTGGTGTCAACGGCATGGTGCGGCGGATCGATTGTGATCATCGCTGTCCTGTTTGCTTTCATTTCTTTAACAAGACCTGTTCAAACAGCAAAAAAATCCTCCTTGTAAAAGGAGGATTTTTTATTATTTAGCTGAAAGCTCATCTTCTGTGACCCATTTGTGGTTTTTCACTTTTTCGCCGCTCGTTGTCGATGTGTAGTCAACCATGTATACAGTTGTTTTTTCCGCGGAATCGATCTCGGCTGTTGCTCCTTTCATGCCTTTCATATGAGAAGCCTCTAAAATCACCTGATCTCCGGGTTGTAACGTTTTATCTCCGGCATCTTTGATTTCTTCTTGGATCACCCATTTGTGATGATCCACACGCTGTCCCCCATTAGTCGGAGTATAAGAAACAACATACGCCGTTGTATCATAGGCGCCTGTTACCGTAGCTTCAGCACCTTTCATGCCTTTCATATGAGAAGTATTGATGATTACTTGGCTGCCTACTTTGTATTTCGGATTTTTAGATTCCTGTAATCCCTCTGGAACGTCAGCTGATCCGGAATGGTCCATCTCTTCATGTGTTGAGGAGTCTGAATGATTGTCATGTGTGCTTTCTTTCGTACTGTTGTTATTGCCGCATGCTGATAAAACAAAAACTAGAGATAACATCAGAATTCCCAGTGCATATTTAGAGATTTTCATGTTCATTCTCCTTTGCTTCATTTTTTTCCTGTAACTTTTGCCCGCAGACAATGAAAACATGCCCTCTCGATAATACTATACCCCCGAACGGTATGTAAATACGCTGATATTCTCATAAAGCGTTCCCGCAGTTTGTCCTATTCCCCTTTGTTTGCAAAGCCAAACATAAAAAAAGCCGCTGTCAGGCGGCAATTACTGCTTTAAGATTTTTATATACACACCTTTTTTTGCTTTTTGATAAGCGGCCTCACCCATTTTCCTCACCTTTTCAGAAACACCTGAGGATTTGATCCATTTGTCATCAAGAAAAATGGATGGATCGATTAGGCGCATTTTCTTCTTTTGATGGAAATCGTACTGGATGTCATCCTCTATTACTTGTATGCCGGGATGAATGGATGTAAGCAAGCTCAGGACTTCTTCATTTTTTGATGCACGCAGGATGTTCAGTACCTCTTGGTCCGTTTTCAGCAGATCCTCTGCAGATATGACATCATGCCGCAGCGCTGCCTTCAATGCTCGCGCTAAATATTCATATCCATATACATTCACAGGATTCAAAAAGAAATCAATTACTTCCTTGTAGTACACACTGACAAACCATTCGGCGGCTTCAATACTATCAGGAAACATCCTTCCGTTTCTCACAATAAGATGATCCAAAAAGGTTTGCGCTTCGTGCAGGTTAATGTGTCCATATCGGTACATATCACGCAGCGTATAGTCTGTCCGATCAGCACACAGCTCCGGTGCGGGCTGTTCGAGCAATGTCCACCTTGAATCGTCAGATAAAAGTTCTTCAGTATGATAGCCGTGTTTTTGTAAAATGTCCGGGATTTCAGAGTGAACAATGACTTGTTGAAAGATGTTTTCATGATAGTCTTCTGCTTGATTTTCAAAGACAACGTCGACCACATGAGAAAAAGCTGTGTGTGATACGTCGTGGAGCAGACCCGCAATCTGTTCTTCTATCGTTCCTCCGAGCTTTTTGATGAGGAGCATCACGCCGATGGAGTGCTCATACCTGGTCACATTCCACTTTCGATTGACTAAAAAGCTTGCTCCGCCTTGATAGATTCCTTTTAATCTTTGCACAGGAGCGCTTTTGATAAGCTCTTCCAGCACTCCGTCTATATGGTGCTGCCCGTAAATGATATCGCTGATTTCCATGCCGTCACCTCAACATCTATTTTTTTTGTTATATATTGTTTATATTGATAGTACATATGCAATCTTTCAATAGAGGAGTGTTATGATGATCATCATCCCAAACAATGAGATAGCGAAACATATGTTGACCGATTTTTTTGCCAAGCATTGGGGTACACCCGAGATGGCGATTTCCAGCGGCATTTTTCGGTGTGATGAATTAGATGGATTTGCCGCAGTAAATGAAAGCGGCGAAATCATTGGCTGTATTACATACACAATAGATGGGAAAGATTGTGAAATTATTTCATTAGATAGTATGATTGAAAATAAAGGAATCGGCACAGCTTTACTTCAGCAGGTTGAAGAGAAGGCTAAACATGCACATTGTCAACGAATAAAGCTTATCACAACGAATGATAATGTAAATGCGATAGCGTTTTATCAAAAGAGAGGCTATCAATTCGCCGCAGTGTTTCCGAACGCAGTTGAAAAAGCGCGCCGACTCAAGCCGGAGATTCCCGAGGTGGCTGAAAACGGCATTTTGATTCGGGATGAAATTCTATTTTCGAAGGTAATTGATTAAACGAATAGGAGTCTTTTATGTCCAGTCATTATAAATACCCTCTCATTTTCACGGCATTCCTATTAATCGCTTTCTGCTTGATCTTTTTTTCCTATCACCTGATTCATCATGTTCGTTTGGAGTATCCAAATTGGCAGGGAGAAAGCAAAGATCAGAATTGGGAAGCTGTTTTCACAAAAAATGAAGATGCACCGAATGAATACAGCGGCAAACTTTATTGGATCGGTGATACAATTGAAATAGACAACACTTATCTGGAATCACTGATTGTAAAAAAGGATGATGAAGTTCTGCTGAGTTCTGACACGGAAATCCCGATGCATGATTATGCTGGAGGCACTTTTTCTGATGGAAGCGCAAAAGAAAAGTCCGTTTCTTTTTTAGAGCGGTTAGATGAACATGAGCTTGAAGGCCATGATATTACGATTGAAGTGAAATGGAAACAAGGTAATCATTATTCTGCGAGTCAGCTTACGCTCAATGAAAAGACCTTGTTTGATGAAAAGCAGCAATAGATGATCAAAACGAAAAATAGACAAATGAAAAGGCGTAACATATTTTATACAGCTCATATGTTATGCCTTTTTCTTCATTTCCGCCAAAAAGTGGAGCAGTCCGCCTTGTCCAGAATATTAAACTCAATCATTTTCTCAAGTAGCGTATAATCAACTGGACCGTTCCAAGGGATACGTATCAGCTGCTCGGTGTAATCATATCCGGCCTTCACAATATCATCCTCTACGTGCGCTATCGTTACTTTTTCAGGAGCGACAGCTAAATGCTTTTTAGAAACACTAAAGCCAATAATAAATGTACCGTGATCCGTAAACATCGGCTGATTCCATTTTATTTCTGTATGTAAATTTGGATATTTATTTTTTATCCAAGTTAACACCTCTTCCGTTCTTTCTCGGTGGAACGGGTCAGCAATCCCCGCTAAGTACTCAGAAAAAACGTCCATGTTGTTCCCTCCTAAAATAAAATGATGCCACTCCATATGAACTGCTCAGACATGTGCTTACACAATACCTCTTTCCAACGTAATACTTTAAATTGTTCAAGATGTAAGCGGGTTGCTTCTATGCGACTATAGCAGATTTCAGTCCGCCTATCCACGGCCAGTATCTATTCCTCCAATTTATTTCTTTAGTACTATCGCTCTTTCCTTCTAAAACTTCTCATAAAAGAATAACCATTATTTAAGGGTGCCAGTTCATTATTCTTGTAAATCCAATCTTTAAAATCGATTAATACTAGCTTAACAGTTTAAAAATATAATTGGGTTGTCATTGAGATTCATCTATATTTAGGAGGTTATCCAGTTGAAAAAATTCCCGAAGAAATTACTGCCTATCGCGGTTTTATCATCAATTGCGTTCAGCAGCTTAGCCAGCGGCAGTGTGCCTGAAGCCAGCGCCCAGGAAAAGAAAAAGGGGAACCAAGACGAAATTAAAAATGTTATTGTTCTGATTGGTGATGGTATGGGTGTGTCTTATACGTCTGCTTATCGATACTTAAAGGATAATAAAAAGACAAAAGTTGTGGAGCCTACGGCTTTTGATCAGTATCTTGTCGGCCAGCAAACAACTTACCCCGATGATCCTGAACAAAATGTAACGGATTCTGCAGCGGCGGCAACGGCTATGTCTGCGGGAATTAAAACATACAATAATGCCATAGCCGTTGATAACGACGGGTCAGAAGCCAAAACGGTGCTTGAAGCTGCGAAAGAAAAAGGAAAAGCAACAGGACTTGTGGCCACTTCAGAAATTACACACGCCACTCCGGCCTCTTTTGGTTCACACGACCACAGCCGAAAAAATATGAACTCAATTGCGGATGATTATTTTGATGAGATGGTCAACGGCAAGCACAAAATTGATGTCCTTCTAGGCGGAGGAAAGAGCAATTTTGACCGTAAGGACCGTAATTTGATTAAGGAATTCAAAAAGGCGGGGTACAGCTACGTGGATGATCGCAAGGACATGCTGAAAAACAAAGACAGCCAAGTTCTCGGCCTATTCGCTGACGGCGGCCTGCCTAAAAAGATTGACCGTACGAAGGATATTCCATCACTTAAAGATATGACAAACACAGCCATTAAAAAATTAAACAAGGATAAAGACGGATTCTTCCTCATGGTGGAAGGCAGCCAGATTGACTGGGCGGGCCATGACAATGATATCGTTGGCGCCATGAGCGAGATGGAAGACTTCGAACAAGCTTATAAGGCGGCTATTGATTTCGCTAAAAAAGACAAGCACACATTGGTTGTCGCAACGGCTGACCACTCAACCGGCGGATATTCCATCGGTGCGGACGGCATCTACAACTGGTTCAGTGAACCCATTAAAGCCGCAAAGCGCACACCAGACTTTATGGCAGAAAAGATCGCTGACGGCGCGGATGTTGAAAAAACGTTGAAAACATATATCGATCAAAAGAAATTGGCTTTAACAAAAGCCGAAATTCAATCTGTTGAAGAAGCGGCAAAATCGAAGGAAGTACTGGATATCGATAACGCAATCGAGAACATCTTTAATAAACGCTCTCACACTGGATGGACAACAGGCGGACATACCGGTGAAGATGTTCCCGTCTATGCATACGGTCCGTCTAGTGAGACATTTGCCGGCCAAATCGACAATACAGAAATCGCCAAAAATGTTTTCAAGGCTTTACAATACAACATTAAGATTAACGATAAGTAAAAGAATACAAGGTGTCCCGTTGCTTGTATGAAGTAACGGGATCTCTTTTTAATGGAGGAATCATCATGAGAAGAATTCTTTCAATTCTCGTTTTTGCTATCATGCTTGCGGGCTGCTCATCAAACGCCAGTACTGAAAAACAGCATGCAGGCGGGGAGAAAACAGTAAAAGCTGAGCCGCAAAGCACTTCATCCCAGAAGGACAGCACAGATGATTATCAGCCTAATTCCCAGGTAACTGATGACCGGACATTGCATAAGGTCGGCCAAACGTTTTCAGATGATAAAGGAAAAGCTGTCTTAAAAGATATCAAACAAGTGAACAAAACCTATAAAATTGGCGACGTGGAGTTAACAGTAAAAGAAATGAAGCTGATCCACTTGCGCCCGGACTACAGCATGATTGATTACTTTCATGAGTTAACACACGATGAAGAGTTTGATTTCGTTAAGGTTTTCGTTGATATCAAGAACACCTCTACAAAAAAAGTAAATGTTGCGCCGATTGCATTGATGAAAACAAATACGGGTGAAACCTTTGATTGGAACAAAGATATTTATCTTGAAGAGTTAAACGGCGAATTGGAAGGCGGCGCCGAAAAGTCCGGAAATCTCGGCTTTATTGTGAACGCATCAAGCGGCCATGCTCATGATAAGGCCGCGGATGCTGAGAAGAAAACAAAAGAGATCAAGTGGATCGAAATCACGACAAGTGACGTCTTTGACCATAACCATAAGAAAATCAGTGATGCTCAAAAAATCAAAATCAAGTTTTAAATCAAGAACTCCCGTACAAGGTACGGGAGTTCTTTTTCTTATTTGTTTTTTTGGCGAATCAACTCATCAATCCGCTCCATCACTTCTTCCATGTCCATACATTCTTTGAAGCTTTGATTGATTTTTTTAATGCCTGCCGTATACTGATCGTTGCGCAAAACCTCATCTACGGCCTGTTTTAATATTTGGGCATTGACTTCATCTTTAGAGATGACATAGCCTGCATGGAGTTCAGAGAGACGCTGCGCCACCATCGGCTGATCCTTGTCATGAGGCATGACAACCAGTGGCACGCTGAAATGAATGCCTTCGTTTACGCTGTTCATTCCGCCGTGTGTAATGAAAACATCCGATTGCTCCAGCACTTCCAGCTGAGGGACATACGGAGCAATGATAAAGTTTTCCGGCGCCTGCTTTAATTTGGTCAGGTCCGCTTTTTCTCCGGCAGCGATGACGACTTTTCCGTTAAAGCCTGAAAATGCATCAATACAAAGGTTGAAGAAATCCTCTGTATGATCCAGTACAGTCCCCATTGAAATATAAATGACCTTCTCATCTTTTAGCTGTTCAATCGGGAAATCTGTTTTTTCCGCTCTCTTTGGAAAGCTCGGCCCGATAAATAGACATTCATCCCCGAAACGATCACTTTCTGGCTGAAAATAACGGCTTGTATACACTACGTTCAATTCCCCTTTATTGTTCATGAATTGAACCAGGTTTTTCGGGGCAACACCGTACGTTTCTTTCATTTTTGCCAAAAGGTCTTCGCACTCTTGATCCAATTCAAGCGGCGCTCCAGACTCCGGATGCAGCGGCAGGATTTTCAGATGCTCCTCGCCAAACAGGAAAGACGCCGATGAAGAGACCCCTGGAATATCTAAGTAATCCCTCACCAATTCCCCCGCGCCGAATTTATCATAATAAACAAAATCAAATTGAATGCTCTTAGATAAGTCTTTGACAATCTGTAAAATGTCCAATGACGTTTTGATATGGATTTTCACGAAATCAAGAATGCCATTGGGCGAACCGACATGAATAGGTGTCGTTCGCAGCAGATCCCGGTGAAGATGGACCGTTGCTCCCGCTGCTTCTAATCGTTTTTTATATTTTTCAGTGGATATATAATGGACATCATATCCCTTATCGGAAAACGCTTTCGTAATGCCTAAAGTAGGATTCACATGGCCTTCCGCAGGAAAATTCAAAATCAATACTGTCTTCATGTAGACAACTCCCTCTCAAATCGTATTCTGACTCTTTGTTTGATCAGACTACTACTAATCGTAAAATGGGAACACAACCCATGCAAGGTACAAATGAATGAACTATTCTGCTGCTCTGGACTTAATCAAAAAAAAGACACCCAAGCTCTGGTGTCTTTTTTTACACTTTTCTGATCGTAAAAAATTTCCGCAGAAGCCATGGGCCCGGCGTAAAGCCCAGCGTTAACTGCCAAGCGCCAATAGCCTGCAATCTGTATTCACGGACGATCTGCATCTTCCGGCTCATGCTTCTGACATCCTCAAACCATACCTCATGCGTCCGCCCCTGCTGATCACTGTACCGGAAAAACGGTGATTGATATTCGGCTGAATATTGTATCGGGGCTTGGTACCTCATCGCTCTTTCGATTGCGTTTTGATTTGAAATCGCTGAAGCAACTGTGCCCGGCTGGTACGGGATGATCCAGTCGTACCCGTAGAGCGGGACTCCGATAATGATTTTTCTGCTCGGCACCTGCGCAATCGTAAACTCAATGGTTCTCCTTATTTCAGTAATCGGCGCTACAGGACCCGGCTCACTTCCCGCATGATGCCAATCATAAGCCATGATAAACATATAATTGACAACCGCTCCTATCCCCCCGTAATCGTAGCCCCTCAGCCATGGGATATTATCACTTGTTTTTGCAGGAACAGCTATCGTCAGCACATACCCTCCCGCCTGAAGTCGATCTCTCAGCTGGCGTAAAAATCCAGTGAAAAGATCGCGATCCGCGGCGCTCACCTGCTCAAAATCGATTGTGACACCGCCATATCCCCTTGTGGAAACTAAGTCATAAATGTTGTTGACCAGATTGGTTCTCGCTGTCGGATTGTTTAGCACTTGGTGAACAATCTCCGTACTGAAGCCTCCTGATGTAAGGTTCGTTATTGTTGCCAGCGGCGTGACTCGTCTTTGCCAAGTTGTCTCAATAGCGGCCGCATCATTCAATTGGTTTGCAATGTCGCCGTTCGGTGCAATATGGTATTCGAAAATTGAAATCGAAGACGAGTATGGCGCATAATCATTGATTAATTCCCGATCGAGGTCTGGGTTTCGGAGCACATAAAAACTTAACGTTCCCGCAATGTAATTTGAGATCGAAGGAATCGTTATTTTTGCTCCCGCTTGTAAAGCATTTGGGCTGATGCCCGGATTGGCCGCTCGCAGTCGCTCTAATGGCACAAACGCTTTAGCTGCAATGGCGGTAAGCGTATCTCTCGGCTGGACTGTATATACATAAAGAGGGATAAGCAGAGCCTGCCCCGGCACGATATTCGTTTCATCTAAACCATTCACACCCCGTATTTGATCAACAGAAGCACCGTATCTTCTGCCTATCGAAAACAAAGAATCACCAGGCCCGACGATATGGATAAACATATTTAACCCCCATTATTCGTTAGTCAAACCATCATAAAATCTTATTAACGGGGCCTCTTAGATATGTGGTGAATACATAAAAAAATACCAAGGGTTCTGCTCTCCCTTGGTACCGGATCATACAAATCAATTCTCTTTACCTTCTTCAAGCACATGCTTCAAATGCTCACAGTCATGATTGAAATGAGCCAGCACATGTTGTTTGGCTGCTTCTTTGTTTTTCTTTTTCACTTCTTCAAATATCCTGCGGTGCTCACGCAGTATCGTTTCTGCGCGGTGGTCGCCGGTATAATTAAGGATTCTGCAAAAATGAATCAGGTCATTTACATGCTCAAGCAAATTTTTCAAATGTCTGTTATGGCTGAAATCAACCAGCAGCTCATGAAATTTTTGGTTTAAACGAATGATTTCTGTATCTTCCGTGCCGTTGTGAATCGCTTTCTCTGTTTCTTCAAGCTGTTTTTCGAGTATGGTCAGCTCTTCTTCGTCCGCTTCGTCTATGACTAATTCGACTGCCAGCTGCTCCAGCGGAATTCTGATTTTATAAATCTCATCTACATCTTTTGCCGTTAACGACGTGATCGAAAACCCATTTCGGTCATCCGCTTTTAACAAACCATCTTTCTCAAGCAATCGCATGGCTTCCCTTATCGGAGAGCGGCTGACGCCAAAGCTTTTCGCCAGCTGTGTTTCGTTTATCCGTTCCCCAGGCTTAAAAGTCCCGTTGAAGATCATTTTTTTTAGCTGGTTATAAAATTGCAGGTAGTAGGGAGTCGGCTTATCTAATTTAAAATCGTCCATATATAATACCTCTTTTGAATATATTCAAGGGCTTTTCTTCATCAAAATCATATAACAGATGGTAATGGGAAGCAACAAACTGCCTTGTCAGATCCCTGAATTTGAGGTACGATATGTTTGCTGAACGACGGTCGACGGACTACTGGCAACTGAAAAAACGGCGTGTTTTTCTTCGTCAATAGGACACCATACCTCCGCCAGAATAGCGCACGATTACATTTTTACATCTTTTCAATGGAGGAAAAAATATGCTCATTATTCTTGTTATGTTTCTTCTAGGAATTATTTTAGGCTTTATTGGCGCCGGTGGAGCCGGCTTTGTCATTGCCCTTTTAACGCTTCTTTTCCATATCCCGATTCATACGGCTTTAGGCACTTCGCTTGCCGGCATGGCTTTTACAAGCTTATCAGGGGCATACAGCCACTATCGCGAGGGTAACATTCAAATGAAAATCGGCTTAATAGTCGGAGGCTTTGCTGCGGTTGGCTCATTTTTCGGCGCCAAGCTGACTTCTTTTATTCCGGCTGATTTGCTTCATTATTTGACGGCTGGAATGTTATTTTTATCAGCAATTCTCATTTTAATCAGATTATTTATTTTAAAAGAGAAGGCTCAAGTGAATCAAAGCACTCTTTCAACGTATACGAGAGCGGTCATCTTAGGAATTGCAGCCGGCGTTCTTTCCGGCACATTCGGCATCGGGTCGGCACCTTTTATTCAAATCGGTTTAATGATTATGCTGAATCTGTCCATTCGCCATTCTGTCGGAACGACGATGCTTGTGATCATCCCTCTGGCTGTAGGTGGAGGCATCGGATATATTACAGAAGGTTTTGTTGATTACGTTTTACTTGTCAAAGTTCTGGTCGGGACAATGTGCGGGGCCTATGTAGGCGCGAAATTCACCAACCTCATGCCAAAGGTGGTTTTGAAATCAGCCATCTTTTTGACTCCGGCGATTGCAGGCCTGCTGTTGTTATTCTAAATAAAACAAAAAACCTGACGTCATGTCAGGTTTTTTTATGAATTCTGCCCTACTCGTTCTTTCGTTAATCCAAAAAACGCCAGTGAGCCGATGACAGCTGTCACAAACATGATGGCTCCCATCGGAACGGCTGTTGTCTCATTAATGCCTACAAGCGGTGACACGATTGAACCGAGGAGCAGCGGAAGCATTCCAAGCAGCGCACTTGCACTTCCGGCGCGGTGCCCCTGCTTTTCCATGGCTAGGGTAAACGTGCTGGTCAGAACCATGCCGATCGTAATCATGTAAATGAAAATGGATATGACTAATGTAGCAAGAGGACCGTGAATCATGGTCATGGTTAATAGCACAGCCGTCGCAATCATAGCCGTAATGACCGCTATACGAAGCAGGCTTTTTTCATGAATGATTCCGCCAAAGCGTCCGATGATAAAGCTGCCCGATATAATCGCCAGCCCGTTAATGCCAAAAAGAATACTAAATACCTGCGGAGACACCCCGTAGATATCCTGGTATACAAAAGGCGTACCAGACACATATGCAAAGCTTCCCCCGTGAATAAATCCGACAGTTAACGCGTACCCCATAAAGGATCGATCCTTCAGCAGGCTGCCCATCGTTTTGACGGATGTTCCGATTGAGCTTGGAATCCGTTTTTCCAGCGGAAGCGTTTCTTTTAACCTCAATGCAATCAGAAGAACTAGTAAAAATCCGATGATCATTAAGACGTGAAAAATTGTATGCCACGTTGCGAACGGCAAAAGCAAAATGGCACCGCCTGTCATAGGCGCAACCATTGGCGCCACCGCGGTAATGACCATTAACAGCGAGAAAAATTTAGAAAGCTCTCTTCCGGTAAACACATCGCGGACGATTGCGCGAGACAGCACAAGCCCTGCAGAAGCAGTGAAGCCTTGTAAAAAACGCGCAGCCACTAAAGTTGTTATATTGGGCGACAGTGCACAAAACAGAGAAGATAACGCAAATAAAAAAATACAGATTAATAGCGGTTTTCGTCTTCCCTGCGCATCGCTGACCGGCCCGACAATCAGCTGGCCGATCGTAAGCCCGACCAGACAGGCTGTTAAACTTAACTGAACAAGTGAAGCACTTGCTGATAAATCTTTCGCGATTTCAGGAAAACTTGGCAAATACATATCTATATTAAGCGGGCCCAATATAGCAAGCATGCCGAGCAGAAACGCTAGTGCCAAGCGTTCTTTTCCAGTTGGATTGTGCAGCATGTTATCAAACCTTCCCTTCAACCTAGTCCCTTATATAATGGATGTCAGCTCCAACTATGGATTGAAGCTGTGAAACATTTGTATATTGTATCATAACTTTCAGCCTGTGAAAGCCGCTTGAGCACGGGCCGGCAAAGTGATATTCCGAACACCTATAAATGGGAATGATGCAGGGAATCATCGTGACCAGCATCATCTGAAGAAGCGGCCAGCTTTTTTTGCTAAGTTCTAGCCTAGCGAATTTTATGCGCTGGGAGGTTGTTCAAAAGTGCAAATGGCTTGCAAGATGAAATCAATCGTTGTATATTAATTGACGTGTCAATCATTGATATATCAATTAATAGTTTTGACAGGAAAGAAGGGATGGGTTTTGGCGTCATTTTGTTCAGAGGAAGCCGAGATTTTATATCAGCTGCAAGGCGTGAACAAGGTGATTGGCGTGAAGTTCGAGGCATGCACGGGCATCAGCCAATCTCGTTTGGAATTGCTGACATTGCTTTATCATGCAGATGAGATCAGTCAAAGCGACCTTCAAAAGAAAGTAAATATCGATAGCGCAGCCGTTACCAGACACCTGAAACAGCTGGAATCCAAAGGCATGGTATCAAGGCGGCGCAAGCCTGAGGACAACCGCATCACCCTTGTTCGGTTAACAGACCAAGGAAGAGAGCGAATTGAGTCTTCTAAGAAGGAAAAGGAGCGTTTCATGAAGGAAATGCTCGCAAATGTAAGCGCAGAAGAACGCCGCCTGCTCATTGATGTGCTGGCGCGCATGCGAAACAATATAAATAATATCGAAGCTTAAGAGGAGTGTATCAACATGATCAAAACAAACGATTTTATGGAAATTATGAAAGGCCGCCGTTCTATCCGCAACTATGATCCGGCAGTAAAAATCAGCAAAGAAGAAATGACAGAGATCTTAGAGGAAGCAACAACTGCCCCATCTTCTGTTAACGCGCAGCCATGGCGTTTTCTTGTCATTGACAGCCCGGAAGGAAAAGAAAAGCTCGCACCGCTTGCAAGCTTTAACCAAACACAAGTCACAACATCATCTGCTGTCATCGCTGTATTTGCAGACATGAACAACGCAGACTATCTAGAAGAAATCTATTCAAAAGCCGTGGAACTTGGTTACATGCCGCAGGAGGTCAAAGACAGACAAATCGCCGCGCTGACCGCACATTTTGAAAAGCTTCCGGCACAGGTCAACCGTGAAACGATCCTGATTGACGGAGGTCTTGTTTCCATGCAGCTGATGCTGACTGCACGCGCGCATGGCTACGATACAAACCCGATCGGCGGATACGATAAAGAAAACATCGCGGAAACCTTCGGATTAGATAAAGAACGTTATGTACCGGTTATGCTACTTTCTATCGGAAAAGCAGCAGACGAAGGCTATGCTTCCTACCGTCTGCCGATTGATACAATTGCAGAATGGAAATAAAACAAAGAGCCCGGGAATGTTTTCCGGGCTCTTTGTTTTTAAGTACAGCCGCCGTTTGATCGTCTGATCTTTTTGGGTAACACGTCTGAAGTTAGTCGTTTAGTCATGAAAAAAGAGTGATGACCATTCATCACTCTTCTCTCGATTACTCTTTTCCTTTCTTCCTGCCGAACGGCCACCAGTTTCCTTCTCCAAAGGTCGCAATGATTGCCGGGATGAAGAGCGGAAGTATGACAAGGCCGTAAAGCAAGAGCCCGATGATGATAACACTTGCCACCTGCATCAGTGTATTGACACCTGAAGGCATCATCGCCGCGAACGTACCGGCCAATATAATGGCAGCTGTAATAATGACAGATCCCATTTTGCTCATTGACCTGACGACACCTTGCTCAATGCCAAGGTGCACCTCTTCCTTAAATCGATCCAGCAAGAAGATCGAATAATCTACCCCTAACGCGATCAAGATGACAAAGCTGAAGAATGGCACTGCCCAGCTGACACCCGCGTTTCCTAAGCCGTTTACAAAAATTAATTCTGTTATGGATATCGACGTATAGTACGTCAGCAGCAATGACGCGATCATATAAATCGGCATGATCATTGAGCGGAACAAAATGGTTAACACGATAAACAGGCCTATAATCATAATCACCATTGTTCTGGAGAAGTCCGTTGTGGATAGCTCCTTTAAGTCCGCATTCATACTCGTGACCCCGCCGTACACGATCTGTGCATTCTCCAAAGGAGTGCCGTCAACTTCGTTTGCGACAGCTTTTTTGATTTGGTTTATTGTCGTAATAGCTTGTTCTGAGTACGGATTTGAATCCAGAACGACACTTAATTGAACACCTTTGCCGTCTGCAAAGGAATACTGGTCAATTGACTTCTTAAAGTCTTTGTCCTTCATTACTTGATCAGGAATGAATATGCCAGTATCTCTTACAGTTGGACTTTTGCTCATGTCCTCTAATATATCACTGGAAGCTGTAATACCGTCAGAGACTTTCGTCAGGCCCTCATTTGCGCTTTTCACGCCTTCGGACAGCTTTTTCAGGCTTTCTGTCAGCGTTCCGGCTTGTGCCTGCTGGCCTGAGAGCTGTTGGTTCGCTTGTTCAAGGCCGGTTTGAATCTGGCCAAGCTGTCCGCTTATTGCCGTAAGCTGCTGCACGGTCTGTGCGGTATTGCCGGTTTGGGAAATCTGTTTGCTCACGAGCTGCAGCTGCTGATTGATTTTGCCCAAGCCATCTGCCGCATCGCCCAGTGAACCGCCAGACCCTCCATTTGAGGCCGAGCCGGTTTGCCCTGCCATTTGATTCAGTCCGTTTTCTATATCCGTTAATCCGCTTTGGACATCGGCAATCCCTTTCACCGTCTTATCCAGCCCGTCTGAAACCGATCCTAGCTGGTTATCAATATATAAATCTTTGATTTTTTTACCAGTCGGCTGCGTAATGGTCATAACAGAGTCAACATGATCAACTTTCTCGATCGCTTTGCTGATATTTCCTAGATAGGGGATTGTATCAGCTGTTGTAAGATCTTTGTCTCCTTTTACGACAACATTGATCGGGAACGCTTTTCCTTCCCCGAATCCATCCTTAATGGCCTCGAGAGCTTTTATAGATTTATAATCGCTGCTGATTTCCGCAGTTGAGTCGAATGAAATCTGGTCATCATAGGTCAAGATGAACGGAAGCGTAATCACCACCGTGATGACAATGAACAGAAACGGACGCGCAACGGAGTGTCTGCCGAGAAACGCCCATAGTTTGTTATCACTGTGTGACAGCACTTTCTTAGAAGGCCAGAATAATTTTTCACCCAGCGTCACCATAAATAATGGCAGCAGTGTGTAGAGGATGATCATTAAAATTCCCACACCGACTGCTACCCCTACTGCGGATTGGAAAATCGCAAACTTCGCAAATCCTAAGGCGGAAAATCCGATCAATACCGCAAATCCGCTGATAAATAAGGTTTTTCCCCCTGTGCGGTAAGCGATAAGCGCCGCTTCTTTTTTATCATGCCCGTTTGCCAATTCTTCACGGAACCGTGTAAGAAGCAGTATGCAGTAATCTGTTCCAATGCCGAACAGGATCGCAACTAAGAAGGTTTGCGTAAACGTCGAGATAGGAAAATCAACATTGTATACAAGGATGCCCAGTATAGATTGACTGATCAGATAAGAAAAACCGACAACCACAATCGGGATAAAAGGCGTCACAACAGATCGGAACACGATCAACAGTAAACCGATGATCAGGCAGACTGTTATCACTTCCGTTTTCTTAAGCCCTTCCTCTGAGCTGTGAGCGAAATCCTGGTTGATAAGGGAAGCTCCCGTAATATATGCCGTCAAGTCATCAGGAACGATTTGATAAATCTCGTCCGCAATTTTTTCCGCCTTTTTATCAGAACCTGTAATCGTGACAGGCATGAGAACGGTTTTCTTGTCTTTCGACATCAACTGGTCTTTGACTTCTTTTTCCGCTGACAGAGGAGATGTTACCTCTTCTACACCGTCGATCTTTTTGATTTTATCAATTATTATCCGGAGCTGATTCTCTGTTTCTTTCTTTATAGCGTTGTCTAATGTAAAGACTACACTGATCGAATTATTGTCTTCTCCCGCTTGTTTTAAAATGGCGTTTGCCCTTTCTGAAACAGCATCAGCGGGAAGCTGGGCCTGCCCCTTTTGATTGGCCAGCTCCGTTAAGTTCGGAGAAAACAAACTCAAAACGACGGTAAGTGCTAATACTATGGCTGCAATTGCCCACTTGAATTTGATGATTGCTCTCATTCGGCAGAATCTCCTCCTTTAAATTTGCTTTTTAAAATGGTGAATATCTCGATGATAGAATGTAAGTGTTCCTCATCTATATCATCAATCAACGGTTTGAGCGCGTTAAAGATGGCAGAATCTAATTCTTCTAGTATGTGTTCACCACTGGGTGTAATGTTAATAAGCTTAGAGCGCCTATCACTTTTTTCCGGACAGTCGTCCCATTGAACCAATCCCTTTTCGAGCAGCTTTTTCAGTCTGTTAGAGATCGCGCTCTTATGTACATTTTGGTACATGGCCAGGCTGCCGGGAGAGGTTGGGCCCTTGACTTTTAAAATTTTCAACAGGTCTGCCTGTTCCCTTGAGATATGCTTGAAGACATCCTGATTGATTTCACGATGCACAAATTCTGTCCCTTCAAGCAGGACTTCCACAAACAGGTTTATCGCCTGACATAGCTTTTGTTCATTCAATATCTTCCCCTCCTCATTATAGTTTACCCCGCTAAACTTTATGTTCAATGTCAATTAGTTTATTCCTCTAAACTATATATGTCAACAAATTTTATTTTCGAGCACTCTACATAAGAACTCATGTTCGTGTATAATGAAAGCTATACACACGAAAGGGGGAATTTTAACATGTCAGATTTTGCATTCAAATTGTATGAATATAACGTCTGGGCCAATCAACAAATATTCAACCGATTAAAAGAGCTTCCAAAAGAGATATACCATCAAGAAATTCAAAGCGTGTTTCCGTCAATATCCCATGTATTGTCTCATGTTTATCTTTCTGATCTCGGCTGGATTGAAGTGTTTTCCGGCAAAACCTTGAGCGATGCGTTGGCTTTAGCTGAACAGCTTAAAGAACAGACAGAGGCTAAAGAAATAGAGGAAATGGAAGACCTTTTTCTGAGGTTATCCGAGCGCTATATACTATTTTTACAGCAAAAAGAACAGCTCAATAAGCCACTCCAGATTCAAAATCCCTCAAGCGGAATCATGAAAACAACTGTTTCCGAACTGCTTCCCCACGTTGTCAATCACGGGACATACCACCGCGGCAATATCACAGCAATGCTGCGGCAGGCAGGCTACGCATCCGCACCGACAGATTACGGGCTCTACCTGTTTATGACAAAAACTGAAAAAGCATAAAAAAGCGGCTCCCTAAATGGAGCCGCTTTTTTCGGGAAATAGTCCAAATCACATTAAAATTCTTTTCATCAATCCTTTTTTAGTAAAAAAGATAGAAATTTTAGTGTTATAATAATCATTAAAAATAGATTGCTGACTCAATAAACAATTTTCAATGGAGGAACACATAAAGTGACAGACGACATGACGAAAGACAATATAAATCAGCAAACGTTGCAGAGAGGCTTGAAAAACAGGCATATCCAGCTCATCGCCATCGGCGGAGCCATTGGGACAGGCTTATTTCTCGGCTCGGGCAAATCGATTCATTTTGCCGGACCTTCGATTTTATTTGCTTATATGATCACAGGGATCATTTGCTTTTTAATTATGAGATCGCTGGGTGAACTGCTGTTATCAAACTTGAACTATCACTCTTTTGTGGATTTTGTACAAGACTACCTAGGCGATATGGCAGCTTTTATCACCGGCTGGACATATTGGTTCTGCTGGATTTCCATTGCGATGGCTGATCTGACAGCAGTCGGGCTCTACACTCAATATTGGCTCCCGGGTGTGCCGCAATGGGTGCCTGGCTTAATCGCTCTTATTATTTTACTGATTATGAATCTGGCGACAGTCAAGCTTTTTGGAGAATTAGAATTTTGGTTCGCTTTGATTAAAGTCATTGCCATTTTGGCGTTAATCGTCATTGGCCTTGTGATGATTTTCAAAGGCTTTTCCACAAGCTCAGGAGTGTCCAGCTTCACAAACCTCTGGAGCCACGGAGGCCTGTTCCCGAATGGCATGCACGGGTTTATCCTCTCGTTCCAGATGGTTGTGTTTGCTTTTGTCGGCATTGAGCTTGTCGGGCTTACGGCCGGTGAAACAGAAAACCCTGAAAAAGTAATCCCTAAGGCGATCAACAATATTCCTGTCCGTGTGCTGCTTTTTTATATCGGGGCTCTTCTCGTGATTATGAGCATCTATCCTTGGGATATCATCAATCCCAGCGAAAGCCCATTCGTACAAGTATTTGTCGCTGTTGGCATCGTCGGGGCTGCAAGTATTATCAACTTTGTTGTGTTGACATCCGCTGCTTCAGCATGCAACAGCGCTGTATTCAGTACAAGCCGTATGGTCTATTCCCTGGCGAAAGATCACAATGCGCCTGAGTCAATGGCGAAACTGACTCAGCGTAAAGTGCCTAGAAATGCTTTATTCTTTTCAGCTATCGTGATTTTAATCGGTGTTACGTTAAACTACATCATGCCAGAAGGCGTATTCACCCTGATCACAAGTATTTCAACCGTATGCTTTATCTACATTTGGGGGATTACGGTCATCTGCCATATGAAATACCGCAAAACAAGACCTGAATTAGCGAAAACAAACAAGTTTAAGCTTCCGCTTTATCCGTTTACAAATTACCTGATTCTTGCGTTCCTGGCGTTTGTTCTGGTTGTGCTGGCACTGGCACAGGATACTCGTGTTTCCTTATTTGTCACACCGGTTTGGTTTATTTTGCTGATTGTGATTTATAAAGTGAGAAAAGCGAAGCATCAATAAGACTCAAAACTCCTGCCTCAAAAATGAGAGCAGGAGTTTTTTTGATGAAAATGACCTTTGCTTTTGAATTTAAAGGTATGCTATAGTGTTTGTAATCAAAACAAGAAGGGATGATGGGTGGACAATGATTAACTAATCTTATTTTTACCGTTTGAAATCAATATTTCAAATCAAAAAATAGGATTAGTCTGCCCATTTTCTATATATACGACACTGCTATTTATAAAAAATAGCTTATTTGATCATGCACAGGCACGGCTAATCCTTCCAACACATTTGGGAGGATTTTTTTATTCTCCCTTTAAAGCGAGGGATATGGATGAAAGAGATCGTAACATTAACAAACGTTAGCTATGAAGTAAAGGATCAAACTGTTTTTAAACATGTAAACGCCAGTGTTCAGCAAGGAGATATCATTGGGATTATCGGCAAAAACGGCGCTGGGAAATCTACGTTGCTGCACCTCATTCACAATGACTTAGCCCCTGCACAGGGTCAAATCCTTCGGAAGGATATAAAACTGGCTTTGGTTGAACAGGAAACCGCGGCGTATTCCTTTGCGGATCAGACACCTGCCGAAAAGAAGTTACTGGAGAAATGGCATGTGCCTCTTCGTGATTTTCATCAGTTAAGCGGCGGTGAAAAACTGAAAGCGCGGCTGGCGAAAGGACTATCAGAGGATGCAGATCTGCTGCTGTTAGATGAACCGACAAACCACCTTGATGAAAAAAGCTTGCAATTTCTCATCCAACAGCTGAAACATTATAACGGCACTGTGATTCTCGTTTCTCACGATCGATATTTTTTAGACGAAGCCGCAACAAAAATATGGTCGCTTGAGGATCAGACGCTGATTGAATTCAAAGGGAATTACTCCGGGTATATGAAGTTCCGGGAGAAGAAAAGACTCACCCAGCAGCGTGAATATGAAAAGCAGCAAAAAATGGTTGAACGGATTGAAGCACAAATGAATGGGCTCGCTTCTTGGTCGGAAAAAGCCCATGCTCAATCGACGAAAAAGGAAGGGTTTAAAGAATATCACCGGGTAAAAGCGAAGCGTACGGATGCCCAGATAAAATCCAAGCAGAAGCGGCTTGAAAAAGAGCTTGAAAAAGCAAAGGCGGAACCCGTTACCCCAGAATATACAGTCCGCTTTTCAATCGATACAACCCACAAAACAGGAAAACGTTTTTTAGAAGTTCAGAATGTAACAAAAGCGTTTGGAGAAAGGACTCTCTTTAAAAACGCAAACTTTACAATTCAGCACGGCGAAAAGGTTGCGATCATAGGCCCCAATGGCAGCGGAAAAACGACATTACTGAACATCATTCTGGGACAGGAAACAGCAGAAGGAAGTGTATGGGTGTCGCCGTCCGCAAACATCGGCTATTTAACGCAGGAGGTGTTTGATTTGCCTTTAGAACAAACACCGGAAGAGTTATTTGAGAATGAAACATTCAAAGCAAGGGGGCACGTTCAAAATCTGATGAGGCACTTAGGTTTTACAGCCGCCCAATGGACTGAACCGATCAAGCATATGAGTATGGGTGAGCGTGTAAAGATCAAGCTGATGGCATATATTCTGGAGGAAAAAGACGTGCTGATTTTAGATGAGCCGACAAACCATCTCGACCTGCCGTCACGCGAACAGCTGGAAGAAACACTGTCACAATACAGCGGCACATTGCTGGCGGTTTCACATGACCGATACTTTCTCGAAAAAACAACAAACAGTAAACTCGTCATCTCAAACAACGGCATCGAAAAGCAGTTAAACGACGTTCCTTCAGAAAGAAATGAGCGGGAGGAGCTTCGGTTAAAGCTTGAGACAGAAAGACAAGAAGTGCTGGGAAAGCTCAGTTTTATGACGCCAAATGATAAAGGGTATAAGGAGCTTGATCAGGCTTTCAATGAGCTTACGAAACGAATAAAAGAGCTGGATCATCAAGACAAAAAAGACTGAGGGAGAAAGTTCAAGCGGCATTGAAAAGGACAACAGCTGTTGTCCTTTTTCTTTATATGTTCAAGCCTCCCATGACCTTAATCTTTCTAATGATGACTTATAGTACCCTGCCACCGCTTCCAGATAGGCATGTTGTATTTGGGTAACGTAAGCGGCTTTTCAGCATAGCTGTTTCCGCATACGTATATTGGTCATGGCATAGCCCATCTTCTGATAAAGATAGACGGCTGTCTCGTTGTGTGCAAATACATGTAGAGCCAGCCTTTCCGCACCAAGCTCTCTTGCTCTTTCATCAAGCGTTTGAAGCGCCAATTGAGCAAGTCCTTTTCCGCGAAAGGCTTCATACAATCCAAAGGAATAGATAAACGCTTCCTTTTGCGGATGTAATGGATCAGCATACAGCCAGAGCCAGCCCATTCTTTCTCCTTGGTCATTTGTGATGTTCCAAAAATAATGATTGCTGCTGTCTCGCCCATTCGGAATCATGTTCTCATATGCCTGCTCCGATTTCTCAAATGCCTCTTTTTCCGTCCAAGTTCCTGACGTTATGTTTTGTTTCGCAAAATTTTGCACGGACATCCCGCGAAAGGCTTCGAACTCTTCCTCAGTCATGTCTTCCAAAGTGAATGCCATCCTGTATTCCTCCTTTATAAAAAAAGCCCAGCTGATGCCGGACGAATAACACAGAAATGGAGCTCTATTTTACTGATTCAGTTAATTCCTGGACTTTCTATTATTCGATAAGAAAAGGAGATTTCCTGCAAATGGGCTTGTTCTTAAACATTAGTGAAAAGCTTACGTGTAACTCCCCATGATGATCATGATTGAAACAATCAAACAAATCATCGCTGGTATCGCCATGATGACAGATTGTCTTGCTCGAAACATATGCGCATGAATTGCTCCCGCCATGAGAACGACAAACAGAACACCTGCTCCAATTGCTGCATACCGATTCCAAATTCCCGCTGTCATAGCAAGTGCCCCGGCTATTTCAAGAATGCCAGTAACAGTCAGAAACCATAATGGATATTGATAATGCCGCCAATGCTCAACTTGAAAGGGAACGCGGCTTACCTTTATGATGCCTCCCGCAAGCATAAAAACTGCCAAACTGACTTTCATCATAATAGATATCATCTTACATCATTCCCTTTCGGAAGCATCCCGTAAATTAAAAGATTCACAACCTCTGCTGCGAGGCTTGCCGGATCTTTGATTCCGGTTAACAAAAATGATTCGGTTAAATGTTCAATCATGCCGACCAAACACTCAGCGACAGTTTCCATATCCAGTTCAGAGTGAAAATAGCCAAGCCGCTGTTCTGCTTCTAAGTTCTCTTTCAAAACCATCGCCAAGTCTTTTTTCATTTGTTTTGCTTCCGGGTTGAGAAAAAAGCCGATCTTGGTTAAATCCTTGTCCTCATCCAAAAATTGAAAAACAGTCTCTACAGCTAGCAGTACCCGTTTTGACACATCCTCCGTGTTTAATCCGTTTTCCAGAAGAAGTGACTCTGTCAGCTTTCTGACTCGAGAGTGAAAATCGGTTATTAACTCGGCAAAGATGGCTTCTTTGCTTTGAAAGTACAGGTAAAATGAAGGCTGCGTGAACCCAGCTTTTTTCACAATTTCACTTACCTTCGCGTCATGGAATCCCCGAACCGAAAATTCATTAGCGGCAGCTTTAAGTAATCGTTTTCGGCTTTCTACTCCTTTACTTTTCAACTAGGACCACCCCAAAAATAATACCCACGAGTAATGTTACTCACGAGTATTATTTCATGGCATTAGCTTCATTGTCAATTATTTCAAACTGATCCTGTTTGCCAGCTTCCTTTATTAAAAGGTCTCATGCATTTCGAATAACTGAATCAATTCATTGATTCCTATATCAATGGCTTTTCATTCACTGATAATTGAGCATCACTCCGGGGCCAGATAGAGTTTTGCCCGTAAATGCAAGGAACAATTGGGTGCAGCGGCGCATAATGTACTGTACAGAAAGATGGAAGGGTGTGATGGGATGCCGTCTACAGTAATCAACCTATATTATTTGAAGATCAACAGTATTTCGGGCAATGGTTCAATTACAATAGGCGAAGCTGCTTATAACAGCCCTACCAACAATCAAAAATCTCAAGGGACCAACTCTTCTTTCGGTGATACATCACCTACAGAATCCGTAATGGAAAACTTCTTAAACGATCCTGATGTAAATGACCAGACATCTATCGGCAACTCTGATACATCCAACGTTAATGCTCCTCCGATTGCACCACCGCCAATTTTAGATTAAAGGGGTTTCGTCTATGCCATATCAAATTAATATCGCAAATATTAAGATCAACGGCGTCACGCAAAACGGAAATATAGATGTCGGTCCGACTGTGCACAACAGCCATACTGCGAACAGCAAATATTTTGGAGCAAACTTTTCCTTAGGGGATCTTTCGCCTACGTCTTCACTTTTAAACACTGGAAATATTGATTCAGACGTTAGTGACCAAGACCAAATCGGAAACCCTTCTGCGCCGATTTCAAATCAAATTTAAGGAGAATCTCATATGGATTTCGAAAAAATTCGAAAGTGGCTTGAGATTACGAATGAATATAAACAAAGTGACTTTTGGACAAATGTGCTCAAATATAAAGCCCCGGAACATTTTTTTGATTCCGAAGCTTCTACGTTTGTTTACGACTTTTATCAAGATGAGGAATATAATTTTATCATTGTGGAAATGCCCGGTGTGTATGAGGAAGAATTAACGATCCGTTTACTGTCTAAAACCCAGCTGCTGATCAAAGGAACGATCACGCCTGTTTTTCCAGCCGAAATGGAAGTGCTGCGTGAACGGTATTACGGAGAAATTGAGCGAATCATTCAGCTTCCCGAAGCCGCTGAAACTCATTTGTTACAGATTCAGCTGTTAAACGGGCTTCTGCATATTTCGTACCCAAGACAAGTTGAAACCGTTGCGTTCAATAAGGGGCTTTAAGATTGATTGTTCCTTCATTCCTTATCCATAGGGACTGATATATGGTCTTTATATTGATCCACATAAATATCCCCATTACCCAGCAGCACTGCGTACACGGTCTCTTTCACCTTTATGTCTCTTTTTCGCAATTCTTCCAAAAGCCAGGATTCCGTCAAACGATTCTGCTTTAAATTATTCTCAATGATTTCTCCGTCCATAATAAGTTCTATCGGAAGCCTTTGTTCTTGGTTTACCGCAATCATTAAATCCTGTTTGGTCACATGCCGGAATTGCGGTTTTCTTAACACAGTCAGCTGACCATTCGTTTCAAGAATGGCAAAAAGAACTTCTTCGATATTAAATATTTCTTTTTCCCGTAATTGCTGATTTAAATAATCAAGTGTGTAACGCATTTTCCTCATATTTGATTCAAGTATCTTCCCGTTTTGAATCAGCACTGTTGGATCTCCGGCAAAAAATTTCCTCAGCTTCCTGTTCTTTATCGACAGAAACGAAATTAGAAAAATGGTTAGCACAAAAATACTAAACGAAATGGCCATATTGTGCGGTTTTATTGAAGTATTGTAAGCTAATCCGGCAGCAATCGCCCCTAGTGTGATCGCCGCAATAAAATCAAAAATCGTCATTTGAGAGATTGTCTGTTTGCCTAAAATTCGTTCTGCGATTAACAGCAAGCCAAAGCTGGCAACCGTTCTAATGACAACTTCAAGTTCAATCATGTTATGGCGCTCCCCGCTTCCCAGATTGTTTCGGCCAAAAAACTCCTGTTGCTATCATTGTTTGGCTTAATATATCCATCTATACCAAAAATATTGTTCGGTTCAGGACAGAATGAACCGACTGCCTTTCGGATATATTAAATTGCGATTGGCCGGAAGAAAAGCCAATCCCATGACAAATCTAATTCATCATTGGTCAGGTGGTAGCATGAATTTCACTTGGGAATCTCTTGTTCTCATTGTAGCCGGGGTCATTTTGCTGAGAATTTCAGGAAGGAAATCAATCGCACAAATGACGTCGACTCAAACGGTTGTCATGATTTCGATCGGAACTATTATCGTTCAGCCAATCATCGAGTACAGCCTCTTCAAAACATTAATTGCAGCGGCAATTTTCACAAGCACACTCATCGTTATGGAATGGATCCAAATGAAATCGAACACCATTGAAAAGATGTTAACCGGAAAAGCAAAAATCGTCATTGAAAACGGACAGCTTCATATCGAAAACTTAAAGAAGATGAGACTTACAGCTGACCAGCTTGAAATGCAGCTAAGGCTTCACGGCGTTACGGCTATACAAGATGTCAAAATTGCGACATTAGAGGCAAACGGGCAATTAGGAATAGAATTAACTGATGACGCCAAGCCTTTAACAGTCAGGGATCTGAAAAAACTCATTCACCCCGATTTCATAAATAAGGACGGACAAGCCCAGTCTGGCAATCAGAATATTTTTGATGAAGTTGGCAAAAAAAATAAAAAAAACGTCCCTAAAAAGCTGCATTAACAAAAGGCGCTTGTGGCATTTTGCAGGTTTTTGTCTCTTACTGAAAGTTTTTGCCGTTTTGTTTAAGCAACTGCTGCTCACACACCATATTGTATAAACAGTCATAACAGAGAGGAGAGATGAATGATGAAATTCCCAGTTTATATTCATTCGATATCCGGGAACAGCGTTTTTAATAACGGATTTGCAGTTTCCATCAGCCCGTTCTCTGTGTCTAAAACAACAGAGGGTTCCGGTGGGAGTAATACAGGTTTGGTTTTTGAATCCAATGCTTTAAGCCAAACAAGCTCCGCCAATCAAGCCCAAAATGTAACATATGCGATCCAAGAGCTGCTTTCCAAGCTTTTAGCGTAAAAATTAAGAAATAAACACTTCATGAGGTGCCGTATGGCTTTTCCAATTATTCACACGAACTTTTGGGATGCTGTGATAGCTGTTCCAATCATCATATTGATAACCCAAATCCTCAAAATATTATTGAAAATCCCCAAAACTTTTGTACCGTCAGTTGCCTTAATAACAGGCCTTGTCATTTCTGTTTTCATAAGCCATCGACACAGCCTCTTTTCTGGCGTATTTATGGGCTGGTTTTATGGCTACGCTGCTATAGGCTCCTACTCATCATTAAAAACGACTATCTTATCCTTCAGGCAAACGAAAAACGATACATCAAATTCATAGATGACATATAACGATCTGCCGCCTCTTTATCAGGCGGCTTTATTTCTGCTGATAGGTTGATCATCTTCAAAAGATGATCATTCACTCGCTATTATTTTTACCATTATGTTGATGCAATGATATAAAAACGCAATATCATAGAAGTAAATAGACTGCCAGCGTCCTTTATGACAGCTACTTCTGAGTGAAAGGAGTTTTTGAAGCATGCGATCTCAAATCAACATCTCAAATCTCACGATAAATGGAATGACACAAAACGCCAATACAGATATCGGACAAAACTTGCAAAACAGCCATACTGCGAACAGCAAAAATTACGGAGTGAATTTCACATTAGGAGATTACTCTCCTTCTCATTCAATTATTATTTCAGCAAGTTGTGATAATGATACAAGTGATCAAGGGCAGGTTGATAACCCTTCTTCGCCTAGTGAAGAATAAAAAAAGAACTCATTTGAGTTCTTTTTTTGCCTTATTCCTTTATTCGCCTTCATATAATCGATAAACCCTTTTCAGCTTTTGTTCAAGCTGTTCAAAATGAACAAAACGGGCTTCTCTTAGAAACTCAGTCCCATCAATGAACAAAAGAAGCACAGGAACGGTGAAAACTGAAAATCTGCCGGCGACCTCTGCTACATCGTCAGCATTGATATGCCCCAATTTGATGTTTGGAAACTGATCCAATACTATTCCGAGCTGGGGCAGAACTGCGTGACATACTGTACAGCCAGGCCTTGATATATAAATAAAACTGAATTTGTGCTGTTTGATAAAGTTTTCTATAGAAACTAATGAATGTAATCCTGTCATCTCTTTCATCCATTTACTCCTTCAAATAGGTCTGTTTTTCATGACCAAGCTCATCAATACGTATCATTCACTATACAGATTTATATTTATGATATCCGCTTTTTTGCTTTGCAGAGTACCTGCAAGCTTGCCGAAAATGTGAAAATAAAAGAACAGTTACTGACAAGCAGCAACTGTTCTTACATACTTTCGTATTAAAAATGCAAAGCGTAAGCTCCTGAACCGATGAGTGCAACCCCTATGGAAACTGCAATGAGCACCAGGTTATATTCAAAACCTCCGGCGCCATTCGCAAAACCTTTCGCTCCATGGACTTTTACGATAGCACCTAACATGATGATTGTTATGATAGCAGCTCCAAGCGGGAGGAATACGCCTAAAATAAATAGAATTCCGCTTACTAACTCCCCAAGACCTGATAGAGCGGCCGCAACGTTTCCTGGTTTCACCCCAATTGATTCGAACCATTGTCCGGTTCCTTTAATCCCGTATCCGCCAAACCAGCCGAATAATTTTTGTGTGCCATAAAACAAAAACACCACACCAATCATTATACGAATAAGCAACAGTCCTGCATCTTCCATTTGTATCTCTCCTCATCTTTGATTTTATCTGATTCTTTGCTGACAGTACCATCCAGCAATCATCAATTGAATATATGTTTCTTTATTTTTTATGTGTCAAATCAATCTAACTCTCTTACTTCAAACGGCAGCAGCCCTTGTTCAATTTGTGTGCGATGCGGTTCATATTGCACAGGCAGCATCAGTTTTTCGCCCATTGTTTCCTGTGTTTCATCATGTGCAAAGCCTGGGGGATCAGTTGCGATTTCAAACAGGATTTCCCCGTGTTCCCTGAAGTAAATGGCATTAAAGTAGTTTCTATCCCGAACAGGAGTTACACCATATCCGTGGGAAGCAATATATCTTTGCCAATCTAACTGATCTTCATCATCGTTAGCCCGCCAAGCGATGTGATGCACCGTTCCGGCCCCCATTTGCCCGCGGCCAATAGGCGTTAACTTAAGGTCAATCACATTTCCGATATCACCGGCGGAACGATAACGAACGAAGTCTCCTTCTTTGCCGACTCGCTCCAGCCCCATGATGTTTTCTAAAAGGTCAGCGGTTTTGTCAGGCTGCTCTGATAATAGGGTTGCACCCCCAAAACCTTTAATGGCAACATCGGGCGTTACTTCTCCGAAAGTCCACGTATTAGCCTCTCCTTCTTCTCTTTCCACGATTTCTAAGTGCAGTCCATGAGGATCATCAAATTCTACATATTGTTCCCCAAAGCGCTCGATTTTGGTGTAGGGAACGTTGAACTTTTCTAGTCTCTTTTCCCAAAATGCCATAGCCCCTTTCGGCACGACATACGAAGTCACGCCAACTTGACCGTCTCCAATGACGCCTTGGCGGGCTCCGGCCCACGGAAAGAAGGTAATGATTGTTCCCGGCTTCCCGCCTTCATTCCCAAAATAAAGATGATACGTACCTGGGTCATCAAAATTGACAGTTTGCTTGACCAAACGAAGCCCAAGCACTCCTGCGTAAAAATCTGTGTTCTCTTGAGGGTGACCGACAATCGCTGTAATATGATGAATTCCCATCGTTTTTTTAGCCATTTTTATCCGCTCCTTTTACATATACTCAACAAACTCATTCACAGGCTTCCGGTAGCCGCGCGGTCTTCTGCTCTCTGTTTTTTCTTTTCCAATCGTAATCATCATGACAACCTCAAATTGGTCGTCTATGTTCAAAATCCGTTTTACGGCTTCCGCATCAAAGCCGATCATCGGGCAGGTATCCCAGCCTTTTTCCTTAGCACTCAGCATAAACATCATCGCAGAAAGTGAAGCATTCCTTATCGCCTCATCTCTCTTAAATTGTTCTCCCCTGTTTTCATAAAACGAAACGGTGTCTTGCACCATGTGGTCATACTCTTGCTTATTTAATATCCCCAATACCTTTAAACCTTCATAGATATCGGCCGCTTGTTGATATGCCTGCTTATCCCCTAATACCAAGAGAACCGCAGAAGAGCTAACCACTTTATATTGTCCGTTTGCGGCCTGCTTCAGCTTTTCCTTTACGTCCTGGTCAAGAACCGTCACATATTTTGTATGCTGCAAATTAAAAGCCGATGGTGCCAATGCAACCAATTCAAACATCTCATTGAGATCTTCTTTTGTGATTGGATGACCTGAAAGAAAATTGCTTGCAGATCGTCTTTCATTGACTAAATGAGTAAATTCAGCCATTACGCTACACTCCCTTTTATCTCGAATTCGAGATATTATGTTATAAAAAATCATATTGAATATTGTGTAAAAGAACTGACAACGATTGAACACTTAGAGTTGCGCTTGATCGCTGATCTTTCCGACCAAATATCTCAAATTAAAATATCTTGAATATGAGATAATAGTAAAATACAGATCTTCTCATGTCAATAGGTTTTTGAAAATTAGGTGGAAATTTTTCACTGACGGCAGCATTTTAATAGCGAATCATCACTGTTGTTACATAAGAACTCATTTGTTTGCTGTATGACCTTTTTAGCATAGCTCCAACTTTTTTTCTGTCACCTTATTTATTAGTAAACAGGAAACAACGTTGCTATAGACCCACTCGAAATTGAATTGGTATGATAAACAAAGTGATTACACAGGAAAGGATACGGAGAGCGTATATAGAGCACTCCTATTTTTTTGTGCAGTTTTATAGGAGGAAAAAATGGCAAGTGAAAGAGAACAAATAAGCAGAAAAGTTGCTTTGATTGCATTGATCGCCAATCTGATCTTAATGGCAGGAAAGGTCTTTTTTGGGCTGGTAGGCGATAGTGAAGCCGTGTTTGCAGACGGAATACATTCCGCGGCAGATGTCGTTGCTTCGATTGCAGTCTTGGCAGTGATCGGAATTTCCAATAAACCGCCCGATCAAGACCATCCTTTTGGTCACGGAAAAGCTGAAGTCATTAGTGAGGCGATTGTAGGAATTATCTTAGTGATCGTATCCGTTTATATCCTCATAGAAGCGATTCTGTCCTTTGTTAAAGGGCCAAGCGTTCCCCAATACAGCGCATTGTTTGCGGCTCTGATTTCGTACGTGGCTAAGGAAATCTTATATCGTTATTCTATAAAGCAAGGGAAAAAATGGAACAGCAAAGCGATTATAGCGATTGCGTACGATCATAAAGGCGATATCGTTGCCTCTCTTGCCGCTTTTATCGGCGTCCTGTTGGCTATCATCGGAAACAGCCGTGGATGGTCCTATCTGTTGTACGCCGATGCCATTGCCAGTGCAATCGTTGCTTACCTCATTTTTAAGATTTCAATGGAATTAATCAGGCCGTCTGTTGATGTGCTCATGGAAAAGAGTGTTGATCCCGAGCTGATAGAGGAATATAAAGCTGTTATTTTTCAATGTGATCAGGTAAAACGAATTGATAGAATCCGCGCGCGAGAACATGGCCACTATAAATTGCTTGATGTCCGTTTATCTTTGGATCATGATTTGACAATTAAGCAGGGACACGACATTGCCCGCGAAATTCGAAATGAAATCAAAAGACAGTTTTCAGATGTAGAAGAAGTGCTCATCCATGTAAATCCTTATTTCGAAGAATGAAAAGCTCCTTTTTAGAAGGAGTTTTTTCTTTATGCTGCAAACTTTACCTTTAGTACTCGCCGTACTATATAATGTGTGTATATCAATCATAGGACAGAAAGGTTGTTAGAATGAAGGAATTTTTTTCGATTGGAGAAGTGTCAAAGTTATTCAATGTGAAAATCTCTGCTCTTCGGTATTATGATGAAATCGGCCTTTTGAAACCGGAATATAAAGATGAGCAAACGAACTATAGATATTATTCTACCCAACAGTTTGAGCGGCTGGATACCATCAAGTATTTGAGGGCCCTAGGCCTGCCAATCAATAAGCTTCTTGATTTTTATAACTCTCAAAATACAAACACTCTTCTTCATTTACTAAAAAGCCAGCAGGTTGAAATTGATCGCAAGAAGAAAGAATTGGAACGCATTGAACGAAAGATCTCCCGACGCATCACACATATAGAAGATGCCGTTAACATGCCGTTACATCAAATTTCAAAAATCAAACTTCCCGCAATGCGTGTGGCCTATTTGCAGCATGAATATGTTCTCGGCCATGATATCGAACATTCGTTAGCTGAATTGAGAACCCACCTGAATGTAAACGAAGATATATTCATAGGCAAGATTGGTTTATCCATTTCTGCAGCAAATGTGAAAGCAAAACAGTTTGACAAATATTCCAGTATATTTATGATTCTTGAAGATGAAAATGAAAAAACTTCTTCAGAAATCATCTTTCCTTCAAGAGAATATCTGCAAATTAGGTTTAAAGGGTCACATCCAGAAGCCGAACCATACTACAAAAAATTACTGGCATATATGAAAGAACATCATTATGAGGTAGCAGGGGACTCAATCGAAATCACACTCATTGATTATGGCATTACGAATAACCTAGATAATTACGTGACTGAAATCCTGCTGCCCATCAAATAATCTCATGAATATGTTTTGATCTCCCTTGACTCTCTACTAACTAGAGGGTTTATTTTTTATGCAGGAATGATTTTTGGAGGAGAAAGCTTATGTTTGGAACGATTTTTAACACAGTGATGATCATTGCAGGAAGCATAATCGGGGGGATATTCAAAAAAGGCATTAAAGATGAATACCAGGATATTTTGATGCAGGCAATGGGATTCGCTGCGGTCGCACTGGGGATCAACGCCATTACACAGCATTTGCCTGATAGTAAATACCCCATTCTATTCATCGTGAGTTTAGCCATTGGAGGTTTGCTAGGCCAGATCATCAATTTAGAATTACGATTCAACAAGCTGGTGAACAAATTTTCTAAAAGCAATTTAGCAGAGGGCTTATCAACTGCGGTCTTATTATTTTGTATAGGTTCGCTGTCAATATTAGGCCCTGTTGAAGCCGCTTTGCATGGAGATTATACATACCTTCTGACAAACGGGATGTTAGATGGGATCACCTCCATTGTGCTCGCTTCAACTTTTGGTTTTGGAATAGCGGCTGCCGCACTTGTATTATTTTCCTGGCAGGGCTCCATCTATTTATTTGCACAAGTAATGGAGAGCGCAATCAATACAGACCTTATTAATGAAATCACAATTGTGGGAGGCATACTCATCCTCAGTTCAGGTCTAAGCATTCTTGGAATCAAGAAGTTCAAAACACTGAATCTGCTGCCTTCCCTCCTGATCCCTCCTGTTGTGATTTTTGTGATTCATGCATTTGGATTGCGGTTTTAATGAAGCGGCTCCACAAAGGAGGTTAATATTCTGTTATATTGATTTTCAATAATCTGTTTCAATCGTTTTTTTCCTTTTCATCTTGGATTTGACGTCTAATAACAACTGTATTATATTGTAAATAAAGTCTGTTATATCAAAATCAGATTCCCCATCACGAAACGGCACATTCATTTAAACAAAATTGGGAGGGGCATTTGTATGTCAAACCATTCATCTAGTATTCCCGAATTAAGTGACAACGGTATCCGCTATTATCAAACTTATAATGAAAGCCTTAGTCTTTGGCCGGTCCGTTGTAAATCATTCTATATATCTACTCGTTTTGGTCAAACACATGTGATTGCAAGCGGCCCAGAGGATGCCCCGCCGCTTGTATTACTCCACGGAGCATTATTCAGCTCGACGATGTGGTATCCCAACATCGCCGATTGGAGCAGTAAATACAGAACTTATGCAGTTGATATCATAGGTGATAAAAACAAGAGTATTCCTGAGAATGTAAGCGGTACAAGAACGGATTACGCCAATTGGCTTCTTGATGTGTTTGACAATCTGGGGATCGAAAAGTCCCACATGATCGGACTTTCGCTTGGCGGTCTCCATACGATGAATTTCCTTTTACGTATGCCTGAGAGAGTAAAAAGCGCAGCTATACTGAGTCCGGCAGAAACGTTTTTGCCATTTCATCACGATTTCTACAAATACGCTCTTGGCCTTACAGCGTCAAATGGAGTTGAAACATTCTTAAATTGGATGATGAATGATCAGAATGTGCTGCACCCGATTTTTGTGAAGCAGTTTAAGGCAGGGGTAATGTGGCAGGATGGATCAAGAAATCCAAATCCTAATGCCGACGGATTTCCGTATGTTTTTACCGATGAGGAATTACGTTCAGCAAGAGTTCCTATCCTATTATTACTTGGTGAACATGAAGTCATCTATGATCCCCACTCAGCCCTGCACCGAGCCTCTTCATTCGTTCCAGATATTGAGGCGGAAGTCATTAAAAATGCCGGACATGTTTTATCGATGGAACAACCCACTTACGTAAATGAACGTGTAATGCGTTTTTTCAATGCAGAAACAGGCATTTCACGGTAAGGGCTTATAAGATAGTGATTTGCATTCATAAAGTCCTGCAATATGCTTCTAGCCGGGCACTTCAAAAAATAGAGTCCCTCTTATGGACTCTATTTTTCTTGGACAAAACCCGCAGCTGGTTTTGTGTGCTTGTTTCTTTAGGTTTCTTATATGATCAGTTGTAAAATCCTTTATTTTCAAGAAGGATTCTCAAGATCCTTGGCATCAAGTAGTGAATGCAAAGTCAAAAAATCATGTCACTTCTCCTGGGATGCCTGCTAGTATGATGCAGCTTCTGCCAATATGAAACAAAGTTCCATCCATATCGAAAATGAGTGATGGCGCCATAAGCGTCTCCTTTTAACTGCCGACTTCATCTTCTAAATACTACCATAAGCAAAAGAGCAGATCATAAAAGATCTGCTTTTTCTATTACACACTGATTTGTTTCTTTTGTTCATGATCTATTTCCGGCTGTATTTCCTTTGTCAGTTGATGCCCTTCTATATCCACATTCGGAATAATCTTGTCTAACCATTTCGGCAAATACCAGGCTGCATTCCCCATCAGCTTCATGACACTTGGAATCAGTGTCATTCTTACAATAAAGGCATCAAAGAGTACACCAAAGGAAAGAGCCAGCCCATTGGCTTTAATAGAAGCTTCGCCTGCAAAGATAAATCCTGCAAAAACGAAGATCATGATCAAGCCGGCTGCTGTAACAACAGGACCACTGTGTTTTAATCCAGCCTGAATGGCTTGTACTGGATTGTTTGTTTTTACATATTCTTCACGCATTCTGCTGACAAGGAATACTTGATAATCCATGGCTAACCCGAACAGAATCCCAATCGATAAAATCGGCAGGAACGCGAGTATCGGCCCTTTTTCAGGTATTTTGAAAAAGTCGATGAGATTCCCGTCTTGCAAGACAAATACACAGATTCCAAGAGTGGCTGTCATCGTCAACATGAAACCTGCAACAGCAACAAGCGGCACAAGCAGCGAACGGAAAACGATGGTCAGCAATACAAACGCAAAGCCAACAATAAGTACAGCAAACACCGGTATCGCATCATTCAGGCGATCTGAAATGTCAATATTCACTGCAGTTGATCCAGTAACAAGCAAATCTACTCCGTTTTTATCTGATAAACTGCGTACATCATGTACCAAATCTTTCGTTGTGACATCATTTGGACCTGTTTCAGGAACGACCGTAATGATGGCAAAGTTCCCTTCTTTATTAGGCATTGCAGGAGTGACACTTGCTACATGGTCTAAGCCCTTTATTTCTTTCACTGCATCTGCGAAAGCCTCCGCCTTATTTTCTGTAGCATTTGTGGCATCCGCTACGATTGTTAATTGGCCATTAAATCCTTCTCCAAAGCCTTCGGCAAGCAAGTCATATGCCCGGCGATCCGGATTATCCTTAGCTTTCATCCCAGCATCAGGCAAGCCCAGTTCCAAATGCATAGATGGGATACTAATGACGATCAAAATCAGAATGCTGCATACACTTAGCATGATAGGATTTTTGGTGACAAAGCGTCCCCAGACATTTGTTTCAGTGCTTTGTTTTTCTATTTTCTTGTTTGATTTCGGAATCATCCGCTTCCCTGCAATCGATAAGACCGCAGGCACAAGTGTGATGGAAGCCAAAACAGCCATCAGTACACTAAGCCCTGCTGTCAGCCCCATCGCAGACATAAAAGGAATGTTAACGACAGTTAATCCGCAAAGTGCAACGATAACAGTAAGTCCGGCAAAAACCACTGCACTTCCCGCTGTTCCCACGGCTCTCGCAATTGATTCATTCTTTTGTATGCCTTCGCCTAAAAACTGGCGGTGTTTCGTAAAAATAAATAAAGCATAATCAATACCAACAGCAAGGCCAATCATTCCGGCTAATGAAAGACTGACAGAAGCAATATCAAATACTTGTGTCCCAATCAAAACCAGTCCAATACTTACACCTAAACCAATCAGTGCAGTTAAAATCGGCAAACCTGCTATTAATAAAGAACCGAATGTAATGGCTAAAACGACAAAAGCCAAGATAATGCCGACAATTTCAGAGACACCGCCTATCTCCATCTCCGCTCCCGGTACATCTCCGCTTAGCTCAGTTTGCAATCCTTCATCATCAGCCATTTTCAAACTGTCTTTTAAGTGTTTGATAGAGTAATCCTTTATATCATCTGCTGATGATTTATACTGGATATCAGCATAGGCAACTGTGCCATCTTTCGCGATTGTCCCTGTCACAAAAGGACTTGCAATCGAGTCAACAGAATCATCTTTACTGATTTCTTTGAACGTATCTTCTATTGCTTTTTTTGCTGGCTTCCCAGTAAGTTTCTCCCCATCACCAGCACCGAAAATAACCCGTATGCTCCCTTTATCAGGACCATGAGGAAATTCTTTTTGAATCACATCCATCGCTTTTTCCGAAGGTGTGTCAGGTATGGACATATCCTCAGAAAAACTTGGTTTCAAGGTCACTGCAAGGCCTATCGCAGCAACTAACACAACGATCCACGCACATATTGCTTTTATGCGATTGCGAGCAACCCATCCTCCTAATGTATATAACATTTTTGACATGATAATCTCCTTTCAACACATTGCTTGATCACATTCTTTCTCATTGTAGTTGACAATGAAATGAAAAAAACGTACATTCGGGCATGTACGTTTGGGCAATTTTCAAATATGCAGTTTAGTTGTCTATTGTCAGAATACCTTTTTGCATGGCAATCGTTACTGCCTCAGTTCTTGAATTCGCGCCTAATTTATTGTAAATGGACGTTAATCTGGACTTTACTGTTCGCTCAGAGACGCCCAAATCAAAGGCAATCGCTTTGCTTTTAAGACCTTTAGCAATTGCTTTTAGAACAATGACTTCCTTTTCTGTCAGCTGCGTCTCATTGCGCTGCTTTTTCATCCGCTCAAATTGGATTTCTTGCAGACGTTTAAGGATATCAGGCTGCAATAGCACATTTCCTCTGATGGCTGCATCCATTGTGTGAAAAAGGGTTTCTGAACTCGTATCTTTTAACAGATATCCTTTCGCTCCTAATTCAATCCCTTCGATCATTAAGTGATCTTCATTATATGTAGTCAAAATAATGATGGGGGTATCGTGTTTTTCTTTTATTTGTTTAATGGCCTCTAACCCGCTCATCTCCGGCATATACAAATCCATCAGAATGATATCCGGTTCTAATTCATCTGCAAGACGGACTGCTACTTTTCCATTTTCCGCCTCTCCTATAATGGTGTATTGATCATTCGTTTCAATTAAAAGCTTCAGACCTTCCCTCACGACAAGATGGTCATCAACGATTAAAACCTTATTCATCTTGCATCTCTCCCTGAATTGGTACAGTGATCTCAATTTGTGTTCCTTTCAATTTTGTACTCTTGATATTGAATTGGCCATTTATTGCCCTGACGCGTTCTTGTATGCCAAGAAGCCCATAATGTCCTCTCTTTTTCTTTCCTTTTTCAACATCAAATCCCTTGCCGTTATCCTTAACTGTTAAATGGAGCCTTCCCTTTTCATCATCCCAAATGGATATCCAGATTGTTTTCGCCTCAGCATGCTTTGCCGCATTCGTCATGCATTCTCCAATGATGTAATAACAGTTTTCAGCTGTACGCACATCCAGCACCTGATGCAATCTGTAATCTAATAAACAAGCCATGCCTGTCGACTCTATAAAATGATCCATTAGCGAGGTAATTCTTTCTTTTAAAACACCGATTTCTTCTGATTTGCTGCGGAGATCGTCAATAGCTGAACGTGCATCAGCTATTGTGCTTTTCACTCTTTTCATCGATTGTTGTATGATTTCCTTCGCTCTCTCTGTGTTGCCTTTGGCGAGATGAACATGAATCGCATCCAGCTGCATATTTAAACTGACAAGACCTTGAGCAAGCGTATCGTGTAAGTCTCGGGCCATCCGCTGTCTTTCGTTCTGCAGCGTCAGCTGTTCTACCTGCTGATGAGCCAGCTCCAGCCTTTCAAGAGTCAATTGAGCTTTTATTTTTTCATCGACTTGGGCAAAAAATGTTGCGGCATAAGTGATGATGACAATCATGATCGGCGCAGCAATAACAATAAAATGCAAAACTTCACCTTTATGAAGGTGATACGCCGAATTTATGACCAGCAGCAGCAATAGATAAAGAATGAGAAAAGTCCTTCTTCTGTCTGCCATTCCTATAATTTGTCCAATTAAAAATGCATAAAGGCCGATAATCACAAGTATAAAGAAGCCAGTCATGAGATTAGCAAGTGCAAAGGTGATCAAACCTTGTACCGCGAAATACAGAATCACTCTTTTCTTAACCCAGCGATATGAGTGCCAATGAAGCAAAGCAAAAATGGCGATTAATATGGTAAACGCATAAAGCAATAAAATGGACCAGCCCCCAGAAACAAATTGCAGCACGATAGAGGCTATATAGATCATGAGAATAAAAGCCAGGCCCGGCACTCTGAGTGCAAGCATGTTTAATGCCCGCCTATCATGTGAGTAATATTTATCTTTAAAAGGATTCCTTATAAGCAAACCTTATCCACTTCCTTTACCTGTTTCACCGAATAGAGATTCATGAAAATCGAACCCATATTTCAACGTGCAAACATACATGTATCCAATCATTTTATAGGAAGAGAAGGAACACAACAATATCAGGTGCAGGGAAACATTAGAGTTTCCAACAAGTGATCATTGCCCAAACGTACATGAACGTTCTGCCTCTATGTACGTTTTATCTTTTCAAATTTACCTTTAAAATCATAAGGAACTTACTATTCATTGAAGGAATGATCATCATTGAAATCGATTGATCTCACAATTTTATCATTAAAGAGAAAAGGAATCCGGACCGAAAAGGTATTAAAAAATCAGAACCCTGATCGATTAAGCCATATGACAGACAAAAATGCGCAACCAAAAAGCAAGGAAAAAGAGGAATGAACATGTATTGGTTTCTAGGTGCTTTATTATATTTTCTGATCGGTACTTATATATTCATTAGAGTCACTAGAGACAGCCAATCAGGCTCATGGATACTGCTTGCATTAGCAGCTCCACTCATCATTGCTGGCTACCCTTATTTTTATTCAAAGAAGCTTCTTTCCAAAAGACGCTGAAACAGCTGTCATTCAAACCGCACATTGGTAAAATGATCAATACCGGGATACAATCTAGGTATTCTATGGAAAGGAGTCTTGCTTTATGAGTCAAAGAGTGTCCTACTATGAGATTGCACCTGAAGGTATGAAAATCATGATGGATATGGAGAAATACACGAAACAATCCTCAATTAACCGAACGACGAGAGAACTAATCAAAATCAGAGTCTCTCAAATGAACGGCTGTGCCTTCTGCATAGATATGCATACGTCCGATGCCCGCAAAATGGGAGAAACTGAACAGCGAATTTACTGTTTACATGCTTGGAATGAATGTGATTTTTACTCACCTGAAGAGAAAGCGGCTCTCGAACTATCTGAACACATCACGCTCATTCCATCTAAAAGGGTTCCTGATGAGCTATATCATCGGGTGCGGGAACATTATGATGAGGAACAATATGTTGACCTTGTTCTGATCATTAATCAAATAAACAGTTGGAACCGCATCTCTATTGCAATGGGGAATCGAGCTGCTTCAAAATAAGAAGAAGGAGTAAGATTAGAACAAATCTTACTCCTCCTAGATATCGTGCCTCATCATCTGATGTTTCCGCTTCAAAATCCTAAATCTTCACGTTTAGGTGCTTTTCAAACGCGATTTTCCCGCTTTGTGTAATCCTAATCGCTCTCGTTTTAGGCATACGAACGATCCATTCTTCTTCTAACATGCGCACCAATAGGGCGTTTCCTAATGCTCCTGCAATATGATGCTGCCGTTCACTCCAATCCAAACAGCAGCGGGCAAAGGCTCTCCTCTTATTCCGTTGTTGCTCTTCATTGATGCCTAACTTCGAAAAGAATAAAGCACCCTCTGAAGTCACCTCAAAGTTTAAATCAACTTTTTTTAACATCCCCTGCTCAACTAGTGAATGTGCCATTTGCACGCCCACATAACCTGCCAAATGATCATAACAGGTCCGGGCGAAATGCAAGTCCTTTTTCTCTTTTGACTCTTTTAAAGATTTGACTTTTGCTTTAGGCGCAATATGAAGCAATTGTTCGATCACATTTGCAGCATCTGAGTCAGCCAATCTGTAATACCGATGTCTCCCATGCTTCTCTACGCTAATCAGCTTTGCTTCAAGCAATTTATTCAGGTGAAAACTTGCAGTTTGAGGTTTAATGTTAGCGAGATATGCAAGCTCTCCCGCAGGGTGTATCCTTCCATCCATCAGACTGAGAAGAATGGAAGAACGCGAGGGATCTGATAGCAACGAAGAGATTTTTGCAATATTAGGATTCATGATTTTCCTCCTTACATTCATATTTCGATGATAGTTGAAATGTTAATCCTTTACAATATAAATGTAAGCGTGACAAGGAGGAAAAAACGTTGGACATCAAAAAACAAGACACTCGTCGATTTAAGGAAATCAAACCCAAGATCATGTATTATGGTACCTCGACATTTCTTCTAACCACATTGAATGAGGATGGAACCACTAATATTAGTCCTATGTCTTCTTCTTGGGCTCTTGGACATTATATAATCCTTGGAGTAGGACTGGGAGGAAAAGCCATCGACAATTTGGAAAGACACAAAGAGTGTGTCATAAACTTGCCTGGCCCGGATTTATGGGAAAACGTTGAAAGAATTTCATCTTATAGCGGAAAAAAGAGTATACCGCCTTTAAAGAAGCAGATCGGATTTACATATAAAAAAGAAAAATACGAGGCAGCAGGGTTAACGCCTTTACAATCAAAAACAGTATCACCAACACGAATTAAAGAATGCCCTATCCAAATCGAAGCCGAAGTGAAACACATTCGGCTTCCAGAATATGAATCGTCATTCGCAATTGTAGAGACGCAGGCACTACATTTTCATGCCGAGGAAAGTATCATTCTGGACGAAAACCATATCAACCCTTCCAAATGGAGCCCGCTTATCTATAATTTCAGACACTACTTTGGTTTAGGAAGAGAAGTCGGAAAGACTTTTCGTTCAGAGACATGATTATTTTAAGACCGAACCATGATTTGGTCTATTCTAGTAACCCTTGTTATTATCAGATCAAGCGATCATTAGGCTTGATCTCTTTTTTAGTGAAACATCCATTTAAGGATATAAAAGTTACCTGCTTGCCAATTCTTTAATCATTAAACCCAACTCATAAATCCCCTTTTGAAGGTCTTCAAGAGATGCATAAGCATATGATAAGCGAATATAATTCCCTTTTTCCTGAGCATAGATACTGCCGAGATTGATCAGAATCCCTTTTGATAAGGCTTTAGTATAAAGTAATTTCATTGATATGGAAGGCAATATTTTTATCCAGACAAAAAACCCTCCTTTTGGGATATTCCATGTCGCCACTTCTTTCAAATGAGTTTCTAAAGCACTCAAGGCCAATTCTCTTCTCACCTTTAATTGCTGCCTAACCTTTTCTACATGCTGCTGGTAGTGGCCGGAAGTAAACCACTCTGCCGCTACTCTCTGGGATAGCGAACTGGATCCGTAATCTGTTTGCATTTTAATGTCAGATAAACGTTCAATCACCGGTTCCGGTCCGACGATCCATCCAATCCTCAAACCTGGGCTTAATGTTTTCGATAAACTTCCTATGTACAGTACGTGTCCATTTTTATCAATTGTTTTAATAGGATATGGCGGAATTTCATCGATCCATAACTCACGATAAATGTCATCTTCAATAATAGGAAGCTGTGTATTCTCACTTACTGCTAGGATTTCTTCCCGTCGCTTTTTAGACATAAGAATACCAGTCGGATTGTGAAAACATGGATTTGTATATAAGATAGCCCTTCCCCGCTCTCCTCTTGTTAAATGAACATTTTCAGGCAAAAGTCCTTCATTATCCATAGGAAGTCCAGTCAGCTTCATACCAGCTGATTGAAATACGTGTAATGAATAAAGGTAGGAGGGCTGATCAAGATAAACGGTTGATCCTCTTTGTAACAGCCCCATTGATATCAGCTGCAAGGCTTGCAACGCTCCTGAGACAATCAGAATGGAAGAAGATGAGACGTTGATTCCAATGGTTTTTAAATAGTTGCTTAATGCCTCCCTCAAAGGTAAGTAACCTTTTGGTTCTTCATATCCGAATGCCTCCATGTGTTGAGATACCTTCCCCATCATCTCTTTCATAACAGCCAAAGGAAAAATCTCAGCTGAAAGTTCACCTTTACTGAGCTGTATAAGGTCTGTATTTGATTCTGATTGATTTATCTCTTGAACGATTTTTCGGCTTGGCATCTGAATGCCAGAGGTGACATATTGATCCCAATCGGGAGCAGAATTCTTAGCCATCAGTGTCCATGTGTTGTTGATAACAACTGTGCCTTTCCCCATTGTGCCTTCTATTAGCCCATCGGCCATCAATTCCTCTAACGCTGTAATCACTGTGCTCCGATTTACCTGAAAATCTTTTGCAAGCGTGCGCTGGCTTGGAATCTTGCTTCCAATCGGCCACTCTCCATTTCCTATTTTCTCTTTAATAAAATGAACGATTTGTCTGTACTTAGGGAGCTTTTTCATCTTTTTTTCTTCTGGAAAGCTCATAGAATCGGTCTCCTTAAAATAAATTGGTTGGGTCAAAATCTATTGAACTGGTTGAAGCCATATCATCAAATCTTTATTAGTATAGAAACACATTAAATAACTGGTTGGTTTTTGTAAAGAGGAGTGAGAGGAATGCGAAAGAAAACAGTTCAAATAATGATATCTCATAGTCTCATGATTGGTTTATGGGCATCTGCTTTTCCGGGAATTCGCGCAGGACTTGAAGGGTACACGCCAGAACACCTTGCTTTATTTCGTTTGTTAATCGGCTCTATGGCATTATTGCTTTTTGCTGTTTTGACTCAGATGCGCCTACCCGACTTGAAAGACATTCCTGCCATTTTTCTTTTAGGGTTTTTAGGATTTGCATTCTATCACATTTTGCTGAACATCGGTGAAAAAACAGTTAGTGCCGGAGTTGCAAGCTTACTCGTTACTACGGCACCGATCTTCTCAGCCATGCTATCCCGCCTGTTTTATAAAGAGCATTTTGGATTTACGAAATGGCTTGGCTCTATGATCAGTTTATTGGGTGTATTATTGATTGCATTTGGGGCGGGAGACTTTACATATTCAATGAGCGGTATCTTGGTCATCCTGCTGGCAGCATTTTCGGAGAGTATTTATTTCGTTTTTCAAGCCCGCTATATAAAAAAATATGGTTTTATTCCATTCGTTACATTCACCATTTGGGGCGGAACAATACCTATGCTTGTGTTTCTGCCAGGCTTAGGCGAAGAGATGATGAACGCTTCAATAAGCGCAACTTTGTCTATCGTTTACTTAGGATTATTGCCGACGGTTATTCCTTACTTCGCACTAGCATATGTCACTTCATTCGTCGGTGCTTCAGAAGCAACCCTTTCACTTTATGTTACACCGGCTTTAGCCTTGATCATATCTTGGCTCTGGATCGGCGAGATACCCACACTGCTCTCTCTGCTAGGCGGAGTGGTTACAGTTGGCGGGGTATGTTTTACCTACCTAAAAGTAAATAAAATGAATAAGATTTTCATCACCCATTTTTCTGCTAAAAGGGTAAAAAAACTCTAAAACAAAAAAGATACCAACATCGGTTGGTATCTCCTTTTAAGGTTCTTTCATTAAGGTTAGCCAGAGTAGTAAATAGTGTATTCCGTTACCGTCTTAAACCCTAGTTTAGCTGCTAATGCAATGGACGAATTGTTGCAAATATCACAATCCCAGCTAGGAACAATCCCATTTTCCATACAAAACGCTATAAACCTATTTGCTACGCAATAAGCTAACCCCAGTCCTCTATATTCTTCAAGTGTATAGATATCCATTTCCGCTCGATTATGCCCTAAAAATATAGAGGTACACTCACTTACTACGTGATTGCCATGTAATACGGCAAATCCAAAACCTTTTGAAGCAAACTGTGAGACAGAATTCCAATACTCCTCATAATACGCGCTGTTAAACGCTGTGCTATGTGAAATGATGTCTTCGTCAATTCTTTTCAATACAAGCCCCTTTGGCAGTTGCAAAGTCTTTTTGAAAGATTTTGGTTGATAAGAAAATGCAGCTCTTCTCATTTGGTTTAAGTCATCTTTCAGTATGGGTTTCAGTACGCTATCCCATGTATCACTGGAAGAAAACAAGGTAAATCGTTTTGATGATTTCACTTGTTCTTCATAATATCCTGCAATGAAATCATGAAAATCCCGATTCCCTTGGTCTCCCGCAATAAAATAAATGCCTGATTCAGTTCCTATAAAAAACGATTTAGGAAAGGTTTGATCATCTGCATAAACAGCTCCCGGAATGGTTTGGTCTAATATTGAATAGACAAATGTGGGACAATATTTGTCATCAAACATTGTTTTTAAGCTACTGTATTTTTTTTTTGTTAATTCCTGCAAAACAGACAACTCCTTTAAAACACCGTCTCCTTCATGATTCTGTTCACAAATCAATTTTCCTCTGTCACCAGCTAAATAACTTCCCTGTTACGAATCTCAGACAAATAAAAACAAAAACAGGTGTCTGCACTCAGCTCGCAGACACCTGTTGAACAACACATTGTATTATATAACCCAAGAAAACGCTGAATATATCGATTCTTTATTCCCCAGTTACAGCAAACTGTTTTAAACGGTCACCAATTTCATCACGGACCCTTTGGAAACACTTCTTCTGTTCCGTGTGCTTTTGCCGGATCATCAAATTTCTCCGATGTTTGATTTGAAATATCAATCCCTGCTTCTTTCATTGCTTTGACAGCACTCGATGTCATCCTTGAGCTTCGATTCCTGCGCTGTACACATTCCACTTAGCCCCAAGGTATTTTCTCCCCCACCCTTCAGCCATTTGGCTGCGGCAAGAGTTACCAGTGCATTGTTTTCCTTGATATAGTGACCTTGTCCTTTTAGAAACAAGAATGGATTATCAGCAGCCAAATATACAGGCCGACAAGTGTGATCAATAAAGTGGGTATCGTGAGGATAATTCCTGTTTTAAAATACGTGCCCCAGGAAATCTTCATACCTTTGTGCGAAAGAACATGAAGCCATAATAATGTCGCTAAGGAACCAATCGGTGTTATTTTAGGCCCTAAATCTGAACCGATCACATTTGCATAAATAAGCGCTTCTCTCATCATCCCATGTGTATCTGTACCGGCAATGGCCAATGCGTCAATCATAACAGTCGGCAAGTTATTCATAATGGAAGAAAGAATCGCCGCAATAAAGCCCATTCCAATTGTCCCAGCAAACAATCCTTGATCAGCTGCGGCTTGAATCACATCTGAAAGGACATCCGTTAATCCGGCATTTCGGACACCATACACAACAACGTACATGCCAATTGAAAAGAATACGATAGCCCATGGCGCCTCTTTCACCACTTTCTTTGTATGGACGGCCGGACTCTTTTGCGCAGCGATTAAGAAAATGATTGCAATGCTGCCCGCTACCACTGATACAGGGATAGAAAAAAATTCACTTGCAAAATATCCAATTAACAGCAGCCCTAAGATATACCATGACAGTCTGAACATGTTTTGATCTTTAATTGCTTCAACAGGTTTTTTAACCTCAGTCAGATCATAGCGTTTTGGTATGCTTTTTCTAAAGAAAAGGTAAAGTACAATGATGCTCGCCAGCAGCGAAAACAGGTACGGGACAACCATTCTGGATGCATAATCAATAAACGTAATATGAAAATAGTCCGCTGAAACAATGTTGACCAAATTGCTTACTACAAAAGGAAGCGAAGTGGTATCCGCAATAAATCCGCTGGCAATGATAAAAGGAAAAACTAATTTTTCATTAAAATGTAATGCTCTGACCATCGCTAATACGATTGGTGTCAATATAAGAGCTGCACCGTCATTTGCAAATAACGCGGCGACGATAGCTCCTAATAGAGATACATAAACGAACATCCGCACACCGTATCCTTTTGCAGCCTTAGCCATATGAAGCGCTGCCCATTCAAAGAAACCGATATTATCAAGAATTAACGATATCAGTATGATGGCCACAAAAGCCAAGGTCGCATTCCAAACAATCCCTGTCACAGTTAACACATCATGAAAATTGACAACACCTGCTATTAGAGCTAAAACTGCGCCTCCACAGGCTGACCACCCTATAGATAAATTTTTCGGCTGCCATATGACCAATACTAGAGTTAATAAAAAGATGAATACTGCCAAAATCATTGATGTCAATCTAATGCCTCCTTACTGGCAACACGCTTGAGTTTTCTTTTGTTTGATATGGTTTAACAATTCATCCTCTTGATCAATTTGATGTAAGATCAATTGCAATGTATCAAACTCAGGACAGGAACCATTTATTGAATAATAACGCCATTGGCCTCTTCTGTCCTCATTCACAAAACCTGCGTTTTTTAATTTCCGCAAATGCTGGCTTATGGCGGGCTGGCTCATTTCGAACATATCAACCAATTGACAGACACAATATTCTTGTTCAAGAAATAATCTCATCATGATAAGCCTAGTTTGATCACTAAGTGTTTTCAAACAACGAGTCATCGCCGCAACATCAATCGTCATATGAGCTCCTCCTTCCCAAATCAATATATAAGCAAATCGTTATATACACGCCAAATGATTATACATTCCCCTTTACGTTTCCATATGTAGCGCTCCGTATATCTTAAGGATCAAAACTTTGAAACGAAAACCTGAGTCGCTCCCCGCGTTTCCTTAGCGCCCCCGTCATTATATAAACTTTTATTTATATAAACAATCCCTTCTGGTATAAATATTAGACTATTTCAGTTATGGGAGTGGTCATAGAGCCCAAGCTGAAACTAGACAATCATCTGGATATTAAAAAACAGGTCTCTTTAGAGGCCTGTTTACATTGCAAGTATTTTTTCCATTGCCATGACACCTACATAATGGCCATCGATTTTCCCCTGTTGTTTAAATACTCCAACTTTGCGGTATTCCATTGAAGTATAGAACCCTTGTTCCAATCGATGAAAAGGAATGTAATAATATGATGTTATGTATTCACGATTGAATGACTTCTTTTTCGACATCCGATAAGAGAACTTTTCCCTCGATGATTCCGCTCAGCAACAAAAATCTTATATTTCACTGTACGATGGAACCAATTTGTCATATAATCCGCAGCTTTTGCAGTTCTTATCAGCTACATACTCTCTGTAGCAGAGGTAGCTTGAACTCCCTTAAACGCATTCATCACCAAATCACGCACATAGGAATCATTCACCTCATCCCCTGTTATAAGCAGACGATAGAAAATTGGTCCGTAAATGAGATCTATGCTTACTTCAATATCAAGATTCTCTCTCAATTCACCTTTCTGAATTCCCTTTTCTAGAAGGCCTTTCGCTTGGAGGCGGCGAGGCTGGAAAAATCGCGTGCGATATTCTTCTGCCAATTTTTCATCCAACTGCCCTGCACCTATTAATTCCTTAATAACGGTTCCTTCCCGGCTTGTCAAAAACCTAGCTAAATTCGTGGCGTGGGTTACTATATCTTGTACTGACGACCCTGTATCAGGCACAGGCAGCCTGTCCGTCGCGGTCGAAAGAAAGCTGTCCATGATAACGGCAGCCTTGTTAGACCACCATTTATAAATCGTTGCTTTACTCACTTTCGCACGCTCGGCAATTTTATCGACTGTCACCGCATCGAAGCCTTTTTCCAGCAATAGGTCATAGGCTGCAGAGAGAATCGCCTTATGCGTTCCTTCATCACGCGGCCGCCCTCGTTTACTCTGCACATAAATCATTCCTTCCCGCAATATAAACTATACGTTCAGTATACTTAAATTGAATAAAAAAAGAAAACAGAAATCCATTTACAAAACTGAACGTTTAGTATATTATTTTTATTAATCGACGAAACTGAACGTTCAGTTTATAAAATCACTTGTGAGAAGTCATGATTACACTCAAAAAACCACTTAAAAAGGAGTTCATTCATATGGCTAATGGAAACAAACAAGCAGGTCAGAGGATTTCACCCAGTTTAACCCTTCTTCTCGCAACTGCATGCGGTATCATTGTTGCTAATCTTTACTATGCACAACCCTTGGTCGGATTAATTAGTAAGGCAATTGGACTTTCTCCAAGCGGTGCTGGATTGATTGTCACACTCACCCAAATCGGATACGTTGCCGGCTTACTATTCCTTGTCCCTTTAGGAGATATTATCGAAAACAAAAAACTTATTGTTGTATCGCTCCTTCTAAGCGCAGCGGCTTTGACACTAACAGCATTTGTGAAGCATGGAACACTGTTTTTAGCAGCTGCGTTTTTCGTCGGATTGGGATCAATCGCAGCCCAAGTGCTTGTTCCATTTGCATCATACCTTGCATCAGACGCTGCACGCGGCCGGGTTGTTGGCAATGTCATGAGCGGCTTATTACTCGGTATTATGCTTTCCCGTCCGATATCTAGTCTAGTCGCTGATATCTGGGGGTGGAATGCAATATTCGCTTTGTCCGCCGTGGTAAGTGTTATCCTGGCCATCGTATTATCAAAAGTGCTTCCTGCCAGAAAACCAACAGCAAATACAAACTATACTGCCTTACTCGGTTCAATGTGGAAGCTGCTGCGCACGACTCCAGTCTTACGCCGCCGTGCCATCTATCATGCGTTTGTATTTGGAGCTTTCAGCTTGTTCTGGACAACTGTTCCTTTATTATTGTCCGGTCCTGATTTTCATTTTTCTCAGAAGGCAATAGCACTCTACGCATTGGTGGGCATTGCGGGTGCAGTCACTGCACCAATAGGCGGCCGCCTGGCTGATCGAGGCTTAACCAGGCTTGCCACTGGAATCGCTCTCGGTGTTGTCGTTGTCTCTTTATTACTGCCGCTCATGATTCAGAGCAGCTCCCCCGTCGGTATAACAGTTCTAGTGGCCGCTGCTATTCTGTTAGATATGGGTGTATCTGCAAACCTTGTGCTCAGTCAACGTGCTATTTTTTCGTTGGCGCCTGAAATTCGCAGTCGATTAAACGGATTATTCATGGCGATCTTCTTTCTAGGCGGTGCGATAGGGTCATCAATTGGAGGATGGGCATATGCCTCAGGCGGATGGAGTACAGCATTATGGATTGGAATCGCTTTTCCGGTCATCGCTTTGCTTTATTTCATCACAGAGAAATAAGTATTTCACCAAAAATAAGCAGTCAGGACCAAGCAAATAGCTTATTTTTGGTGGCTTCTTCTTTTTTTGCTATATGTTAAAATCCCTCTGCTGAACAAGAAAAAATCCTGCTTGGTGAGTACAGGATTTTCAAAAATCAATCTTTATGTTAAATCGACACTCTCCAGCTGTTTCAAATACCTTTGCAGGCGAACCTTCGGGTTTAATTCTATATTTGTAATATGCTTTACATACCGATTCGCACTTTCGGCAATTTCTTGGTCACTGATTGTATTGGCGCGATATTCGGCAAAGGAAGGCAGATAGGTCATGCCTACTAAATGGGCAGATGCTTGGAACGGTTTTGTCAGCTCGCTTATCGAAAACAAGTTATATCCGCCGGCTTGATAAGAGTGTTCAGGTGAACCGATGGACATGGCAGTTACCCACTCTTTCCCCTTCAATTTATTTCCGCCGGGACCATGAGCCCAGCCAAACGTAAACACTTCATCAAACCACTGTTTTAAAAGCGGTGGGCTGCTGTACCAGTATAATGGAAACTGAAAAACGATACGGTCATGGGCCAGGAGCTGCTGTTGTTCAAATTCCACATCAATTGGTTGATCGCGATATTTTTCATAAAGATCATGGACAGTTACATCTGGTTCACTTAAAACGGCTTCTTTCCACTTTTTATTGATACGAGAGGATTCTATATTCGGATGTACAACGAGTACGAGTGTTTTCATATGATCCATTCCTTTCATTCCTTAGATGTGACATCATTATATGATGTATATTAAAATATAAAAAGTACGCACATTGAATGTATATAGTATCAAAAAGTATACTATTAGGAGTGAACAGCTTGAGAAATCGTAAACTCGGCATTGATTATTCTTCTGATGACTTTGAAGGATGTCCGGTGGAGACAACATTAGATATCATCGGAGGTAAGTGGAAAGGCATTCTTCTTTATCATCTCATTGACGGTAAAAAGAGGTTTAATGAGTTTCGAAAACTATACCCAAAAATTACCCAGCGTATGCTCACGCTACAATTAAGAGAATTGGAACGGGATGGCGTGATTCACCGCGAGGTTTATAAACAGGTCCCTCCAAAAGTCGAATACTCTTTAACTGAGTTTGGAAGAACATTAGAACCTGTTATCCTGCACATGAAGGACTGGGGAGAAAAATATAAAGACAGGATTGATAAGCTCGAAGCAGCACGTAAAGCTGAAGATAAAATCTAATAACCAGAAAAAATACCAAGGGTTTTGACGCCCTTGGTATTTCTGTGATTCAGACCTTCACCGGTTATTCACCCACAAGCCTCAAAAAAGTGTTTTTGATTAAATTACCCGCGGCATGTCAGTTACGGTTAAAAAGGTCATTCTATTTTTTAGTGATGATTAAGATTTCTAAAATTGCTGCCCTTCACTTCAGCTACATCATACACGGTAACAAAGGCAGTTTTATCAATATCATTAATAATTTCCTTTAGTTTGGTTTCTTCTAAACGGTTGATGACACATGTGATTTCTTTAAATTTCTCGTGGGAAAAACCCCCGTAAGCTTCTTTATATGTGGCGCTTCGGCCTAATTGATCACGTATTGTCTCTACCATTAATTCAGGTTGGGTTGTAATAATTTGAAAGGTTTTAGAGCCGCTTAAGCCTTCCTCCACAACATGAATCACTTTGGATGCAATGTAGTAAGCAATGACTGAAAGCAATGCCCCTTGTAAGCCAAATACTGTGGAAACAAAAATAAACACAAATAGGTTTAAGAATAGAATGAGATCGCTCGTTCCGAATGGCAGTTTTCGGGATAGCAGCACAGCAAGCATGTCAATTCCATCTAATGCGCCGCCATTACGCAGCGCCAGCCCCATTCCGAATCCAAGGATAATCCCGCCGACAACGGTAATTAACAGGGTATCTCCTTCTATGATAGCGGGTGTGTGGTGGAAAAAGCTTGTCCCCGCGGCAAGCGATACGATTCCGATAATTGATAATAATGCAAAGCTTTTCCCAATTTGCTTATATCCTAACCAGACAAATGGAATGTTGATCACAGCAATCAAAATCCCCAGCGGCAAGTTGAATAGCTGTGAACCAACGATGCTAAGACCCGTCACCCCTCCATCAGATACACTGTTTGGAATGAGCACTGTTTCTAGTCCATATGCCGCTATGATTCCTCCAATGATAACCATGATGATTTGGAGAATCATTTTCGCTTTAAATTTCTTATGTTTTTTGGGTGTATTCATACCATTCCTCATTTCTCAAATATTTCTTTATATTTAAATATACCATAATAGATATTTTCAGCTAAAAACATGCGTTTTTTTAAATAAAGTAACTAACAGTAAGGTAACCCTCTTTGACTTAGAACATTCATGTACCGTGCCGCCTGTTGAGCAAGCGGCCCCTTTCACTTCAGATCGTGAATCGCCCTCAAACTTCAACACCGAAAATCCTAATTTATTCTGATATGATACTTAAAAAAGGAGGTTTGATTACAATGAATAGCCTGTGCCGCAGTAAACAAGCCCCATTTGAATACACCTTATCTCTTATAGGGGGCAAATGGAAAATGAGAATTCTCTATGAGTTAGGGTGTGAAAAAACGATGAGATACGGCGAGCTGAAAAGGGCTATGCCCTTCATCACCCATAAAATGTTAAGCGCACAGCTTAAGGAATTGCAAACTGACGGCCTTATTCATCGGTCTGAGGTTTCTCACACCCCACTGAAAGTAGAGTATTCGTTATCTGACAGAGGGCGATCTTTGTATCCCCTCATAGATGAGATGTGTAAGTGGGGAATGGCACAAGGAGGGCCTCATATGTAAAGCTACTTACAAAAAAGTGCGTACTTGTTTCCCAATGAGAGGAATTTTATACTGAATGAAAATATTTCTTAGGAGGAAATAATGACAAAACAAGTCTATATCATTCATGGCTACAGAGCCTCCTCAACAAATCATTGGTTCCCTTGGCTGAAAAAACGTCTGCTCGCAGATGGGGTCCAAGCAGACATTTTAAACATGCCTAATCCGCTCCAGCCAAGACTTGAGGATTGGCTGGATACACTCTCTTTATATCAGCACACTTTACATGAAAATACGTATTTGGTTGCGCACAGCTTAGGTTGCCCCGCCATTTTGAGATTTTTGGAACATCTTCAATTACGAAAACAGCTTGGCGGAATCATACTTGTTTCCGGCTTTGCCAAATCATTGCCCACTTTACAGATGTTAGATGAATTTACACAGGGATCGTTTGATCATCAAAAAATCATCGAGTCCGCGAAGCACCGTGCTGTCATTGCTTCTAAGGACGACCAAATTGTGCCTTTTTCATTCAGCAAGGATCTGGCACAACAAATTGATGCTGCGTTATATGAAGTTCAGCACGGAGGTCATTTTCTAGAAGATGAGGGATTTACTTCTTTGCCTATTGTTTATGATGTTTTAACCTCTTATTTTTCAAAGGAAACCCGCTAACATCTTTCACCCATCTGCTTCAATCGAGCCCGCGAAAAGCGGGCTTTCTGAGTTATCGTTTGATCAATACAGATAACTCACCTTCAAACACTTTTACTTCTTTTTGATTATAAGTAGATAGCAATACTGTGAGTATTCCCAATTCATTTCTCTTTGGCTGCTTATCAAGAACCTCAACAATTGTAAACAATTCATCATCCGGATATACGGGTTTTATGAATGTCATATGATTCATCTCTGTTCCGGCTATAATATCGTCTCCATAGAAACCTTCTTCAATCCAAAGTTTAAAAGATATGGCCAGTGTTTGTATGCCGGAAGCGATAATTCCATTAAATCTGCCTTTACTCGCTTTTTCTTCATCTACATGCATATACTGAGGGTCAAATTCACCCGCAAACCGCATAATATCATCTTTTGATACTTTTAATGATTTCGTTTTGAAGACCTGGCCAATTGTAAACTCATCTAACTTCATTCTTACACCTCTATTTTTTCAATTGTCTATTTTGTTTATTTTAGCACTGTGAGGAGCAAATAAAAAATTCTGTTTTTCGCTAAACAGACGTATCGTGGCCTGGACTGCAGGCACTCATCATATACTTAAAAAATATTGAACAGCTCTCAACACTTAGTCGTCACTTGGCCGTTTTGCTAAACTGAAAGCTCCCTCATATCTTCCAGGCAGCCTTCAGTTTTTTTATGCCTTCTCTTATGTCGGATTCAGAAACCCCTGCAAACCCGAGCGAGACCGTTTTTGTAGGAGGATGATGTTGATAAGAAAGAGAAACAGGATAAATTTTTACTCCATGTTTTTTCGCCTTCTCAATTAACTCTTTTTCACCAAATGGCAAATAAACGTCAAGTAAGATACGAAGCCCAGAGTTTTCTCCGCGGATTCTGACATGCTCTCCTAATTCCCTTTGCACTGCCTCTAATACAATGGCTCTTTTTTTGCGGTAAAGTTTTCTCATTCTGTTGATGTGTTTTTGCCACTCTCCATTTTTTATAAATTCAGCTAGGGTTAGCTGACTGTGGCAGGACACTGTCTGCTTATATAAGGACGTGATTTCATGACCCTTTTTTAAAAGAGGCGAAGGAAGAATCATATAGCTGATACGCAGCGAGGGCAAAAGAGACTTAGAAAAAGTGCCCATATAAATGACACGGTTATGCTGATCAAGCCCTTGCAGAGAAGGAACCGGCTGTCCTGTGTACCTAAATTCCCCGTCATAATCATCCTCTATGATAAAGGATTGATTTTCGGCCGCCCATTTGAGCAGCTGAATTCTTCTGTTTATTGTCATTATGGTTCCCAGCGTAAATTGATGGGAAGGTGTGACATATACAAGGTTTGGCTGCTGTTCTTTGATCTTCTGTATACAGATTCCCTCATCATCGACTGGTATAGGAACAATATTCATGCGGTTGGCTTCAAAAATCTTGCGTGCTCTTGGATAACCAGGATCCTCATACCCTATAGAAATATTCGGCTCAAAAACTTGGCACAAGATTTGCAGCAGAATAGGGTTCCCGGCACCTATAATCACTTGTTCAGGGCCGCAATGAACCCCCCGAGATTGATACAGGTACTCTGCAATGAGTGTTCTCAGCTCAAACTCTCCTAAAACATGTCCCGGCCGATAAAGCTCGTGTCCATATTGGTCTAAGCTATTGACCATGCTTTTTCGCCATGCGGAAAAAGGGAAGTAAGAAGAATCTACATTCCCATAATGAAAATCAATCCATTGTTTATTTTCTTCTGCTTCTTGTTGAATGGGTGTTGTGCTTGGCATTCTATCATAAGCAAAATCAGAATCATGATAATCAGCAAACCACCCGCTTCTTGGCTTGCTCACAATATAACCTTCAGCAGCGAGCTGTTCATAGGCACGTTCTACAGTCGTTTGGCTGATGGAAAGCTGATTCGCCAGGAGTCTTTTTGAAGGAAGCTTCATTCCTTTTTGAATACGGCCCCGATGCATATTTTCTTTAAAATACCGATAAAGCTGCTGATAAAGCGGAATATCCAGAGTTCTATTCAAAAAAGGCGTGATATCCATTTGCGCGTTGTTCTCCTAACTGGTATGCATTTTTTTATGAAAACTGGCTGTTTATAAAAGGCCAATTCCAGTTTATAGTCATTGTAATCCTTAGCTGCTGGTTTTGTTAAGAAAATACAGACAATGAACAAGAAAGATATGTGGAGTGATTATAATGAACAAAACAACAAATGGCTGGATAAATGGTTTTATAGGCGTACTCATTTTCAGCGGCTCGCTGCCTGCGACCCGTTTGGCTGTGTCAGACTTCGATCCGTTATTTCTCACAGTTTGCCGTGCTGCGATAGCTGGTGTACTGGCGGGAGGTCTCCTTCTCATCTTCCGGCAGCAGCATCCTGCCAAAAGAGATCTCATTTCATTGTTAGTGGTAGCGTTCGGCGTAGTGATTGGTTTCCCGTTGCTGACAGCTTTAGCGCTTCAGCATGTCACATCCGCACACGCCATTGTCTTCATTGGACTTCTTCCACTCGCAACGGCAGTCTTCGGCGTACTGCGCGGGGGTGAACGCCCTCGCCCCGTCTTCTGGATTTTCTCAGCTGCCGGCAGCTTGTTAGTAGCAGGTTTCGCCCTCATTCAGGGGGGAGGTTCATCCCCGCTTGGCGACGCGTACATGCTGGCTTCTATTGTCGTATGCGGTCTTGGTTATGCAGAAGGGGCCAAACTTTCACGGCGTCTGGGGAATTGGCAGGTGATCTCATGGGCACTCGTTCTGTCGCTTCCTCTTATGCTGCCATTGTCGTTCTTTTTTACGCCGGACTCATGGTCGGCGATCGGCGTTCCCGCACTGCTCAGTCTTGCATATGTATCCTTATTCAGCATGCTGATTGGCTTCGTGTTCTGGTATCGAGGTCTTGCCCAAGGGGGAATTGCAGCGGTTGGGCAGCTCCAGCTTCTCCAGCCTTTTTTTGGACTGCTGCTTGCCTCAGTGATTCTGCACGAGAAAGTGGGCTGGGCACTCGTAGCAGTGAATATCGCCGTTATCATGTGCGTTGCAGCAGCTCGGCGATTTGCAAAGTAAGGCAGACCTTTAAGCATAAACTTCAAAAATGCATGAAGGTATAAAAATACCAAGGGTTGCTGGCCCTTGGTATTTTGTATGCGATCGAGCAGACTTGAGTCTCCCGCTTAGACATATAAGTCAACACCCATTTACCTGCCGCCATTATCAAATCCGCTCTAATAAATCCCCCACTTTTTCTGCCATGACACGAGGTGGATAAGGCATTTCGTTTTTGTTTGCATTTATATCCCACTTTACATTCAATACCTGAAGAAAAAGGGGCAAAACTTCTTAAGATTCTTAGGTTTTCGCGATGCTATTCAAGATCGTTTCCTCTTCTTAAACAGTTTTCAATATCATCCTATCTATTCCATGGTAATATTTAGATACATAAACTTATATATGAAGCTGACCTGAATTAATAGAGAGGAATGAAAAAATGAAGAAACGCAGAAAGATATGTTATTGCAATACTGCCCTGCTGCTTATGATTTTGCTTGCTGGATGTACGGACAGTAAGGATGGAGAAGCACAACAACCTTCAAATCAAGCTTCTGCTGTGCAAACTGACGAAAAACACACTGAGCCTGAAGAGAGCACCAAAATACGCAAGGATGAAGCGGAGCCAATAACAGAATCAGAAGAATCCGCAACAAAAGCTGCAAATGATACCTCTTCAGCAGAAGAGAAAAGCAAAGAAGACAATGTATTGGCAGCATACTCTTCGGAAAAAATTGAATATGCCAGAGTTTGGCTTCAACTTGGACCTAATCAAGAGATAGATGAATTAAATGTTCGACATATTGCGGCTGGCGAGCCAATTAATCCTAATGATGATACAAGTGCCAGCTATCCAGAAAATGTGACCCAGTTGGCAGGTTCTCGTTTAGTGGATGGATCAGTCACTTATCATGGCAATGGGGATGGCACAATTCATGTATATAATGTGCCTTTACGCTGGGATTCCGCTGATGATATAGAAAAAGGCGTCATGCGGGAAGTGACTGAGAGTATCATAAAAAACAGAAAAACAGTGTACGTTGATACAGGCGACGATGAAAAAATCAAGCGGCTCATTGATATCATGATGATTCATTAATCAGTATTCGTTTGTCTGCACCTGACTAAAAACAATGGTTAATAAGGTATATTAATACAAAAACAAAGTTTGGAGTGTAGTAACTTGCTAAAAATCTTCCGGTTCTATTAGTTCTCCTAGGCATTCTAAATGTAATGAGCCATACCATTGAGCTATTTCATTGGATAGATTTCTAGGTGTTGCATTAATATTTTATAACGCTGTCTAGTGGCATACAATGTTAGAAGCATTTCAGCAGTAAGTGAATGTTGTCCTAAGAAAAAACAAGCATCTTACTATGCTTGTTTTTCTTCTATAGAAATGATCTTATTACGCTATGATGCTATTCCTTTAGCCTGAACCTTGGCGTGCCTAATCCTTTAATCCCTTTCCATCGAGAATTTTTTGCACATATTTTTCGACTCTCGATTCTCGGGTTTTGGATTGTTTGGCTTGAGAAAAATAAAGAGTGTACGCTCTTTGCCGTCCCGGGGTCAAAGCTTCAAAAGCAATTTTCAATGCAGGGATTTCATCGAATTTATTTTGAAGTTCTTCAGGAATGTTCAATTCAATATTTTTGTTAACATCCACTTTCAAACCGGCTTTTTCAACTTCAATGGCTTCGTGAATATAGGCTTTCAAAATGTTTTCTAGCTCATTTATTTCCTGAACATTTGTAAACCGAATCTGGCGCGCCGCCTGTACATTCTCCGTTTGTTGAATGAGAATTCCATCTGTATCCTGTAATAAGACGCCTTTGTGGAACAGAAGCGCGCAATATTCTTTAAACCCATGTATTAAAACAATATTTTTATTATGATATGTGTAACAAGGATGCATCCACTTAAAATCTTCAGTCAGCTCACAGTCAAGAATGATGGTTCTCAACTTCTCAAATTCTTCCTTCCACTTTTTCGCTTTACTTAAAAATTCATCAACCTTCGGATTTGTTCTGCTATTTGTCATGAAGGAATTCCCCTCTTTCCAATCTTTTTACATTTACGTGAATTCACAATAATGAAGTCCAGTTTTATTTTTGACATCTCGGTATTTATTTTATTCTTCTATAGGTTCCTTCTCTTATTATTCAATAGATTAAGCTCAAAGTGGGGATGATGCAACAACAAAAAAAGAAGGCCCACAAGCCTTCTCTTTTTGTATAATTATTTCACTGACAATCTGAAAAAATAACAATTCGATGATTATATATCTTTTTTATTCTTGCCAATGCATAAGGTTACGGCAACACTAGCTATACTGACTAAAGTTCCTGCAATAGAAACTAGAATTGTCAAAAAGCCATTGGGAATAAGAAATCCAATTGGAATGAGCCCCAGAAAAGTGAAAACGATAAAACATTGGTATACACCAGATATTATTCTTACAACCAAATTGCCAAAAAAGGACATGACTAATGGAGGGATCAATAAAAATACAACGATTCCAATTGAGATCATCAAGATAATAGGTTCATCAAATGAGATGACATGATCTCCAGGCGACTCTTTAGCAGCCGCTAAAACAACAACGATAGACATCATTAGTGTAACAATAACAAGAGAAAACCTTTTTAACAACGTTATGACTCCTTTACCTAAAGCGAGTAATCCTGCCTTTTTCAAATCCGATAACCATTTTATGTGATTCAATTAAAGAATATGCAGTGAGTGACACAGCTATAAGGAATCCTGGTCAAATCTTTATAATAGATTTAATGGAGCAACTATAGTTCGTTAGAATATTAGATGCTGCAATATACTTTATCTAACAATATAACAAATTAATGTAAATTAAACAATCCTACCCTTTAGCGGCCCCTAGACCATACCACCACCGGAATGAGTAATAAGGACAAAATCCCTCCAATAAGTGATAATGCGAGGTAACTTGAACCTGCCACAATCATTCCAGATAATGCTCCGCCAGCAGCTCCTGACAACGCAATCAGAACATCCACTGTCCCCTGCGTTTTAGCTCGTGTGGCAGTATCAGTTGAATCTACAATAAGGGCAGTCCCGCTTATCAAACCAAAATTCCACCCTAATCCCAGTAAAGAAAGAGCAATGACGAGAAGAATCATAGATTCTCCCGGAGCAAATGCTGCTATTACACCTGCCAAAAGCAACGTTGTTCCAGAGGAAATAGCCATTGCGGTACGTCCCAACCTATCTACAAGAACACCTGTAACAAGTGAAGGGAGATACATAGCACCTATATGAAAACCAATAACAAGACCGACTGCACCCAAGTCATGCCCATGATGTCTCATATGAACCGGTGTCATTGTCATAATAGCTACCATTACTATTTGGGTAAGAACCATAACCGTTGCCCCAACGATTATCCCTTTTTTGTTTTCTGTATGCTCAGTTGCCGCCAAATGTCCTTTATCACCAGGCTCTTCATTTGCCGCTTCTATTGTTCTTGCTATAACTAATGGATCTGGACGAAGCATAATGAAAAGGACCACACCTGCTAACATATATGCTGCTGCGGCTAAAATGAAAGGGCCAGCAAGTGATGGAACACCAATAGAAAGAGCGAAATCCCCCATCACATTCACTAAGCTTGGACCTGCCACTGCGCCAAATGTAGTAAAAACCATGGTTATACTAACAGCAGTCGCTCGCTGCTTATGATTTGCTAAGTCTGTACCTGCATAACGGGCCTGTAAATTAGTGGCTGTACCTGCACCGTAAATAAGCAACGAAATAAATAACAAGAAAATACTATTTATGATTGCTGCCATAATAACGCCTATTGCTCCAAGTCCGCCAATCATAAAGCCAGCTGAAAGACCTGTTCGACGGCCATAACGTTGAGAAAGTCTTCCAACAATTAATGCAGATCCTGCTGACCCTAAAGTAAATAAAGCAGAAGGCAAACCAGCAAACGCATCAGTGCCAAGCATTTGCTGTGCAATAAGCGCACCGACAGTCACTCCTGCCGCCAGCCCCGCACCGCCAAAAATTTGTGAGATACTCACAACGAATAGTGTACGCTTGTATAACGATTTTTGTTTTTCTGGTGAACTGATGTAGCTCTGTAATGAAGCAGTTTGAACATCTATTGCTTTTACGCTGTCCTTGTCTAACATCATCTGACCTTCCTTTCTAAAAGCCAATTTTGTATAAACCTCCCTCTAGATGTGGATCATCATAACACGCACAAAAAAGCCATACAATGTCATAATTGTATGGCAAACAATATTAGGTAAGATCGTCTAGCAAACGTCTCAGGATCATTAATCCTTGTTCAAGCTCTTCAAGTGTTTTTGGTGCACAGACAGAAACCCTTACAGCCCTTTCAGGACAACTATTTCCCACTACAAAGCGTTCAGCCGCATACACTTGCACGCCAAGTCGAGCAGCCAATTCTTCAAATTCGGCACCAGACATTTTACCCGGTAACAACAACCAACGAAAAATGCCTGTTTCAACACCTAAACATGTATATCCCGCAACATATCGGTTTACGAGTTGATTTCTGCGAATGGTTTGTTCACGATGACTCTCAATTAAGACTTCAAATTGATTTGATACAATCGTGCGAGCAGTAAGTTCAGCTAATAGCGGGGAAACAGTTATATTTAAATTATAAAGCGCCTTTGATATTGGCTCCTTATATTGTCTCGGCACTGCTACATAAGCCAAACGCAGGCCTGGCGCTAACGATTTTGATAAACTTGCAATATGAATAACCTGTTGCGGTGCGAATGAGGCGAGTGCCGGAAGCGGATTTTTGTTGAGAAGATGGTACGATGCATCCTCAATAACAAACAGATTATATTTCTTTACAATGTCTGCAACCATTCTTCGATTCTCAACAGACATAAAGGAAGTCGTCGGATTATGATAATCCGGGATTAAATACAAACCTTTAATATTTTCGTTTTTACACGCATATTCAAGTGACTCCGGACTCATTTCATCGTTTTCTGATTTTATCGGTACGATTTGCACACTAAGCAATGATGCAACAGTTTTTAATCCAGGGTACGTATGATGGTCAACTCCGATGCGATCTCCAGGCTTACAAAGACTCGCCAATGTCGCTGCAATCGCATTTTGCCCTCCATTTGCAAATAAAATGTGATCAACGGATGTTTCAAATCCGCCTCTTTGGATGAGCTTTACAGCTGCATCTTTTTGCCAAAGGCTTTCACCTGCCCGGCCATAGCTAAACCATTTTTCATAATCCTCCTCATGAACCATGTTTTTCAGTTGGTATAACAAGGGCTCATATGAAGCGTGATCTGGAAGTATTGCTCCCATTTCAATTAAATGTGTCGGCTTAGTATCCTCAAGTAAATACGCATTCGACAACGCATCATACGATACAAATGTGCCGCTCCCTACAGTCGCACTCAGCAGCCCTTTTAACTCACACACTTTAAATGCTTTTGAAATCGTACTCACATTTAAATCTAGATAATCGGCCAATTCTCGCTGTGGAGGAAGTTTTGTTCCAGGTAATAAAACTCCGTTTAAAATATCCTGTTCCAATTGCCCTGCAAGTGCTTTATAAATAGGCTTTTCAGCTTTATCAATCGATGGCTTCCAGCTCATCGGATAATTTTCAAAAGAATTGATAGGCATGATACGCATCCTTTTTCACTCAATTATATGAATGTGCCGTTTATAAGACAATTATAACTTTCTTTTATTGATGCCTTTTTATGAACAGCATGCTTCAATAAAACCTGTACAAATACAAGTGAATCACTTACTTTATTTCATATAAGTCATCCTGCAAAACTGTGCACAGAATGTCGGATAAATACATTTCACTCCTGTTATTCTTTGGTTAAAGGAGGCCAAATAAATGGATTTGCTTAAAAGTATGAATAGGGCGTTAAAGTATATTGAAGAAAACCTCACTAATGATATTGATTTTCAAGAGGCAGCAAAGCTTGCTTTCTGCTCTGAATATCATTTTAAAAGGATGTTTTCCTTCCTTGCAGGTATTTCATTATCGGAATATATTCGTCGCAGACGTCTTACTCTTGCAGCTTTTGAACTGAAAGACAGCAATGTAAAAGTGATTGATATTGCAATAAAGTACGGTTATAACTCACCAGATTCTTTTGCACGGGCATTCCAAAATTTACATGGCATAAACCCATCAAAAGCCAGATTTAATGGCCATTCCCTTAAAGCTTATCCACGAATGACCTTCCAGCTAACAATTAAAGGAGGAAATGAAATGAACTACCGTATTGAAGAAAAAGAGGCATTTCGCATCGTTGGCATTAAAAAAAGAGTTCCTATTATTTTCAAAGGAATTAATCCGGAAATTGCATCTATGTGGGAAAGTTTAGATGAAAAAGCAATAAATAAACTAAAAGAGCTATCTAATGTAGCACCATCAGGCCTCATTAGTGCATCCACGAATTTTTCTGAAGGTCGGACAGAGGAAAACGGAGAGCTCGATCACTATATTGGCGCAGCCACAACGAAACGGTGTCCAGATAACTTCTCACGGCTTGAAGTTCCTGCCTCAACATGGGCTGTATTCGAATCAATCGGGCCATTTCCGGATACACTGCAAGAAGTATGGGGACGCATTTATTCCGAATGGTTTCCATCGTCAAATTACGAACAAATAGAAGGTCCAGAAATATTGTGGAACGAGCATAAGGATGTAACATCACCATCTTTTAAAAGTGAAATTTGGATACCAATCACAAAAAAGTAATACGTTTTTCAATCAGAGAAGAAAAATTGAAGGTTCTTGAAGAAAAAATACCTAGGGCGTCAAAACCCTTGGTATTTTTGATACTGCCGAGAGGGCTCAAACTCCACCAGTGTTTTTCATTGCCGGACCGGTCATGTAAGCAAAAAAAGCCCCTATATATCCCGATTTGCATGATTCCTAATCTTTAATATCGATTTTTCACTCTCCATAGAAGGCTCTTTATGTAAAGCCAATATTAAAGTTATCCCTATAATACAAATAGCACCAATCCATTGAAAAGAACCAAATGGCGCTTTTAACCAAACGACAGTTGTTACAACAGCTGATAGAGGCTCTAGACTGCCTAGTAGGCTTGTTTCTTTTGGAGAGAGGCTTTCCAAGCTTTTTATGAAGAACCAGAACGCAATCATTGTTCCAAATAATATCACGAATAAGATATATGCATACGCCTCAGCAGTTAATCGTTGAAAATCCAGTTGCCATGGCGGATGGATAAAACCCAATGCAAAACCGCCAATAATCATAGCCCAACCTACAACGACAAGAGAATCAAATTTATTTAATAAACCAACGGCATACAAAGTATAAAAAGCTGCCGCGAATCCTGATAAAACTCCCCATACTACTGCAGCTGCCGGCACTGAAAGTTGAGACATTGAACCATTTGTTAACAAAAAAAAGCAACCCACTAAAGCAAGTACAACAGTTATGATATCTTGTTTGGTAAGAACCGTTTGTTTTCGCAACAGCGTGTAGATAATGACGATTACTGGGGATAAATATTGCAATAACGTAGCAACGGCAGCATTCCCATGTTGAATGGATGCCATATATGTGTACTGCACAGCTAGCATTCCCAATAGGCCAAAAATTAGAAGCTGGCCAGCCGACGCTTTGTGTTTCCACACCTCAATAACCTGGGAACGATCCTTTCTGAACAGTTGCAGCATTAAAAGTAACATTCCAGCCGTAAGCAAGCGTGTCGTTACAAGCCAATTGACATCAATTTGATATTCTTGAAAAAGTTTTTTGGCTACTGTGCCTCCAATCCCCCAACATGTCGCCCCTGTGATAACATAGAACAATCCCATTCTTCTATTGGAAGTATTCATACATGACTCCTCACTAATAAATATAATAATAGTGTTATAATAAATGCAAAACATGATAAAAAATACTCAAATTGAATGAAAAAATATAAATATATTGAGGTGTGAAGTCAGAATGAAGAATTTTGTGATCGATCAAAATTTAAAAGAATTAACAGAGCACCGAACGGTAGAATTGCCAGTTGCCTGCTACAAGACAACGATCAATCAAAATATAAATGGCTATATTCCGCTTCATTGGCATGATGAAATCCAATTTGTTTTGATACTAAAAGGGATAGCTCTCTTTCAAATAAATGAAGAAAAAATAGAGGTTCACGAAGGGGATGGATTATTTATCAATAGCGGCTACCTGCACATGGCCGAAGAAAAGGAAGGCTCGGATTGTACGTATATTTGCTTGAATGTGTCACCCCATTTCGTTTTATCTCAGGAACTGTATTCAAGCTATGTTCAGCCCTATATGTTTTCAACCAATTTGCCCTATTTATTTTTGGCTGGAAATCAACAGTGGGCAAAAAATATTCTAGATGCTGTTAAAAAAATAAATCAATTGATTCAACAAAAGACATCGCTCTATGAGATTGACATTACGATGCAATTAACGTTAATGTGGAAAAACCTGGTCGTTAATGGTTTTCAATTAGAGTACGATCAATCTGAAATGATAAAAAGTCATCGAATGAAACAAATGTTAAACTGGATCCATCTCCATTATGTTGAAAAAATCACATTAGAGGACATTGCAAAAGCTGGCCAACTGAGCCGTTCTGAATGCTGCCGTTATTTTAAACGAATGCTGAATAAGACGCCATTACGTTATGTAATGGATTATAGAATTCAAAAAAGCTTATTATTACTGCAACACCCTGAATCCAATGTGACAGAAGTGTCTTATCAAGTTGGATTTAACAGTACCAGTTATTTCATAAGTAAATTTCAACAAGCGATGAATATGACGCCATTATCATACAAAAAAATGAATTCATAAAGTTTATTCTATTAATAAATGGAGTCCCTGTTAATGGTACTCCCCTAGCACGATTTTTACGCCACTACTGCTTGACCCTAAAATTCTAGGTGGCCTTTTGTATTTGGGAATTGTTTCAACAGCTTGTGCATTTTTATTGTGGAACCACGGCTTACAATTATTAAATGCCTCAAGTGGAGGCCTCTTTTTCTTTTTTCAGCCTCTGGTTGGAACCTTACTCGGATGGATTCTGCTTGGAGAACAAATAGGCGGGACATTTTGGATAGGTTCGTTTTTAATTCTGAGCGGTGTTTTATTAGTCATTAAAGAGAAAGAAAAAGAAGTGAAGTCATAACAAAAAAAAGCAAACTATTTTATATAGTTTGCTTTTCAATTAACCTTGTTCTTTCCCCTTTACTTCTTTATGTTCTGGTCTTCATTTATAATCTCTCCTTTCTTTATTTTTCTTCTCGCCTCAATACCCATTTGAAGGTTGTCAATTTCCCTGATAATAATGCCAATTTGGTGGCTAAATGTTTATCAACAAACCTTTTTCTGCTTGCAAGATAAGTGAAAATGCATCATTAAGTAAGTCGGCCGTTATCCATATCAAATCGGTAAAGAAATTAGAACTTAATCATGTGCTTTAAATATTTTTAGCTGACATTTCACGAATATCGTTCTTTCTTATCTACTCAAATCATTTCTGTAATGTCATTGAGCCAATGAAAAACTGCTCACACGGATCAATTGACCTTTTCCTGATTGGAAATCCGACACGTTCCCTATTGTTTTTGCTTGATCTGTTTTTTCAAAAAAGTTATTGACATCAAAAATTCGATCATGTTATTATTAAAATTTTGATATTACACCTCCATATATGGTAATCTTAAGAAGGATACCATATATGGAGGTGGATGATATGTTTCAAATTGGCGATAACATTGTTTATCCAATGCACGGAGCAGGTATAATTGAAGCCATAGAAGAAAAAGAATTCTTAGAGGAAAAACAACAGTATTATGTCATAAGAATGTCAATCAGTAATATGACAGTTATGATTCCAACGAGTAAAATATTGAGTTCGAATATACGACCAGTTACCGATATACTTGCATTAAAACACATTATGCACATTTTTCAGCATGGAGAATCCGATAGGTTACTGCCATGGAAGCAAAGGTACAAAATAAACACGGACAAAATAAAAACAGGTGAAATACAAGAAGGTGCTGAAGTTGTACGTGATTTAATGCGTATGAAGAAAGAAAAAGCACTTAATGCAAGCGAAAAAAAAATGCTGGATAATGCATATGAATTTTTGATTAGTGAACTGGAAGTAATTAAAGGAATCACTGAAAAACAAATAAAAAGTTTTGGTTAGATACATCCCAAAAGATATTTCGGAATATTATGATGAAAAGCAAATCTTCTCCAACTTATGTTTAGAACATTAACGACCTCTTTTGTTATTCCTACATTCTAATCCATTTTTATTATTTACATTTCTTCTGCGAAGATTGAAGTTTTACCAAAAAACTCAATAAAATAGTCACTTTTTTTAGTATCCTGATTCACACTGGCACGGACAAGGAGCCGTAAGGATGGAAGAGAGGTAGGGCTTTCATTGTTTTAGGTATCTCTAAGTGATTATTTCCAGGAGAAAAAAACAATCGATCTCCTCATTATTTTTAAGAATTTCTTATATCCACTGCAACATTGAATAATAATTGTTTATCTTCTTCTCATAAAAGAGATATGCGAGTTGATAACATTTAGATGAAACCATTTTTATAATTCATCTAATCTTACTTAAATGAACGAACAGGTTAGTGAAAAAAAGAGTCAGTTATCTATATTTGAACAAAACATTAAATAATTTATATACATTCCGCATATTGTCAATCCAGTATGTTATACTGTAAACAAACCTTTGAAGTTTTAAATCTTTTTCTATTACCTTGTAGCATCTCCCTACTCGAACGTTGAGTAGGGTTTTTTATTGAGTATGATATAGACATAAAAAAACAGGCCCTATATAAAGAGCCTGTTTGTATAAACGATTGAAGATTAAGCTTTTTGAACGTTAGCAGCTTGAGCTCCACGAGCACCTTGCTCAACGTCAAACGATACTTTTTGACCTTCGTCTAAAGATTTGAATCCGTCACTTTGGATTGCAGAAAAGTGTACGAATACATCGTCTCCATTTTCGCGTTCGATAAAGCCAAAACCTTTTTCTGCATTAAACCATTTAACTGTACCTTGTTCCATTTTTGTTGCCTCCTAGTGTGTAACCACACAGTATATACTATCCTTGCCCAAAGTATCATCAAGACGAAAAGTCAATCTTCATACTATCCTTTACACCGAACAAAAATAATTCTTCTTTATTATATCAGGAATCGGAAATAACTGCAAATTAATATTGATGGCATTATTTGTTAAACTTGACCTCAAATCATCTTTCTTTGCTTTATTAGGAAATTCAACTCAATCGCAAAGCCCCCTATTCGGGAAAATCATTTCCAGCAAATTAATCAACAAATGGATTTCCATATTTATCACAAAAATGATAAAAACCATAACGATTCATATACATCATTTTCTCTATGTTCTCAGGAGTATCAAAATCAATCATCTCTAAAATTAAATTAGTAAATTCAATAGGGGCAGTTCCATTAGCAGTAACCAAATTTTTATCTCTTACTGCTTGTTTCTCTACAAAACTGCTAATCGGTTTATATTGTTTGTAATCTTTCCATAAGTAAACAAAATTACCTGTATGGCTATGATTATTCAGCAAACCATTCTTCGCCAAAAAATCCACTGCACCGCATATCGCTGCTATTGGAATGTTTTTTTGAAATGCAGTTTTTACAAAATGTAATAGTTTTTTATTGTCATTACTCCAGGAATCCCCGCCAATCATAACTAGCAAATTAAAATTTGCAGGTTCTAACCCTATTATGTAATCGACAGATGTTTTAAAACCACCTATTGAGCTTACAATAGGGTCTAAAGAAACAGTGTGAACCGACCAATCTTCTCTTTGATTTAATGCAGATGCTAAGTAAACACCTTCCCAATCTGCATACTGGTCTAATATAAGAAATAACGCCTTTTTCACAACTATATACCGCCTTAGATTATAAGTTTTTTATTATCCAACCTTTTCGATTTGTTACGAAGAAAAAATACTCTATCTTCCGTACCTGCCCTTCCCCAACAATTTGGGGTCAGGTGAGTGCGATAAAGAGGAGTGTTCATCACATCCCTGTAATCTTTGAGTAACGTTTCCTCTTGCAACATTCATACGATAATATTTCATCAGAAAGCATTAAATCTCCTGTTCATGAAAATAATCAACGACTTCAATTGATTATATAAGCTGTAATCTCCAATTTGTTTCATTTTTCAAGGAATAATAAAGAAGGATACTACATAAGTAACATCCTTCTTTCCCAACTTTATGACTTTTAATTTGCTTGCTGTGCTTGTTTTACTGATTCTTTGCTAAAAAGTCCAACAATATTCCACAACACAATTACAGAAGCTATTATTAAACGAGTAGTACTGACTTCTTGGTTAGTAAATAATTTATAACCATATATTGATCCCAATGCTACTATACAAAAAACATTGAACCATTTACTCCAACGCAATTAAAAAACTCCTTTTTAATTAATTACATCTCCATACAATCTGTATACATTTATTATAGTACCAGTATTTTATTGAAAATATATAAAATTTTTCAATATCTAATCTTAAACCTTTCTTAACTGATCCTACAAATCATTACTTTCACACTTGTTACGTTGGCAAAATAAAAAGAAGACTACACGTTGTAACACCCTTTTTTATGCTTTGACTTCCATATAAACTTTTGAGCTTGGCATCAACCGTCCGGCTAATATCTTATTATTTAGAATGTGTAGCGATACATAGAAAAACTAAATTAGCAAGAAAAAAACATGTTATATCAAAATTGAACCAAGTTTTTTCCAAGATTCCTCAGACGAGGGATTTTACTTCTGTATAACAAAAAATCACTTTGTCCTTTATAAAGACAAAGTGATTTTAAAATTAGCTATTAGGTAAATCTACTTTTGCAGGAGTACTTGTCCAAGGTTTGCCCATTTTCTTTTTATGAGCTTTATCTTCAAAAAATTGAACTGTAGCATACTGATACCAACTATCAGTCATTGCTCCTTTTTCGTATAAATCATATTTATAATACGCATCAGGGATTTGTTCTTTTGCCCAATAAGAGAATAAAATAGTGGCAGCCTTACTCCCCCATCCCAAGCCAGGGACAATACCGACTAATGACATTGTAACTGATAACGCATTTTTAGCTGCTTTTGTATGCCCAGATAAAGTCCCCACATAATGGTATCCCTTTTTAGGTTTTGCAGCCTGTGTTGTGAATTCATTTGATTTCAAATTATTGTTTTCATAATTTGTTCTTTTAGCAACATTTTCATCATACTCAAAGTTTAAACCTTTTTGTTCTATGCCATCGACTTTTACAGTATGATTATTTCCGTTCATCTGAACTTTGTGAGTTTCATTTCCACTCACATACTCAATTTCAACTAATTTCCCGTTCGATGAAATCTTTTCACTTTTCATTTTGTAATGTAGAGCTAGTTCTTCGTAAGAAGGGGTTGTCTTAGAGTCCTCCTTTGCAGAAGCGTAACCTGCAGGTAAAAGTGAGCCTAAAGTCAATGATGCAGCCATAACACAAGTAATAACTCTTTTCTTTCTCAATTGAAATCCTCCTTGTGTTACACCTTAAGAATCTGAATTACTAAATACTTGCTTAATTTTATAAGCAATAACAGCGAGGTATAAAATTGCAACAAACACTAAAACTCCAGTGCCATAATCAGTTTTTGCAACTAGAAAAAGACTTAACACACCGAAAATAATGTACATAACAATATCAAAGATATTTTTCTTGTTGTTCATATAAACTCCCCCGTTTAGCAATTGATTCCAGGTGCATATTTGATTGCAGCCCCAGTGTATTAAACACTTACAATTTTGTCCAATTGAAACTCTCTGGCAATATTACTTTAATCATATCGCAAAATAATTTTTTGAATTATTTTCAGCACACCTACTCTAACATGATTCTTTTTTGATTTACATAAAAAATCGAAAAATTGAGTCATTTTTCCTTGGAGAATAAGTGTGTAAATCTTAAAAAGGACTATTCATTCATTTTGAAAATTAGAGATACATACGCTAATCATTTTATTTTCATTAAAATCCTTTTCGTGTTTGTTAATAATATGGAGAGGTGATGAAAACAAAAAGAAAACAGTTAGACCAAAATTGACTGAACTTAATGCCACAAGAACACCGTACAATAATAAAAGTGATAAATAATTATCTCTTCCGTTCATTACATGCTCTCTGAATCCCAAATAATTGTGTAGTTATACACATGCCACTAATGCCATGTCAACTCCTTACTATAATAAATAGAAAAAGGAGGTTCCGGTAAAGTAATGTCTACTTAGGTTCTTCAAAGACAGTTATATAAGCTTATGCTTTTTCCTGAATCCTTCTAAAATACCAAATAACTACTGGAATGAGTAACAATGATAAAACGGCTCCAGAAATTGATAGTATTGTATAACTAGAATGTGCAACAACCATTCCTGACAAGGCTCCACCTGCTGCTCCTGATAGTGCTAATAAAACATCGAATGTTCCCTGTGTTTTTGCACGTAGAGATGGATGTGTTGAATCTATAATAAGGGCAGTTCCCGTTAGTAAACCAAAGTTCCAACCTACCCCTAGTAATACTAGTGCTAGGATTAGCAATGATAATGAGTCTGCCGGTGCAATAGCTGCCACCAACCCAGCGGCAAGAAGTGTGGCACCTGAAGCAATAGCCATAGTTGTGCGACCAAACTTATCTACTAATAAACCAGTCAATGGTGAAGGAAGATACATCGCTGCAATATGGAGTCCTATAACTAATCCCACTTCGCTTAAACCATGACCGTGATGACCCATGTGAACCGGTGTCATTGTCATAATAGCTGTCATGATTAGTTGAGCTAAAATCATAATGACAGCTCCTACCATTATTCCTTTTTTGTCTATAGCAGGATTTTTTAGACTTCCTCCTATTTGTACTTTATCGTCTTTTTTCTCAGCATTCGCAATAGCTGTTGATACAAACAGCGGATCTGGACGAAGAAAAATTAAGAGAATAATTCCAGCAATTATAAAAGCTGCTCCTGACATAATAAACGGACCAGCTAAATTGGGAACACCAATTGAATCTGCAAATTCCCCCATTGTATTAACTAAGTTAGGACCTACTACAGCTCCTAAAGTAGTAGAAACTAAGGCCATACTTGCAGCAGTTGCCCGTTGTTTCTCATTTGCAAGGTCTGTCCCAGCATACCGAACTTGAAGATTAGAAGCCATACCTGCTCCATAAATAAGAAGAGAAACAAATAATAGGGCAACGCTGTTAATTAAAGCCGCGATTATCACACCTATAGCACCTAATCCGCCTATAAGGAAACCACCTGCAAGTCCAGCTCTGCGACCAAAACGTTGTGAGGATGCTCCTATAAGCAGGGCAGCTACGGCAGATCCAAAAGTAAAGAGGGCAGTTGGAATTCCTGCTACATTTTCCGATCCTATCATATCTTGTGCAAGAAGCGCCCCAACTGTTATCCCAGCTCCAAGTCCTGCTCCCCCAAATATTTGTGAAAAAATCAAGATTTTTAATGTTTTTTTATAAAGTTGGTTTTGTTTTTCTGGTGAATCAATATAACCTTGTAACCAAAGAGGCTGCTGTGTTGATATATTTGTATCTTTTTTTGTCATTACCATGAATTCTACCTCCTAACGACACATCTTTGTTGCTTTTCAAGTTTTTTTGTCATCATTGGAACATTCCATTTTTGTTATTCCGTATATTTAGGATTTTCGATATATTTAAAATTTAAAATATTCATTATTAGAAGAAGCTCATGATTAGTTTTTATAATTATGAGCTTCTTCTATTTATTTGTCGGTGTTCATATTAAAATGTGTAAGACTCGCCATCTTCTGGCACTAAAATATTACTTGAGAATCCTTTTTCTTTACTAAAGTTTTTTAATTCTTCTCTAGATAGTGTCCAATGGTTAACAGCTTCCATATGAACAGATATAATCTTAGCATGAGGAGCAGCCTTGTGAACTTCATAGATGTCTTCTTTTCCCATGATGAGTGAACCTAAATCTAATCTTTGATTGTCTCCACCATTAACCACAATGATTTCTGGTTGATGTGTATGAATCTCGTCTTCGATAGCATCATACCAAACTGTATCCCCAGCTACATATAAAACTTTTTCACTTGGGTGCTTGAATACTAATCCACAAACATCACCCATTAAGTTTAATAACTCTTCCCCTCTGCCATGTTCACCTTTTGTTTTTACTAATTGGATCCCTTCAAAAACAGTGTCTTGATGTAGCACTTCTACATTTTTGAAACCACTTGCTTTTACTTCTTTTGCATCTGCTTCATTTTGAACAAACATTTTGATGTTTTTTGGCAATACGTTTTTTGCCACATCATCAAAGTGATCTAGGTGTAGATGAGTAACAATTACCGCATCTACGCCATCCAGAATGTTATCAATTGATGTTGGCAAACTCACCAAAGGATTAAATAAATCTTGTCTGATCGTTTCAGGGAAAGTAGCGTACGTACCTTTCTCTGCTAACATAGGATCTATCAAAAATTTTTTATTTGCGTATTTTACAACAATTGTTGCATTTCGAATTTGTGTAATATTCATATTTACAACTCACTTTCTTTTTTTATTTGTCTTAGATCGACAGAGTTAAGTGTATAATATCAGCAGTGTTCGAATACATAGATAAAAAAAAGTGTTTTAACTCTTTGACTTTATTTTCGAAAGGAATTAACGTTCAAATAGATCAAACAGATAAAAAATTATAGAGAAATTATGTATAATAGCCGAATTCAATGAAAGATCTGGGAGAGAGTACATTTAACATGCCCAGCAGCTACAGCTAGAGTAGAGAAATTAGAAGAGAATGGAGTTATTGAGGGATCTAACATTAAAGTAAATCAAGCAATTAGGTGCTTTATGTAAACCTTCATCAATATCTATATTTATGGCAAAAACAATCCCTGTATATGGTCTTACTATGGATCAAAAACAGGACATCTTGATCTTTTATCAGATGGGAATAATGATACTGAAAAACAATAAAAGATAATGAATAAAGGATGTCCAGAAGTATTTTTCTGAACATCCTTTTTTAAGTTGTTGAATCATCTTTCTTGTGAAAAGAAAGACGTTATGTTCGCGCAGGAAATTCTTTTATTTTAAAAATGCCTCTGTGGTTTTTACTGTTGCATAGACACCATTTAATGCGGCCATAAATGCGTAATGGACATGCTCAGCAGGAACGATTTTATCTTCAATTTGCAATGTTGTTGTTGCGCAAGCATCTTCTACCACTTGGCATACATAACCATGTTCAACTGCAGAACGAACTGTTGCATCAATACACATATGGGACATCATACCGCAAACAACTAATTCTTTAACCCCTTCTTCTTGTAGCTTTCCATTTAAATCTGTATTGAAAAAGCTATTCGGCATATGTTTTACAATGACTGTCTCTTTCTCTAATGGACGTACTGACTCATGAATTTCGACACCTTCTGTATTTGGATGGAAAAAATGAGCGATGTTACCTTCTGTGATATGCTGTACATGAAAGACAGGTGCGCCTGTGTTTCTAAAGTGTGAAAGTAGTTTAGCCGCATTTTGTGCTGCTTTCTCTGGGTTTGTTAAAGCCATCTTCCCATTTGGAAAGTAATCATTTTGAATATCAATCACTAATAAAGCTGTTGTCATTTTTTCACCTCTTAAAATTTTTATACTGTATAAGGATATATAATTTCCATTGAATTTTCGATGGTCTCATGAAATACTATTTTGTAAAACTTTTTCACTGTGAAAGGAGTTACTATGCAAATTGATTCAATTGATTTTCAAATTCTCCAATTATTAAATAAAAATGCTCGGATACAATGGAAAGAAATCGGTGAAAAAATTCATATGACAGGACAAGCGGTAGGCAATCGCATCAAAAAAATGGAGGATAACGGTATCATTAAAGCATATTCGATTGTGGTTGATGAATTGAAGATGGGGTTTTCTTTTACAGCCTTTGTCTTCTTTTTCATGAATGCATATATGCATGATGATTTATTGAAATTTATTGCTACTCGTAATGAAATTAGCGAAGCTCATCGTGTTTCGGGAGATGCATGTTATCTTCTGAAGGTAACGGTTCATTCACAAGAAGTTTTAAATCACCTTCTGAATGATTTATTGAAGTATGGAAACTATCAGCTTTATTTGTCTATTAAGGAAGTAAAAAAGCATTATAATACTTCATTAATGTCTGATGAATAATGCGCTTGTTATTATAATGTATAAAAAGGCCCCAGCTTGGTAAATTCCATATCCAACCTAGGGCTTTTTTAGAGCATATATATCATGTTATATGACCGCACATCTCCGTTTTATAAAGTTAACTATTTACCAATAACAATCGACACTTTATAGTTTGCATGTTTATTTAAGTCATTTAAAAATTGATCTAATACCTCGTTTGAAGGAAATTTACATTCAAGCAAATAGCAACCGTCTCCACTAACTTTATAATTGTTTATTACATAGTTATCTTGTGTTTCTATAAAAGCTAAATAGGGTTGATGATGGATTTTTTCGATATAAATATTAAGAAAAGCATGTATAGAGAAGCCTAATTTCACTTGATTCACTTCGATACTACATCCTTTTATTATGCCATTGTCTATTAACTTTACTACTCTTGATGCGGTTGCTGGTGCAGTGAGATGTACTTTTTCCCCTAATTTTTTCATTGTAAGGCGACTATTTTTAGACAGCTCATCAAGTATTTTTTTATCTATTTCATCAATCATTTTCTTGTATCCTTTCTGAAAAATAAGATGTATTTTACATATTTTGTTCACTGAACATTTTTTTATGTTTGCTTAAAACTTTAAAAGTAAAGTGAAATTGTGAAATAACTTTATTTTGCCTATGTATTGATCGTTTGAGAAAGTATATATTTATTTGCATGCAAATCAAAGAGGAATGGACACCATTTAATATGAAACAATTTTTCAAAATGTTTTTTCCATTGATCTTGTATAAGTTCATTATTTTAGAGGTGAAATTATGAAAAAATTTGATATATCTGTTTTATCAGTTGCTCCATTAAGACAAGGAGAAACAATGAAACAAGGGATTGATTCTGCAGTGTCATTAGCTAAAGCTGTAGATAATATGGGCTATAAACGGATTTGGTTTGCAGAGCATCATAATCACGACGCTTATGCAAGTGCAGCAACCGTATCAATTGTACAACATATATTAGCAAATACAAAAGACATTCGCGTAGGTTCAGGGGGTATTATGTTGCCAAATCATTCCCCATTAATCGTAGCGGAGCAATTTGGAACACTTGAAACATTATATCCAAATCGTGTAGATTTGGCATTAGGACGCGCACCCGGAACGGATCAAAAAACGGCCGATGTGATTCGTCGTTCCAACCATAATGGAGTGTTTTTCTTTGAAAGAGAAGTAAATGATATTTTGCGTTTTGTCGGGGATAAGAGTGTACAGGGTGAGGTTCGCGCTTATCCGGGTATTGGAACGCATGTGCCTGTTTTTGTGTTAGGATCCTCAACGGATTCAGCGGAAATTGCTGCAAAGCTTGGTTTACCCTATGCATTTGGCGCTCAATTTTCACCCCATTCGATGGAAGAAGCGCTCTCTATTTATCGAGAAAATTTCCAACCGTCTTCTTATTTACAAGAACCTTATGTGATCGCTTGCATTAATGTGATTGCAGCAGAATCTATAGACGAGGCATCTTTTATTTCTGCAAGTCATTTGCAGGTGTATATTGATATTTATACAAATAATTTAAGTAAGCTTATTCCACCCACTGAAAACTTCCTAGAATCGTTATCACAGTTTGAATTAGAAATTCTCCACAGTCGACTGGGGTATACAATCATGGGTGATCGAGAAACAATTCGTCGCGAACTAATTGATTTCCAACAAATGTATCACGCAGATGAATTAATTGTGTTATCTAATATTTACGAATTGAGCAAGGAAATTCAGTCGTACGAGATTTTAAAACAGGTTGTGGATGAGTTGTTTAAAAAAAGAATGGAGCAACTTTAGAAATCGAGTCAGTTGTATTAGCTTATGTTCTCCTCAAGCGCGATTGTTGAACAAGAAAGAAAAGGGTGATACATATTAATCATGTATAATATGTATCACCCTTTAGTTTTTTTGAACGAATAGGACATGGTTCGTTTCTTTTACAATGAACGGATATCTTTTTCCTAATAAACAGAAGGAACCGCCGACCGTTTGGATGACTTACTTTAAGTAACTGGTGAGTTTTGGTGAGCAAGTCTTCTCCCATAGCCGTATTTTCCACACAAAAAAATAATACCAAAGGTGGTTAAACCCTTGGTATTATTGAGATGCGGCCGAGAGGACTTGAACCTCCACGGGTTATTCACCCACTAGGCCCTCAACCTAGCGCGTCTGCCATTCCGCCACGACCGCGTGATCATTAAATTGTGTTGTGCTGGTTTAGTAGGCTCTTAACCTAGTAAAACAGATTTGCGTGCACTTTGTAAATAAAGTGCGGGTGAAGGGACTCGAACCCCCACGTCGTAAGACACTAGATCCTAAGTCTAGCGCGTCTGCCAATTCCGCCACACCCGCAAAAAGACAAATGGTGAGCCATGAAGGACTCGAACCTTCGACCCTCTGATTAAAAGTCAGATGCTCTACCAACTGAGCTAATGGCTCTTACTATTAGATTTCAAAAATAAAAATGGCTGGGCTAGCTGGATTCGAACCAACGCATGACGGAGTCAAAGTCCGTTGCCTTACCGCTTGGCTATAGCCCAACGAAATGGAATGACCCGTACGGGATTCGAACCCGTGTTACCGCCGTGAAAGGGCGGTGTCTTAACCGCTTGACCAACGGGCCGATGGTTGAGAACTTATATCGAAATCTTATGGCGGAGAAGGAGGGATTTGAACCCTCGCGCCGCTTACGCGACCTACACCCTTAGCAGGGGCGCCTCTTCAGCCACTTGAGTACTTCTCCAATATGGCTCCACAGGCAGGATTCGAACCTGCGACCGATCGGTTAACAGCCGATAGCTCTACCACTGAGCTACTGTGGAATAATGAGACAAGACTTATTATATCAGCCTTGATTTGCAGTGTCAAGAGGTAAATGTTTTTATTTATCTCTCGTGACGACTTTTATAATGTAACATAGGCTTGCCATATTCGTCAACCTTTTTCACGAAAAAATTCTTTTTATTTTTCCGCGGCATTTTCCGCATCTGTATCTGTCAGGGTTCATGGCGCGCTTCTTTATATACTGTTGGCCGCAGGTCGTACAGATATACATATAAGTTTTTTTGTTTTCCGCTTTTTTCTTAAGGGGTGTACAGAACCTCGGCGCGTTGACCTGCTGCAATAGCATTCTAAAATCTCTGTCTCTGTGCTTGTACCCTTTTCCTTCAAGATGAAGATGATAATGGCAGAGCTCGTGCTTGATGATGCCAATCAGTTCCTCCCTGCCGTGTTCAATCAAATATTTTCTGTTCAATTCAATGTTATGGGAGGTTAACAGGTACCTGCCGCCAGTGGTTTTAAGCCGGTCATTAAAAAGCGCCTGATGGCGGAACGGCTTTTTAAAATATGTTTCAGAAATATCCTCTGTCAGCTTTTGAAGCTCTTTGTTATCCATGGTGCACCTCACTTAAAAAACATTGAACGGGACAATTCACCGTTCGCATACAATATGGTAATCACTGTCCCTCTTATGATAAAAGCTGAGGAGGAATGAGCCTATGCCAAATTGGCTTAAAAAGCAGATGCAAAAAGCGTTCCTTGAAAAAGATAATTACCAAATTAAACTGCTGAATCAATGCTGGTATTTCTATAGGAAAAAACACTGCTCGTAAGCAGTGCTTTTATTTTACCATAGACAGCGATACTCTGCCTTTTTGTACATCTACGCCGTCAACCCAAACTGTCACAATATCGCCGACAGATACGACATCAAGAGGATGCTTGACGAATTGATTGCTCAATTTTGAGATATGCACAAGCCCGTCTTGTTTGACTCCGATATCAACAAACGCTCCGAAGTCCACTACATTGCGCACGGTGCCCTGCAGTTCCATTCCCTCTTTCAAATCTTCCAGCTGAAGGACGTCTGTTTTCAGCAAAGGCTTAGGCACCTTATCGCGTGGATCGCGTTCCGGCCTTGTCAGCTGTTCACAAATGTCTTTCAGAGTGATTTCGCCGATTCCCAGCTCTTTTGCCGTTTCAGAGAGCGCCAGCTGATTGATTTTGTCCTTCAATTCCGCCGTGCCGATATGTTCTGTTGAAAGTCCGAGTTTTTTCAAAAGTGCTTTTGTTTCTTTATAGCTTTCCGGGTGGATGCCTGTTCTATCCAAAGGCTCTGTCCCTTCCTGCACTCTTAAGAAACCGATACATTGCTCATAGGTTTTCGCACCTAACCTTGGGATGTCCTTCAGTTCTTTTCGATTTGAAAACTTTCCGATTTCCTCACGTTTTTTGACAACGTTGCCTGCTACAGACTTCGATAATCCAGCTACATATTGAAGCAGCGCGGCGGAGGCTGTGTTGACGTTTACTCCAACCTGGTTTACGACAGTTTCGACGACAAACCGCAGAGATTCATTTAAGCGTTTTTGGCTGACGTCATGCTGATACTGTCCGACACCAACAGACTTCGGATCGATCTTAACGAGCTCCGCGAGCGGGTCTTGAAGTCTCCGAGCAATAGATACGGCACTGCGCTCTTCAACCTTAAGGTCAGGGAATTCTTCTCTGGCAAGCTCTGAAGCCGAATAGACGCTTGCTCCCGCTTCATTGACGATCACATAATAAATTTTGCGCGGCATGTCTCTGAGTACATTGACGATGAATTGCTCTGTTTCTCTGGATGCTGTGCCGTTTCCGATCGCCACCATCTCGACTTGATACTGCTCAAGAATCTTTTTCACTTTTTCATGGGCTTCTTTTGTTTTGTTGACTGGCGCATGCGGATAGATCACATCAATTTTCAAGACTTTTCCGGTCTCATCTGACACAGCGAGCTTACAGCCAGTTCGAAAGGCTGGGTCAACACCGAGAACGGTTTTGCCTTTCATCGGCGGCTGCAAAAGAAGCTTTCTCAAGTTCTCTGAGAAAATATGAATCGCCTGTTCATCAGCTTTTTCTGAGAGCTCTTTCCTGATTTCACGCTCGATTGCCGGCTGGATCAGCCTTTTATAGCTGTCTTCAATTGTCTCCTGCAAAATCTCTCTTACGGATGTTGAGCGATTTTTGATGATTTGTTTTTCTAAATACGCCTTAATGTGATCCGCAGGCGGTTCGATCGCTACCTTTAAAATGTCTTCTTTTTCGCCGCGGTTCATTGCCAGCACCCTATGCGGAACAACTTTTGCAATTGGCTCTTCATACTCGTAATACATTTCATACACATTTTTCTCATCGGTGTCTGCCGACTTTCCGGCTGCAGACTTAATGGTTCCTCTTTTGAAGGTTTCCTGGCGAATCCACTTTCTGAAGGTCGGCTCGTCTGAGATTTGTTCCGCAATAATGTGCTTGGCGCCTTCAATCGCTTCTTCTCGTGTGAACACTTCTTTTTCTTCGCTGATGTATTGGTCTGCAGTTGCTGCCAGATGATCATCTTGGGGAAGTGTCAGGATATAGTCGGCAAGCGGCTCAAGGCCTTTGCTTTTGGCGACTGTCGCCTTTGTTTTACGTTTTTGTTTATAAGGGCGGTAAAGGTCTTCCACTTCCTGAAGCTTCACCGATTGCTCGATTTTACGTTTTAGATTATCTGTCAGTTTATCCTGCTCTGCAATCAGCCTGATGACTTCTTCTTTTCGCTGATTCAGGTTTTGTATGTATTGCCAGCGTTCAGAAATCGTCTGAATCTGAACCTCATCCATTGAACCCGTCTGCTCTTTTCGATACCGGGCAATAAACGGGACTGTATTGCCGTCCTCAAGCAGGCGGATGACACTTTCAACGTGTTTTTGTGATAAACCTATTTCTTTCGCAATTTGCTGTTTTAAAAGGGCTGACGTTTCCATGTAACCAAAGCCTCCAATTTTGTCGTTCTTTCTCTAGTGTATCAAAAACCGAAAAAAACACATAAAAAAAGACAGCTGGCGCTGCCCGTATCTTTACTCATGTTTCAATAGTTCCTGTAAGCCGCTCAGAAAATTCTCTTTTTTCATCGCAGCTGCAAAGAAGGCTTGATCAATCTTCTCAACAATTGGCAAAGCCGCTGTTACTTTTTCTCCTCCTATTTCTGTAAGAGACAGGAGGACCTCTCTTTTATCCTGGGGATTTTTGCTTCTTTCGATAAATCCTTTTTTCTCAAGCGTCCGCACAACCTCCGAAACCATCATGATATTGGTCTGGCTGAAGCTTGCAAGTTTTTTTTGCGTGACGGTTTCTCCGTGAGCAATCATATACTTGCACGAGGTCAGCAGAACAAATTGAACGTGGGTCAGGTCAAACTCAGCCAATGCTTTTCCTACTTTCCGCTGCCAACTTTGCGTGGCCTGCCATAATAAAAAGCCCGGGCTTGTGTTCGGACCGCTAAATTTAGAGTGCCATTCCACTTATGTTAACTCCCATCGCTTGTGCTATTGTCAAAAAATCTTTTTTGCTTATTTCAAAGTGTCCTCTGCGAAATAAAAAGCCAAGATGCTTGGTTTCCTGAACAAATTCAAGCTTTGATTTAATGTCGTAAAAACCGATTTTATGGCATGGATAATAGTCTATATCTAATCGGTATGGAATAAAATTCGGAGCCATTTGATACGGATAGATGTTTCCGCTTTTTACTTTGCCGATCGCAGTAAAGCTTCGCAGCAGTTTGCCGTCTGGATATGCGTCTCTCGGAGAATAATAAATCAGCCAATCTCCCTCTTTCATTTTGGCGAGCGGGGCTTTTTTTCCATGGCACAGCTGTGCAAAACCGCCGGCAGCGCCTTTTAATACATGTTGCTCTGACACAACGCCGATCCAGTAATTTGTGTTCATTTTATCACTCCTCCGTAAAGATGGACAAGCCTGCTGACAGCCGTCGGCATGTCTTTAGACAGTTCAGTCCCAATGATTTCTCCCCACTTTTTTGCTTCAGCGCCTTCTAATACAATTCCATATGTGATACACAAATCTTCTTTTTGCTTTTGAAGCACGTGAAAAAACTCCATTATTACATTGCTATGCGGGCATGTTGACCATGACAGAAAACGCCCGATGTTTCTCCACATGCTCAAGCCATAAGAGAATTGTTTTTCCTTGCAGAAGCAATGTTCCTTCCGTTCCATTTTGAAATTGTCCTTTCAAAGAATCTGATGCAATACCCGTCTCCCATTGATCCATTGTTTCTGTTTCCTGATAACAGTTCCAGGTTTTCCCACATCCACATCAGCTATCGCTGTGTATTCATAATTCCACATCCCATAAGCTCCCAGAATGATAAGTTCACTTATTAATTATAATAAGCGCACTTATTAATAGTCAACCGCAAAAAAAAGAAGCCGGATGTCCAGCTTCTTTTTCTGGTTTTTTAGGACAGCTGTCCGAGAATATAGGTCAGGTCATCTTTTCTCGATGTCGTATACATTTTCAGCGAATTCGATATTTCTTCTACCGATTGGCCTTTTTTCAAATGGGAGCGGATATCAGGTACGTTGAGTCCATCTGTATGTATAATGAACTTTGAACCCTTTTCATAGGTGGCGGTGTGCGTTTTGTATTTTTGCGGCTTGCCTGATAAATAGCCCGAAATCGGCAGAGGATAAAAGCTTTCACCAGACGGGGAATGCAGAATAAACCGTACATTTCCGACAGAGCAGTACGTAAACTGCCTTTGCTCAAAATTGATTTTCAGGATAGATGCTGTAGCGCCTCTTTTGTTTTTCATCGCCTGATTACAGCGTTCGATAATGCTTTCTACGTCTTCACTCGCATAGTTTTCCACTAAGTCTTTGATGGCTGCAGAGGATTCGTTAGCAAGTGATCCACTTCCCAGTCCGTCAGCAACCGCGCAAATTAACTCCTTATCATCAGCTTTCATAAAAAAACTGTCACCGCAAATCGATTTCCCTTCTTTATTCAGTTGATATACTAGAGTTTGAATATGCTCGTTTTCTTCAACCTGGATCATTACATTAACTCCATCGAGGGATCTTCAATCAAGGCCTCTCTGAGCTTCTTCACAGCTTTGCGTTGCAAGCGCGAGACGTGCATTTGAGATATACCGAGAATGTCCCCAGTTTCTTTTTGGCTTTTGTTTTGAATATACGTAAGGTCTATGATTTGTTTCTCACGGTCTGAAAGGACATGAAGCACGCTTTGCAGCATCAATTGCTGGTTGACCCGCTCATATCCGTCCTCCTGTGATCCGACGATATCAAGAATCGTGACAGTGCTTCCGTCCGAATCCGCTTCAATGCTGTGGTCAACGGATAAGGCTTGATAGCTTTTGCCCATTTCCATCGTTTCAAGAACCTCTTCTTCAGAAACATCGAGGAATTCGGCAATCTCTTCGACTTTCGGCGATCTTTGTGTTTCAGTGGTCAGCTGATCAACCGCCATTTTGATTCTTGGACCGAGTTCTTTAATTCGTCTCGGCACATGAACGCTCCATGTTTTATCTCTGAGGAAACGTTTAATTTCACCGATGATTGTCGGGATTGCAAAAGCTTCAAACGATTTGCCGACAACAGGATCGTATCGCTTAATCGCGCCTAGCAGCCCGATCATGCCGACCTGGCGGAGATCCTCGTGGAAGCTTTTGCCTTTTGAGTATTTTTTCGCAAGCATGTCAACCAGATTTGTATACACCCGCACAAGCGTTTCCTGCGCTTGTTCATCTTGCTTTGTTTGGTAATCGCTTATGAGCCGATCGACTTCATCTTTAGTTAGTTTCGTAGTTTTTGATGGTTGTGTCATGATCAACTCGCTCCCCATTTAAATACTTTGTCATCGCTACGGTGACGCCGGAGTGGTTTTGCACTCTGACTTCATCCATGAGCGTTTCCATTAAATATAGACCGAGCCCTCCTTCTGATAATTGATCAACTGTGTGCGAAGGTGTGTACGGCCCTAGATCCTGCTGCTTTTGATCAAAGTCAAAGCTGTCTCCTTCATCCGCCACAATAACCTCTAAACGGTCTTCAAACACACCGAATCGTATTGACACTTCCCCATTTTTATCTTCTTTGTAAGCGTGCTGAACCGCATTTGTGCACGCCTCACTGACTGCGATTTTCAAGTCTTCAATTTCATCGTACGTATAGCCCATTCTGCTTGCGACCCCTGACAGCGTCAGTCTTATAATTCCCACATATTCAGGTTGGGCCGGCACTTTCATTTCGATGTAATCAGCATTATTCTTCATTGCACTCCACCTTCTGACTTTGCAGAAATATCAATGATGTCCTTCAAGCCTGTAATGTCAAACAGTCGGATCAGCCGTTCAGAAAGATTTTCAAGTTTCAGCGAACCACCTTGTTTTTTCACCATTTTAAAGGTCCCTACAAAAACGCCCAATCCGGTACTGTCCATGTAGCTGACATCTTTCAGGCAAATTCTTAAGTCAGCTCCTTGTTCTGCCAGAGGAACGAGCTTCTCTCTAAGCACCGGGGCTGAGTATACATCAATTTCTCCTGCAATGTTTACTTGTATATCATTCTCGTTTTGCTTCACATCAACATTTATATTCATTCGTATCACCTCAAATTTTCCTTCAAATCACTAGTTGCTTTATACCCTCGTCTGACAGACGTTAAACCTTTCTCCGCAAAACAATTAACGTAAAATCATCGTGAAGCTGAAAATCCTGCAATTTGAGGAGGCTGTCATAAATGTTTTTGACCATTTCCTGCGCAGAGGAACACATATGTTCCTCAATGAGCTTCTGCAGATCAGGACGCTCCAAGAAACCGTTTTCCGTTCTGCATTCTGTGACGCCGTCAGAAAATAAAACAATCATATCGCCCTTTTCCAGATGCTGATCGAATTGTTTGTAGTCATAGTCCTGCGAGATGCCGAGAACGAGTCCTTTGGCCTCTAAATCGTAAAACGTGTTGTCTTTTTGAGAATAATAGAATCCCGGTTCATGTCCCGCTGAAGCATATGTAAATTGATGCTTGTCCATATTGTAATTCGCATAAAACATCGTAATAAACATACTGGCATCAACGTTTTGTTCAACAACACGATTCAAATTTTTCAGCACTTGAGAAGGGTGTATGCCCGTTTCCGGCAAAGAGTCCATTGCGTATTTAATCATGGACATGCATAAAGCCGCTGGAATGCCTTTTCCGATCACGTCCGCGATTGCGATATTGATGGATTCCTTGTCTTTGACAAAGTGGTAGTAATCACCGCTCATCTGTTTAGCGGGAACACTGATGGCGCCGATATCCAGCGCTTCCTCCTGAGGAACTTTAGTTCCGAGAAGCGTCTGCTGGACATTTGCCGCGATTTCAATTTCTGATTTGATTTCCTGCTGTATCCCTCTAAGGGTTTGATGCTCCTGATAAGCCATTCCATAGCCAATCATGACTTCTATTAAAAAATCCAGCGAATGAAACACATCTTCCGGGAGACTTGGATACAGCTCCTTCAGCACTTTTCTGTGAATGCTGATGATTTCTTCCGGAGGAATTTGGTGCTCGATTGTTTTTCGGCTGAATTTTTGGGCTTGATATAAAGATGTTTCTGTTAATTCGGCTATATATCGACTAAGCAGCTGATGATACCGCTGCTCAATAACCTCCCTAAAATCCACGTTCTTACCTCCTACCGAAGCCATTTGATGGCTTGTATCTCTGTTCCTTCCCCCGCTACGGAATTTAAGCTGAATTCATCCATCAGCCTTTTGACCCCGGGAAGTCCCGCACCAAGTCCTCCAGACGTTGAAAACCCGTCTTCCATGACTTTTCGGATATCAGGAATTCCCGGCCCTTGGTCTTCCGCTATGATTTTCAGGCCTTTTTTTCCTCTGTCTGCGACCTGTTCAATTCCAATCTGCCCTTTGCCGGCATATAAATAAATATTCCTGGCTAATTCTGAAATAGCCGTTGTAATTCTAGCCTGGTCTACCGTGCCGAAACCCAGTTCTTTCGCAACGTTTCGTCCCAGCTGTCTGGCGGCCACAATATCCCATTCTGTCATGATTCTTACACAGGATTGGTCGTTCATTCGCTATTCCCCCAATTCCCGCTTCAATGTCTCAAGCCCCTGCTCTAAGTCGAGCGCAGTTTCGATTTCCTCAAGCGCGATTCCAAGTTCAATCAGCGTCACTGCCACAGCGGGCTGAATGCCGGTCAAGACGACTTTAGCCCCCATTAACTTAGACATTGTAATGACGTCCCCCAGCACTTTCGCGATAAATGAATCAATCATATCCACAGATGTCAGGTCAATGACGACTCCGTTAGCACCTGTTTCGTATATTTTATTTAATAAGTCTTCTTGAAAAGTTAATGCTGTCTGGTCATCAAGTTCCCACTGAATGGACACTAATAAGCAATTATACAGTTTCAAGATCGGGATTTTCGGATGTCTCAAAATGTTATTCCCCCAATGAAACGATTTTTCGATCCGTCATTTCCAATGCTGTTTGAATTCCTTTTTGCAGGGTATTCTTAGTTATAACTTGGGATAAATCAATCCCCAGGTTGACGATTGTTTGAGCAATTTCCGGACGGATTCCGGCCAGCAGGCATTTTGCTCCGACAAGCCTTACAGCTTCTGATGCCTGAATAATATGATGGGCAACCATCGTATCGACGACAGGGACACCTGTAATGTCAATCAGCACGACTTGGGAACGGTGTTTGACGACGCCATTAAGAAGGTTTTCCATAATTCGTTTCGCGCGTTCGGTATCAATTGTTCCGACAAGAGGCATCACAGTGATATTTTCAAACACCGGGATAAGCGGCGCAGACAGCTCTTGCAGCGCGATTTTTTGCAGGGATACTGTTTTTTCCCATGAGATTGAGTATTGATTAAAAATTTCTGTGTTAATCGGGCTGAAAAAGCGATCAATCTGCCAGATTAATTCCGTGCTCTCTTGATCTGGCAATCTCTTATCATTCATTTTCGTGTAGAGACGCTTCCAGAATTCGGCAAGTGCAGTAGCCAAAAACTTCATAGACAGTCCGATTTGGACCGCTCGAAGCGCCAGTTCGCTGATTTGGCTTTCAGCAGCATTTTCGTCCTTAACAGACAGCAGCAGAATGTCGATATATTCTTTAGATATATTTTCATACACTTGGTCAGTCAGCTGATAGGATTCTTGCTCGCTTAATTCTTTTAGTGTGTCAGTCCACAGTTGGAGCAGTTCATTTTGATTTTCGGCAATGAACTGGTATACAGTCTGGTTCGACATCAAATTCGCTTACCTCCCAATAAAAAACAACATATTTTTTCGTTATTTCACTATTATATCGTTTATGTTTTTTGAAAACAAAAAAAGTTGCTCTATTTGAGCAACCTGCAAATATGTCTAAAAATCAATGAGTGCCAAACTGATTTGTAAGGCTTCATCAACCTTATCCATCATTTCATCATCCAGATGAGTAATCTTATCCGTTAACCTTTGCTTGTCAATCGTCCGAATTTGCTCCAGCAAAATAACGGAATCTCTTTCAAAACCGTAGCGTTTTGCATCGATTTCGACGTGGGTTGGTAATTTCGCTTTCTGTATTTGTGCTGTTATGGCTGCAACAATAGCAGTTGGGCTGAAGCGATTTCCGATGTCATTTTGGATCACTAAAACCGGGCGCACCCCGCCTTGCTCTGAGCCAACAACAGGAGATAAATCAGCAAAATAAACATCGCCGCGTTTCACAATCAAATGATTATCCTCCGCTGACTAAGCGCTCAACTGTCGTTTCAGCCTCGCACTCCGCAAAGTGAGCCTCAGAAGAAATATTCAGGTTGATTTTCGCCATTTCCATATAGCCGCGTCTCATCAAATCACGGTTGTGACGAGTTGTTCGTTCGCTGACATACGCTCTCACTGCTTGTGATATCAGTTCGTTTCTGCTTCGTTTCTCCCGCATCGCTACACCATCCAATTCAGCTACTAGGTTTTCGGGCAAGCTGATTTTCATTTCGGTTCTTGCGCTGGATTCAGACAAAAAACATACACCTCCACCAAACTTACGGATACGACTCTTTTATCCATCCAGTGATAATGATACCATTATTCACTCTTCAAGCAAAGCTGTTTTATGAATTCTCCATTTAGGTAAGTTAATTGCTTATATTTACCTGCAATAAAGGATTTCTTACTTCCATTATACTCCCATTTTCCAAAAACATACGGGGAACACGGGAACTTATTGTACAGGCCACCTCATAGTTAATGGTTTCGAGCCTTCCTGCAATCTCATCCATGGAAATATATTCATCCCCCTGCCGGCCTATTAATGTGACTTTTGTGCCCGGCGGATATTCCTGATCCAGCTCCACCATAAATTGGTCCATGCAAATTCGGCCGGCAATTTTCAGGCGTTTTCCCTTCACAAGGATGTCGGTCCCTTTCAATTTTCGGAGCCAGCCGTCCGCATAGCCTACAGGCACCGTCCCGATCCATGTGTCTTTTTCCGCTGTGTACTCGGCTCCGTAGCTGACGCTCTCGCCTTTTCTGATCAGTTTGACATGTGACAGTGTCGAATGCAGGGTAAATGCCGGACGCAGCTGAAACGGTATCTCGTCCGACATGTCAGCAGACGGGCGAAGGCCATACATGCCGATGCCGAATCTGACTGCATTAAAAAAGCCTTTTTTCAGCCGGAGTCCAGCGGCGCTGTTCGCGCAGTGGACCATTAGATTCTTTAACGGCAGCGGAGCAATCAGCTCTTTAAAGCGCTCAAACTGCATTAAGAAATAGCCTCTTTCTTTTTCATCCGCTGTCGCAAAATGGGTAAATACCCCTTTGCACTTTAAACGAGGGTTGCGGTCAAGAATTGCCATCACGTTCTGAACTTCTTCCTCTGTTTTTACACCAAGTCTGTTCATCCCCGTATCGACCTTCAGATGAAAATGAAGAGAACCTTTTTTCGTGTGGCGGGCTGCCTCCTGAAGCCATTCAACAGAATAACCTGTTAAGGTCACGTCATACTCAGCAGCGATTGCCACATACTCCGGGGGAACCGCGCCAAGCACCAATATAGGCGCCTTCAATCCCTTTTTGCGCAGTGAAATCGCTTCATCCAAAATGGCCACGGCCAAGCATGAAGCACCTGCGTCAAGAGCAGCCTTTGCTGTTTCTGCATCACCATGCCCGTAGGCGTTTGCTTTCACAACTGCCATCAAGTGGACATGTTCACCGATATGTTTTTTCATATTGCTGACATTTTCCTTTATCGCGGACAAGTCAATTTCCGCCCACGTATCTCTGTAAAAAGGTTTTGTGCTCATTACGACACTTCCTAGCTTTTATTCAATATCATTTACATATCATACTAAAATTAAAGGCTAAAGGGAAACGATGTCTAACGAAAAAAAGGCCAAATCATGTTTGGCCTTTGGCGGTTATTTCGATGATTGTCCCTGCATGCTTTTCGCTACTGTCACCATTTCCTCTTTAGAAAGATCTTTAGAAGAGAGAAGGTAATCTACGCCGTCATATGTCCATGATAATGATGCATCCGACAGGGCGCCGATGGTGTAGCCGAGATTTACCGGTTCGCCGTTCAGCGTAACGGAGGAGGAAGCCTTGGCAATCTGGGCTTTTTCCTGAATTAACGTAAATGATTTTTCTCCTCCGTACGTCATGATGATGCGCTTCCCGTCTTCAGTAGATATATCTTTTTCTTCAAGCAGCTTGACGCCAAGCGGCAGTTCCAGCGGCGTTTTGACCGCAAATGTATCGGAAGGCTTTGCGCTTGTGGCGACATCCATTTGAGAAAGGGTCATATTTTTCTTTTCATCAAATGATTCTTTATCAAATTGTTTATTAAATTCAAAGCTGCTGAATTCTACTTTGACCATCACTTTCCGGTCAGTATCCATCACTTTGACAGATGACGGGCTCATATCTTTTTTGTTAAATGTGATTTCTTGCGTGGGCAGCATTTTGTTATGCTGATAGTTTGTTTTTGTTTCAAATACGTATTTCTTTTCTTTCGCTGTGAAAACTGCATCCGAATCGTTTTGAACATCCTTTACGAGCGATTCAAACAGATAAACCTGGCTGCTGTTGTTCGGCCAATCGCTTTGAAATCTGAAGCTCTTATTTAAAGACGGCGTGAGAACGAATACTCCGTTTTCATTTCGTAAAATGACTTGGTTTTGGTCCTTTTTCGGATTTTCTAAATAAACCCTGTACAGAGACGGCTTTTTGTGCCAGATTTCCACATTGTATACTTGAGGCTCACTCCCTGTCTCGATGGTCATTTTCGCTTTTGCTTTGTACGAGGTGTATTCTTTCGCCTTTTCATCTAACCCGGCCACAATATCTTGCTGTGTTTTTTGCCCGCAGGCAGAAAGAATAAGAACAGCAAGCAGTCCCGTTAAAAGCAAAACAAAGCTTTTTCTCACCTTTTTCAACCCCTTTTTCTCAATTGATGTAAAAGGAAGAAATCGCTTGTTTGACTTTAACGGTACGCTCGGTACACGTTTAGGCAGAACAGATGCGTACCATAAAAGCCTCAAACAACTTGTCTCCCTTAATGCACTATCAAATATATGAGTGGGGTTTCCCTAATATGCAGACTAGCTTGACAACCTTTCAATCACAACCTGCGCGGCAGCGTATTCTTTTGTATGAGTGATCGATACGTGAACGGCGGCCTGGCTCAGTTTCGTACAAATGATATAGGGCTTGCCATTTTGGTCTTTCCTAATTTCAATGTCCTGAAAGCTGAGCTGCCTCCCAATGCCGGTGCCAAATGCTTTCGAGAACGCTTCTTTTGCCGCGAATCTGCCCGCGAGAAATTCGTTTTTTCTTTTCTCTGAAAGCTCATAGTATTGGTCAAGCTCGCTTCGCGTCAAAATCCGCTCGGCAAACCTTTTCTGGCGCCCAGCCATAGAGGCGATCCGTTTAAGCTCGGTAATGTCCAGCCCAATGCCGTAAATCATGTATGATAACCTCCTTTGCGTACGTACTATTTAAATGGTTTGTCTCATAAACGTGTTACTATAGATATACCAAAATGAAGAAAAGGGGCTCGGAATGTTTATACGGACTGAAAATTTTCAAACATTTATCAGGCTTTACCCCGTTGTCACCTTTATATTGGCTTTGCAAGCTGTTCTCTGGCTGTTTTTTTCACTTCCTGCCCATTCAGTCGTGTTATGGAGGGATACCGTCACAGGCTATAATCTAGGTGTCGCAAACGGTGAATGGTGGCGGCTTATCACACCGATTTTGCTGCACGCCGGTTTCACACATCTGCTGTTTAATTCCATGTCCATCTTTTTATTTGCCCCGGCTTTGGAACGCATGCTGGGAAAAGCGCGTTTCCTTCTTGTATACGCCGGCTCCGGCATCATCGGCAATATCGGCACTTATGTTACAGAGCCGCTTGATTACGTGCATGTCGGGGCTTCAGGCGCCATTTTCGGGCTATTTGGCGTATACCTGTTTATGGTTCTTTTTCGCAATGAGTTAATTGGGCAGGAGCATTCCAAAATGATCATCACACTGCTCGCATTTGCCGTTCTCATGTCGTTTATCAACTCCAATATTAACATGATGGCCCATTTGTTTGGACTATGCGGCGGGTTTCTTCTTTCGTTTTTATGCGTGCAAAAAAAAGAGCGGCGGTATTAACCGCCGCTTCAGATTGTTGACAAAATCCTAAAATGGTTTTCATTTTAGGATTTTGTCATCTTTTCAGCGTGATTGAAAACCCATGAAGTCTAGGAAGGACGAGCATAGGAGCGGACTTTCACAGGATGTGATGACGACGGCGTTTAGGCAGGACGCCTGAGAATTTAGCCGTTGATCCACTTCGCATTGAGCACCGAAGCGCAGTCCTGACAACGAATGCGAGGGTTTGCCGACACGCTGGAGCGGCGGTATTAACCGTCCGCTTTTTCATATGAGTACCACTTTAAAATGAAGGCTGCATCCTCTTCACCTACGTCCCTCACCGTTAACTCTTCCATATGGCTCGATGATTTCACCGAAGTAGAAATGGTATACAAGCGGCCTTTCTTTTGGAAATAGGATTGGCTGAACTTGCAGACCTGCATTCGTTTTTTCAGTACAATGGCGGTTGTTCTGCCTATAAATCTAGACGTCAGCTGAAGACGGTCCCCGTTGATCGTCCATGCAGCCTCTTTATACGCGAGATAGCCGAAGAGCAATTCTATCGGCAGCAGGATCACTGACAGATAGCCCCATGGCTGAAAGAAGATACATAACGGGATGATCAAAAAGAGTGAAAAAATGACAGAACGGAACAAATAGCGTTTCAACGCGCGCCGCGGCAGGCGGCGGCAGTTTTCTTCCAGCGTGTATTCCGGCGTAAATGTTCGGAGCATGTGCGGAAGCTTTTTTTTATGAATCATTGGAAAGAGAATGGTCAAAGCGCCTTCTTCTTTTTCCCGGTCGCCGCCTCCTGCGCTGACGATGGACACCGTTACAAAGCCGAAAAGCTGGCGAATGATATTTTCTTTGATTTTAATGGCTTGTATTTTTCGCAGCGGAATCGTGACTTGATGTTTTTCAATAATTCCCCTTGAAATCACCAGTTCCTGCTCTTTTTTTATGATTTGAAAGTTCGCGTATCTAAACATCATGCCCGCGATGCTGAAAATCCAGGCGATAAATAAACCGATAAAAATGAGTACCGCATAAATACCGATGCTGGCGTGCTGAAGGAAGGAAAATTTATCGAATAACCAATCCATCGGCAGCACTTCATCAAGCTGGGAAATAAGTGCAAATACAGCGGAGATAATGACTCCGATTCCGCCGGAGGTAGAAGCGGCCATGAGCAATTCTTTCGCGTTCATGCGATAGTGCTCTTGCACCTCAACGGACGGATCCAACTCCTCTTCAGCTTCAAGCCGTTCTTCATCAAGTTCATTTTCTCGTCTTTGCGCTTTTTTCTTAAAGACAGCTTCTTTGATGCGTTCCGCTTCTTCAACAGAAATAGCAGAAAGAACGGCTTCTGCCTCCTTGCCTCCGCCTGCTGTTTCAATTTGCAGCTTCACAAGCTTAAAGATTTGCTGGACAAGGCCCGCGCTCGTATTCATTGTTTGAATCCGATCAATCGATATGTATCGTTTTTTCGTAACAAATAAGCCTTCTTCAATTCTAAATTCATCATCTTCAATTCGATAGGTAAACCTTCTCCATTTGATAATGCTTGCCGCTACAAGCCAGATGAACAGCACACCGAGCGCAATGGCTCCGTAAAAACGGACAGTATGGTTTGAATTGACAATATACACAAAAAAGAATGGCAGAATGATATTTTTTATCGTTTGAATAATGGTATGGCATAAATTCAAAATGACTGCCACCGGGTGCAGGCGTTTCGGTTCAGACATCATCGTCAGTCACCCTCGCCAGACGGGAAATGGAGTCTCTTAGCCGATCCGCTTCCTCCATCTCTAAAGCGGGGATCGAATGAACGGTCGCGGCTGTGGAAATTTTCACCGTTGCCAGGTTGTATTTTTTTAATAATGGCCCTTGTGACGTATCGACGTGCTGAACTCTGACCATCGGAACAATCACACGTGTCACCACAAAAATACCTGACTGAATATCTATTTCATGTTCATGGACTTCATATCGCCACACCTTATGACGGACCTTCGGAATGATAAAGACCGTCACAATCGATCCCAGCAGCCAAACAGCGCCGAGCACGCCGCTGATCCAGTACGGCCAATGAAAATAATAGCTTAACACTGCAACTGCAATGACAATAAGCAAGCAAACAGCGGATATGATGATCTCTTGAAGTCGCCAAACCTTTAATCCGTCTGGACTGATTTGGTTTTTTGGCTGCTCTCTCAAAAATACCTACCTCCCTTTTTTTCGTCGTTATTTATACGTCTCTTTTACAGAAAGGTTTCATTCTTAAGCATACAGAGAAAAATGGCTTCCGTCAGCTGAAAGTTTGCTGAATAACAAATCACGAACATAAAAAAGCCCAAAACATCATGTTTTGGGCTCTGAATCGATCAAATTAGTAAGATTTTTTCTGGCGTCTGTCACCTGAAGAACGGCGATCGTTTGAACGCTTTTTGTCATAGGAAGAACGGTTGTTGCTTTTCCCTTTTCCGCCGCGGTAGCCGCCGCCTTGACCGTCTCTGCGTTTAGAAGAGCGCTGGTTCTTGTAGCGTTTGCTGACCATCGGCGCTTCGTCTGTTAAGCGAACCGGTGTGTCGTCTGGCTCTTTTGTAGCCATTTTGATAGCCGCCGCAACCACTGTTACTGCATCATGATCTTCAAGCAGCTCAGCTGCCGCTGTCATGTAGAAGTTCAGGTTGTTTTCACTGATTGTTGTGCGAAGACGTTCAACAGTAACCTGTTGCTGACCTTCTAACGCTTCATCAAGTGTAGGCTCCTTCATGCGGTCCATTTTGCGTTTTGTTGTTTGTTCAATTGCGCGAAGCATGCTTTTCTCACGCGGTGTAATGAACGTCATCGCCATACCTGTTTTTCCTGCACGGCCCGTTCTTCCGATACGGTGAACGTAGCTTTCAGGATCTTGAGGCACGTCGAAGTTGTATACGTGTGTAACACCTGAGATATCAAGTCCGCGAGCGGCAACATCAGTTGCGACTAGAACTTCGATTGCGCCTTCTTTAAATTTACGAAGCGCAACCATACGTTTCGCCTGCGTTAAGTCACCGTGAATACCTTCAGCTGCATATCCGCGAAGGTTCAGAGCTTCAGCCAGCTCATCGACACGGCGTTTTGTACGTCCGAATACGATCGCAAGCTCAGGAGACTGAATATCAAGAAGGCGAGTCAGTGTATCGAATTTTTTACGTTCTTGCACTTCCAAATAGAACTGCTGAATGTTAGAAACCGTCATTTCTTTCGCTTTTACTTTTACGTGTTCCGGCTCAGTCATGAAGCGCTCTGCAATGCGTTTGATCGGCGCAGGCATTGTGGCAGAGAACAGAAGTGTCTGATGCTCGCTTGGCACGTTTGAAAGGATAGATTCAATATCGTCAATGAATCCCATGTTCAGCATTTCATCCGCTTCATCCATTACAACGGTATTTACATTGTTTAAACGAATGGTGCGGCGGTTGATGTGGTCAAGAAGACGTCCAGGTGTTCCGACAATAATATTCGGATTCTTCTTTAACGCCCGGATTTGCCGTCCAATATCCTGTCCGCCGTAAATAGGAAGAACCTTCGCACGTTTATCTTGTCCGATTTTATACAATTCTTCAGATACTTGAATGGCTAATTCACGGGTTGGCGCGATTACGATTGCTTGAATATTAGGAGACTCGGGGTTAATTTTTTCAACAAGGGGTATACCAAACGCAGCTGTTTTACCTGTACCTGTTTGCGCTTGTCCAATGACGTCTTTATTTGAAAGTCCGAGCGGTATCGTTTGTGCCTGAATCGGTGTTGCTTCTTCAAATCCCATACGATTAATTGCTTTCATGAGATCAGAACTTAAATTAAAATCTTGAAACGTTATAGTCAAATTATTCAAACTCCTTCTAATTGCTGTTTCAGTAATGTCGTGATTTACCACTTATAAAACTGCCCTTTAGACAAGAAGGACAGGATCCATCCGTATACAAAGCCCGAATTACTTTAAGTTTTATCTTACCATTACACTATTTGTTTTTCAATAAGATGAGAAGCAGATCGGCATCTCGAATATGCCGGCTGCTGCTCCATCCGCTCCCAAGAATCCAGCGGAGAACTTCGGGTCACGATGAAAAGTCCGGACGAATATGTTCGTATCGCGAAATAACCTATATATATTGTATCATAGCCGCAGCCGGCCAGATATACATAATTTTCGGCCGGCATACATTAGTGTTTGCATATCAGGTTATTTTATGATGCAATATGCGTTTTTTCGCAAAATATTTTCTTATGAAAGCGGGCTCTCTATTAAATCTTTAACGATTTCTTCAAGCTTCATACCTCTGGACGCTTTGAATAAAATCAAATCGCCTTTTGATGCGTTTTCCTTCACAGCTTGAAGGAGATCTTTTTTCTCAGTGTAATGGCTGACGCGGTCTTTCTCAAAGTGTTTCAGGGCGCCTTCCGCGATAAAAGCTCCCAGTTTTCCGTACGTAAAGACGCGGTCAATTTTATCAGGGCTGATCACAGCGCCGCACTCTTTATGGAACGTTTCTTCAAGATCGCCGAGTTCAAGCATATCACCGAGCACGAGCATTTTTTTGCCGTAGCCTTCAAGGCTTTCTGTCAATTGAATTGCAGCTTTCATGGAAGTCGGGCTCGCATTATAAGCGTCATTGATTATCGAAAGGCCGCTGTCTGTTTTGATGAGTTCAAGCCTCATCCCGGTTACCTTTAGGCCGCTCAGTCCTTTTGCCGCATCCTCAGGCGCGATGCCAAAATAAGCCCCTGCAGCAATTGCAGCCATGGCGTTCATCACATTGTGCTTGCCGAGTATTGGAATAAAAAACGTGTTTTCTATCCCTTTGATTGTAAAATGGGTTCCTTCCTCACTCTGGCTGACATCCTGAAGCTGATAATCATTATGCGTTCCCGTACCGTACGTTTTCGTCTGGCAGCTGTATGCATTTTGAAGAAGCGGTTCGTCCCCGATATAAATCAGCACTCCGTCTTCTTTAAGCCCGTTTATGATTTCAAGCTTCGCCTCCGCGATGCCCTCTCTAGAGCCGAGGTCTTGCATATGCGATTCGCCGATATTCGTAATCACTGCCGCATCCGGGTTTGCCAGTCGGCTCAAGAGGTCAATTTCTCCTTTGGCGCTCATTCCCATCTCCAATACGGCGATCTCCGTATTTTCAGGCATCGCTAAAACCGTCAGCGGCAAACCGATATGATTATTGAAGTTTCCTCCAGTTTTGTGGACACGGTACTGGGTCCCCAATACGGCGTGAATCATATCTTTTGTTGTCGTTTTGCCATTGCTTCCGGTTACTCCGATGACACGCGTGCCAAGCTCCTGCAAATAAGCTTTTGCAAGCTGCTGAAGTGCAGTAAGGGTATCGTCCACTAAAATGACGGCGTGATTCTCGGGCGGATTTGGTACTGACCGATCCCAAAGAACAGCCGCTACACCAGCTTCAAAGGCCTGCTCCACAAAAGAGTGGCCGTCAAAACGTTCCCCTTTCAGCGGAATAAAGAGCTGATGTTGTTCCAGTTTTCTTGTATCGGTTGCCACTCCATGAATGACTGTTTGTTCATATTGCGGATTTGCTAGTGTGCCTTTAACCATTTCGGCAATGTTTTTTACTGTTCGCTTAATCAAGTAAGGTCCCTCTCTTTCTTTTGTATATACGGGAAAAAACACTGCCCTTTTACCGGCAGTGTCCTTCTTCATTAGAATGTATGCTTAATCAATTGTTTTTCAGCGTGGCGTTCTTTTGCAAGCTCCACAAGCTGTTCAATCAGGTCAGCATATTCCACTCCGGCTTCTTTCCAGAGCAACGGGAACATGCTGAAAGGTGTAAAGCCAGGCATTGTGTTGACTTCATTGATCAGAACTTCGCCGTCAGCTGTCAGGAAAAAGTCCGCTCTGACGAGTCCTGAACCGTCGATCGCTTTAAACGCTTTGATCGCCATATCACTGATTGTTGCGTATTCCTCATCAGTCACAATCGCCGGAATCATCAGATCAGTATCTCCATCCTCATATTTCGCTTTGTAATCGTAGAAATCTGTCTTCGGTGCGATTTCTCCCACAACAGAGCATTTAGGATCATCATTTCCAAGAACGCCGATTTCGATCTCGCGGCCGTTAATTCCTTCTTCAACGACGACTTTGCGGTCATATTGGAAAGCAAGCTCAAACGCTTTTTGCAGTTCTTCACGGTTTCGGCATTTGCTGATTCCGACACTTGAGCCGAGGTTCGCCGGTTTTACGAAGCAAGGGTAGCCTAATTCCTGTTCAACCTCCTCACAGCTTTCTTTCGGAGAACGAGTCCAGTCTTTCTTAAGGAAAGCTGCGTATTTAGCCTGAGCAAGGCCAACCTGCGCAAATAAATGTTTCATGACAACTTTATCCATGCCAGCTGAGGAAGCAAGCACTCCGTTGCCGACATAAGGAATGTTCAACAGCTCGAGCATTCCCTGGATCGTACCGTCTTCTCCGTTCGGTCCGTGGAGGAGCGGGAATACGACGTCGATGGCTTCATTTTGCTGTGACGCTTCCTGCGGAAACATCTCCTGGTTCAGGGCAGCTGGAGAAAAAGCACTGCCTCCTTGCTCAAATTGAAGCATTTTCACGTTTGAAACAGGTTCAGTTAAACGGGCGCCTCTAACCCATTCGCCTTTTTCTGTTATATAAATCGGATGTATATCAAACTTCTCAGTATTTAGCGCTTTGATTACAGCCAGAGCTGTCTGCAGGGAAACATTATGTTCTGCCGACTTTCCTCCGTACACTAATCCTAGACTTGTTTTCAATGGATACTCCCCCCACTACAATTCATCTTTACTATCTTATCATTTTCACCGGAAAATGATCTAATTATTTTTGGGCATGCTGATGTTGAATGCATTTGTATGTAATTCCTTTTTATTTTATATTAAAATGGCATTGAAAAGGAGATGTGACATATGAAAAAAATCACAACAAACGAACAATTTAATGAACTGATTCAATCTGATAAAGAAATCATTGTAAAGTTTTATGCTGATTGGTGCCCAGACTGCACACGCATGAATATGTTCATCGGCGATATTTTGGAAGAATACAACCAAAACGACTGGTATGAGCTGAATAAGGACGAGCTTCCTGACCTGGCTGAAAAATACCAAGTAATGGGCATTCCCAGCCTGCTTATTTTCAAGAACGGTGAAAAAACAGCTCACCTTCACAGCGCCAATGCCAAAACGCCTGAAGAAGTGACTGAATTTTTATCTGAACATATAAGCTAATTCGTTAAACAGCCTTATTTTATGTCGTCAGGCTCTACATGAACATGAACATGAGTGACATCGTGTTCATGTTTTATTTTGTCTTCTACTTCATCCGCCACTCCATGGCCTTCTTCTACTGTAAGCTTCGGATCAACCGTAATCACCATCTCGATATGAACTGTACTGCCTAAATACCTCGCTTTCACATCCTTTAGGCGATGCACATTTTCGATCCTGCCGACGGTCTGTTTGTAAGGCTCAAGATCTTTTAAATGGAAGCCGTCTGTTAAGGAATGTGAAGCGTCTTTAAAGATATCCCACGCAGTTTTGCAAATGATGATGCCGATGATAAAAGCCGTTACCGGATCAACCCACGGCAGCTTCAGCTGGGACGAAAAAACACCGATAAACGCGCCGGCACTTACAAAAGCGTCTGACCTGCTGTCCTTTGCCGCTGCCATCAGGGCAGAGCTTTTAATGGACGCTGCCAGCCTTTTGTTATATAAATAGATGCCATACATAAACACAGCACTGCCTAACGCCGTCCATGCCGCGATAAGATTTGGCGTTTCCGTTGTGCCGCCCGCAATCGCTTTTCCTCCGCCGATTAACACTTCAATGCCGACTGCCATCATAATAAAAGACGCAACAAGAGACGAAATTGTTTCAGCCCGATAATGGCCGTATGGATGATCGCTGTCAGCCGGTCTTTGAGAAATCCGCAATCCTATCAGCACTGCTACTGACGCAACAATATCTGTTCCATTATTTAACCCGTCTGCTCTCAGCGCTTCAGAATGATATAGAATCCCGATAACTAGCTTTACAACAGCAAGGATGACATATGCAAAAATATTGAGGAGCGCCCCTTTTTCTCCCTTTTTCAGATTTTCTGTCCGCTCCATTGAATACCAGCCTCCATTCTATTACATAGTATGGTTCAAAACATGAAAAATAGCAGGGTGCGTTCAATGAAGCGGAATATTTCGACAGCAAATTATTGCCCGGGAAACTTTTTGTCGATTTGTTGAATGTTTGTAAATTGGCCAAGAATAGGACTCTTTTCATCTTTACAGGCTATTGCGGACATTGTATACTGAAGTTAATTGATAATGATTATCAATATCGTTTGATTGGAGGTTGGTGACACAATGACACCTCAGTCTGCAGAAATCAGAAAAAAACAGCTCATTCATCTGTTAATACAGAATGGTATATACAAAAAGTCAAAGCGTCATCTGTATGAATTGTCGCTGACGGAGTTAGAAAGTGAATACAAACATGTCAGGAGGGCGCCGGAGCATGCCGAAGCGTAAAGTGAAAACTTACCAACAGCTGATCCAGGAAAACAAAGAGGCGATTATGGGCAATCCAAAGCTGATGAACGTTATTTATGACAGGATCGACCGCAAGCATCAAAAAAATCTGCAAGAGCAAAACAATACATAAAAAGAGCCGGTAAGGCTCTTTTTTTTATGACTCAAACGCTTCAGCTGCCAGCTTGTGTATCACGGCGTCATCCATCGGCGGGTTGTGAAGACCGGCGCGCACATCACGGTAATAGCGCTGAAGCGGGTTGGTTCGTTCCAGGCTTTTGGCCCCGACAATTCTCATCGCTTTATCAACAACAGACAGCGCAGCGTTTGTGACGATATGTTTCGCCGCACCGAGCTCGCTGGTCAAGTGTGGACGCCGCACCGGATCGTCATACAATTGAGCGATATGGAAAAGAAAGTGTCTGGCATTGAGCAGTTCAAGCTCCATTTCGCCTGTTCTTTGCTGTACGGCCGGGACATTCTTGATCGGTCCATTCAAGCTGTTTGGAGAATACTCAGATGCAAATTGCACTGCATAGTCACGAGCAGCTTGAGCCACACCAAGATAAATCGCAGGAATGTGAAGCAGCCAGCCATTCGGCTTAGCTCCACGAGGCCCTTGAAGCAGTTCCACCAGCTTATTCTCATCAAGCATTACTTCGTTCAGTACAAGGTCATGGCTCCCAGTCGCCCGCATCGCCATCATATCCCACGTTTCTTCAATCGACAAGCCGGGATCATCTTTATGAATGAGAAACACGCCTGTTGTTTGTTTGTCCTCAATCCATGCGGTTACTAAAAAATAATCCAGAGCTTGTGACATCGTCGTAAAGGTTTTTCTCCCGTTCACTGCCCATTTGCCATCCTTTTTGACGGCGTGTGTACCGGGACGCCCTCCTCTTGTCGGGCTTCCGGTTTTCGCTTCAGTCGCCGCCCTGTTAATGACGGCTCCGTTTTGGACTTCCTTGGCAACAAATGCAAATACGTCTTCATCCCAGCTGTTGCCTTCTCCAAGCTCCCCGATCACGCTCAAATGCCAGCCGATGCTAAGAGCCGTCGGAGCATCTCCCCGTGCAAGCCGTTCTTGAAACAAGAGCATATCGTAAACAGAAATGCCCCCTCCGCCATGAGATGCCGGCAATGTTAATGCTGTATACCCAGCATCACGCAGTTTTTGTATTTTCTCTGCAGGAAAACGTCCCTGTTCGTCATCTTCAGCAGCTGTTTGCTGAAATTCATCCGCAATCCGTCCGATTTTCTCCATCCATTGCCGCTGTTGATCGTTTTGTATAAATAATGACATCCGGCAGCCCCCCAGTTTTAATTCCGATAAATTTAATATGTATTATAGATTTCCTGCCATTTTTCCGCAACTGTTAACCTTTTGCCCAGTATAGAAAAACACGCCGTTCCCCAAGGGAACAGCGCGATTACACAGGATTTGCATCCCGGTCTTGTTTCATGCCGAGATAAATCAGCATATATGTCAGGTAACCCATCGTCATCACCAGGCCGCCAAAGAAAAAGCTTGAGAAAATCGGCTCTTCAAAAGCGGTCACTGCGGCCAACACAATCCAGCTGGCATACAGATAGATGATAAAATAGCGGATGCCCGTCTTCATTTTATATATCATGTACAGTCCCACGAGAGAAAACAACCCAAGCGCGAGCCTGAAATAAACAAGATGTTCAAACTGAAACATGAATGACACAAATGAGAATCCAAGCAGCAATACGATCGGTAAAGCGGTAATAAAGTTCCTCAATCGAGACACCTCCGTCAGTACCTTTAGTATAAACCAAAATATCAAATGATATTGATTTACGTGAGCTTTTTCACAAAAATGTCATTCCTTGCCTTTAGACCCGAACATCCCGTTTACAGAAGCACCACCAGCCAACAACGATGAAGAATATGGCATGTATGATGAGAATTCCAATTGAAAACAATGGCGTCATGCCTGAAAACAACGCTGTCTCTCCGCTTCTGTATTGCGTAAAGTCAGTGTTCGCAAAAAGCAAAAAGCTGCCCCACTTGTTTTCAAACAACTTCATGAGCTGAACAAGTGTACTCGCTCCGTATAAAACGACAAAAGAAACAACAACTGCTACCGCGCTATTGCGGAACAGCGAAGAACAAAGCAGCCCGAATAATCCCATCATTACAGCTTCAAGCCAGTTTGACCCGATCAGCGCCAAGGTGTTGACCAGCAATGTCTTTGATTCCGCAGTCACCGATGTGCCAAAAAACAAGAGACCGAATAATAATGCCAGAATGTAGTATGCCAAATACAAATAGAAGCTGACCATCACGACTGTGATTAATTTTGACCAAAAGACCTTTTGGCGTTTAACCGGACGAATGAGCAAAAATTTGATCGTCTTTTTATCAAATTCCATCGAAACAATTGTTGCTGCAATTACGATCGTTAAAGCCTGCAGCAAAATGTTCAGGCTCGGTGTATACGATAAATAGCCGATGAAGTTTTCATCTGTTCCGGCACTGATGACAATCCGTTTAATGATCAATGCCATGAAGAATTGAAAGACAGCCATCAGGATAAGAGAAACCAAAGTGACCTTCCGATTAAAAAGTTTCATATGTTCATTCCAAATTAATTTAGACAAGCTCTTCTCCCTCCTCTTGATGAGCTGTTGTCGCTTTTATAAATTCGTCTTCCAGTGACTGCGTGTAAGGCGTAATGGAAAATACATTCAGATCTTGTCCGACAAGTGATCGGTTCAGCTCCGGTATGTTTTCTTTTGCCACCTCAACTACAATCGTCCCGTCTTGGCTCTCAGCTTGATATTGATTGCCTGTCAGCCAATTGAGCGCTTTTTCTTGCGGCTGCACTTCTATAATCGCTTTTTCTGTGGTTTGATCGGTTCCTTGTAAGCTGACTTCCGCTTTGATCTCACCTTTTTGAATGATGATGACACGGTCGCACAAGTCTTCAACCTCGCGCAATAAATGAGTGGCGAACAGGACAGCTGTTCCTTCCATTTCTGCGAGTTCCTTAATATGATCCCGAAAATCCTTCATCCCCGCAGGATCGAGGCCGTTTGTCGGTTCATCTAGAATGAGAAGCTTCGGCCGGTGAAGAATTGCCTGGGCGATTCCCAGACGCTGGCGCATCCCAAGGGAATAGGTTTTCACCTTATCATGAATCGCTGACGTCAGCCCGACACGTTCCACCACTTCATCAAGCCGTTCATCCGCTATTTTTTTGTGCATATTCGCAAAGTGCTTGAGGTTTTCCCAGCCTGTCAGGTACGGATAGAACTCAGGGTTCTCAACAATCGCTCCAACCGCTTCCATCGCTTTTTCAAACTCTGTATCATGCTGGAATCCGCTGATTGTCACGCTTCCGCTGTTTTGTTTCAACAGCCCGACGATGATACGGATGAGTGTTGTTTTTCCGGAACCATTCGGACCGAGAAGGCCGATGATTTCACCCTCCATGACGTCCATGCTGATCTGTTTTAAAATCTGTTTAGACCCAATTTTTTTATCGAGGCCTTCAATATGTAAAATCGGCTCAGCCATAAAGCCTTCCTCCTTTTTCGACAAAAAATAAACAGTGCCCAACATTAGGCACTGTTTGTATTATAGCATTTGTTGCTTCCAAATGTTTGGTTAAACCGATGATGAGCGTTTGCTCCGACTGTTTGTTCTTTTCAGTTTCCGTACTGATGACAAGCATTGTCACCTGTTGTGTTCACCACTGTGCAAGGCAATGCCAAGCTCCGATTCCGAGTCTTAATTCCATGCCCTGAACAGGCAGGCCGGCAGATCGAGGCACACTCATTATTCGATTTTAAACTACTTTTTATCGCTATTCTCTCGGGGTCCTTTAGACCTATCTTCCTTGTTGGTGACATCCAGAATATCAAGGAGAAACACAAAGATCGGAATCCCGATAATTAAACCCCAAATGCCGAAGAAGTGTTCAGAGAAAATGAGTACTGTGAAGGTGAAAAAGATTGGCAGCTCTGTTTTCGCCGACATCAGCTTCGGATTTAAGAAATAGGTTTCGATCGCATGAATGGCGAATATGACAAGGACAATGTAGAGCACATACATTCCACCGCCAGTGCTGTAGGCGATAATGCTGAGCGGAATCAGGGAAATGACGACGCCTGCTACAGGGATCAATCCAAGGAAGAACACCATAATCGAAAGCCCAAACAGCTGCGGAAAATGCATAATCCAAAGCGCGATAAACGTCAGAATACAGTTGACGAGCGCAATGATAAATTGAGCCTCGAGCACCTTGCCGAACGTTCTTGCAAATTTGCTTCCGAAAAAAGCAATCTCCTCATAAAAGACCCTAAGTTTGCTCGTTTTAAATTTCGCCATGAATTCAGAAAGCCGTTTTTTCTCAAATAAGAAAAACATGCTAAGAATGAGCGCCATCACGACCTGCAAGCCGAATGTGCTGATATCGGCCAGATACGTATACACTACATTGAAGCCCTCTTTGACATATGAACTGATGTTAATATCTCCGAAGACACTGGTGATCTCATCAAAGAAAGGGATGCTGTCAGGATGATACGCAATATGTTTAATCTGCTTTACCAGCTGCTGGATCTGCGCCGCGACGACCGGATAAAACACAAAGCCCCCGACTGTAAGCAGCACAGCCAGCAACATGTAAAGAAACGTAATGACAACCCGCTGGCTCACGCGGAAGAACTGGCTTACAAACTGCCGCACGACAAGCTCCAAACGATCCATTAGAAATGTGAAAATGAAGGTAAGCAATATTAAGTTGATCATGCTCTTAAATAGATATAACACACCAGTTAACACGACAAAGATGGAGAAACGCCTTACTCCCGGGTGCTGAAAAAATTTAACTAAAGCGGCCATTTATACACTCCTGTTAGGACAAACGTCCTTCATTCAATATAGTATCCATTTGTAAATTATATAACAAAAAAATGCTGAGGTCTCTGTCCTTACCTTAATAATTCTTAAACAATTAAAAAAACGGCCCATGGATGGGCCGTTCTTTTTTCAGACTGCTGTTTTCATTTTTTTCATGCCTTCAACAGCCTCTATGCTTTTTGCTTCATCAAATTCATTTTCGCTTTTGGCAACAATGATCGTGGCGATTCCGTTTCCGATCAGGTTCACAATGGCTCTTCCTTCACTCATGAAACGGTCGACCCCGAGCAGGAGTGCAAGCCCCTCCAGCGGAATGACCTGCAGCGCTGACAGCGTTGAGGCAAGGACGATAAATCCGCTTCCCGTCACACCTGCCGCTCCCTTCGATGTCAGCATCAGAACGAGGATAATCGTAATTTGCTGGCCGATGCTGAGGTCTACTCCAAACACCTGTGCCAAAAAGACAGTCGCCATTGATAAATAGATGGATGTGCCGTCGAGGTTAAACGAATAGCCCGTCGGAATAACAAGCCCGACAACGGATTTGGAACAGCCGTAGCGCTCCATTTTATCCATCATACGCGGAAGCACCGATTCGGAAGAGCTTGTGCCAAGCACGATCAAAAGCTCATCCTTAATGAAGCGAAGGTAATTCCACAGGCTGAATCCGTAAAGCTTGCAGATGATATTTAAAGCAACAAATACGAACAGGAACATCGTAATATAAACAGACATCATTAAGCTTGCCAGCGGTTTGATGGAATCGAGCCCGAAGTGTCCGATTGTATACGCCATCGCCCCGAATGCCCCGATTGGCGCGGCACGCATAATGTAGCCGATAATTTTGAAAAAAACGTGAGAAACCTTGTCGAAGAAATCAATGACGCTTTTTCCTTTTTCGCCTAATGCCGCAAGACCCACTCCGAAAAGAATAGAAAAGAATAAGACCTGCAAAATGTCCCCTTTTGCGAAGGCATCAACCATGTTGGACGGAACAATGTGTGTAATAAATTCAATCCAGTCGATTCCCTGACCGCCATTTTGCGTGTATTGTGATACATCTCCTTTTTCAAGCTTGCTGTAATCAAGACCCGCACCCGGCTTCATAATATTGACGACAAATAAACCGATAATGAGTGCGAGGGTGGTGACAACCTCGAAATAGATAAACGCTTTTCCCCCTACTTTTCCAACCTTCTTCATATCGCCCATTTTTGCAATCCCGAGAACGATTGTGAAGAAAATGATTGGTGCGATCACCATTTTAACAGCGTTGATAAATGTATCACCAAGCGGTTTCATTTCTTTGCCGACATCCGGCCAGACCAGCCCGACAATGACCCCGATGATGACCGCGGTTATGACCTGAACTGTTAAATTTTTAAACAGTTTCATATCCTTCATCCCCCTGTCCTATTCGCCTTTTGTGTCTTTCTTACTAGAATGATAGCGTTTTCATACAGTCTGGGGAAGTTTATGATCATAACGGACATTTTGGTCTTTTTGGTCTCAGGTTTATCCTTTTAACACGTAGCGGTTGACCGGCCGGCCGACTCCGCCGTATTGAACGTCCAATTTGATGATCCCGGTTTTTTCTAAGTAATCAAGATATCGTCTGGCTGTCACTCTGGCGATGCCGAGCGCCTTGGCAACCTCTTCAGCAGAAAGGGATGCGGTTTGCTGTTTCAAAAAAGCAGTGACTTCATTCATCGTGAAGTGATTCAACCCTTTCGGCAGATCCTGTACGGCCTGCTGCGGAATATTCAGGATCGCATCGAGCTGTTCCTGGGACAGCGTATCATTCGCTTCGATTTTTTGTTTATATTGCTTGTACTTTTCGAGTGCCTGTCTCATTCGCTCAAGCTTAAACGGCTTTAAGATATAGTCAACCGCCCCGTTTTGCAGCATGAGTGAGATCGTTTCCTTGTCTTTTGCAGCGGAGACGACAATGACATCCACTTCAAGCTTTTGCTTTCTGATCTCCTGCAAGGTCTTGATGCCGTCTTTTTTCGGCATGTACACATCGAGAATGACGAGATCTGGCTGTTCTTCTTTAATCAGCTTCATGCCTTCCTCTCCGTTTCCTGCCGTTGCACAGACAGTAACGCCTTTAACAGTTGTAATGAAATCCTTATTGACCTCTTGAACCATCGGATCGTCTTCAATGAGCAGAACCTTCCATTCTTTACGAGCCATGCTGTGCTTCCTCCCCCTTCATTGGAAAAACGATAGAAAAAGATGTCCCCTGCCCCGCATGTGAATCAACTTCTATCGTGCCCGATCCTTTGTCTATGATTTGTTTCACTAGATACAGGCCATAGCCTGTGCCGCCAGTTTTATTGACCGTAAAACCTTTGTCATAAAGGCGAGGCATATGTGTCGGTTCAATTCCGCAGCCGTTATCTTCTATTAAAATAGCAAGGATATCATCTGTTTGTTCGATACTAATGTCAATTCGTTTGTCTTCAGATTGAACGGTTTCAAATGAGCCGAAGGCATTTTCAATCAGATTCCCCAAAAGCACGACAATATCATGCTGATCAACATGCTCGGGAAATTGCTGAAGACTGCTGTTTTCATCTATATGAACAGCAATGCCGAGCTCTCTTCCCCTTCTGATTTTACTTAATAGAAGGCCTGCCGCAGCGTCATTTTGAATCGAGCGGTGCAGAAATTCAGTCACATTTTCCTGCTCAGTTGACGCCTGGAATGCAAGCTGCAAGGCTTTTTCAGATTTCCCCAGCTGGATGAGACCGGCGATCGTGTGCAGCTTATTCATATGCTCATGGTTTTGGACACGGAGCGCCTCCACAAAGTTTCTGACACCAGTCAATTCCTCTGCCATCTTGGCCGCTTCCGTTCTGTCCTGAAAAATCGCAACGGCGCCGATCACTTTTTTCTTCATGACGATCGGAATTCTGCTGCTCATGATCACCTTACCGCTGACACGAATTTCTTCATTATAAACCGCTTTGTTCCGCTCCACGATTTCGGGCAGGCGCGAATCCTTGAGAACCTCCCAAATCACCTTGCCGATTAGATCCCCCTGCACTTCAAAGATCTGTTTCGCTTTTTCATTGAAGATCGTAATGACGAGACGATTGTCAATAGCGATCACCCCTTCATTCATCGAGTGAAACGTCGCTGTCCGTTCTTCATACATTCGGACAATCTCATGGGGTTCAAGCTGAAACATTTGTTTTTTGATATGGCGGGCCAGCAAAAAGGAACCAGCAAGGCCAAAGCCGAGTGTCAGCACAACGATGAAGGCGATATCACGCTTTAAATGAAGCAGGATGTCAGCGATCCCCGGCAGCGTTTTTCCGACAAGCACCACGCCTATTTGGTTCAGGTCTTGATCCTTTACCGGATAAAAAGCGCGAACCGCCGTGCCGATCTCGCCCTTTGCTTCAGAGAAATAAATGTGCTCCGCAAAAGCTGCCTCCTCGTCTGCACCTTCTGATTTCTTGCCAATGCTTGTGCTGACAGGATGCGTATATCGGATGTGATTCATATCCATGACGACAATATAGTCTGCTTCATTAATCATCCTGATTTCTTCAACCGCATGGCGAACCGCTTCTGTTTGTTTTTTTCGCGCCAAGGCTTCTTTCACTTCTGTCATCTCTGACACCGTCCGGGCCGTATTCATCAGCCGCTTTTTCAGCTCCCGCTCCTCTGTATGCTGAATGTTGCCGATGAGCACAATGCCGCCGATCAAAAAGGAGAAAATGACGAGTATATAGGATAAGATCGTGATTTTCCAACGGATTGAGAGCTTCTTTTTGTTCATCAGCTTCTCCTTTCAGGTCTTTACGAATGTCATAGCCCCCATTATCCTTAACATAGGGGAGGGCTTTTCATGAAGAGTTTGCTTGCATGTCTCGCACTGATGATCGCTGGAATTGCAACCGCTTTATTTATCGGATTCCATGATCATACCGGCAATAAAAAGATTGTTTATGATGACGACCAGGAAGGCCTGCAGGATCAAATCGTGTTTAAATTCAGCCACGTGGTTGCTGAAAATACGCCAAAAGGGCTGGCCGCCAATAAATTCGCTGATCTGGTGAACGAAAAATCAGGCGGAAAAATAAAAATAGAAGTATTTCCGAATGGAAGCCTGTACTCGGACATTGAAGAAATTGAAGCATTGCAAAACGGCGATGTTCAATTTATCGCCCCCTCCACATCGAAGCTCGGCATGCTCTCGCCTGAATGGGGAGTGCTGGATCTGCCGTATGCATTTACAGATTACAACGCCGTCAAAAAAGGGCTGAACGGAAGCATCGGCACACAGCTGTTTGATTCTCTAAAGAAAAACCAATTGAAAGGATTGGCCTATTGGACGAACGGCTTTAAGCAAATCACAACAAATCAAGGGCCGGTCAAAACACCGGATGACTTAAAAGGGCAGGATCTGCGCATTATGCAAAGCGATGTGATTGAGGATCAGTTCAAGCTGCTTGGCGCAACACCTCATCAGGAATCCTTCAATTCTACCTTTCAGCTGTTAGAAAACAATGTAGTCGATGGCGAAGAAAATACAATTTCAAACATCTATTCTAAAAAATTTTATAATGTTCAGGACTATTTGACAATAAGCAGCCACGGTTATCTCGGCTACGCTGTCATGACTGATGAACACTTCTGGAAGGCGCAAACACCAGAAACAAGACGCATTTTGACTGAAGCGATGAAGGAGACAACGGAGTGGAATGAAACGTATGCCGAACAAATGAACAAGGAGCAGCTGGAAGAAATCAAAAAGAATTCTGCTATACATATTTATGAGCTGTCAGATAAAGAGAAACAAGAATGGATGAAGCGTCTTGACCCTGTTTACCGGCAGTATGAGCCCATCTTTGGCCGGGAGCTGATCCGGGAACTGTTGGAGCTGCGAAAAGATTCATAGTTCCCATCTCGATACGCTGTTTTTCGTTTATCTTTCTATCGATCGGAAATATAAAAAGAGATAAACGAAAAAGGAGATGGGTACATGTTTAAGCACACAAAAATGCTGCAGCATCCTGCTAAACCAGATCGTCCAGATCCATTATTCGCTAAAAAAATGCAAGAAATTTTAGGCGGGCAATTCGGAGAAATTTCAGTTGCCATGCAGTACTTATTTCAAGGCTGGAACACAAGAGGAAATGAAAAATACAAGGACTTGCTGATGGATACGGCAACTGAGGAGCTCGGGCATGTTGAAATGATCGCAACGATGATTGCCAGACTTCTTGAGGATGCCCCTCTTGATCAGCAGGAAAAAGCTGCTGAAGATCCGGTCATCGGCTCCATCCTAGGCGGCATGAACCCTCACCATGCGATTGTATCAGGACTTGGCGCCATGCCGGAAAGCAGTACAGGCGTACCTTGGAGCGGCGGTTATATCGTAGCAAGCGGAAACCTGCTGGCAGACTTCCGCGCCAACCTGAATGCGGAATCTCAGGGCCGTCTGCAGGTCGCACGCCTGTTTGAAATGACGGATGACAAAGGCGTCAAAGATATGCTCAGCTTCCTGCTGGCGCGTGACACGATGCACCAGAACCAATGGCTCGCCGCCATTAAAGAATTAGAAGCACAGGAAGGTCCGGTTGTGCCGGGTACATTCCCGAAAGCGCTCGAAAAACAAGAGTTCTCACATCAGCTTATCAATTTCTCTGAAGGCGAAGTAAGCGCCGAGCAAAACTGGCTGAATGAAAAAGCGCCGGACGGAGAAGCCTTTGAATATGTGAAAGAAGCAAAAACGTTTGGAGAAAAACCGGAGTTAAAACCAGCACCGCCTTTTGTTCATAATACACTTCCGGGACGCGAGTAAAGAGACAAGCCCAAAACATGATGTTTTGGGCTTTGATTATGCCTTCAGAACCGTCCAGTTTGGTTCGTACCGGATATCGGGGTTATGTAACAGATCGTGAACGAACGGTTTATCCTCTTCGTACACCGTCACCTCTATCGAAAGAATTACAGCCTTCTGATCGTTTTCCTCGTATATGCTGTCATGTTCGTTCTCCATAAAATGATCATAGGCTTCTCTGTTTTCCCATACACTGATGATTTCTGCGGTGAGCGGCTCGTCTATCGTTTTTCGCCAGCCGCCGGCCTGTTTGATAAAGCCGCTTATATGCGATAACGCTTCCCACTGTGACTGCGCTTTTGCAAATGCTTCAGCGTTTGCAGCATCTACTTCACATATCATCTTTTTGATTAGCATGGCTGCTCCTCTATGATGACGGTTTCGGCTTGTTTATGCTCCACACAGAGATTTACCGTTCTGACGTAAGAGCGTGTGCGGTGAACCGTGCCTTTAGGGATCAGCAGGCTGTCATTTGCTTTGAGCACCGCGGTTTCTTTGTCCTTAAAATCGATCAGCAGCTCCCCTTCAAGAACAATAAACAATTCGTCTGAGTCAGGGTGATGGTGCCAGTCATATTCTCCCGTAAACACCGCAAGGCGCACGCAGTGGTCGTTGACCTCTGAGATTGAAAAATTGGCGTGCTTTTCTTTGACTTCATTTGCGATGGCGAGCAAGTTTTGCATCTTGGACATTAGCGAAAACCCCTTTTTCACTTATTGTATCTCAATAGCGGCATAAATTGAGAAGATTCCAAAAAAAAGCGATCCAGCTGATGTGCCGGATCGCTTTTTTATTTACAGGTTGTCTGCCTTTATGCTTTTGATTAGTCGTTGTTGCGGGCGTTTCCGCCTTTTGAGCCAATTTCTTGGTAGAATTCTTTATCATGATTTTTGCTTGTTGCCTCTCCGCCTTTTCGGCCGATTTCTTGATAGAATTCTTTGTCATGATTTTCGCTAGTGGCTTCTCCGCCTTTTTCACCGATTTCTTGATAGAACTCTTTGTCATGGTTCTTGCTAGTGGCTTCTCCGCCTTTTTCGCCGATTTCCTGATAGAATTCTTTGTCATGGTTTTTGCTAGTGGCTTCTCCGCCTTTTTGACCAATCTCTTGATAGAATTCTTTGTCATGGTTCTTGCTTGTTGTTTCTCCGCCTTTTCTACCTGCTTCTTCTCTGCTCATTTTGTTATTGTCTGCCATTTTGAATTCCTCCTTTAATTGGTGTTGGTTGTTGTATTCCCGCTCACAATTCTTTTAAACAAACAAAACACATTGGGTATGTTTCCACTAAAAAAAGCAGGCGGATCGCGGTGTCCGTCTGCTTTCTGCTATTCCATCTCTCGTTCTGTTTCTTTCAGTCGTTCAAGAATGCGCCTCTTTTTGTACAGCATCATGCCTGTCTCGGTAATGTCGTTTAATGTTGAGCGATTGGCAGCGGCGCCAAAAACCATTCCGGCAACCGGCACTATCTGGAAAAGTTTTTTCCAGCCAAACGTGTCTCGATAGCCCAAAACGACTTCTCGCCAGCCTTGGATTTGAGAAGCGACATTCTTATATGTACGGTCTTGATCGTAGTGTTTTAATTCCTGCAAAATCGATCTTTTGCCGACAACATCAGCCGACGTAAGCTGCAGGCATTTCACAATGAAGACTCGTTCTTTTTTCTCCTTTGGGTCATAGCCGTATGCGACTGCGATATCCTGTAATGTTTTTAGTGATAAGCCAAGCACTGCCGGAATGTCTGCCGCCAGCGTAAACACGCCGCCCACACCGGTTGTCGCGCCTTGAACGGTTGCTGCGTTGGTTCTGTTTTTGCCCATTCCTTCCGCAATTTCATCCATGACAGGAAGAGGCGCTTTCCGGATGTCCTCCAGCGATTCAAAGATCTCCTCCGGCAGTTTCTTTTGAAACATCCTGATAATCTGTTTTTCAGATGTCAGGTACTGTCCGCCTGTTTGAACAAAGCTGCCGACCTCATCCAAGAGCTTGCCGATCTTTTTCTGGATGAATTCTGGTGTCAGCTTGTCCAGGAGTTGAAACGGGAGACGGCTGAGCTTTTCCCAAAACCAGACTTTTTGCTGATCTTTTTCCCATTTCTCTATCTCTTTTAATTGCTGATGTAAGTCTTCTTTTCGTTCTGTTGGCACCCAACCCGCACTTCCCTTCCGTTTTTTCTACTATATAGTATACCTTCATTTTTTCGGATGCGTTTTTATTTTTCACCTGCGGGTACCATTTTTATAAAAGGAAAAGGAGTGATAGACATGCCTTGGTCGATGAAGGATTATCCTGCTTCATTAAAAAATCTTGAGAAGCCGGTGAGAAAAAAGGCGATAGACATTGCGAATGCGATGATTGATGAAGGCTATGAGGAAGGGCGCGCGATTCCAATTGCGACAAGCAAAGCGAAGGAATGGGCGGAAAACGCCTCTACAGATGAAATTGATGATTTCCTGACGCATGATGATGAGACAGAACGCGATGCTGATCCAAGCAGCGGCAGCGGCCCCGAGCTCATGAATAAAGCAGAGCATGTTATTAAGCATAAAAAAGGCTGGGCAGTCAAAGCCGAGGGCGCCAAACGTGTGTCTGAAATCAAGGATACAAAGAAAGAAGCGATTGAACGGGCAAAGGAAATCGCGGCGCATAAAGGCACTGAGGTCATTGTTCATTTAGCTGACGGCAGTGTGCAGAGAAAGATTAAAACAGGATCATAAAGGAATATGCTTTCAAGTGTTTCGAAATGATCAGGAGCGGTTATTGATTGGTAAATCATTTATGAGAGGTGATCATGATGCTTAGCTTTTTGGTTTCATTAGTTGTTGCAATTGTTATCGGATTAATTGGGAGCGCCATTGTAGGAAACCGGCTGCCGGGAGGAATTTTCGGCTCTATGATTGCCGGGCTGATCGGCGCTTGGATTGGGCACGGACTTCTTGGCACATGGGGACCGAGCCTCGCCGGCTTTGCTATTTTCCCGGCCATCATCGGGGCAGCCATCTTCGTGTTCTTGCTGGGCCTTATATTCCGCGGGCTGCGGAAGGAAGCCTAGACTCATTAGATACAGGAGGCATCGTTTCGAAATGAAACGATGTCTTTTTATATGGGACCTTATCACGAATCCCTACATATCATGTTACATAACAGGGAAAAATTCAGAAGTGTATTTTGAACATTTTCGGTTGACAAGAAACCGGGATGGTCATATGATGTAGATAAAATAATTTGCCTTAAGGAAACTCTTTGTTGTACGGCAAAAACAAACAGAATTCAGGTGAGACATGATGAACAAGGACATCACAGCACAATCTCCCCGTTCCAAAGCCGTCCAAGATGCGCTTGACGGGAAAATCAGAGGATTCAGAGGGCTGCTCCCTTTTCTCGGCCCTGCATTTATAGCAGCCATTGCCTATATTGATCCCGGCAACTTCGCAACGAATATTTCGGCGGGTTCTAAATACGGATATATGCTCTTATGGGTGATCTTATTTTCCAATATCATGGCGCTTTTAATTCAATCCCTATCCGCCAAACTCGGTATTGCGACAGGCAAAAATCTGCCTGAGGTTGCCCGTGAAGAATTCCCGAAGCCTGTCTCGATCGGATTATGGATTCAGGGCGAGTTGGTCATTATCGCAACTGATCTGGCGGAATTTATCGGAGCGGCTCTGGGACTGTATTTGCTGTTCGGCATTCCGATGCTTGAAGCGTCTATTATTGCGGCGATCGGTTCTTTCGCGATATTGGAGCTTCAGCGCCGTGGTTATCGCTCACTTGAAGCAGGTATTGCCGGTATGCTGTTTGTGGTCGTGATCGCCTTTGCGTTGCAGACCTTTTTCGCAAAGCCTGATGCCGTGTCAGTGATGAAGGGCCTTTTTGTCCCGGCGTTTCATGGCACCGACAGTGTGCTTCTTGCAGCGGGTATTCTTGGCGCAACTGTTATGCCGCACGCCATTTATTTACACTCTGCCCTTACACAGCGGCGGGTGGTTGGCAAAACTGATGCAGAACGGAAAAAAATCTTTAGGTTTGAATTTATTGATATTTTAATAGCGATGCTGATTGCAGGGGCTATTAATGCAAGTATGCTGATTGTGGCTGCCGCATTATTCTTCAAAAACGGCCTGTTTGTTGAGGATCTCGACGTCGCATTTCAGCAATTCGGACATCTTGTCAGCCCTATGTCTGCGGCTTTGTTCGGGATCGGGCTGCTCGTTGCCGGTCTATCCAGTTCGTCTGTCGGCACACTTTCAGGCGACGTGATTATGCAAGGATTTATCAACTACCGCATTCCGCTGTATGTACGGCGTTTTATCACGATCATTCCGCCGATCTTGATCATCGCGTCAGGTGTTAATCCGACGACCGCTCTCGTACTGAGCCAGGTCGTGCTGTCCTTCGGGATCGCCTTTGCCCTCATTCCGCTTATTATGTTTACAAGCAATAAACGGATCATGGGATCTCTGATCAACGCCAAATGGATCACAGTGGTGTCTTGGCTGATTGCTGTATTGATCGTTGCTTTGAATGTGTTTTTAATTGTAGATACGTTTCGATAAAAAAACCGGCTTCTAAAGCCGGTTTTTATTTTTCCGCAAAAGCTCATTGATACCCTTTTTGACAGAAATTTGTTATGATAGAAGAAAAATCGGAGTTTTGATGATGTCAGTATTTATTCTGTTTTATTTGTGGATTGTTCCTATTGTTATCGGCATTTTATGTTCTGTTGCTGCCCATAAATCCAAGGGAAAAATGAGAGTCGCGCCCGGCATTGCCATGATCGTGCTCAGTATCATTTCCCTAATCACGGCGTTTACGGCCGGACACACAAATTTCCACGTGTTTATCGGCGGCATGTTTTTATTCGGCACCTTCTTGGTCGGTTCTGCTTTTCCTTTCTTCTTCGGGCTGAAGAAAAAAGAAAAATAACCTATTATGAGAAGAGTTCTGTAAGATTTGATAAGAATAAGCATGCAAGGACAAATGCATCTTCCTTTGAAACAAGATGCATTTGTCCTTTTGTCTGTTTCGAGTATGGCGAAATCAGTTCCTAATACATATACCGATCATTTTATGAATTCAAACATGCTGAAAATACATTTGTTTCCAAAAAAAAAAAAAAAAAACAAGGGCTCTTAGGGCCCCTGTTTTTTTAAAATAACCGTTTCAAACTTTTCTTCAGTGACGGCATTTCAAATTTTTGGTTTTCGAAGAAGTTTTTCAGCATGTACTTGCTAAAGCCTTTCGCCTGCCCGTAGGTGATTTTGCCAGGAAGCGGCGGTTCGTTTCCAATCATGACATCCACTACGACCGGTTGGTCAGAGTGCAGCGCCTCATGAAAAGCCGGCGCAAGCTCTTCCGCTTTGGTCACTTTGATGCCCTTTGCTCCGCAGCTTTCTGCAAATGCGGCATAGTCGACATTTTGAAGTTTTGTGACATAGTCGATATTGCCTTTGACCTGCTGCTCGTACTCAATCATGCCGAGATTTTCGTTGTTTAAAATAACGACTGTGATCGGGAGCTTATATTTAACGGCGGTCGGAAGGTCCTGCATGACCATGGAAAATCCCCCGTCACCGCAGACGGCGATCGCCTGGCGTTCCGGTTCGGACAAGCTCGCTGCAATCGCTCCCGGCAGGCCGCAGCCCATTGTCGCAAGCCAGCTGGAAACGATGAAATCCTGATTCGCGTTCATTTTGAAATGACGCGCCATCCAGACTGTCACAGTGCCGACATCTACAGAGAGCACCGCATCATCGGCTGCCGCTTCCTGAAGACGGGCCACGACCTGCTGAGGTTTAAGCGGTGTTGTTGCCTCTGTCTCATCTTTTTCAATTTCGTTCCACCAATGCTGCATATGTTCTGTGCAGGCATTCAGGAATCTTCTGTCTTCCTTGCGTTCAATATACTCTGTCAATTCGCGCAAACCGAGAGCCGAATCACAGACAAGGCCCGCTGTCACCGGATACCGTTTTCCGATTTTTGCCGGGTCTGAATCGAGCTGTATCGCCGGCGTGTCATCAGGCAAATAATCACGGTACGGGAATGACGTTCCGAGCATGATTAATAAATCACATTCCTCCATTGCCTCGTAAGCCGGCTTTGTTCCGATCTGACCGAGGTTGCCGAGAAAATGTGGGTGCTTATCGGGAACAACACCCTTTGCCGGGAGTGTAACAACGATCGGAGCGGCGGCTTTGTCCGCAAATTCTAAGAGCTCCCGTTTCGCCTTTTTCATTCCCTGCCCTGCCAGGATAATCGGTTTCTTAGCGTTATTAATATATTGGGCGCAGGTGACGAGCTGTTCTTTTTTCGGTTCTAGGTTCCCTTCAATATACACCGGTGAAGTATACACGGGCTCCCGTTTGATTTTCTCCGCAAACAAATCATCTGACACGCTCAATACCGCAACGCCTTTTTTGCTGTAGGCGGTCCTGATCGCCTGATTTAAGAGATCCGGAAGTGATTCCGCGCTATGTACCTCTCTGTTGAACACGGCCACGTCCTCAAACATTTGCTCCAGCTTAATCTCCTGGAAATAGTCCCGTCCGACTTCGCCAGAAGAAACCTGTCCTGCAATCGCCAGCACAGGGGCGCCGTCGGCTTTAGCATCATATAAACCATTTAATAAGTGCACCGCTCCCGGCCCTGCGATTGACAGACAGACTCCGATCTTGCCGGTGAGTTTTGCTTCAGCCGCGGCTGCCAGTGCCGCTACCTCTTCGTGGCGGGTTTGAATGAACTTCAGTTGATTTCTTTCGTGTCTTAATTCTTCGATAAACTCATTTATACTGTCTCCGGGGATGCCGTATACATGATCAACTCCCCATTGCTCAAGCAGCTCTGTCATTGCTTGTCCTGCAGTTTTGTGTGCCATAACGTATCCTCCTTTTTCCTTTTTTCAATACCACAGGAGAAAGGCTTTAAAACCCGGAGACCTGAATCACTTGCCCAGTCTTCTTTTCAACAGGTCGATCGCCGCGAGCAACCCGCTATCCTTGACGGTGACATTTACATCTTGAGCGCCGTTCTTGAAATCATTGATCTGCCTTTTTCGATTCGGCACCATAAAAAGCGGCAAACGCCCCGGGGAAACCCACTTTAATCCCGCTGTCTCTGTGCCGTCAGCCATTGCTTGTCCGCCTGTAATGCTTCCGAAAAACAGATGCTGTTCATCTTGAAACTTTGGCCTTTGGTAAACACCTATTTTCGCAGAAAGCGCTGCATTGTATCCCGTTTCTTCCAATATCTCCCGCACTGCCGCTTCCTCAGCCGATTCCCCGGGATCAACCCTGCCGCCCGGCAAATCCCATAGAGGGACATCTTTTCGTTTCACCAGCAGAATTTGCTGACTTTCGTTCAATACGATCACAAAAGCACCTTGTGTATACACCCCCATACCTCCTTTTCCCGCTAAAAAGGACCAAGGTGATTCCCTTGGTCCTAGAGCTTTACTTTTTAAAATGATACGGCAGTGTGGCAACCATTATGTCCTTTTTCCAGAACAGCCGGACTCTGAGGAGGAAGGCCGATTGGTTGTGAAGGATGGTGTGCCAGCGTTTTTTCGTTATAAATTGCGGAAACAGCACCATAACGGAAAACTGCTCCTTCTTCGCTTTTGCCTCAACTGTTTCCAAAAACTTATCAAACGGATGGACAAGGCTTCTGTAAGAGGAGTGAAGCGTCACGAGACGCACTCCGTTATTAAGCTCTTCCCAACGTTTTTCGAATTTCTTTTCCTGTTCTCTGTCAAATGACACGTGAACGGCGATCACCTGATCGGACAGTGATTTCGCATAGTGAATCGATTTTTGCACGACGGTGGTGACACCGGCCACAGGCACAATCACAACGGTGCCTTTGATTTCTTCCGGCTCTTTGTCTACGATGCGAAGCTGTTCACCAACCGCAGTATAGTGATTTTTAATCGCAAAAAACAGCAAAACGACGATAGGCATAAAGATTAACACAGGCCATACGACATTAAACTTCGTCACAAACAGAATGGATAGAACCATAAATGATATCAGAGCGCCGCAGGAGTTGATCAGCATTTTTCCGATCCAGCCTTTTGGTTTTTGCTTGATCCATTTCATGCACATGCCGGTTTGTGAAAGCGTAAATGGAATAAATACGCCCACAGCATATAACGGGATTAAGTGCTCCGTCTGTCCCCCGAATAAGATAATGAGAACAATGGAGGCAAAGCCTAAAAAGATAATCCCATTTGAGAAGCCTAAGCGGTCGCCCCTGACTGTAAACATTCGCGGCATATACTGGTCTCTCGCCAGGTTGAAGGCAAGCTGCGGGAAGGCTGAGAATCCCGTATTTGCCGCAAGAACCAAAATAAGCGATGTGACACCTTGGATGACATAGTAGAACACATTCCGCCCAAAGGTTTCGGACGCAATTTGTGAAACCACTGTTTCATCAGGTTTCGGCGCCGTACCATACCCGTACGCGAGAACCGTGATGCCGGAAAACAGAATCGCCAGCAAAATCCCCATCATCGCAAGCGTTCTTGCCGCGTTTCGCGCAGGCGGGTTTTTGAATGCAGGAATCGCATTAGAAATGGCCTCAACCCCGGTCAACGCTGAGCATCCGGAGGAAAAAGCCTTAAGCAGCAAAAATAGCGTAATGCCGGCTACAGGTGTGCCGAGCGATGTATGATGGGCTGGCTGGTCTATTTGTCCTGTCATAAGTTTAAACAACCCGACTGCAATGAGAACCAAAAGCGCCACCACAAACAGATAAACCGGGTAGGCAAGTATGGATGCTGATTCCGAAAGCCCGCGCAGGTTCAAAATCATAATCACTAACACGAGAAAAATAGCGATCGGCACATGATAATCATGCAATGCAGGAAAGGCTGACGTGATGGCATCCGTGCCTGCGGAAATACTTACCGCTACTGTTAAAATATAATCAACAAGCAATGAACCGCCCGCAATCAATCCCGGTTTTTCACCGAGATTTTCTTTAGAAACGATATACGCCCCGCCGCCCTGCGGATAAGCGTAAATAATTTGCCTGTATGAAAGAATCAGTGCGAGCAGCAAGATGAGAACGCCAACCGCAATCGGAATGGAGTACCAAAATGCGGCTGCACTGATTGTTGCCAAAATGATTAGAATTTGTTCTGTCCCATATGCGACAGATGACAGCGCATCTGAGGAAAGCATAGCCAAGGCTTTTAATTTCGTCAGTTTTTGCTCTCCAGCTGCTTGGGATTTTAGTGGTTTCCCAATCAAAAAACGTTTGATTGAATGATACATCGATGTCTTCCCCTTTTAATTTCTCATTTTTCAATTAAAACAATAAAACATCCATCAGTGTCTTGCTCTCACATGTTGATGATAGTCCTTTCTGCTATGATGTCTCTGTATGCGATTTGCATTCAAAAATGAACAACAAAAAACACAGAGGCAAACGGATGCCCCTGTGCCATAACATCGAACACAGGTTTCATTCATCTCCTCTCACGAACGCTTACGAGGTTAGCTGACGGATTCGGGCATATGAGAGTTAGCCCTACCTAAAAAGGATTCACCCCAACGGCAAAAAGCCGTTCTATTGGGTCCCCCGCTCTGATTTCAGATTAAGCGATTTGTTTTCTAAAAGAGATCATACTCCCGTTCCCGCACGTTGTAAAGAGGCTTATTGGCTGAGAGAAAAAAATAAAATGACAGGTTCCACAAATGGAATTTACTTACCAAAAATAAAAAAACAGAGGCTAAAATCGCCTCTGTTTTATTCTGTATCTGTCTTTCTTTTTTTGCGTCTTACGGCAATCCAAATGAACACTGCCGCAACCACCATAATGAGTGCCAGCACACCAATATACATCCATTTCTGGCTATGATCCTGTGTTGGTTGTTCTGCATCGGAACTGTTTGTTTCCGATTTGAGCTGCTGGTGGTTTGTAAACACCTGCTGGCTGTTTGTTTCATTAAGGACGGTTGCCGACTCATCGTTGCTGTTCAGATAACTGATGATCTCTTTTGTGACAGCCGTGCCATCTCCTTTTGACGGTGCAAAGACAGCCATTGTATAGCGTGAATCCCAAACCGATGCTTGGGTAAATACCACTTGTTTTGTCGTCTCATTCAGCATCTCGAAACTAGATACATCAAACGAGCCGTTCTTTTCCTGCGGCACAAGCAGATCTGATGATTTCTCCTTCAGAAGAGAAAATTGATTGATCCCTCCTATGAAAATGAGGTTTCGTCCTTTCGCATCATTTGCTGTAACGTCAGATGATTTCTTTACCGTATATGAATGCTGTGCTTCGTTGCCAAAGGATTCTGTTACGAGAGAAAGCTCCTCTAGCTTCGATTGGCTTACGGTGTCAGGAAGCACGATTAACGTTGTTTGATCCTGGTTTCCGGCGTAAGGCAGCGGCCACTCTTGAAAATCCGCTGACGGGGACATGCCTTTGATGGCGTATGATAATGTACTGTTTTTATCGATAAAAACCCACTTTTCTTCATCAGTGGTGTTACAAGGGTTGTTTTCCTTTAAACCGGTCGTGACGAACTGAATATCAATGTAGCGGTTTTTTTGCAGCAGCTTAGGGTCCACTTTCACTGTGACATGATAGAATCCGTTTTTATCTTCTTTTCCTAATTCATCAAGCCGGACCGAGTGCGGCTGGCCGTTGATCATCACTTTCAGTTCTGCAGCCTGAGAGGCTGACTCGTTTTCAGCCGTTGAGGCTTGAATCGTTTCAGACTTTTTCAGTTTAAGCGACAGCTTCGCCGATTGGTTTTCATCTAAAACAGCCGAAGCCGGATAAAAATAATGTGCTGAAGATGTTTTGTCGGCTCCAATTGTGATATCACCCGCTCCAAAATTCTCAAGGGTCAGCTTATCGCTTTCTTTTTTTTCAGTCTGCTGAAGCTTGCTGATTGAAAGTGTATCGCCGCTGAGCTGGCCTGTATATGTCTGATCTGTCATCACGCTGATTTTTTTTGTGAGCGCGTCCTCGGACGCCGCTTGCGCAAACAGAACCGGCTGCTGTTTGCCCTCTGCTTTCAGCACCCGCTCCGCAAGCAGAAGGTTTTCTCCTTTTGCCTGTAGCCCGGCTTGTTTCAACAGTTTTTTCACTTTGCCGTTCCAATGCTTGTCCACGCCGATAACAATCGTCGGCTTATCGATTTTTTTCAGTTCAGATTCCGTGACATACGCAATACTGACACTGCTGTCCACCGTTTTCAAATAGCCTTCTGTTTTAACAGCAGCTTCTATTTCTGCTGAACTTGGGTTATCCGGAATGACGATAGCTGTTTCTTCCGCTGTATTTCCAGATTGGGCGAAAGGATACGGATAATGGTCCAGCGACGTTCCCTTCGCTTCACTGCTGTCAGCAAGTGTCAGCCGGCTGTCCGGATAAATTTTGATCCAGTTGCCTGATGTATCCTGTCTGACGCACACGCCCTCTTTCATTACGCCGTAGAATTTCAGCGATACGTTGTGATAGCCTTGCGCAGACTGGCTTTTATTCAGATTCAGCTTCACTGTTTTCCGTTTGGAATCACCATCAAGCTTTAACGTCTTGACCGGTTCATCATCAATGACAACCGTTAACGATGATGGAGAAATTAAAAGATTTGATGCCTCGTATTCGATTACCAATTGCTGATTGCCCGAAGAGGCGCCTGCCGGGATCTGATACGTCAGCTCTGCGCTGTCTTTTGATCCATACAGTGTAATCAGCTCGCTTGTCAGCACCTGCTGTTTGGCTTGTTCTTGGCTGCTTTTCCCAAGGAGCGAACCGCTGACCTGTACGTCTTTGGCAAGAGCCGTTTGTCCAGTCATCGCCAGCAGCATGAAGCTTGTGAGAAAAATCATTATTTGTTTCAAAAAGGTCACCCGCTTTTATGTTGATTGTATCGTTCTGTCTTGTACCATTTGACCTCTTGCTTGAATAAACGGTGCTTGATTTCTACGAATAAAGAGTAGATAACAAGCACAATCCATGCCTGCGAGTATGTGAAGTACATGAGAAATACGATAAAAAAGTTTTGCTTGTTCATTTCTGTTTTTTCAATGCTCAACGTAATCATGACCTCTGTCATAAATAAGAAAAACGCCAAAATCCAGAGAATCATTGCCAAAAATCCAACAGACAAATGCAAATCATAAAACAAATTCACTACAAAAATCGCATTTGACATGATCACGCCAAAGAAAAACAGGAAGTACGTAAAGAAAAAATAAAACAAATCAAAGATAATCCGTTTTCGTTTCAGCTTAAAAAACTGCGCCAAAAATTTGAGCACGACATATTGATTGCCGCGCGCCCATCGGGTGCGCTGGCGCCACCATACCTTCCATGTTTCCGGTTCCTGCTCCCACGTGATGGCGGCAGGGAAAAAGCGGATGTGATAGCCGAGATTATATACCCGGATGGTCAGCTCAGTATCCTCAGCGAGCGCTTTGTCATCCCAGCCTCCGAGCTTTTCGATAATGCTTCTGCGGATCGCGAAGTTGGTGCCTGGGATCGTGGCGATTTTGAACCACTTCCATCTGCCTCCCTGGGCCATCCACTGAAAACAGATCGTTTCGATATTAATAAACCTCGTCAGCAGCGTCTTTGCCGCATTGATGACGCGGAATTTCCCTACCACGGCGCCTGCCTTTTCGTCATTCATCAGGCCGAGCACGAGGTAATACACGGCCATTTTCTCAGGCGTGTTGTCGGCGTCATACACACAGATCACATCGCCGTTCGATTCGGCAAAACCCGAGTTAAGTGCAGAGGATTTTCCTTTTCCTGCATTTGGCGGCTTCGTAATCACCATTTTGATGAAATCGTATTTCTCGGAAAATTCATTGACGATATCACCCGTCCGGTCTGATGAATTATCATTAACGACGATAATCTCCAGCCGGTCCTTCGGATAATAAAGGTTGACCATGGCCTTCAGCGTCTGCCGAATCACAACCTCTTCGTTATGCGCCGGGATGAGGACGCTGACCTTCGGCAGTTCCTTCATATTTTCTCTCCACTTCGGGATATTCCGTTCGAAGGTCATATAGTGGCGAAACCCGCCCTGCATGAGGAACATGTGGTAGAGAAGCATAACCCATATTAAACTTAGCGAGATAAAGAACAGCGTATTACCCAAGGCTTCTTCTCTCCTTAAAAATTCGTTTTTTCAATGTGGCTCTCAAGTAAAACGTATAACTGACAAACATGATGACAAATAAGAGCACAACAGCGGAGAGAATCCATAACGCCTTTTCCAGAGGGGTTTGCCGGTGATGATCGAAAAACTCGTAAATGGGGCTTACGCCGTTTTTCACCTGAATCGTTCCGTCACCGCTTGTATGAATTTCCACTTTGTCTGTTTTGACGGTTTGTTTCGTTTTCTTTAAATCAAGCCATTCACTGTCTGGAATGCGTTCCATCTGATCAACCAGCTCAGGCAGATATTTCATCCCAAGGTACGGGTGATAAAATCCTCCGGCTACTCCGCCTTCAAAATCAATCATCTGGGAGATATGCTCCTCCATCTCACCGAGCGGGTTTTGCTTCGATGTGTCGACAAAGCCGATCGTTTCCGGATAAAGCGTCATTCCGTGCAGCATCGAAGGAGCAGTCACAAACGGAGGTGCACCGGATGTTTTCCATGTTGTGCTGCTGAGCTGGACCTGGCCGAAAATGCTTGTAAAATACTGCGAGGCGATTTGATAGCCATATTCGGACATCGTGTAATGCGGCGCTTCAAACGCCAGCGGGTAAAGACCCGATGATGTCAAATCCTCAATGGCACGCGTCAGTTTTTGTTTTGTATACGTTTCTTCCTTTTCCCGAAATGGTTCAAGATAGCTGTGATAGGCTTGTTCGTTCGGGAAGTCCTGTTCTTTCTCCAAAATGGACGGGGGGTCTTCGGCATTTCCGGATGTAATCGGCTGATCCGCCTTTGCATCCCAAAATTCAAATCCCTCTCCTGTTTCACTGTAGCGATAAGCGTGAGTATAGCCGTGAACTATGATACTGCCGCCCATGCTTTGCAGCTTCTTCAGCACCTTGACCATCTTCGGTTGATTAGACAAATACACTTTGTCGCCTGTTTCCGGATTCAAGTAAACCGGAATGACCGCCAGGATAAAAGGAATATGCCGCTTATGCAGGTATGTACCGGCTTGAAGCAGCAGTTTTTCATCAGACATCGGGCTGATATCCTCGAGACGCAAATACAATAACGTCGTCCCCGCCTTCTCTCCGAAAGCTTCTCTGAGCTGTTTCGCCACGATCAAATTGTCATTTAACAAATTTGTTAATCCAATGTACACATTCCCTTTTTTTGTTTTCCATATAAAAGAATGCGTTGTGCCTTCATCCGCTTTGAAGGTGTAAAGCGCCGTTCCTTTCAGGCCTGATACACTCAGCACGTTAAGCCCGCTTTCCAGAGACACATCGGCCTTTTCTGACCTGCTGTGAACCTGAAACACATTTTCTTTGCGGGCTAATGAAAGCCCAGAAAATTGGCTGATTTGGCCTGCGTTATAGCCAATGGCGACAACCGGTTTTTTCACGCCGCTGATAAGAGACAGCAATTTTTGGCTGAGCTTTCTTTTCGTTTGGCCGTAATAAATCACATGGTCTTTCCCTTTGAAATCCGACGCTTCAACGTCTGAATCTTTTTTGACTGTCACATGGGATGTAAAGTGGCCCGCAAGCAAATCGAGCATTTTGACTTGTGACGACTCTTTGCCGTCCAAGGTTGAGTAGATGATGAGAATGCCGGCATCCTGATCTTTCGCTTGCGCAGAAACGGGAAAAGACGCAATAGCTGAAAATAGAAGCATCATGACGCATAGCAATGTGATTCCTTTATAGTTCATTCATCATCATCTCGTTTTCCAGTTCTTCTAAAAATTGATCAGCTGTTTGGATATCGTTGCGGTAGGGCAAATAGCAAACGTGGAACGTAAGCGACACATACTTTCCATTTTCCAGCTGATATGTATCCAATTGTTTCTTCAGCTTAGTCAGAACGGCCGGCATATGTTCAGCAGGCGTGTGCGTCAGCACGATCCCGATACGCTCGTCAGAGGGACGGAATTTCTTATCCGTTTCCCGAACGCTTGTCCTGATTTGCTGACCGACATATTGGAAGAGGCGGTCCGTTTCTTTTTCACCGTACAAAGACTTAAACTCTTTGAAATAATGCATATGGAGCAGCAAAAACACAAAAGAATTGCCGTAGCGCTCCGCCCGCTTGATTTCTTCTGAAAGTTCCAGCTTCATCCTTTGCTTGTTATCAAAACCAGTCACTCTGTCAACAGCAACATAGCTTTTAATTTCGGATTGAAGCCGTGTCATTGAGCGCCGAAGCTCTGCTGTAATATCGTGGATTCTTCCAGAAATAAAAGAAAACAGCAAAAGCGCGATTCCCCACACGACAAGCATTCGCAGCCCTTCCTCAGCCGGAAAGAGCGATGTCTGTCCAGTCTGGAAAAACATCATTAAGGTGCCGAGAACAAAGAGTACGATTAAGGTCACTGCCAGCGCGTAAATCGGGCCGAACCAGATGCCTGCGGCGATGACGCCAAATGTGATGCAAAGGATCAGAGCACCTTCTGATTGCTGGGCTGACACATAATAAATAAACAAAGACAGGGCCGCGATGAGCCCTGAAAAATAAGCAAATAATTTTTGTGATTCACTGAATGATATTTTCATTAAAAAGCTTCCTTTCGGCTAACAGCGGCAGCAGATTGTCAAATGAATGCGTCTGAGTGCCGCTCATATAGCCTCCATAATACGATTTCACCGGATCATGAATTTCAAAGTCATTCATTCTATCATATATGGCTTTGATGACAGAACTGTTTTCATGCTGTTTTGTCAAAAACAATACGGCTAAGGCATATACGGATGGAGACTCATATTGGACGGCAGGCTCCTTCGTATATGCCGAATACCGCCCGTACAGCTTTCCGTTTTTCTGAAATTCCTGCTTGATCCAGTCCGCTAAAACAGATGCTTTTTCATCCCCTTCCGGCAAATGCCAAGCAGCGTAAAGCTGATCAATCAGGTTGATTTCACTATCATATGTGTATTCCTTCGTCTCCGAGCTGTATGTCTTCGGCAGAAAGCCATTTTTTAAAGGAGCTGAATAGAGAACATTGGCATTCCGCTGTTCTGTTTCTTCGTCTATGATTCCATTCTTCTTTAAGACAGCTAAGGCATCAGGCATGACGTATGAAAGCGTCACATCCTTTGAAGCGGCCTGTGAGTCGTAAAAGTCTGTAAAAAACCCGTTGTTCATATTGTATGTCTTCAAAGACGTGCCGATATCCCTAGCCGTTTGCGCGTAGTCGCTGCGGCCCCATTTTGCGGCGGCTTGGTCAAGAGACAGCATAATTCTCATATCATCTATCAGCGCATTCGTCCCGCTCGCTTGGCCATTTTGAATCTTCCACGTCACCAAGTGATTGCTCATCAGAAATGAATCAGTCAGATGCTGATATTGATCCTGGAAATGTGGTGCGTCATTTTTGCTGAGCAGAAACTCCATCCACAGTCCGAGAGATTCCGACAAGTAAGAAGGCTGGTCTGAAAAATCGGTTTTGATCAGCCCTTTGTCATTCATTAAATTGTGATAGATGAAATATTCCGCCGGCTGGAGCGGGCTGGCATTCACTTCTGTCGCCGACTGATTTTGGGTCTTGTTTCCAGCTTCAGCACACCCTGCGGAAAGTCCGATAGATAAGAAGAATAAGATGACAGCAATTAGTACATGCCTCACAGGCAAATCCCCCTTTGTCGCCTGAAGCAAATCAGACGCTCACAAATAGTTATAGACGAAAATATGACTGCCATGTTACAAAGTACATTTACTATAAAAGAAAAAAAATGCAGATTGCTAGCTTTTTTTTCCCTTTTTGAACATTAAGAAAACAGGACCTAAGTCCAATAAAAAACCTGTGCGATAGGCACAGGTTTTTTTATTATTTATCCAAACCGAGTTTTTTCAGCTGTTCTGCCAGCGCGTTGTTAATCGGCTCATCTTTATTTTGTTTTTTCATATAAGAGGATACGTCCCGTTTGGTAGCACGCGCTTTGTCTTTGTTTTTTCGTTTTTCAAATACAGAGAGCTTTTCACGGTGACCGCACACACACGCAAAGGTTTGGCCCTCGCCTTGGCCGCGAAGCTCCATTCTTTTATGGCAATTTGGGCAGCGTGCGTTTGTTTTTCGGGCAATCGTTTTTCTGCTTCCGCATTCACGATCTTGGCACACGAGCATCGTCCCGCGTTTGCCGTTTACTTTCAGCATCATTTTGCCGCATTCCGGACATGCCGTTCCCGTAATGTTGTCATGTCGGAAGGTTTGGCTGCTGTTTTTGATTTCTTTTACCGTTTGGTGAGCGTAAGCCTTCATATCTTTAATAAAAACAGCCGATTTCAATTTGCCGGCCGCGATCGCAGACAGCTTTTGCTCCCATTCTGCTGTTAAGGCCGGTGATTTCAGATCCTCCGGAACAAGCTGCAGGAGCTGTTTTCCTTTAGATGTGATAAAAATATCTTGGCCTTTTTTCTCGATTAAAAAGCTGTTGAACAGTTTTTCAATAATGTCGGCACGCGTTGCCACCGTGCCGAGGCCGCCTGTTTCTCCAAGCGTTTTGACGAGGCCTTTTTCTTCTCCCTGCATAAACGCGCTTGGGTTTTCCATCGCTGACAGCAAGGTCCCTTCATTAAAGCGGGCAGGCGGCTTCGTTTGGCCGCTTGTTTCCGTTAACGTGCGGACGGCAAGTGTGTCGCCTTTTTGAAGCGCAGGAAGTGTCTGATCTCTGTCATCCTCCTGCTCATCATCCTCTTCCGCCATATCATAAACGGCTTTCCACCCTTGCGACTGCACGGTTTTGCCTTTCGCCGTAAAGGTTTCTCCGCCGATTTCTGCGATGACCTTTGTTTCCTCATATTCGAATGCAGGCATTAATACAGCCAGGAAACGTTTCGCAATCAGGTCATACAGCTTTCGTTCTTTATCACTCAGACTGCTGAGAACGAGCGGCTCTTCGGTCGGGATAATCGCGTGGTGGTCTGACACCTTCGCGTCATTGACATATCCTTTATGAGATTTAATGCCGCGTTTTTTAATTTGGCTGACATATTGGGCATACGGTTTTACTTCCATGCCTTCCAGACGGTCTTTTAACGTCGGGACGATGTCACTGGATAAAAATCTAGAGTCCGTCCGCGGATATGTGACGAGCTTATGCTGCTCATATAGCTTCTGCAGGACAGAAAGCGTTTCTTTGGCAGAAAAACCGAAGCGCTTGTGGGCGTCACGCTGGAGCTCCGTTAAATCATAAAGCGCAGGCGCAAAGCTTTTTTTCGCTGTTTTTTTCAGCTCAGCTACGACCGCTTGCTTTCCTTGGAGATTTTTTAGCAAACGGCTTGTTACATCTTGATTGAACGTTCTCGTCTGCTTTGATTTCTTATCCTGCCACGTCAGCGTCATGCCGTCGACTGCAGCACGTATGCCGTAATACGGAACGGGCGTAAACGCCTGAATGTCTGCCTCGCGCTTTGCAATCATGGCAAGCGTCGGAGTCTGCACACGCCCGCATGAGAGCTGGGCATTGAATTTTGTGGTAAGTGCACGGGTGGCGTTGATCCCCACAATCCAATCCGCTTCCGCTCTGGCGACGGCAGAATGGTACAGGTTTTCATATTCTTTGCCGCTGCGCAGCTTTTGAAAACCTTCCTTGATCGCTTTATCCGTCACAGATGAAATCCACAGCCGCTTGATTGGTTTTCGGACATTCGCTTTCTCAATGATCCAGCGCGCAACAAGCTCACCTTCCCGGCCTGCGTCAGTCGCGATGACAATCTGATTGACGTCTTTACGGGTAAGCTGGGATTTGACTGCATTGAACTGCTTTCCGGTTTTTTTTATCACCACAAGCTTCAAGGGTTCTGGGATAATCGGCAGATCCTCTAGGCGCCATGATTGAAATTCTTTTCCGTAGCCTTCCGGATCAGCAAGCGTCACCAAATGGCCTAAAGCCCAAGTCACAATATATTGATCGCCTTCGAGATAACCGTTTCCTTTTTTATGGCACTTCAGTACCCGGGCTAAATCCCGGCCGACTGAAGGTTTTTCAGCTAATACAACTGTTTTTGACATGCTTGATCACTTCTCTTTCTTTCACGCTCATCCTGTTATTATAACAGACTTCGCGCGGCACTCTCTAACCGCGCCCGTTTTTCGTGTCAATTTCTGAGAAAATGACGTGAGTGACGGTTTGCGCGTAGGGCGATGTTTTGTTAATGAAATCTTCTACCGCTTCGAGGCTTTCGGCATTGATTTTCAGCATATAGCAGGCTGCACCCGCAATCCGGTAGCAAAATTCAATATTCGGCAATGTTTGAATATAGCTTTTGAACCGCTCATAATCCGCGTTTTTAACGGTTGCTTCCACAATGCAGGAAACGGGAAGCCCCAGTTTTTTCTGGTCGACCTCCAGCGTGTATTGCTTGATGATGCCAAACGATTCAAGCTGTCTTACCCGTTCTGTTACAGATGGAGGCGACAGCTTAATTTTTCTGCCTAATTCCCTCATCGACAAACGGCTGTCCTTCTTCAGCTCCTCAATGATATTCAGATCAATCTGGTCAAGTTTCATTTCAACATCCTTCTTTTTTGATTTTGTACACATTATCTCGGGTATTTTTGTAAATGACAAGTACAGTTCCCTAGAAAAGGCATGTAAAAATGAATGTTTTCCGAACATTTTTTGAAAGCTGTCATATGCCCCCCCGGATTGTTTATAGTATAAAATGAAAACGTGTCCACAAGGAGGGCGATTTATGCTGCACACGCCGATCGGAAGACTTCGCACGATGGGTTTTATTGAAGGAATGTCACTCTTAATCCTGTTGTTCATCGCTATGCCGCTTAAATATTGGGCAGGCCTTCCGCTTGCGGTGACAATTGTCGGTTCGGTTCACGGCGGGTTGTTCATTTTGTATTTGCTTGTCTTGGCTTATGCAACCTTCTCTGTCAAATGGCCGCTGAAATGGTCAGCTGCCGGCTTCATCGCCGCTTTCGTCCCATTCGGAAATTTTTTGTACGACCGCGGATTAAGGAACTATAAATAAGGAAGCGCAAAAAGGCTGGATCTTTATGATCCAGCCTTTCTTATTAAAACCACTTTGTCAGCCACGCGATATAGTAGGCCCCGGGAATAAACATGAGCTGGGCGAGGAGTGTGCCCGCCACCCTTGATGTGACCATTGTGACAGAGGTCCATTTTAAATAGATATAGCTTCGTTTTCCTTTTGCCACATCATCAGCAAGAACGGATACCTTAGGATCAACAAAAATAGCCAGCAGCATCGTTGCAATTCCGTTGATCAAACCCGAAGCCATGACGGCTGTCGTGCTGCGCTCCGGCGCCAAAAGGCCTGCGTATAAAGCCGAAAGCACACCAATCGTATAAATCGATGTGATCAGCATGTTGATGACAAACAAACGCTTCGGAATCAAGCGCATATGAAATCCTTTTACATATGAAATGGACGGCAGACGCAAATAGGAAAGGGCATTTTTGAATCCTTGTTTCGAGAATCCCTTTCGGAATACTTGAAAAACGGAGCCGCCGCCGCCCGCCAAGTGAATAATCGCCCGTGAAAAAAGAGCGACAAAAGACGGGAGCAGGATAATGCCCAAAATGGTGCCGACTGTCGATCCGAAAATTAAAAAGCGGAACTGCTCCCCTACAATCGCCAGTGCGTTTTTTCCAGCATCATCAATTAAATGCCCAGTAAAGGGCTGCTGCACCATATTCGACATTCTGGATACGATGACCATGACATTAAACAGAGAAAGCGCGGACGCAATAAATCCAACGCGAGCTCCGGAAAGCCTTGTCGCATAGGCTAAGGTTTCTATCGAGTGAATCAGCAATAAAAAACAAAAAATAAAAAGTACTTGTGTTGTAATGACATGCACGTTATTCTTCCTCCAATTTCATCCTAGAGATAAGACTGGAAAGAAGACAAGGAGGTTTCAGTACGATGTGTTTTTTGCAATAAAAAAACCGTCCGGCGTACGCCGGGCGGTTTGTCTTATTCTTTTCTATACGCAAATAAAGATTATATCATCCGCCAAGTCAGGCGGGTTAGATTCATAAAGCATTGTTCCGAAGAATCATTCTGGAAAGTAAACACCATGGAAATTTCTTGAACACAAGACAACGAAAGCCCTACCTCTCAATCGTCACTGCGGCTCCGAAGCCGCGCCGGTGTGAATTGTAAAACAAAAAAGTCTTTTTTCCATCTCATCGTTAGGGGCGATTTGTTATGAAGGAAAAGAATAAGGGCAGCTGGTTATGCTGCTTGGGAAGCGGTAAGCTTCTCTCTCAAAACAGAAAAAAGAAGTTTACTTTCTTTTTTATTTGCTTATTTTTCTTACTAGCTATTCATAATAACATATCGCCCCTGAAAACACAAATTTTTTATAGTTCGAGTGAGACCGGTGTTTTCTCCCCGGCATTCATTAATCTGATATCCTCCGGTTCAATTTCAAGAATCACCAGATTCGGATCATCCTTGCCGTCAAACCAGCGCTCTAATTTGGAACTCCATATTTTGTCCTTGAGTTCTGCCGAATTGTTGATCTTTGCTTTTCCGGCAACTTCGACATATGCGTCGCCAAAACCTTCACAATCATAGCCTAATAAAATGTGGACATTGGGGTTGTTCTCAATTTCTTCCGCTTTATGAGTTTCCTTGCTTGTCGGTGTGTAAATCGTCAGCCCGTCATGGAAAAAAGTCATGTAGCGGGAATGCGGTTTGCCCTTTTGAACTGTTGCGAGCGAACCTACTTTATGGTGATCTAGAACATCAAGCACTTTTTGTTTAATGTCTTGCTGATTCATCTCGAATCACTCCTTTTTAACGTCTCCGCTGTTACTTTTCCACATCCGGGGAAGATTTAAACAAGAAAGTGTGCTCTTTATTTTTCGCCTTCCCATTCACGCTTTAACAGACTGTAGTAGACGAGGTCGTGATGCATGCCGTTTACGTATAAGCCATCCCGTGCCTTTCCTTCCTCTAGAAACCCGATCCGCTCCGGAACCGCTCTGCTTTTTTCGTTTCCGACAGCCGCACAGATCGCCACACGATTCAGCTCAAGCTCTTCAAAAGCATACGTAATGAGTTTTCGGCAGGCAGCTGTAATAATGCCTTTCCCTTCAAATTCTTTGGCAATCCAATATCCGATTTCCGCCTTACGATTCACTTGATCAAGGTTATGCAGGCTGATCATGCCGCATAGGCTGCCGTCATAAAGGAGACCCGCCTCAATGCCGTTCAGGTCGGCATACTGGCGCCGCCAATCTGGAATGATTGTTTCTCGGTACGTGTCAGCGCTGCTTGGATTTTCCGCAAAAAACAGCCACTTGCCAAGCCGCTGCTGATTTTGGATAATGAGTTCGGCCAGCCGCTCCGCATCCTTCGGCTCCAATAATCGGATGGTGATGTGCTCATTTACCTTGCAAGTGAACATTGCCTCGCCCTCTTTCCTTTTTTACCCATTATAGCGATGATTCTGTTTTTTTCAATACAAAAAGGATGGGCTGTTAAGCCCATCCTTATATTCTTGGATCGGTAAAGATATCATGTTTATCCGTGCTCGTCGATGACATTTCCGTCACGACGGCACCTTCTTCCCCGGCCTGGAACCAATGCTTTGTGTTTGGTGGAATCGTGTATTGCCCGCCCGGTTCTAGCTCAATTTCGTGCCAGACCGTATAGTGTTCTCTGTCTTCCTGAGGAGGGAGAACTTTTGGAAGCGGCGTTTTTTCTCCTTCTACGTAAAGATACACTTTTCCGTAGCGGCAGCGGAAGGTCTCCTGCTTGCCTTCCTGGCCGTCGACCGGTGGATGGCGGTGTTCCGGGCAAGTCTGTCCCGGAAACAGCACCAATTCCTTTGAACAATAACGGTCTGTATTGACGTAGACGAAGAGCTGGAGCCCGACTTTTCTTTCTTTTCCTAAGCCGTAATCCATCAGCTGGATTTGGTCTACTTCCTCGTCCGTTAATACAATCCCTGCTTTTTGATAGTAGCTGTTCACTTCTTCTTTCGTGATGCCCATATGTCTCACTCCCTCTTATGTCGTCACAAAGTTTCCGCCGTTGACATGCAGGGTCTGACCTGTCATGTAAGAGGACTCATCTGATGCCAGAAGCACATAACAGCCGACGTGCTCAACAGGCTGTCCAGGACGGCCCATCGGCGTATCTTGCCCAAATTGAGCAACTGTTTCTTCAGGGAACGTAGCTGGGATTAGTGGCGTCCAAATTGGACCCGGCGCGACTGCATTTACACGGATGCCGTCTTTGACAAGCGCCTGCGCCATTGTTCTTGTAAAGGCATTGATCGCCCCTTTTGTCGCTGTATAATCAATCAGTGTCGGGTTCCCTACGTACGGGTTGATGGATGTCGTATTGATGATGGCGCTGCCCGGTTTCAGGTAATCAATTGCTTTTTTAGTCAAATAAAATTGAGAATAAAAATTTGTTTTGAATGTGCGGTGAAGCTGTTCGCTCGTAATATCTTTGATGCTTTCCTTCGGGTGCTGTTCACCTGCATTGTTGACAAGGATGTCAAGGCCGCCTAGTTCCTTGACCGTTTTTTCAACCGCTTCATTGCAGAATTCCTCTTCACCTACGTCACCAGCAATCAGCAGGCATTTTACGCCTTCTTGTTCAACACGTTTCTTCGTCTCCTCAGCGTCTTCATGCTCATCCTTATACACAATGGCGATGTCTGCGCCTTCCTTTGCGTAAGCGACGGAAACCGCGCGTCCGATCCCGCTGTCGCCGCCTGTAATAAGAGCTACTTTTCCTTTTAATTTGTCTGCTCCTTTATAATCCTCGTACTCATACACCGGACTTGGATTCATTTCGCTTTCAATTCCCGGCTGGCGACTTTGAGTTTGTGCCGGCAGTTCTTTTGGATAATTTGCCATGATGATTCTCCTCCTTTGTTTTCATGTCTATTTGTTGTGTACCTCACACACTCTTTGGATAAACATGGCTTGGCACCTTCGCATTGCTTTATCAGAAAAATGTTTCACATGGAACGCTGAGAGGAAATTAACTCAAAAAGGGGGTTGGTTGCTGAATGATTAACATGCTTTCTAGAAGATTCAGCAGGCCAAAGGGCGTCATCGGCATGATTGCCGGGTACATCATGGCTGCTGAAAATCAAACACTGAATCAGTGGACAATCAATCAGCTGGGTATCACGCGCGGGGACAGCATTTTAGAAGTCGGGTTTGGCCCGGGATACTGCATGCAGCAGATGCTGAAACGCGAGAAGGATGTTCATCTTCATGGGATTGATGTATCAGAGGCCATGCTGAAGCTGGCCGCCCGCAGAGTGAAACCAAAGGGCGTACGCCTGATACAAGGAAGCATCGAGACATTTCCTCTCCCCGCCTCGTTTTATGATAAAGTGATTTCCGTTAACAACTACACCATTTGGAATGACCAAACAAAAGGCATAAAACAGATTTATCGGGCATTAAAGCCAGGCGGCAAAGCAGCCATTACGATGCAGCCGCGGGAAGCGGATGCCAGTCCTGAGAAAACCAAATCATTTGGAAGACAGATGATTGCTGACTTTAAAGCAGCCGGCTTCGAAGACATTGATATACAATTTAAGAACATTAAGCCTGAGCTTTCCGTCTGTGCAACTGCAAAGAAGCCCGCCACATAAAGTGGACGGGCTTCTTCTTTTATGAATGTACAGCCTGATTGCGCAGGACGTCTTTTTTCACCTTGCCAAGGTTGTTTTTCGGCAGTTCGTTAACAAATTCAACTTCAGGTATTTTGTAAGCGGACAGGCGTTCTTTACAAAATGCGATGACATCCTCTTCCGTGATGCGCTGGCCGCCATTTTTCACGATAAAAGCTTTCGGTTTTTCACCGTAAAGCGGGTCAGGAATACCGACCACAGCCGTTTCAAGGATTCCCGGGATCTGCTGGATAACTTCTTCAACCTGATCAGGATAGACGTTATCGCCTCCGTAAATAATGACATCCTTGTAGCGTCCCGTGATGAAAATAAAGCCATCTTCATCTACATATCCTGAATCTCCGGTTCTAAACCATCCATTTTGCAGCACTTTCGCTGTTGCTTCAGGATTGTCTTCATAGCCTTTAAATAAGAATGGAGTATGAACAACGATTTCGCCGATTTCTCCTTGAGGAAGTTCTTCTCCGGTCAGAGGATCTTCCACTTTGACTTTAACACCTGCCACAGGTTTTCCTGCAGATGCCGCTTTATCCATTCCCATATCAGGCGTCCATGTGCTGATGCCCCAAGCCTCAGTACTTCCATAGCCATGCGCAAGCGGAATGCCAATATCAAGATAGCGGCTTATTAGGCTGCTCGGCACTTTTGTTCCGCCTGTCATTAAAATAACAAGCGAAGATAAGTCAGTTTGGTGCTTTTCCCACGCCTCAAGCAAATACGTGTAGAACACAGGAAGAGCCATCACGGTCTGAATCTTCTCTTCTTCAATGACCTTCAGCATGTGAACAGGATCTTGATCCTTTGTAAACACAAATGTTGTTTCTGCAAACGTTCCAAGCATGATGCAAATGAGCGCACTCGTATGATAAATCGGATGGCACGCGAGAAAACGAAGGCCCTTCATACGTGCTATTGAGCTGTTGGATTTTTTAACGTATCTGTATATGCCGCCATGTGTAATCATGCATCTTTTCGGGTTTCCCGTTGTTCCAGATGTAAACATCAGAAGTGCTGTATCATCAGGTGAAACCATTTCCGTCTCTGGCAAATGATCAGGACCTGCAAACAGCGCTTCAAATTCAGCAGATGTTTCGTAAGCTGTTCCTGTTTCCATTGTTACACACAGTGAGGACAATTCAGGAAGAACTTCATCCAGTATCTCTTTAAACTCCGCTCCGTAAAACATCGCTTTTGGTTCACTTGCTTTTAAAATGCCTGTCATTTCATATGGTTTCAGCTGCCAGCTGACAGGTACGACAACAGCACCTATTTCAAGTGCGGCGAACATAACAGTTGAGGCGGGATGGCCGTTTTTGCAAAGCAATGCAACACGGTCGCCCTTTTGAATTCCTTTTTGAAGCATGGCATTCGCCAGCTGATTAATCCGTTTACGGTAACCTTTATATGTCAGTGTATGGTCTCCGCTTTTTACAGCCTCTATTTCTTCGCTATTCGGCATGTCATGCAGAATCAGATGCTGTAATGTTTCCATATCGTCATCTCCTATATTCTCTTGAATCTTCAATAATTTGTTAGATTTTCTTCCTTACCTCACCCATTTTAACCCAAAAAAGATAACTTGTAAAACTATTTCATTTTGGAATTATTCCAATACTGAATGATAAAATAGTCCCACATTTTCTTATTTTGTTCCCCATCCACAGAAAAACACACGCCAAATTTTTGACGTGTGCCATGCAGGTTTACAGTATGTTTTTTTCTTTCATCCATGTGAAAAATATGCGGTTTAACCGCTGATACAATTCTTGTCCTCCTTCTTCCTGAAACCCCGCCATGCTTTCTCCGCTCTCGATAATTGCCGAGCTGATCGCGCTTAAAATCTCCGAGCCTTCAGCAGATAATGAGCCAGGCGCCATCATGACGAGAATGCGTGTCATCCTGAGGGTATTTCCGTCCATGCCATCCACTTCATAGGGGGTGCTGAGATCAAACATTTTGAAAAAAGGCAGGACGATTTCATCATTTTTGAGATGATAAAGCGCCATGTTTGTTCCGGGGATTCCCAATCCCCCTTGTTTCTCCCGCTCAGCCAGGCAAACCGCGGCTTTTTCCGGATCACGGATCAGGCCATCCTTCTTCAGCTGTTGAAAAAGCTCTAGCAGAAGCATGCTATGGTCCGGGTTTGTTTTGAGTTGAGCTAGCGTAAAATGGCGCAGAACATCTTGGATAACTTCCATATACCGCCCTATGCTTTCCGCCGCCTCCAGCATGTCAGGTACATCAGCTTGCTGCGCCTCTTCCTTCGAGCTTCTTTTTTTGTTAAGAATAAGGGGAATCTTCCGCTTGATATACTGCTTGACCTGGTTTGCGTCTTCCTCATTTAATAGTGGGCTGACCATGATGTAATCAATGTTTTCATAAGGAATCGGTACAGTGGACACAATCATATCATAGGCTTGAACATCCTTCCCCTTTAGCTCGATCAGAGATGACATATCAAACGATTCAATTTCCGGCAGCTCTTTTTTCAGTCTGGAGGCAAGCATTTTCGAGGAGCCGATCCCGCTTGAGCAGACGACAAGCGCTTTCACTTTTGCTTCTTCTTTTTTGATTTCAAGAGCCGAGCCAAAGTGAAGAACGATAAAAGCGATTTCATCATCAGAAAAGGACATGCCCGGAAAATACTTTTCGACACCTTCTTCGATCGCCATATAAAGCAGAAAATAATCGCGCTTGATCTGTTCCTTCATCGGATTGTATATCTCAATATTTTCTTTTATGCGGCTGACGGCCGGCTCCAAATGGGCAATCAAGCCTTCATATAAAGAGTAGTTTTTCGTCAGATCCATTCTGATTTTGTCTGAAATAAAAGCAATGAGCCGCTTTGTTTGCAGGGCTGTTTCCAGCTCAATTTCCTGCGCTTTGTATTCTGTTTTGTATTTTCGATTGGCGCTTCGAAGATGGATTGTAATATAGCCGACCTCCGCCTCTGGAATCGTCACGCCGAAGGCACGTTCAAGCTCGCCCGCGATTTCAAGAGCGGAGCTGTATTCCTTCGCATTCATCAGTTCCTCAAGCTCATTTTGCTCCATGGTGATAGTTTCCCCAAGCTTAATTCGTTCGATCGCATACGTCAGATGGACGACGAGCGCTATATAGGAGCTGTCGGACAATGAAAAAGCGATTTTTTCTTTGAGCTGAAATAAGATGCGCTCCATTTTTAACAGCTCACCTTTGCTGACAACCCCGAACATTTTCTCTGAAGAATCGGTTTTTCCTTTGATGTTTAATTCAACCGCTTCCAAAAACATTTGGATGTCGAGACGGTTCACAATCAAGTTGCCGACAATTTTCCGTTTCGCATTCTCCGGCCCTATGAGCTGGATGCCAAAACCTCTTTTGCGGATCAGTGTCAGTCCAAAGGGAGAAATCCACTTCTCGAGCTCATCTAAGTCATAGCTGACCGTGGCATTCGTCACCTGGAGATCATGAGCAAGCGTGTACAGTTTGACGGGCTCCTGAGACTCTAATAACGAACAAAGAATGAGCAGTTTCCGTTCGTCGGCGCTGTATTCATGCTGTTCATATGATAAATCAGTAAGCAGCTTTTGTTTACCCTCGGGACTTCCCACTGCTTTCAACCCTTTACCGGGCTGTTTATCTAACGTAAGCCCCACGGTTTCCATCAGCGGTTTAATTGATTTGAGTTCCCTGTGAATGGTTCTCGTGCTGACTTGCATCAGCTCAGCAAGCTCAGTTACGGTTATATATCTGTTTTGTAATAATAAGTGCTTTAACAGCTTTTGTTCTCTGGCAGTCATATACATAAAAAAGACCTCCTAGCCAATCTTGATGTGCGGATGAAGTCGCAAGGAGATGCAGTAGAGGATATAGAGAGGTTTCCTTTTAATATAAAACGCTTTCAAGAAAGAATCAATCACTTATAAATGGTAATTTGGCACTAAGCGGTGTGACAATATTGAAAAAGCATCAGCTGGTAAACTGATGCTTTTTATGGAATATCGTAACCCTGTACGGCTGTAAAAATGCGGAACCATTGATCCTGGTCAAGCTTGTATGACAACGCATTTATCGCGGCGGAAATCCGCTCGCGCTTTCCGCTTCCGACAATCGGCATGATGCCGGCCGGATGCGTATACAGCCATGCGTACATCACCTCGTCCAATGAAGCGGCGCCGATTTCCCCTTGGACGGATTCAAGCGCCGTACGGACACGTCGGTCTTTATCCGTGTTTTCAGTGAATACTTTGCCGCCTGCCAGAGGCGACCAAGCCATCGGCGGAATCCGTTTTTCCTGGCACAGGTTCAAAGTGCCGTCGAGCATATTTTCTAATTCGTATGCGGAAAGCTCAATCTGGTTGGTTACGAGCTTCTCAGGCAAATATGATTCCAGCATCCGATACTGGTGATCTTTAAAATTTGAAACGCCAAAGTACCTGACCTTGCCAGAGCATTTCAAGGCCTGAAACGCCTCTGCTACCCCCTCCGGATCCATGAGCGGGTCCGGTCTGTGAATCAAAAGCATATCGATATAATCCGTCCTAAGGTTCATAAGCGATTGCTCAACGGATGCCAAAATATGCGATTTGCTTGTGTTATAATGATGCGATCTGTGAGCGGGCCGTTCAGGCGATTCAAGAACGATACCGCATTTTGTGACCAACTCTATGTTTTCTCTTAATCCAGGCGAAAGGGCAAGGGCGTTTCCAAACAGCTTTTCGCACGTATAGCCTCCATAAATATCCGCATGATCAAAGGTCGTGATGCCGTGATCGATACACCATTCAATGAGGCTTAGAAGTTCAGCATCTGAATAGTTCCATTCATTCAGCCGCCAAAGCCCGTGTATGACTCTTGAAAATTGAAGATCCTCCGCCAATTGAATACGCTGCATGCAAAATCCCTCTTTTCTTTGTATAAACCGGGTTTTGCCCCTTACTAGTTCATTCGGCCTCAGATCCCCTTTTTCCTTTCGCTCCTTTTAAAAAGACATTTTAATTCGATTGAAATTGCTTTTTCGCTTTCTCAACGACATAGTGGCTGCCGCCGCGGTCCTGCACATTTTGGATCATCATGGCGACAAGCAGGTCTTTGTTTTCGTAATCGTAGCCGACAAACCAGCCATTTTCCGTGCCGTCTTTATCATCTTTTGATGTTTTCAGCTCGGCTGTTCCTGTTTTTCCAGCCACTGTGATTCCTTTCACGACAGGCTGATACGCTGATCCGCGCTCATCTTCCACAACGCCTTTCAGACCTTTTGTAATGTCTGCCGCTCCTTCCTTCGTGACCACTTGCTTGTGCCAAACATCAGCTGTTTGTGAATCTTTTTTGATCAGCGTCGGTTTGACAAGGTCTCCATTGTCAACAAATGGCGTGTAAGCAGTTGCCAAGTGAAGCGGAGACATTTGCATTTGCCCTTGTCCGTAGCCTGTATCCGCAAGCAAAATGTCTGAATCAAGCTTGTCATTTGCAATAGACGATTTCTGGATCGGGAATTCGTACGGAACGTCCTCTGAAAAACCGAATGTCTTCAAGCCTTTTGTAAAGGTGTCCGCTCCCATATCAAGCGCATTCTGGGCAAAATAAATATTGTCTGACGTAATAAGGGCGTTTTCCAAATCGACTTGTTGAAGTCTCTCAGACACACGTGTCACTGAATAGCCGCCCCAGCTTGAATCTTTTTGCCACTCCTTGCCTTTGATTGTTTTCTTCTCATCGGCTTTAAGGGTGCCGTTTTTGATTCCAATAGCAGCCGCAATCGGTTTAATGGTAGAACCTGGCGCGTATGTCTTATTGAATTTCGCTGAAAACGGATTGTTTTTATCTTTGTTTAGCTTTTTCCATTCCTTATCGCTCCAGCCGAAAATAAATCCGTTTGGATCGTAGGAAGGCGCGCTGACAAGGGCGAGTGTTTCGCCTGTCTTCGGCTGCAGCGCGACTGCCGCCCCGCTGTCATCCTTCAGTTCATCATACAGCTTCATTTGCGTTTTGATATCAATTGTGAGGTGAAGATCCTCGCCGTCCTTTGCTTTCTTTTCAGCGATGACTTCCCCGGTTTGCGGCACGTAGATTTTCCAGCCAGTTGTGCCTCTTAGCTTGTCTTCATACACATTTTCAAGTCCGGCGATACCGATGTTAGACGTATCGCTGTACGTTCCTTCTTTCTTTTTCTTCAGTTCTTCCGCTGTAATGGCGCGGACATAGCCTGTCAAATGGGCTGTCTTTTCGCCATACGGATAGTAGCGGGAGCTGACATTCGTTCTTGTTACGCCTTGTAATGACGTCGCTTCAGAAACTAATTTCTCCTGGTCAGGCTTGACCTTTTTGAGCGGCACAAACGAATCGTCTTTTACCCAGCCTTGATCCAGCTTTTTCTTGATGTCGTCTTCAGTCAAATCAAGTTTTTTGGCGAGTTCTTTTATGACTTTCTCTTTTTTATCGCCAAGCTCTCCGGGAACAATTCCAATTTCCGGAACATCTGTATTGACGGCTAAGCCTTTTCCATTTTTATCGTAAATTTGGCCTCGTTTCGGTTCAATGCTCATAATTTGCACGGTTTTGTCGTCAGCCAGCTGCTTGAAAATAAACGATGGGTCCCAATCTATATTCCATGACTCCTCGTCATCTGTTTTTTCTAATTTCAGCACAGCAGTATTCTTGAAGCTGACTTTGCCGGCATTTGTGTTCATGCTGACTTTATACGGGATATGTTTCATCGTCTTGTTGTCTTGATCGTCCTTATCTACTTCTCCCGCAGTGACTTTCAAATTTTTTACGCCGGCCTGCTCATAGATGGCTTTATACCTGTTGACGAAATCTTTTTTGGAGATTTCTTTTTTGACATCTTTAGTCAGGCTTTGATACATGTCATCGAATTGCTGATCGTTCCACTGTTTCACGAATGCTTCCATGCGATCCTCTGGTGAATCTGTTTTGGAGCATCCGATTAACCCAATCAATCCGACGCATAGAAATACTAGTAGAATACACTTTTTTAACATGACTTTCCCCTGCCTTCCACTTGTTATTTTCTCTTAATTGAATTGGTGCGTGCAAGATTTTTTTGAAAATGAAGGAAAAGTTCACCGATTTTGCAGAAATCTCCTATCGTTTGCTGTAGACTATTTGAAAAGACAGAAAGAAGGGATAGCATGGTCAGAGAGGCAGCAATGCTTCACATTAAAGAAGGCCTTGAACAAGAGTTTGAGGATGCATTCCGGCAAGCTGCGCCGATTATTTCCGGCATGAAGGGCTATATCACTCACTCGTTATCAAAATGCATGGAGGAAACGCATAAATATCTGCTTCTTGTGGAGTGGGAAACACTTGAGGACCATACGGAAGGCTTTCGCGGTTCTTCAGAGTATCAAGAGTGGAAAGCCTTGCTTCATCGGTTCTATACCCCGTTCCCGACGGTCGAGCATTTTCAGGATGTGTAATAGATTTATATAATATGAAGTGTAAAACCGATAAGGGAGACAGACCATACAAAAACGGCGGTATAAATATTAAAAGCGCCTGAGCCGTCATTTTCTTTTTTGCGCTCTTCAAGCCCCTGCATAAACATGACCGCACCAAGAAAGACGAGCATGACCGATTGGATTACAGAGGTGTGTTCCGTATAGTTAAAAGCAATAAGCGCCAGTATAATAATGATAACCGCAAAAGACATTTTAAAAATCCGAAACAAAAGGACCATCCTTCCTTATATACGAAATATTGAACGTTATGGCTATATTTGCCTACGCCCTCCATTATTCTAGCGCACTTTGTTTGTCTGTAGAACAGAAGACAGAGAATTTTAAGTTTCTTTTAATATTTCGATCACACATAAAAAACGCGCCTGTCATGAGGCGCGTTTTCTATGAAACTGATAATTCTTTATAGCCTAGCTTGTGAACGGCTTCAGCCATCGCTTGATAGCCTTTGCTGTTCGGATGGACACCGTCAAAGGACAGATATTCCTGTTCTTTGCCTTTGAAGATGCTATAGGCATCCGCGATTTTGACATGGGGTGCTGATGCAAGTGTTTCTAAATGTGAATTAAACGAAGTGATCCATTTGCCGGCGATATCAATTTCGGGAAACGGATTGTATAAGTTGAACACACGAATGGCGTACGGGGAAGGATTTTCTCCTTTAATCTCGGCGACTTTGGCAATCATCTTTTCAAAATTCTCATGGCAATGGGCGGATACACGGCTGAAAATCGTTTCATCCTTAGAGGTTTGGTAGGCTAAGACCGAATCGATGAGATCGTTTCCGCACCCTGTGATCGTTATCATATCAGCATCTCGAATACATTTTTGCACATAGGGATATGACAGGAGTCCCAAAATCTCTTCTGTATTCAGACCTGATCTGGCAAATATGTTTATTGCCGTTCTTGTTTTCAAGTCAGCTTCCATCATGTCCCCAAAACGCTGGACGAAGCCGGGTGAAAACAGCCCGGAGCCTCTCCCTGTCGTCAAGGAATCGCCCAGAGCTGTATATCGAAGCACCATGTTCTTTCCTCCACTCTTGAACGTCGATACGTTAATGTACGCAGCAGAGAAAAGATTGGCTACTTATGTATATCCTATTTTTCTTGAAATCTGTAAAGCGGCGTCCTTCACCTTTTCTGTTAAATAGGGCAGCCTGTCTTCTGTAAATCTCGCTTCAAAGCCTGCAATGCTAATGCCGGCTGCCACCTGGCGCTCATGGTTAAAGATCGGGGCGCCGATCGCCGCCGTATAGTTTTCGAGCTCTGAATAGCTGACAGTATAGCCATTTTGCACAGAGGCATCAATCTCCTGAAGCAGTTTTTCGGGATCGGTAATCGTTCCGGAGCCAATCGAAATGAGCTCGGTTTGTTTGATGTATGCTTCGATTTCTTCACGGGGAAGAAAGGACAGAATGCTTCTGGCGCACGCTCCCGCGTATAGGGGGGAACGCCTGCCGATCGCCGTATACAGCCGCACAGTCTGTGTCCCTTCTATTTTCTCAACGTATATCGCTTCATTGCCGTCCCTCATGATCAACTGCACGGCCTCATCCACTTCCCGGCACAGCTCTTCCATCACCGGTTTCGCTATTTTTCTGATATCCAGCCTGTCAGCGACAAGCTGTCCGAATTCCAAAAACACCAATCCCAGCGAATAAGCGCCGGACGCATCCCGACTGAGGAACCCCATTTCCTCCAAGGAGCTGACCATCCGGTGAACAGAGGTCTTCGGCATTCCCGTCAGCGACACCAGTTCACTTAAGGTTAGGCTTGGTTTATGCAAAAACAAATTAAGCAGCGCCATAGATTTGACTACGGTTTTATTTTTATTCTGCATCATTCATCCCCTTTGCTATGTCAGCCATTCCATCTTCATTCTCGTTTTCAGTTCTTTTATATGCTGTTCCCGTTCTACCGCAAGCGCTTCTGCCTCCTGGAGGGACACAGGCTCAAACTGAACGTGCTCGCCCGGCATGATTTGGGAAACAATCGGAAGATCAGCGGATATGATGTGCGCGATCCTCGGATAGCCGCCAGTCGTCTGCCGGTCTGCAAGCAGGATAATCGGGTTGCCGTCAGGCGGCACCTGAACTGTTCCGAATGAAACCGCTTCCGACACCATCTCAAGCGGGGCCTTCAGTTCGAGCGGTTCTCCTTTGAGCCTGTAGCCCATACGGTCGGACTGCGGCGTGACACGAAATGCTTCTTCATAAAAACGCGTTTTTGATTCTTCTGTGAAAAAGGCAAATTGCTTTCCTTCCAGCACCCGAATGACGGGATTCTTCTTCAATGGCAGAAATCTGCCGCGGCTGACTGACCACTTCGGTGCTGCAAATCCCTGTTTTCCAAGCTGCGAACTTAAGCGAGAAAGGATGGTTTGCGAAAGAGCTGACATCTCTCCAATGTTCAGTTCATCTTCTTTTTGAAGCGCTCTGCCATGAAGTCCGCCAATGCTTCCTCTGACGTATGTGCTTTTACTTTCCATGACGGCAGGCACCTCAATGCCGCCAGCTGCCGCCAAATAAGCACGGCTGCCGAGTTTGCAGGGGCCAAAGCTGACCGTGCTGTTTTCCTTGATGAGCACAGGCTTCCATAAAGGCGCTTCCTCGTCATTAATACGCAGCGTGAAGTCCGCCCCTGTCACAGCAATCAGTGTCTGTTTTGAAAAATGAAACGACGGACCGGGCCCCATCATCGTTATTTCGAGACCTGCTTCATTTTCGCCGTTTCCTATCAACAGATTGGCAATGCGCAGTGAAACCGTGTCCATAGCGCCGCTGGCCAGAACGCCGTATTTTTGGTAACCCGTTCTGCCTATATCCTGAACCGTTGTGAGCAGTCCGGGCTTTAATACTTTCATGCTCAATTGGACTCCTCCTTATAGGCGTGATAGTCTTTTTCTGAGATGCGAACGAATTTCACAATATCTCCCGCCCGCAGCAATGTCGGCGGGTTTTCCTGCGGCCGGAAAAGAGCCAGCGGCGTTTTGCCGATCAGCTGCCAGCCGCCCGGCGTTGAAATCGGATAAACGCCTGTCTGCAATCCCGCAATACCGACCGAACCTGCGGGAATCGACGGTCTTGGCGATGATTTTCTCGGAGCTGCAATGCGTTTTGACATCCCGCCTAGAAAAGGAAAACCGGGCGCGAAGCCAAGCATATACACCACATATTCACCGTTTGTATGAATGTCGATTACTTCCTCCGGTGACAGTTGATTGATCTTCGCCACCTCTTCTAAATCCGGACCGAATTCACCGCCATAGCAAACGGGAATTTCTACAATACGGCGGTTGACCTCATAGTCTTCGGCTATTTCTGCCAGCCGCTCTTCGACATCGCGCTTGACACTCTCAAAAGGTGAGCTTATGCCTTGAGGCAAATGCTTGTACACTTCATACATATCATAAAATACGGTTAGACTTGTAAAAGCCGGGATACATTCAATGAATCCCGGAAATGGCTGTTCTTCTATATAAGCGGCCGCTGCATGGACAATGCCGTTGACCTGTTCATTGATTTCTTCTCCGAATCGGATCATCATTGCAGAATCACCGAGCTGTTCGATTTGATATCGTACAGTCATCTTTCTCACCTCTTTTAATTCTCGTTCATCAGGATGACGAGAGGCTACAGCACCGCAAGCGACTCGTCTCGAATATCTGTGATGAGCATATGCCCCGGCGCATGTGTGATGACCATTTCAGGCTTTACATTCATAGCCACGGCTTGCGGGGTCACTCCGCATGCCCAAAAAACAGGAACCTCGCCGTCACGAATGGAAACGGCATCTCCGAAATCCGGTTTCCCGAGATCGCGAATCCCGATTGCTCCCGGATTGCCAATATGGATCGGCCCTCCGTGCACAGCCGGAAAACGCGAGGTCACTTGTGCAGCACGTACAGCCAGCCGTTCAGGAACCGGCCTCATGCTGACAACCATCTGTCCGTGAAACGCCCCCGCCGGAACACAATCGATATTCGTTTTATACATTGAGACGTTTGTCCCCTCATCAATATGCCGGACAGCTATCCCATTATTGATCAGTGCCTGTTCAAAGGAGAAACTGCATCCGATCAGAAAGCCGACAAAATCGTCCTCCCAGTATGGCGTAATATCAGATACTTCTTCCGTTAGGATACCGTGCCTGTAAATACGGTATTTCGGAAAGTCCGTTCTGATATCAGCATCCGGCGCAGCCAGAGACGGCACAGGCGAACCTGCTTCAGTCACATCCAGCACGGGGCAGGGCTTTTGATTTCGCTGGCAAAACAGCAGAAAATCAAACGCAAGGTCCTTTTTCAAAACCACAAGATTCGCTTGGGCGTAGCCGCCGGACATGCCTGCGGTCGGCCCGTTTATTTTCCCCTCTCGTATCAGGGCGCGTACATCCTTTGGCGCCATTTTGTTTAATTGCTCCACTTATATCAGCTCCACAATTGAGGAAGTTGTGTACATAACGTGTAGATTCCCATAACTGCCATTACAATCACTACAAGCGCGCCTGTGCTTGTCAGCCAAAGCGGATGCTTATAATCACCGACAATGTTTTTCTTGTAGGCGGCAACAAGCAGCGTTCCGAGCGCAATCGGCAGAATTAAGCCGTTCAGTGAACCGACAAGGACGAGGATCTTCGCAGGCTGGCCGATTGTGACAAAAGCTAACGTAGAAACCACAATAAATCCGATAATAATACCGCGTGAATTCTTTTCAATTTTTGGAGAAAAGGTTTTAAAAAATGAAACAGATGTATAGGCTGCTCCAATAACAGACGTAATCGCCGCAGACCACATGATCAATCCGAAAATTTTATAACCGACATTTCCAGCAGCCAGCTTGAAGACAGAAGCCGCCGGGTTGCTTTCATCGATGTGCAGGCCTTTCGATACAACGCCTAGAACCGCAAGAAAAAGAGCGATACGCATGACAGATGTAATTAAAATGCCGACAACCGAGCTCTTTGTCACCTGCGGAATGGATTCCTTTCCTTTAATTCCGGCATCAAGCAAACGGTGTCCTCCGGCAAATGTGATATAACCGCCGACGGTTCCGCCCACTAGGGTGACAATGGCAAATATGCTGATGTGTTCCGGGACGAATGTATTTGCGACTGCCTGTCCGACCGGAGGAGCTGTCGTCGCCGCAACGTAGACCGTTAAAATAATCATCACGAACCCCGCGATTTGCGTAAAACGGTCCATCGCTTTTCCTGCTTCCTTGATGACAAAAATCAAAATGGCGATAACGGCACTGATTAAAGCGCCTGTTTCAGGTGTAATGCCGAACAGCACCTGAAGTCCCAGCCCGGCCCCTCCGATATTCCCAATATTAAAAGCTAGTCCGCCAAGCACGACGAGAATGGCGATGAAATACCCCAGTCCGGGAAGCACCATATTCGCAATTTCCTGACCTCGTTTTCCAGAAACTGCGATGATGCGCCACACATTGGTTTGGGCGAAAATATCTAAAATAATAGAGATTAAGATGACAAAACCGAAGCTTGCTGCGAGTGTGTTTGTGAATGTTGCGGTTTGGGTGAGGAAACCCGGTCCGATTGCTGATGTCGCCATTAAAAAGGCGGCGCCCATCAGCAATGACCAGCTGCCCGCTTTTTTTCCTGCTGTCTTTTTCTGCTGCTCCATCTATTGTTCCTCCTTTATGTTGACCTCTGTTCTGAAATAGCTGTCACTTCAATTCCAGCCGCTTTGAGCTGTTTTCTGATTTTTTGCGCAAATGTCAGCGCATGGGCTCCATCTCCATGAATGCAGACTGTATCTGCTTTTAATGACACATCATGTCCTTGCTGAGATTTGACCGCCCCTTCTTTCACCATTTTGATGACCTGGGTGACGGCGGCATCATCACTTTCAATGAGTGCGTCCGGCTGGGAGCGCGGTGTCAGCGTGCCGTCCGATTGGTATGTTCTGTCGGCGAACACTTCATTTGCGGTCTGAAGTCCGATCCGTTCTCCCGCTTTTACAAGCTCGCTCTCAGCAAGACCGAAAAGAATCAGGCCGGGATCAACCTTATAGACAGCTTTCGCGATAGCATCCGACAGTTTTTGATCGACTGCCGCCATATTGTATAAAGCGCCATGCGGCTTGACGTGCTGCATGTGAAGTCCCTCTGCTTTTAGAAAGCCAGAGAGCGCGCCAATTTGATAAACGACAAGATCATACGCTTCCTCAGGAGAAATCGCCATATTGCGGCGCCCAAAACCGAGTAAATCCGGCAAGCCCGGATGCGCACCCATTTTCACGCCTCTTTCTGCTGCAAGCGCGACGGTTTTTCGCATAACACTAGGATCTCCTGCATGAAATCCGCATGCGATATTCGCTGATGTCACATACTCTAAAATATCTTGGTCAAGGCCTATCTTGTAGGCTCCGAAGCTTTCTCCTAAATCACAGTTTAAATCAATCTGAAACACAGAATCCCTCCTGCCAAAGCAAACGATATGCTTTATGTCATTTATTGTCCCGAAATTCGGAACGACTATTCCGAATTTTTGAACTTTATTTCATTATAAGTGAATCATATCAGTTTGTGAAATACTTTTGTCAGAAAACCTACCATGGTCCCAGAATAAAACCTGCCAAACTAAAAAAGAGAGTCCATCTTAGGACTCTCTTTTTTTATAGTACCCAATGGCGAATCGCTTTAGCGACACCATCCTCAATATTTGTATCCGTGATATAATCAGCCGTTTCTTTTACGATGTCTTGCGCATTGCCCATTGCGACGCCAAGACCCGCTTCTTTGATCATCGCAATGTCATTAAGGCTGTCGCCCATCGCCATCACATTCTCCATTGTAAAGCCGAGTTTTTCCGTAACCTTGGCAAGGGCTGCAGCTTTGTTGATGCCAAGCGCGTTGACTTCAATGTTTGTCGGACTTGAATTTGTGATTTCGAGCTCTTTGTTTTTTCTCAGCTCCTCAAGCACTTCGTTTCGGATATCGTCATCCTCGATGTCAAAGCCGAATTTGAGCCATTCATGATCCGTAATGTTTTCCGGAAACTCGCCTCTCCATACTTTATTCACCGTAGAAGCCCAGAAATTAGTGTTGTGCTTATTCCGCAAATCCCACATCATTTGAATATGGTCCGTATGAAGCAGCTTCCGTTCCACCAAATTAAAATTCGAATCCCAAATTTCACTGCCGTTTGCCGTGATTAGAAAGGATGACAGCTTTAGCGATTCCGCCAGCTCCCTGCACGTCATCAGCGTCCGGCCCGTGCTGATCACCACATACACACCTTTATCCTCCGCTTCACGAATGGCTTTGCGGTTTTCATCCGAGATCAGCTGCTCGTCGTTCAGCAGTGTACCATCCATATCAATTGCGATCAGCTTGATATCTACATCTTCTCTTTGAACAGACATATATGTACCTCTCTTTATCTTTTTGTTGTGCTTCTCTCTATTCTAATACATTATACCCAGCGGGACAAAAAAGCGATTTCCTATGTTTGAGGAGAATGAATAAGAGGAAAACAAACGGTGAGGTGATCAAACATGACAGAAAAAAAACAGCAAAACAAACCAAATGAAAACCCCGAGCACAACGACTTAACCGATCCGATTCCTAATGAAGAGCTGAAGGAAAATATGAATGATGAAAAACACAAACGCCAGCAAAGAGATAACTCTCAAAGCGAACGGGATTACGACACAAAATAGAACCCCTCACAAAATGTTGTGAAGGGTTTTTTTCATTTTTCAATATAGATGCCGATTTCAGCTTCAGCAACAGGCTGCTCTCCAACTGATGCCTTGGCATGTCCGAACACAAACCCGCGCCGATTGCGCGTGACTTCAAACGTAAGATCAAGCCGGTCACCAGGCACAGCTTCTCCCAGCTTTTCCGCTTTCTTCACCGAAGACAATAATCCCAAGCTGTTCTCATCTGTAATTCCTGTAAAAGCCGCGGTTTGCGCAAGCGCTTCAATCACAAGTGAAAACGGCATTTCTGTTTGCGTATCAGTGATAAACCAGTCGTTCTCACTAATCAGCTTATAAGCTGCCGCATGTTTGCCGGGCTCGCTATCCGTCACGCCATCAATAAACAAAAATGGATAGCGGTGAGGCAAAGATAATGAGTTCATTTTATATCTCCTTTTTTTGACCATTATATCTCAGCCTAAAGTGAAACGATAGGATATAATGGAAAAAACACAAAAGGAGGCCGTTATGTTCCCAAAACCGCTTGTCATTCTCGCACACGAAATATATGGTGTAAACAGCCATATGAAAAAGATGGGCCGGCTGATCAAAATGGCTGGATATGATGTGTTGACGCCCAACCTGCTCGGCGAGGATGAAGTCTACACACTGAAAGAAGAAAAAACGGCATACGAACAATTTACAAAACACGAAAGGCTGAAAACGGGAGAAACCATCATCCAGAATGTGATCAGGCAAAACGCCGGACGGCACATCTTTGTGATTGGATTCAGCGTGGGGGCTACTATCGCATGGAAATGCAGCAGTATGCCTGAGGTGAGCGGATCGGTTTGTTATTACGGTTCCCGGATACGCGACTCTCTTCATCACATGCCAGCCTGCCCGGTCCTATTGTTTTTCCCTAATTATGAGCCGTCGTTTGACGTAGCGCTTCTTATCAAAAAACTGCGGGAAAAACAGCATACCCATCTTGAGATTTACCAATTCGATGCGCTTCACGGCTTCGCCAATCCTGATTCTGTTTATTTCAACAGGGCCCTTTTCTTCAAAACGCTTTCTATCATAAAAAACGGGGCGGAAAGCCGGCTCCGCACCGTTTCATCATCATTTTTTTAAACGTGCACGGCGCTTTATTATCGGTGCCGTCATGTTCCATGTTCTTTTTGCATTGCATTTTATTTTGCCTGTCTCATCTCACCGAATGGATAAAAGACGAGAGATTCAGTACCGATGATATCGTCCTCAGAAGGCATGCCCATTCCGTTTCTGCTATCCAGTGAATTGAGACGGTTATCTCCCATCACAAAATATTTACCGGAAGGAACCTCAACTTCGAAGTCACCTGTTAAGGTTACACCCGACTCTTTGACCTCCTGTTTATATTCCTTTAAGTATGGTTCTTCCACCTTTTTATCATTTATGTATAGCTGATCATTTTTCATTTTAATGCTGTCACCAGGCAAACCGATTAAACGTTTGACAAATGAGCGGCCGCTCTTTTTGTCATGAATGACTATGATGTCTCCTCTGTGAAACCCGCCAGTCCATTTGACTGCTTTATCAACCAGAATTCTTTCTGAGTCTTTAAGCGTTGGGGCCATTGATGATCCTTCAATAAGAAAAGGCTTGTAAAACACCAATCTGATCGTAAAAATGAGAGCTGCGATCATAATGATACTGAGTACAACGATCGTTTTGATTTTTCTTTTTTTCTTTAACGTGATTGTTTTTGCATTCAACTTCCTTCACCCGATGCTTTCCTAAGAATTCCAAATTATTATACAGCATTTGGATCTGCTTGGTTAGACTTTCGTGGAAATTTTCGTAAGGAAATGGACAGGCCGGGGCAGCCATCTGCCACCGGCCTGATTCATCAGAGCTTTCTTAAGCGCGAACAGATTTCATCAGTGACCTCAGCCGTTGTGCTTTGTCCCCCAATGTCGCGTGTTTTGATGCCGTCGGCAGTCACTTGCTCCATTACATCCAGAATTTTCGCCCCCAATTCTTCCTCTCCGAAGTGGTCGAGCATCAGCTTCGCTGTCCAAATCTGGCCGATCGGATTGGCAAGGCCCTGTCCGGCAATGTCAGGAGCTGAGCCGTGAACCGGTTCAAACATGGACGGATATTTGCCGGATGGATTGATGTTCGCAGAAGGCGCAATGCCGATGCTTCCCATCAGGCTTGAGCTGATGTCGGTTAAAATATCACCGAACAAGTTGCTCGCCACAATGACATCAAACGTTTCCGGACGCGTCACAAAAAAAGCGGCCAGCGCATCAATATGCTGAGATGATGTTTCGATTCCGCTATAATCAGCGGCTGTCTGCTGAAAGACTTCATCCCAAAACGGCATCGCGTGATAAATGCCGTTAGACTTTGTGGCGCTTGTCACATGGCTGCGCCGTTTTTTCGCCAATTCGAAGGCAAAGCGCATGACACGTTCTGTCGCTTTTCTCGTAAACACGGCATTCTGGATGGCGATTTCATCATCGCCTCTGTGAATGCGCCCGCCAACTTCACTGTATTCACCTTCACTGTTCTCGCGAATCACCACGAAGTCAAAATCATTTGGATGCAGAAGCGGCGACGTAATGCCTGCCATTTGTTTGGCGGGTCTCATATTAATGGAAAGCTCAAGCTCCCTCCGGATTTTCAGCAGCAGCCCCCATAACGATATATGATCGGGAACCAGCTTCGGATTTCCGACAGCTCCCAAAAAAACTGCTTCAAATTGAGTAAGCGTATGTATTCCATCTTCGGGCATCATTTTGCCGTGCTCCAAGTAATAATCACAGCTCCATGGAAAAGCTGTGAATGAGAATGACAAACCTCCGTGTACCTCAGCCGCTGTATGAAGCACTTTCTCAGCAGCCGCTACAACCTCTTTTCCTACTCCGTCTCCCGGTATTGCCGCAATCTCAAATTGTTTCATCGTCATTCTCCTTCCCCTGTTATCGTAAGCGCTTTCTATTATACTAGATTGCGAGATAGTAAAAAAAGCCCGTGACATTGTGTCACGGGTGGTCGGTTATTGATTAAGTTTCTTTAAAATGATGGCGTGCAACGGTTCATGGGACTGAATGCCGCACACCTCTTGAAGTACGCCGCTGTATCCTTTTTCTTCGATCAGCGCTTGCAGTTCAACCGCTTCAGGGTCACCGGTGAAATCGAAGCGCAGTGCTGCGGCAATTCCTTCAGCCAGTGCATTCGGTTCTTTTATTTTCTTTGCCGGGCCTACAAGTCTATCATTTTCTCCCAGTTTTCTGAGAGGTGACCTCGCTACGCGGGTCACATCGTCCGAAATGAAAGGATTTTCAAAGCGACCGATGATTTTTTTGATATATTGTTCGTGTTCAGTTTGCTTAAAGCCATACGATTTGACGAGATAGTCACCAGTTTCAAGCAGCGCCGAATGAACAACACGGCGGATTTCCGGATGATCAATTGCTTCTTTGACCGTTTTGAGTCCGCGCTGATAGCCGACATACGCTGTGACCGCGTGTCCGGTATTGACCGTAAACAGCTTCCGTTCGATGTACGGCGTTAAATCATCAACAAACAGTGCGCCGTTTATGACTGGTGTTTTCCCTTTAAAGCCTGATTCATCAATGACCCATTCGAAAAATGGTTCAACCGATACTTTCAGCGGGTCTTCATGATGCTGAATCGGGACGATCCGGTCAACGGCAGAATTCGGAAAACCTACCGTTTCACTGACGGATTTCTGCTCTGCTTCCGTTAAATGGCTGTATATTTCTTTCTTTAAGAAGCTGCTTCCGCCAATCATATTTTCGCAGGCAATGATATTCAGTGTGTTTGCAGTATTTCTTCGTCTTAAACCTTCTGCGATAGACGGGGCAATCAGCTTCAGCACATTCGGGCCGACAGCTGTTGTGATGAGCGCCGCCTCATTCATCAGCCGGTACAGCTCCTCGGTCTGACTGCCGCTGTTAATAGCGCTCACCGGGCCAATGATCTCCGATGAACGTCCCTCTTCCGCCAGTTCCACTGTGTATTCTTTTTTTTCATTGAGGAGGCTGACCATCGTTTCGTTCACATCCGCAAACACCACATCATAGCCGGAGTGGTGAAGCAGCGCGCCGATAAATCCTCTCCCGATATTTCCCGCACCGAAATGTAAGGCGATCATGTCAGTTCACCTCGTTGAAAATGGCGATCAAATCTTCTTCGCTTTTAGCGGAGATCAGGCGTTCAATGTTTTCTTCTTCTGAACAGATAATGGCGATGTTAGACAAAATGTCTAAATGCTCATTATTTTTACCCGCAATGCCGAATACCACTTTTGCCGTGTTGCCTTCTCCGTACTCAACGCCCTCTGGAATCTGTATGATTGAAATTCCTGAGTGAAGCACCTCGCTTTTCGCTTCTTCTGTGCCGTGTGGAATGGCAATGAAATTCCCCATAAACGTAGAAGACGTTTCTTCACGTTCAAACATTTTGCTAATGTAATCCTCTGTCACGTAGCCGTTGTCAATCAGCGTCTGGCCTGCCAATTTGATAGCCTCTTCTTTTGATGATACCGTTTGATTGAGTTTAATGTTTTCCTTTGCGAGTACTTGCATGACAATCACTCTCTTTCTATAAGATTACTTTTTCAGCTTTTCAATCAGCTCGTCGTATTTCGGGCTGTTTAAGAAGTTATCCACTGATATGTGCGTCGCGTTCGGCAGCTTTGCTTTCGCGCGGTCTGTTAAATCTTTGTGGGTGATGACAATATCCGCATCGCTTGGCAGATTGTTAATGGCCGTGTTGGTCACACTGATGTCAAGCTCCGCTTTTTTCACTTTGTTTCTTAAGATGGATGCCCCCATGGCACTTGATCCCATTCCCGCATCACACGCAAAGATAATTTTGTTCACGCTTTCAGGAGACAGCTCAGACGCTTCTTCTGCTTTGGCTTGTTCCGCCTCTAAAGCAGCTGCTGCTTGGCTTTTCTTCCCCTTCATGGACTGCATTTTTTCTGTTGCGGCAGCCAGGTCTTCTTCACTAGCTTTAGAGGATTTCAGGATCACTGCTGAAACGATGAACGATACAGCTGCAGCGACCAATACACCCGCCAATACGCCGAAATAGCCTCCTCTTGGCGTCATTGCCATCAATGCGATAATGCTTCCCGGTGACGCTGCCGCGACAAGTCCGGCATTAAAGATCGTAAATGTTAAGAGTCCGCTTGCTCCGCCGGCAATGGCTGCGAGAATCAGGGCCGGTTTCATCAGAATGTACGGGAAGTAAATCTCGTGAATCCCTCCGAAGAAATGGATGATCGCCGCACCGGGAGCCGTTGATTTTGAAGATCCTTTGCCAAAGAACATGTAGGCCAGCAAAATGCCGAGCCCCGGTCCAGGGTTTGCTTCTACTAAAAACAGAATTGATTTTCCTGTTTGAGATGCTTGCTCGATTCCGATCGGGCTTAAGATTCCATGGTTTATGGCGTTGTTAAGGAACAACACTTTCGCCGGTTCTACAAAAACACTGGCTACCGGCAGTAAATTAGCGTGTACAATGACTTCCACACCAGCCGCCAGCAATTTATTTAGCGTCAAGACAACCGGGCCGATGGCGTAAAACGCGAGAATCGTTAAAGCCGCGCCGACAATCCCTGCCGTAAAGTTGTTGATCAGCATTTCAAAGCCTTGCTTGACTTTATCCTTGAATAATTTATCAGTCTGTTTAATGAGGTATCCGCCAAGCGGACCCATAATCATTGCGCCTAAAAACATTGGAATATCCGATCCTACAATCACCCCAATTGCCGCTGTCGCTCCGACAACTCCGCCGCGGTGGTCGTAGATCATTTTTCCGCCTGTATACGCTATCAAAAGCGGCAATAAATACGTAATCATCGGGCTGACCAGCGTGTTCAGCTGTTCATTCGGAAACCATCCTGCCGGAATAAACAGCGCGGTAATGATACCCCACGCGATAAACGCGCCGATATTCGGCATGATCATTCCGCTCAAATAACTCCCAAAGCGTTGCACTTTCACTTTCATGCCGCCTTGCTGCTGTTCTTGCTGCTGCATATATAAACCCTCCCTGTTTTGTTTGTCGCTGTAAGATACAAAAATATGTTCAGAGAATGATGCTTCCCTTTGACTCTATGTTAAAACGCTTACAGTCCCTATACAATTGAAAGTAAAGAGGACTTTGGCACATGACTGTGACAATTTTTTAAAAATAAAAAGGCTCCTGGTTTCAGGAGCCTTTTCTCTTTCCTCTATAAATGATGTTGCCATTTTGAATCACGTACTTTGCAATCATCCGCTCACTCACAATAAAAACGGGATACGCGCACACAAGCGCAAATACAGCCATCGGCACGTGCTGTACAGCTGGCAGCACTGAGCCTGCCGCATTGCGGAGGAGCATCAAAAGATAAATAAGCAGCACGATGGCCGCTAATGATACCAGCATAATCGGAGCTGAAACTTTATATTCATAAAGCCGTTCCCGGCAGTGGCCGCAGCGAAATTGACAAGGCACATTTGATGATCTGACCATATCGCCTGTCAAAGGTTTGCCGCAGTTCGGGCATGGTGTTTCTTTCATAGGGTATTCCTCACTTTCTATTCCATCTGTCTATTATACCAGAGTCCCTTCTGTTTCGTTTTGTTGCTGTTCAACACATTTTCACATTTTTTATCATCCACTTACTTGTCTCCGTCTCTAAAATCCTCTACGCTTAAATAGATCTTAATGAAGAGGGTGTATGAATGCTTCCGATTAATAGACAGCAACACATACTGAAGTGGCTGAAAGAAGAAGGCTCGCTTAGAATTTCTGACATCAGCGCAAGGTTCGGCGTTTCGGAAATGACGGTATATAGAGATGTCAATCAGCTGGTTCAGTCAAATCAGGTCATTAAAACGGCCGGCGGCATCACGCTCCCCGTCCGAACACCTCAAACAGATCATATGTGCAGCTATTGCTTGAAGCCCGTCAATCAAGCTCATTCGGTTCAGCTGATTACGGTAAACCAAGACATTGAACAGCTATGCTGCGCACATTGCGCGTTTTTGCGTTACGCGGATAAAACGGAAGAGGTTTCACACTTGATTTGCAGAGATTTTCTGTTACAGACAACCGTCAGTGCCGGTTCGGCTTATTTCGTCGTAAATGCTGAATTAAACCTGCACTGCTGCCAGCCGCAGGCCATTCCGTTTGCGACACTTGACCATGCCGAACGATTTCAAAAAGGATTCGGCGGAGCCGTCTGCACTTTCGACCAAGCGCTGGAAGACATGCTTCAAGACCGAAAGAAACGCTGCACCTGCACCAAGAAATAACACAACACATACAGCGGAAGGTGGTGTCTGAGTGATGAAGCGAAACAGATGGTGGATCATCCTTCTGCTTTTTCTTGTTTTCCTGCCGAAAACAAGCTTTGCTCACGCCTATATTGTCAAATCTTCACCTGGGGAAAACAGCGAATTAAAAAGCGCCCCTGCGCAGGTGGAAATCGAATTTAATGAACCGGTTGAAGAAGGGTTTCATTACATTAAAGTCTATAATTCAAACGGCGACCGTGTGGATACGGACAAGACTGAAATCAAAAAAGATAATCATCACATCATGACAGTGAAGCTGAAGAAGAATCTGCCTAAAGATGTGTACAGAGCGGAATGGAATGCCGTATCCGCGGATGGACATCCTGTTTCCGGCGTCATTCCGTTCAGTATCGGGAAAGCGGATGGCGGATTCAGCAGCCAAAAAGCAGCCGATTCAGCGCTGAATCCGGGAACAGCAGCAGATCGCGCGATTCTGTATACAGCCTTATCTCTGTTTATCGGAACGGTTTTCTTCCATCTTTTCTGGTATAAAGGGAAATCAGAACAGCTCGTCAAACGGACGAGACGTATCCTGACCGGCTCGATCGCAGCATTGGGGCTGGCGCTTTTGCTTCAGCTTCCGATTCAGACAAAAGCGAACGCAGGCGGCGGCTGGGGCAGCGCATTCCAGCCGGGCTACATCAGAGAAACACTGTTTGAGACAGCAGGCGGCTCCATTTGGATCATACAGGCTGCGCTGTTCGTGCTGCTCGCACTGTCTGTCATCCCTGCGATACGGAAAAACCGCTTTTCATCCTTTGGCTATTGGACAGCGCCGCTCATTTTCTTTTTCGGTCTCCTGCTTGCCAAGGCGTTTACCGGGCATGCTGCTGTCGTTGAAGAAAAAACGGTCGGCATTTTGATGGATTTCCTTCATTTAACTTCCGCTTCCATCTGGGTCGGCGGAATAGCGGCACTCGTTTTGCTGCTCTCAAAAGAATGGAGGCAGCCTGACAAAACGCTCGCGTGGGAGACGGTCAGACGGTTCTCCCCATGGGCGCTCACTGCAGTCGGCGTCATTTTGTTTTCAGGCTTGCTCAATGGATTTTTCATCATTCGTTCAATGGATTCACTGTTCCATACAGCGTACGGACAAGCTCTTTTAGTGAAAAGCGGGCTGTTTGTTTTCATGCTGGTCTTAGGCGCAATTCATTTTCTGCTTACCAGAAAGCAGCGCCGCACAGGAATCAGCCGAACGTTGAAAGCGGAGTGGGCAATCGGCATCGCTGTATTGATCACAGCGGCCGTGTTTACAAGCCTGCCAAGCCCGCCTGAGCCAGCGCCGGAACCGTTCTACCAAACCAAAGCGATAGAGAACGGACAAAGCGTTTCTCTCAGCATCAGCCCAAACCAGCCTGGAAAAAATGTTTTTGAGCTGCGGGTCACCGACCATAACGGTGATCCCGTGAAAAACATCCAGCAAATCACGTTAACCGTTTATAAAACAGGCCTGTCAGGCAGCGAAAACAAAAGCACCTTTACATTAAAAGAAAAAACAAAAGGCGTCTTCCAAGATCAAAACCTGTCGATTAATGAAAAAGGAAACTGGAAGATCAAAGTCCACGGCCTGACCGGCGACTTTAACGAAATCAATATCATGTTTACAAAGACCAATTAAGGAGTGTTTACGTTGTTGAAAAAAATCGCATTGACACTATGTCCGGCTATTGTCGGCTCCCTCTTATTCTTTACGGCCCCTGCCAGCGCGCATGTTTCTGTAAAACCGGCTGAGTCTGCTGCAGGCTCTTGGGAAACGTATACAATGAAGGTTCCTTCTGAGAAAAATCTGCCGACAACGAAGGTTGTCCTCAAAATGCCGAAGGATGTTGAATTCCAGCAATATGAGCCAATTCCGGGCTGGAAGGTTTCCACTCAAAAACATGATGACAAATCAGTATCCGTGACATGGGAGGCGACTGACGGAGGCATTCAGGAAGGCCAGTTCCAGCAGTTTACCTTTGTTGCCAAAAACCCTGACAAAGCGGAGGAAGCTGCTTGGGACGCATACCAATATTACAAAGACGGCAGCATTGTTGAGTGGACAGGTGACGAGGATGCCGATACACCTCATTCCATTACAAACATCACGTCTGCAAAGCAAGTGACAGATGAGCACGGCGCCACGAAAACAGAAGACGATTCCGAAAACTCAGGTTCTTCAGCTCTAGACATTACAGCGATGGTGCTGTCTGCGGCTGCCATTATTTTATCTGTAGCAGCACTTGTAAAGAAAAAGCGTGCCTAATAAAGAAAGCGATCCAGATGTCATGTCTGGGTCGCTTTTTATGTTTAACCGCGGCCTGCCTGGAATGAAGGATATTGTGTCATACCGCCGTCCGCGAATAACGTGATGCCTGTGACGTAGCTGGCTTCCTTCGAAGCAAGCCAGGCTGCTACTGCGGCGATCTCCTCCGGTTCGCCGATATATCCCATTGGAATCATGCTTTCTACATCAGCTTTCTGTTTAGGGTCAGCGAATTTTTCAGCATTGATTGGCGTGTTGATCGCACCTGGCCCAATATTATTGACGCGAATGCCCTTCGGCGCGTATTCCAACGCTAATGTTTCTGTCATCAGCTTTATCCCGCCTTTACTTGCCGCATAGTGGACAAATAACGGCCAAGGAATCACTTCGTGCACACTGGACATGTTAATGACATTTCCCTTGATATCGTTTTCTACGAAATATTTAATCGCTTCACGGCTTCCTAAAAAGGCACCCGTTAAGTTCGTGCCGATGACTTTATCCCAATCCTTGAGCGGCATTTCGTGAGATGGCACAGGATTTTCAAGACCGGCATTATTAATCATAATATCGAGTGTGCCGAACTCCTTAATTGCCGTTTGCACGATATTTTTTACATCTTCCTCTTTCGTGACATCTCCTTGGACGACAACAGCTTCACCGCCCGCCTTGATGACCTCTTCTTTTACCTCGTTCGGATCTTGTTTATTACTATAATAGTTGATAACCACTTTTGCCTGCTCCTTGCCGAAGCGAATGGCCATCGCCTTTCCGAGCCCTGAAGCAGCTCCTGTAATAGCGACGACTTTTCCTTTTAAATCCGGATACATATACATCCTCCTCCATTTGTTATGAATTTGTTTTGGCGATTCCTAAGAATACGGCGGCGGCAATAATCAGGATAATCCCGATCGCAATTGCTATTAGCTGGCGTTTCGTTTTCTTTTCACGCAGGATGAAAATACCGCCGAGCGTAGAAATGACAATTCCCATTTGTGAAAGGGAAAAGCTCGTTGCAACGCCGACTCGCGGCTGAGAAATAAACAAAAACATATTTCCGCCTGCCCAGATTAACCCTGGGAGAATATTTCTGATCGCATACTTGTTAAAGGGTTTGTGTCTATAGGTTAAAACTAACCCCCCGACCACCATGCCAATTGCCTGTGGCAGCAGCGCGGACCAGCCGGACACATTGAATAATCTAGCCACGACTACATAAACCAAATAACCAAGAGTCGAAACAAGGAGAATCAAAATGCCCTTTTTCAAATTGCTTGGCTCGCCCTCTTTTTTATCATTCTTATCTTCCAAGGACGTGAGAATGATTCCCACAATGATAAAGATCAAAGCGAGAACGCCAAGCGTAATCGCAATCGGTGTTGACCATTCGCGGAACACGATCACACCGAACAGCGAGGTGGAAACGAGCTGCATTCCTGTGGAAATCGGCATTGTTTTCGACACGCCCATCAATTGAATGCTTTTCAACTGGTTGGCCTGTCCAAGTGACCAAAATAAGCCGGATACGATTCCAACAATAAAAATGCGAAGGGACAGAACGGGCTGAACAAAAAAGTAAATAACGATAGAAACAATGAGTGCCCCGATCGTCGTTCCCAGTGTCTGGCTGTACGGCCCGCCGCCTAATTTCACATTGAAGAGAACAATGCTCCCCCAAAACAAAGCCGGGAGAAGAGCCAATAATAAATCCATTGTTGGGGAACCTTCTTTCAAAATGTATTTGCTGTTATTTTGGCTGGAATTGTTGTGATTATTCGCCGGAACACAAAAAGAGCTGCCGGAAAATCCGGCAGCTCTCAGGAGCGTGCATTCTTTTATAAACCGATGGACAAATATTTTGTTTCAAGGTACGGCTCGATACCTTCTGAACCGCCTTCACGGCCGATGCCGCTTTCTTTCATTCCGCCGAATGGCGCTTGAACCGCTGACGGTCCGCCGTCATTCCAGCCGATAATGCCATACTCTAGATTCTCGGAAATATAGATGCCGCGGCGGTAGTTTTCTGTGAAGAAGTAAGCAGCCAAGCCATACGGTGTATCGTTGGCAAGCTGAATCGCTTCATCAATATCAGAAAACGTGACGATCGGGGCGACCGGGCCGAATGTTTCCTCATGCATGATGTTCATGGACGTATCGACATCGGTGAGCACTGTCGGATTCACAAAGTAGCACCCTTTGTCATCGTTTCGGTCATATGTGCCCCCAGCAATCACTTTCGCGCCTTTTTCAACCGCATCATCTATTTGGCTGACGATTTTTTCGAAGCCTCGTTTGTTGATAATCGGGCCGACATTGACGCCTTCCTCAAGTCCATTTCCGACTTTCAGCTTAGACACTTGCTCGCTCAGTTTCGCAGCAAATTCATCTTTAATGGATTCATGAACGATCAGGCGGTTGGCACATACGCAGGTTTGGCCGGCGTTTCGGTATTTGGACGCCATCGCCTGTTCAACGGCAAGGTCAATGTCCGCATCTTCATCTACGATCAGCGGGGCGTGTCCGCCGAGCTCCATTGAGACGTGCTTTACGGTGTCAGCGCTGTTTTTCATAAGGATTTTCCCTACAGGTGTTGAGCCTGTGAACGTGATTTTGCGGATTTTCGGACTGCTTGTGAACACATTTCCGATTTCTTCTCCATCGCCGATCACAACCTGAAGAACATCCTTCGGAATGCCCGCTTCATATGCGAGGCGCGCTAGTTCATAAGCAGACAGCGGTGTGTCCGGCGCCGGCTTGATGATAAATGTACAGCCGGCGGCAAGAGCAGGCGCCGCTTTGCGTGTAATCATCGCATTCGGGAAATTCCAGGGCGTGATAGCAGCAACGGGGCCGACCGGCTGGCGTGTGACAACAATTCGTTTACCAGTTGTCGGGGCCGGGACCGTTCTTCCGTACACACGCTTCGCTTCCTCTGCGAACCATTCGATATAGCCTGCGCCGTAAAGTACCTCGCCGACTGCTTCCTGGTATGGTTTTCCGTTTTCCTTTGTAATTAAATCTGCAAGCTCTTCTTTATGTTCAACAATCAGCTCATACCATTTTTTCAAAAGAGACGTTCTTTCGTTCGCTGATGTTTTAGACCACGTTTTAAACGCTTGATGTGAACGTTCAATGGCTTCTTCTACCTCTGTGGCTGATTGCTGAGGAATCGTTTTGATCTCCTCGCCCGTAGCCGGGTTGTAGACCGTTAATTGATCTGGCATATTGAACATTCCTTTCTTTTCATGATTACTTAAAATGATAGCAGACCCGGCCATTTTCTTTCCAATGATTAAGCTCGCAGGCCCGCCTCCAAGATGCTGAGCCCTTCATTTAATAGGCTGTCTGAGATGACGAGCGGTGTCAAAAAGCGGATGATATTACCGTTAATTCCCGCTGTCAGCAAAAGTAATCCGTTTTGATTCGCATAGGCCGCGATCGCTGCTGCTTTTGTCTTATCAGGCTCACGCGTGTCAGGATCCTTGACGATTTCGATTGCGGCCATCGCCCCGAGTCTGCGGATGTCACCGATGAACGGGAATTCTTGTTTCCACTCATACGCCTTGTCTTCAATGATTTTGCCAATTTCTTCAGATCGCTCATTCAGTCCTTCTTCTTCGATAATATCCAAGACTGCCAAAGCCGCCGCGCAGCCGAGCGGGCTGCCGGCATACGTGCCGCCCAGCTCCCCTGGCGCTGCCGCATCAAGCATTTCCGCACGCCCGATCACACCGCTTAATGGCAGGCCTGCCGCAAGCGATTTAGAAACCGTGATCAGATCGGGCACTACATCAAAGTGCTCAATTGCGAAATAAGTGCCAGTTCTGGCAAAGCCGGTTTGGATTTCATCAGCAACAAAAACAATGCCGTGTTCTTTGCAGAATGAAGCGACGTGCTGTACGAACCGTTTCGAAGGAATAATAAATCCGCCTTCTCCCTGCACTGGCTCCATCACGACACACGCCACCGTTTCAGGCGCCACTGAAGCGATAAAGAAATCATTGAATGCTTGAATGACCATATCGTCATAGCTTTCATCACTCATGCCGGCCGGCTTCTGATAATAATAAGGGAACGGCGCTTGATAAACCTCTGGCGCAAAAGGCCCGAAACCGAATTTATAAGGTTTTACCTTGCTTGTCATGCTCATCGTCATATTCGTGCGCCCGTGAAACCCGCGTGTAAACGAGACAACGCCTTGGCGCTTTGTATACTTTCTGGCGATTTTCACAGCGTTTTCGACCGCTTCTGCCCCTGAGTTAAGAAAAATCGCTTTTTTCTCATGGCTGCCCGGCGCGATGCCGCACAGTTTTTCTGCTAATTCGATATAAGTCGGGTACATCATGACATTAAAACCAGGATGAATCAGCTCCTCCGCCTGCCGCTTCACAGCCTCAACCACCTTCGGATGCGAGTGTCCGACATTTAACGTGCCGATGGCGCCTGCAAAATCAATAAATCTCCGGCCATCCAGATCGTACAGCTCGGCCCCTTCTCCTTTGACCGCCAGACTGCGGTTGCCGTTGCTCACACCTTTTGACACAAATTGATCCCGTTTTTGCTGCCATTGTGCAGTTGTGATGCTTGCTGTTGTTTGACTCATGTGAATATCCCCCTGTCGGTATTTTCTTATCATTCTGACTTCTCTTTGGTATGATGAAAAGTACCAATTATAACTTTTTGATGGTATCAGAAGGAGAAACTACAAAATGGATATCACGATTACACTCGATCGTTCAGAACAAGCCGATTATATCTATCAGCAAATTTATCAAAAGCTGAAAAAAGAAATCCTCAGCCGCAATCTGCTGCCGCACTCGAAGGTTCCCTCCAAGCGGGAGCTGGCTGAAAATCTCAAGGTCAGCGTAAATTCAGTGAATTCAGCCTATCAGCAGCTGCTGGCTGAGGGGTATTTGTACGCCATTGAACGAAAGGGTTTCTTCGTGGAGGAACTAGACATGTTTTCCGCCGAGGAGCACCCTCCATTTGCACTGCCGGATGACCTAAAAGAGATTCACATCGACCAGAGCGATTGGATATCGTTTTCACACATGAGTTCCGATACAGACCATTTTCCGATCAAAAGCTGGTTCCGCTGCGAGCAAAAAGCGGCCTCCCGCTCATACCGCACGCTCGGCGATATGTCACATCCGCAAGGGATATATGAAGTGAGAGCGGCCATTACGAGGCTCATTTCCCTGACGAGGGGTGTAAAATGCAGGCCGGAACAAATGATCATAGGGGCAGGCACACAGGTGCTCATGCAGCTGTTGACTGAGCTTTTACCCAAGGAAGCCGTGTATGCGATGGAGGAGCCTGGCTACAGGCGCATGTATCAGCTTTTGAAGAATGCCGGAAAACAAGTAAAGACGATCATGCTGGATGAAAAAGGCATGTCGATTGCTGAAATCACCAGACAGCAGCCAGATGTGCTGGTGACCACCCCGTCGCATCAGTTTCCGTCCGGAACGATTATGCCTGTATCCAGAAGAATTCAGCTGCTGAACTGGGCAGCCGAGGAGCCGCGCCGATATATCATTGAGGACGATTATGATAGTGAATTCACATATGATGTAGACAGTATTCCGGCGCTGCAAAGCCTCGACCGTTTTCAAAATGTCATCTATATGGGAACCTTTTCAAAGTCCCTTCTCCCCGGCTTACGGATCAGCTATATGGTGTTGCCGCCTGAGCTGTTGAGGGCATACAAACAGCGGGGCTATGATCTGCAGACTTGCTCATCACTCACACAGCTCACCCTGCAGGAATTTATCGAGTCTGGTGAATATCAGAAGCATATAAAAAAAATGAAGCAGCATTATAAAGAAAAGAGAGAACGCCTGATCACCGCTTTAGAAGCAGAGTTCAGCGGAGAGGTTACCGTAAAAGGGGCAAATGCGGGGCTGCATTTTGTTACCGAATTTGATACCAGGCGCACCGAACAAGACATCCTGTCACATGCTGCCGGGCTGCAGCTTGAAATATTCGGAATGAGCCGATTTAACTTGAAGGAAAACAAGCGGCAAACGGGCAGGCCTGCTCTCATTATCGGCTTTGCACGGCTGAAGGAAGAAGATATTCAGGAGGGTGTGCAGCGGCTTTTCAAAGCGGTTTACGGACATAAAAAAATCCCCGTTACAGGGGATTGATTCACCAGCGGTCCTGGTCTACATTCAGCACGGCTTCAAGCAGTCCCGGAAATGCCTTTTCAAGGTCTTCAGCGCGAAGCGAATAATACCGGCGCTTTCCTTCTATCCGAACTTGAGCGATGCCTGATTCTCTCAAAACTTTAAAATGATGCGACAAAGTCGATTTGGCAACCTGCACATCTGCACAGGTGCTGCACGTTTTTTCTTTTGCTTCAGCTAATTGCTTGACGAGCTCTAAACGAAGCGGATCACTAAGTGCATGAAGAACCTTTGTCAGCTGCAATGTTTCTGTTTCTGGATGGTTTGGAATGTTCATGACACAAATGTATCATACAACAATTAGAATGACAATTTTACTATATAAGGGTTTTTCCTTTACCTCATTTAGAATACATGTTACATTTAGTTCGATGAAATTCGAACAATAAATTCGCATAACGACGGAGGAGATTTACATGATCGTATTACAAGCTTACATCAAAGTAAAACCAGAAAAACGCGAGGAATTTTTGAGCGAGGCTCAATCACTTGTTCAGCATTCAAGAGCTGAGGAAGGCAACGCGCAATACGACCTATTCGAAAAAGTAGGCGAAGAAAATACATTTGTCATGCTTGAAAAATGGAAAGATGAAGCGGCAATGAAATTCCATAACGAAACTGCGCATTTCCAAGGGTTTGTCGCAAAAGGAAAAGAACTGCTGAGCGCTCCTCTTGATGTTGTCCGCACAGAGCTTAGCGAGTAAAGGAAGGGTGTCTCATATGAATGAAGTGATTAAATCTTTAACAGACCACCGCTCGATTCGCAGCTACACAGATGAGCCTGTAGCTCAGGAGCAATTGGACCAAATCATTGAAGCGGTGCAATCAGCCCCTTCTTCTATCAACGGACAGCAAGTGACTGTGATCACAGTCCAGGATAAAGAGCGCAAAAAGAAAATCTCCGAGCTGGCAGGCGGCCAGCCATGGATCGATCAAGCTCCTGTTTTCCTGCTGTTCTGCGCAGATTTTAACCGGGCCAAAATTGCGCTTGAAGATCTGCATGATTTCAAAATGGAAATCACAAATGGATTGGAATCTGTTCTTGTCGGCGCAGTAGACGCTGGTATTGCCCTCGGCACAGCAACAGCAGCGGCTGAGTCACTCGGACTTGGCACAGTTCCGATCGGTGCAGTTCGCGGAAACCCTCAAGAGCTGATCGAACTGCTTGAGCTTCCGAAATACGTGTTCCCTTTATCCGGCCTTGTCATTGGGCATCCTGCCGACCGTTCAGCGAAAAAACCGCGCTTGCCGCAGGAAGCTGTCAATCATCAGGAAACTTATTTGAATCAGGATGAGCTGACGTCTCACATTCAGGCATACGACGAACAGATGTCTGAATACATGAATAAACGGACAAACGGAAAAGAAACAAGAAACTGGTCACAGAGCATCGCTTCCTACTATGAGCGCCTGTACTATCCGCACATCCGTGAAATGCTTGAAAAACAAGGATTTAAAGTTGAAAAATAAGCTCTTATTCGGCCTGTCGGATTTTCCGGCAGGCCTTTCATTTACCCGGTTAAAATCCATTGACTTCTATTTTGTTTATCTGGTAAAATTTTTTCATTGTTACTCATTGGTTTTCTGTGAACCAATGGGTTTTCTAATGTTCAAGAAAGAAGGAAGCCATGAGATGCTTGATAAAAAAACAGATATCTTGTTAGCCGCGCGAAAGCTTTTTTCGGAAAAGGATTTTACGTCGGTTTCCATGCAGGCGATCGCAGAAGAATGTAAGATGTCAAAAGCTTCGATATATAAGCTGTTCCAATCTAAAGAAGATCTGCTTTTGGAGCTGCTGTCATTTAACCAGAAGCAAATGGTGGCCGCGGCCTCAAGACTTCAGGAAAATACAGCACTTACACCGGAGGAGCGTTTGACGCAAAAGGTCAAAATGGAACTGGAGGGCTTCAGGCGGAATCAGCAGTTTTTCAATATGCTGACCTACGGAAACCCCAAGCTGCACAATGACCGGGTCAAACAGCATATCCATCAGACCAGATCGACGATTATCTGCTGGCACCGCGATTCGCTGATCCAGGCGTATGGAGAAACCATTCTCCCGTTTGTGTGGGATTTGGTTATCATTCTTCACGGCATGATGCGTGAGTTTTTAATGCTGATCAAAATCGAGGAAAAACCGCTTGAGCTTGACCCGATCGCAGAGTTTATCATCAGCACCCTCAATCAGATTATCAAAAACAGGGAAACCCGCCAGTCTCTTCTTCCGCCCGAAGCCATCGAGCTTTATATTCATTCAGCATCCTCCTACAAGCCAAAGGATAAATCAGTCCTATTATCGGAAAGCCTGAAGGAATTACATAAAGGCATCTCTTCCCTGTCCGCCGCGGACTATGACGTAGATGAACTGACATCCGCAGCCGCTATGCTGGAGGAAGAAGCGAAGAAGGAAGAACCCCGCGCTTTTTTACTCAAATCACTGATTGGCTATCTGGAACAAACCGGTGTTTTAACACAGCCCGTTTCCATGTTAAAAACACTGTTAATTACTTAGAGAAAAGAAGGGATATGTATTGAACACAAGTATTGAACAAAAACCTTTTAACCGTTCTGTCATTGTCGGCATTTTGTTAGCCGGAGCGTTTGTGGCGATTTTGAACCAGACATTGTTGATTACTGCACTTCCCCATATCATGAGGGATTTCAATGTCGATGCCAACCAAGCACAATGGCTGACAACATCATTTATGTTAACCAACGGGATTTTAATTCCGATTACCGCGTTTTTAATTGAGAAATTCACAAGCCGGGCGCTGCTCATCACAGCAATGAGCATTTTCACTGCCGGAACAGTCGTCGGAGCGTTCGCGCCGAACTTCCCGGTTCTGCTGACAGCGCGTATCATTCAAGCGGCTGGAGCCGGCATTATGATGCCGCTCATGCAGACTGTATTCCTGACAATCTTTCCGATTGAAAAGCGCGGCCAGGCTATGGGTATGGTCGGATTGGTCATCTCATTCGCGCCTGCGATCGGACCGACTCTTTCCGGATGGGCTGTCGAAGCTTTCTCTTGGAGATCATTGTTTTATATTATTCTTCCGTTTGCTGTGATTGATTTGATTCTTGCCAGCATCCTGATGAAAAACGTGACGACTTTAAGAAAAACACAGATTGATATTTTATCAGTCATCCTTTCAACATTTGGGTTCGGCGGCCTTCTGTACGGCTTCTCAAGCGTCGGCTCTTATGGCTGGTCCAGTTCAACCGTCTTGATTTCACTGCTGGTGGGTGTCATCGCGCTGCTCTTGTTTATCACAAGACAAATGAAGCTTAAAAAACCGATGCTGGAATTCCGCGTCTTCACGTTTGGCGTTTTCAGCTTAACAACACTGCTGGGAACCCTCGTCTTTGCATTATTGATCGGTACGGAAACCATCCTGCCGCTTTATACACAAAATGTCAGAGACGTCACAGCTTTTGATACAGGGCTTATGCTCCTGCCGGGAGCCGTTGTGATGGGCTTTATGTCGCCGATTATCGGCAGAATTTTTGACCGTGTCGGCGGAAGAGGGCTGGCGATTGCCGGTTTCTGCATCATCTTCCTGACATCTCTGCCGTTTATGCAGCTGACTGACCATACGTCACTCGCTTGGATTGTCGTTTTATACACCGTTCGTCTCTTAGGCACCGCCATGATCATGATGCCGGTGACAACAGCCGGAATCAATGCGCTGCCGCGCCACTTGATTCCGCACGGAACTGCGATGAACAACACGATTCGCCAAGTCGGCGGCTCGATCGGAACCGCACTATTGGTTTCCGTGATGAGCAACCAGGCGGCACATGCAGGCACGACAAATGTGAAGCACGCCGCCCTGCACGGCATGAACGCCGCTTTTATAGTGGCTGCCGTCATTGCACTTGTCGGCTTCCTTCTCTCATTCACATTAAAGAAACCTCAGCGCCCTGCCGAACAGCAGCCGGCACGCTGATTAACAAAAAAAGAGCCCCGCTATTTAGCGGAGGCTCTTTTTGGTTTTACTTTTCTAAACCGTCTTTCACTTCTTTAATCATTTGCGTCATAGACTCAAGTCCGCCTCCTGATAAATACCAAGTAGCAGAATCAAGGTAGATGACATGACCATTTTTCACTGCGTTTACGTTTTTCACATAATCGTTTTCCACGACTTGTTTTGTAGATGATGTTTCTCCGATTGCTGTACCGCGGTCAATAACAAACAAGTAATCAGGGTTTGTTTTTGAAATGTACTCGTAAGAAACACTTTGTCCGTGCGTAGACGCTTTGATGTTTTGATCAGCCGGAGCCACGCCGAATACGTCATGGATCAGGCCGTATCTTGATTTAGGGCCGAACGCGCTGATTTTTCCATCGTTCGCCATGATGACGAGACCGTTTTTGTTAAGCTTTTCAGCGGTTTTCTTTACATCTGCGATTGAGTGATCAATGTTTGCGAGCTCATCTTTCACTTTGTCTTCTTTATCAAAGATTTTACCGATTGTTTCAGCGTCTGATTTAAATGATTCCATGTACTTCGCTGTATCTACACCAAGGTAAATCGTCGGCGCAATTTTAGAGAATTCTTTGTAAGACTCAGATTGTCTTGCTGAAATAATGATCAGATCAGGATCTAATTCTGCCACTTTGTCGAAGTCTGGCTCTTTTAAGCTGCCGACATCAGCGTATTTGTCATCCTTGAATTTGGACAGATATTTAGGAAGGACTTGTTTCGGCAGGCCCGCTACTATATCATCAAGTCCTAGTTTATCTAATGTATCTAAGCTTCCAAAGTCAAATACGACAACTTTTTTAGGGTTCTTCGGTACTTTTGTGCCGTTTTTGTCGAGCTGGTGTTTCACTGTGATTTGTTCTTTCTTTGTATCAGAACCTTTGCTGCTTGTGCTTTGGTTTCCGCATGCAGAAATGACAACGGCAGTGACCAAAGCGATGAATAGTAACGCGAACTTTTTCATGCTCCTCACCTCTTCTATATATTAAGAAAAATAAACACCTATTCTTTGATTATCAATCGTCTGAATCGGGATGGTCATATCGTAGATTTCCTCAAGCACTGATGTTTCTATCATTTCTTCAGGCGGTCCTTCTTTAACGATTCGGCCGTTTTTCAAAGCGACGATATAGTCAGAATAGACTGAAGCAAAATTGATATCGTGAATGACGATCACGATCGTTTTTCCAAGCTCCTCTACCAGCCGTTTCAGCAGTTTCATAATTTCAACTGAGTGTTTCATATCCAGATTGTTCAGCGGTTCATCCAGAAAGATATAATCTGTGTCCTGGGCAATGACCATGGCGATAAATGCCCTTTGGCACTGTCCGCCGCTCAGCTGATCCAAGTATTTGTCTTGAATGTCTTCCAGCTTCATATAGCTAAGCGCCTGGTTGATATGAACCCAGTCTTCCTCTGTCAGCCGGCCCTGTGAGTACGGAAACCTGCCAAAACTGACGAGGTCTTTGATCGTGAGCCTGATATTGATTTGGTTCGCCTGCTTCAAAATGCTCATTTTCTTGGCAAGCTCTTTGCTGTCACATGCTCCAATCTCTTGTCCGTCTATGTAAATCTCGCCGGAATCCTTTTTGATCAGGCGGCTCATGATAGACAGCAGCGTACTTTTGCCGGCGCCGTTAGGACCGATAAACGAGGTGATTTTGCCCTTTTGAATCGTGACTGACGTCTCTTCAAGAACAACTTTCCCGCCATATTGTTTGCTTACATTTCTGACCTCTACCATGATTTATTCTCCTTTAACAGCAAGTAGATAAAATAAATCCCGCCGGCAAAATTAATAATGACGCTCAGCGTCGTTGAGAAGGTAAACACTTTCTCAACCACAAACTGCCCTCCGACCAGCGCAATGATGCTGATGAAAACGGAGCCTGCGATTAAGTATGAATGCTTATATGTTTTCAGGAATTCTCTCGCCAGGTTGACGACCAGAAGGCCTAAAAACATAATCGGCCCGACTAGCGCTGTTGAAACAGAAACCAAAATCGCAACCACGATCAGCATCTGCTTCACCACTTTGTCGTAGTCAATGCCCAAATTCACGGCGTGCTCGCGTCCGAGCGACAGCACATCGAAAAATTTTGTAAAACGCCAGACATAAACGCCTGTCAGCAGGAAGATGATGAACGCGAGCCATAACAAATCCGTATTGATATTGTTAAAGCTGGCAAACATCTTGTCCTGCACAACTTGGAACTCGTTCGGATCAATCAGCATCTGCATAAAAGAAGACAGGCTGCTGAACAGCGTGCCAAACACGATTCCGATAAGCAGAAGGAAAAAGATATTTCTCCCCTCACCCTTGAACATGATCTGATACAAAACAAGAGAAAACAGGATCATCAGCAGAACAGAGATGATAAAGTTGATGTTTTTATTCATGATGACCATATTCGCAGAACCGAACAAAAAGATAATGCCAGTCTGAATCAGCATGTAGAGAGAATCAAGGCCCAAAATGCTCGGCGTCAGGATGCGGTTGTTCGTAATCGTTTGAAAGATCATGGTCGAAAACGCAATCGCTCCCCCAGTCAGCACAATGGCAGCGACTTTTTTGATTCGTCTCGGCAGGGTGTAATCCCAATTGCCTAAGTCATAAAACAAAAACAAGCCAATACATACAATGGCTAAACCAACGAGCAAAGCTATTTTCATCTGGTTACGCATAGGCTTTTCTCCTTAACAGCATAAACAGGAAAATGCCGCTGCCGATGATTCCGACCATCAGGCCAATCGAGATTTCATAAGGGAAGATAATGATTCTGCCCAGTATATCGCAAAACAGCACAAAAACCGCTCCCAACAGCACAGTATGCGGCAGGCTGCTCTTCAGATTGTCTCCTCTGTAAATCGATACAATATTCGGGATGATTAAACCGAGAAACGGCAGCATACCGACAGTCAAAATGACAAGAGACGTGATCAGGGACACGATAATGAGCCCGATGTTCACAACCCGTTTATACTTGAGGCCGAGGTTGACAGAAAAGCTTTCACCCATACCGGCCAATGTGAATTTATCCGCATACACATAGGCAATGATGACGAGCGGAATACTCAGATAAAGAAGCTCGTATCTTCCTTTCACGACTAAAGAGAAGTCTCCCTGCAGCCATGATGACACATTCTGGATCAAGTCATATTTATATGCGATAAATGTCGCGATTGAACTGACGATATTCCCGAGCATTAAACCGACAAGCGGAATAAAGATGGTGTCGTTAAACTTGATTCTTTCAAGGATTTTCATAAACAGAAAATTTCCTGCAAGGGCAAAGACAAACGCGACCAGCATTTTGATTAAAGGACTGGCGGATGTAAACAGCAGCAAGGAAATTAAAATGCCGAGCCTCGCCCAATCCATCGTGCCCGCCGTCGTCGGTGACACGAATTTATTTCTGCTGATCTGCTGCATAATCAAACCGCAGATGCTCATGCTTAATCCCGCAATGACAATGCTGATCAATCGCGGCAAACGGCTTGCAAACAGCGTTGACGCCTCTTGTTTGCTTAAATCGAAGAGATCAAGCGGCGACAGATCTTCTACACCGATAAATACAGATGTGACTGCTAATATGATAAGTAGAATAAATAAGTAACGTAGCTTCATGCTGCCTCCTTACATCCTTACAGCAAAAAGAACGTATCTCCTACTCCGCAAGGACTCAAAACAATATGGCCATATAGTAATTGATTATCATTATCATTTACATATTACCATTTTTATAGGGTTAGTCAATATTCTTTAAAAATATTAACCTAGTCATTTATCAATTTTACTAATCATTCTAACCATTTTCCATCCCAAAACGTTAGGCTGTTTACCATATTTATCTTTATAACGCAGGCATACGGTCAGCAAACCTAACATTATTCCTCGTGAAAAATACAAATGTTCTCCTGAGAAAGAAATTCCCCCTTGATTTACAGTACTGAAAGAGAGATAATAAATACTAAATTTGTGTGAAAATTTTAAACATTAGGAGATGTAAACATGAAGGTCGTTAAATTCGGAGGCAGCTCACTTGCTTCAGGCGCCCAGCTTGACAAGGTGTTTCACATCGTTACCTCAGATCCGGCACGGAAAGCTGTAGTCGTTTCAGCTCCGGGAAAACGCTATGCCGAGGATACGAAAGTGACTGATCTCTTAATCGCATGTGCAGAACAATATTTGGCAACAGGCAGCGCACCTGAACTGGCGGAAGCTGTTGTGGAACGGTACGCTCTCATCGCCAATGAGCTTCAGCTGGGGCAAAGCATTATCGAAAAAATCAGAGATGATCTGTTTACGCTTTTAGAAGGAGACAAAAGCAATCCCGAACAATACCTTGACGCAGTCAAGGCCAGCGGAGAGGATAACAATGCCAAACTGATCGCCGCTTACTTCCGTTATAAAGGCGTCAAAGCGGAATATGTAAACCCGAAGGATGCCGGCCTCTTTGTGACAAATGAACCCGGCAACGCGCAAGTTCTTCCTGAATCCTATCAAAACCTCTATCGTCTTCGGGAACGTGACGGACTCATCATTTTTCCCGGTTTTTTCGGATTCAGCAAGGATGGCGATGTGATCACATTCTCACGGAGCGGTTCTGATATTACCGGTTCGATTCTTGCCAACGGACTACAAGCCGATTTGTACGAAAACTTTACAGACGTAGACGCTGTGTATTCTGTCAATCCGTCCTTCGTTGAGAATCCAAAGGAAATCAGCGAGCTGACATATAGAGAGATGCGGGAGCTGTCCTACGCGGGTTTTTCAGTGTTTCATGATGAAGCGCTCATTCCGGCATTCAGAGCGGGGATTCCTGTTCAGATCAAAAATACGAACAACCCCTCAGCCGAAGGCACCCGCGTCGTCAGCAAGCGGGATAACACAAACGGGCCTGTCGTCGGCATTGCCAGCGACACCGGTTTTTGCAGCATTTATATCAGCAAGTATCTCATGAACAGAGAAATCGGTTTTGGCCGCAGAGCCCTTCAAATCCTGGAGGAGCATGGTTTGACGTATGAGCATGTTCCATCGGGAATCGATGACATGACAATCATTTTACGGCAGGGGCAAATGGATGCCGCCACTGAACGCAGCGTCATCAAACGGATCGAAGAGGATTTGCATGCCGATGAAGTCATCGTCGAGCATCATCTCGCCCTGATTATGGTTGTAGGGGAAGCGATGCGCCACAATGTCGGTACAACGGCAAGAGCCGCCAAAGCATTATCAGAGGCACAGGTGAATATCGAAATGATCAATCAGGGGTCTTCTGAAGTGAGCATGATGTTTGGCGTAAAAGAAGCCGAAGAAAGAAAAGCCGTTCAAGCGTTATACCAGGAATTTTTCGCGGGCGTGCTGATCTCTTAATCGTACATAAATAGCGGGCGGCAGCGCCCGCTATTTTTTTATATCACCTTCATATAGCCGAATTCTTCATTTTTTCTCTTGTCCACTATTATCCCTGCCAAATGGATCGGTTCAGCATATCTTATAGTATCCTTCATAGGGAGGTGAAACCTTATGTCAGGATACTCTAACGGCGGCGGTTACGGCGGCATCAGTTCTTTCGCTTTAATCGTTGTATTGTTTATTCTATTAATTATCGTAGGGACTGCGTTTGTTGGCGGCTTCTAAGCTGCTGACCGTCTCTGCGGGACCCTGTCCGCCACAGTTTTGCAGCATTTGCTGAAGCAATCTCGCAAGGAGGTGCACAAAATGTCAGGTTACGGAACTTCTTTCGCTTTGATTGTTGTGTTATTTATCCTCTTGATCATTGTGGGAACTGCATTTGTAGGAGGCTACTAAATAAACGTAATCTCCATGAAGGCGGCACCGCAAGACTATGTCTTGCGGTGTTTTTTTGAAAAGAAAAACCCCTTCTCGCTAATGAGAAGGGGCTTGTTCTTACGTCATTCCTCTTTCTGTCACATGAAAGTCGAGTGCTTCCGCATTAGCAGAAACGCCAGCCGCTGTAAAAATCGCGGCTGCGGCCAAACAAATAACAAACAACTTAGATTTCAATTTCATACAAACCTTCACTCCTTTGTATTTGTTTTCTTGCCTCTTCAACTTGTAGAAAGTAGGAAGCAGACAGTTTAAACCATTTCTGTTCATAGTAATATTTTGCTACTTCTAGGGCTAAATCCTCTATATCAGCGTACATATTTTTATTTTTTAAGTACTGGAAACATCGTTCGATTCCTTCTTCATTGGGCTGATCCAGATATAGGGATTGCAAAAACTCGAATTTTACGGCATAGTCTGCATCGTCTGTTTCTTTAGCATATTCATAGCCCCGCTTGTGATATTCCGAAGCTTTATCATGTTTTCCCTGTTTATAATAAATCAGGGTGATTAAAAAATAGGCTTGCGGGAGAGAATTGACGATCCTGCTGCTTTCAAATGTGGAGACCGCTTTTTCAAAGTAATCAATGGCAGGGTCTAGAAGGTCTTGATTGTAATAGCATAACCCGAGATTGTAGTATGCTCTTCCAACCAGCTGGGCTTTTTGTTCTGCTTGGGCCATGTTGAGCGCCAATTTGAAATGGCGTGCGGCTTGTTCGAAATTTCTTTCATCCATCAGGTTGACCCCGAAGACGAAATGGCACTGAATGATTCTCACATTATAGGTTTCCTGCTCCACGTAAATTTCATAGGCGTTTTTTATATTAATCAATGAAAAATACGTTTGCTTCATATAATAATAAGCTTCCGCGATTTTAAAATAGAATTCAGCCCGTTCAATATGGTCTGCGACAAAGGAGAGCTTTTTCTCCGCCTGTTTATAGTATGTAATGGCAGAAATAAATTCCCGCTTATCAAATTCATACATCCCGCGAAAAAAATTCACGTAATAGTCGAGCAGCCCTTTGAGATCTGCCTGGTTGCTGTCAATGTTTCTTGATAATTCAGACAGGCTTGGCTGGTCTTCGATATTTAATTTCTCTAACGGCTCAAGATAATCCAGCATAAGCTGGTGCCGGAATTCCATTAGTGAATAATAAAGCAGCAAGTTGGAATCATGCTGCATGTGTTTCAGTTCCTGCTGGATTTCAGCTTTTAACACTTCGGCATCCGGCACGCTGAATGTCCGGATATATCTGTACCACTCGTTAATTTTTTGACCGACCGCTGAAGAAGGAATTACCCCACTCTTCATTCCTTCACCCTCTCCCATCAAAAACTGTTTATGTCATATTTTATCATGTTTATAGGCCGTCCCAACCCGAAAAACACGCAATCTTTGTTTTCGGGAGCACGCAATAAACCGAAGCGGTGTGCAAAAAAGGCGGATGCATCAGTTGATGCGCCGCCCTGTATGCTATTGCTGTTTTGCCGTTAAAGGAAGGCGGATGATGAACTTTGTGCCTTTCCCTTCTTCACTCTTGATTTCTACTGTGCCCTGGTGCATTTCAACGAGCTGCCTGACGATCGAGAGACCGAGTCCGTATTCACCGTATGCTGTGTTCGTTCTTGAAATATCTGCTTTATAGAATCGCTCCCAAATATGCTCAATATCCTCTTTTGGAATGCCGATACCCGTGTCTTCAATTTCAATAATCGTCTCTTTATAACCTTCCATTCCGCGCAGCCAAATGTCACCGTTTTGCGTAAATTGGATGCTGTTTTTCGTAATGTTGACGAGAATTTGAATGAACCGGTCATAATCGGCATGTACGATGACGTGATCCTCTACTTGGATCATCAGCTTGTTTTGTTTTTCTTCCGCCTGCTGCTGCAAGTGCTCTTTCACGATTTCAAACACCTCGATCAGAGGAACGTCTAGCTTGTTCAAGGTAATTTGCTGGGATCTGATTTTTTCATAATCCAGATTTTCTTTTACGAGCCGCAGCATGCGCTTCGTTTCCTCACTGATCAGCGAGAAGCATTTATCCTTTTTATCCTCAGGAATCGTATGGCTGTTCAACCCTTCAACCAAACCGTTGATCGTCGTCAGCGGTGTTTTTAATTCATGTGACACGTCAGCGATAAACTGCCTTCTCCGCTTCTCAAGGCGCTCGATTTCATCCCTTGACTGCTTTAGTTTTTTCGCCATGATATTAAAGTCAGACGCCAGTACGCCGATTTCGTCCCCGTAGCTGTTTTCCAAATGGATGTCATAATCGCCGGAAGCCACTTTATCTGTCGCTTCTCTCAGCTTTTGAATCCGCTTGACATGGAATTTGGACAGAAGCCAGCTCACAAGAATCGTAATCACAAGCGTGCTGATCACAGCGTAAAACATATAGAGGTTGACCTGATTGACCATCTGTTCAACACCGCTGATCGGAGAAATCAGCAGAACGGCGCCTTTAAATTCGTTCTGAACAAATATAGGCTGCGCCACAAGGGACACTTCATCATCAAAACGGCCATCTGCCCTGATCGTGACAGTCTGCCCTTTTTTCAGCTTATTCCATTCTGATTTCTTCAGCTGTTCCCTTGGTGGGTGATGAAAGCCTTCAGGAAGAAAATAAGGCTGCTGCTCTTCATTAAAGATGATAAATTGCGTCTTTCTTGTGCTTAAAATGTCCTGATAAGGATAGAGCCTGCGCATGTCCACCTGGCCGGATTGGAATTCATTTGCAATCTGCACCGCATATGACGTCAATTCCTCTACTTTGTTCTGATAGGCAAATTCCTTCACAAAGTGGGAAAACAGAGAAATGATAATGACAAACGCTAAAATCAAAATGCTGATATGGCTTAGCAGCAGCTGATATAAATATTTAATCTTCATCAAATTTATACCCTACTCCCCACACAGTATACAGGAAAGGCTTGTCCTCGCTGGCAAGCTTTTTCCGCAGCCGTTTGATATGAACGTCAACCGTTCGCTCATCTCCATAAAATTGATAGCCCCATACCTGCTCAAGCAGCTGTTCTCTGGAGAACACCTGCCGCGGATTTTGGACAAGGTAATAAAGCAGATCGAATTCCTTCGGCGTGAGATTTTCTACAGGCTCTCCGTTTAATAATACTTCTCTCGTCTTCTTATTAATGGTAAAGCATTCCGTTTCAATCATATCTTCATCAATAACCGCTTTGCCTGTCGCCTTATATCTTCTGATGACGGCTTTGATGCGGGCAACCAATGTCAGCGGGCTGAACGGCTTTGTGACATAATCGTCCGCCCCCATCTCAAAACCGATGACCTGATCTGATTCAGTGTCTTTGGCAGTCAGCATGATAATCGGCACCGTGCTTGTCTCTCTTATTTTTCTGCAGATGGTCACGCCGTCCATAGATGGAAGCATGATATCCAAAATGATTAGATCCCAATTTTCTTCCGTAAAACGCTGGTACCCTTCTAACCCGTCATGAACGAATTCGGCTTCAAAACCTTCTTTAAAAAAGAACATCTCCGTCATCGTACATACACTAACATTATCTTCTATCATTAATATTTTCATTATATCCTCCGGTTGTTTTGATGCTTTTTTATATAATAGCACCATTTTAAACAGAAGGTTTTGCGTTTCACAATTGTTAGTTTTTATTTCATCAACTAGAAATAGATTGTTCATATTTTTTTCATACCTTTGGACTACTATTAATTTATCAGCAAGGGGACGCGCCCCAGAGGCGGTCTTATCAATAAAAATACCTATACGGAGGAACATAAATGAACTTTATCAAACGGGCCTTTTGGAATATGAAGGCTAAAAAGGGAAAAACGTTATTGCAATTATTTGTGTTTACAGTCATATGTGTCTTTGTTCTATCAGGCCTCGCCATCCAGTCGGCAGCACAAAAGTCAAGCGAACTGGCCAGACAGGAACTCGGTGGAAGCGTGACACTTCAGGTTGACCGCCAAAAGCAAATGGAAAAACAGCAGGACAGCGGTGAAAAGCGCAGCTTCGAATCCACACCGATCAAAGTGTCTGATGCGAATAAGCTTGCAGCGCTTGATCATGTGAAGAGCTACAATTACACCACATCAGCTTCAGCCAACGCGGGAAACTTTGATGCGATTGAAAGCTCTAGTTCAAGTGATTCCAGCTCCAGCAGTTCAAGCTCAAACGCTAAAAACAGTCAAGGCGGAGGACAAGGCGGACCGCAAATGGTTCAAGCTGATCTTTCTATTGAAGGTGTCATCAGCACAGCGTTAGTCGATGATTTCTCTGACGGAGATTCAAAAATCACAGACGGACGCGCGATTACAAAATCAGATGTCGGCAAAAAAGTAACAGTGATCAACGAAACATTAGCGGAAGAAAATGATTTAAGCGTTGGCGATTCGATCACAATTGAATCAGCAACGGATGAGGATACAACAGTAAAACTGAAGATCGTCGGTATTTATAAAACAACATCTTCAGGTGATGACCAAGCCCAAAATTTCTCTTTCTTAAATCCTTATAACAAGCTTTATACGCCTTACACAGCAACAGCGGCATTGAAAGGCGACGACTATAAAAATACGATTGACTCAGCTGTTTACTATATGGACGACGCGAAAAATATGGATACTTTCGTAAAAGCAGCGAAGAAAACATCAATTGACTTTGATACGTACACACTGAATACAAACGATCAGCTTTACCAGCAAATGGTCGGACCGATTGAAAATGTGGCTTCTTTCTCTAAAAACGTGGTGTATCTTGTATCAGTGGCAGGCGCCGTCATTCTTGGCCTGATTGTCATGATGTCAATCAGGGAGCGCAAATACGAAATGGGCGTGTTAATGGCCATCGGTGAAAAACGATGGAAATTGATTGGACAGTTCTTGACTGAGATTCTGATTGTGGCCGTTATCGCTATCGGCCTTGCATCTGTGACGGGAAATCTCGTCGCGAATCAGCTTGGAAATCAGCTTTTATCCCAGCAAATCAGTTCATCAACCGATTCAACGCAAACCGCAAGCGGACAAATGCCCGGCGGCGGTGGCGGCATGGGCGGCAAAATGTTCGGCCACAGTTCATCCAACGTGGACGTTATCGATTCACTGAACGTCGCGGTTTCTATGAACGACATGCTTATACTTGGCGGGATCGGCATCCTAATCGCAATCATTGCAACATTGCTGCCGTCAATTTCAGTACTGCGGCTTCATCCGAAAACGATATTGACAAAACAGGAATAGAAAGAGGCGGAACCTATGAGCTTATTACAATTTCAACAAGTCGGCTACTGGTATAAAAACAAAAGCCAGCCATTGTTTCAGGATATTAACATCAGCTTTCAAAAAGGAAAATTCTACACAATCGTCGGAACATCAGGGACGGGGAAAACCACTTTCCTGTCTCTGGCAGGCGGACTTGACGCACCAAAAGAAGGAAACATCCTTTACGACGGAAAAGCGGTTTCTAAAATCGGCTTAACCAATTTCAGAAATCAATATGTATCAATCGTCTTTCAGGCGTACAACCTGCTCCCGTATATGACGGCTTTGCAGAACGTCACAACCGCTATGGAAATCACAGGTTCTAAAGAAAAGAACAAAGAATCATATGCGCTTGACATGCTGCAGAAGGTTGGCATCAACGAAAAACAAGCCCGGCAAAAAGTGCTCACACTGAGCGGCGGACAGCAGCAGCGGGTATCAATTACAAGGGCTTTCTGCTGTGACACGGATCTTATCGTAGCCGATGAACCGACCGGAAACCTTGATGAGGACACATCAAAAGAGATCGTACGGCTCTTTCAGGATCTGGCGCACAAGGAAGATAAATGCGTCATTATGGTGACGCACGATGAACAAATTGCAAAAGTGTCAGACATCAATATCAGACTTTCAAGAGGAAGTTTTACTGTGAAGGAAAACGTCGCAGTCGTATAACAAAACGCGCCTCTGCCAGTGCAGACAGGGGCGCACCCTATATCCCCCTTTTATATAGAAGTGAACATAAAAAGAGCGGCGGCCGCATCCCCCCGCTCTTTTTATCATTTTTTTGCTTCCTCCCCTTTTGACTTCTCTCTTCGTTTCTTTTTCCAAACGGCCACAATAAACAGAAAGAGCGGAAACAATAATTGAAAAGGCAAATGAATATACAGCGGCACCACGTTCAGGCCTTCATTCAAGTGCTCCGAAAAGTTAGTCGCGATCGTTATAGAAAGGATTAAGATGCCCAATCCCATCGGATAAGCCAATTGAGAGGGGTTCTTTTCCTTAAAGAGCGTAGATGTCCCAACCACAGTGGCATATAAGTAGAGGCTGACCTTAAAGAAGCCGCCGATGATCAGCGCCAGCATAAAAAAGACATCGAGCCGGTCTAAAAATTCTTCGACCTTGATTGTCTGGATCGTGCTTAAAAGCGGAAACTGGGATCTGAGTGTAAGATCAACATCAAGCACGCTAATATTAATCGCCACGGTGAGCGCCACAATCAATCCGCTAATAGCCATGGCGATCATCCCCATTTTTTTCACATCTTTTCTGTCATTCAGGTTAGGGAAAATCATCACAAATAAAACAACTTCACCAAATGGAACGTACATGGTCTGTGTGAAAACAGAGTGAAGGACAGGAGAAATGCCGTTTGCCAAAACCGGCTTTAAATTGTGCGGGTCTATAGTCCCTGAGACAATAATCAGCACAAGGCCGATCGCGCCCAGTAAATACATGGCCCCGAAAAGAAGTTCGGCCGCGCGTGCGAGTACTTCAATTCCTTTTCTTACGGCATATATGCTTACTACCATTAATAAAGCATTTACAATAATGATAGGTGTATCATGATAAGCAAACGTCAGCAGCATTTCTCCAAAGTCACGCAGCACCCTTGCGGCAATATAGGCAAAGTACAAGATATAGAGAAATGAAAACAGCCAGCTCAGCTTGGTTCCCAGCATATCATCCATATATTCTTTCGGAGAAGAATTCGGATAACATTGATAAATGCCTTGATACAAATAGAAAAGAAACAGTCCGATCGCACAGCCTAATAAAACTGCTATCCAAGCATCCCTGCCCGCCATTGATCCCGGTGTAATCAATAAGGAGCTGCCCAGTTCAAAAATGATAATCATGACAAACAACTGCCTTATGCTTATTCTGGCTTTTTCCATCTGTCACTTCCCCTTTCTTCAGACCTAATCATCTTTAAACTGGTGTTTGATCGGATTGTTTCGCAATCCCGTCCTTCTGATATACGTCTCGGCCTTCACATCGATGGGCAGTTCCGGCAAATATTCTTTGTCCCAAGTGTCCTTCATTTTCTCCCACTGCTCCGGATACTTTCTATATATCGTGTCACCAAAACCGATAAAATCTATTTTATTCTTCTTAATCTTTTTCACAGTATGGCTGATTTCCTTTTCAAGCTCTTTGTTGAGCGCTTTTTCAATAGCGGCCAGCACCTTGGGATCAGACAATTGGAAAGGGTATTTGACAGCATCTATAATACCTTCAACCGACACTTTCACATGGATGTACGGGCGTCCGTTCCGCATTTTCGGTACCAGCTTTGTATCTTGATGGGTAACCTGCAAGCTGACCGCATCCTTCGTCTTGCCCCAGTCAGCATTAATAAACGTATGCTGGATCTTATTCATAAGCCAGACTGCCCCCACGCTTTCATCATCTTCCAGCCAATACTTTAAATATCCTGCCTTATCAAAAACCGCCAAACCATCTGCCTGAAGAATGGCTTTCGGGTCAGTCGCCTGCGTGTTTTCCATGCTGACTCCTTTTTTATCGTCACCAATCATCATATATCCGGGGATGACCGGTGCCATAGTGTTGGCGGCAAGTGTTTTCAAAACGTCCTGAATATTGATTTTGACCACCCGCCCGTATTGTGCCTCCGTGAAATCGAGTGTTTTATTGACTTTATTTGACGGAATTTTATCAATCGGCGTCAAGATTTTCACAATATTTTCTGCTTTTGTTTTATGGGCAACGACGAATGTTGCTGTTGTCCTGAATTCTGTGTCCCGGTCAAGATTATCTAATACAAAATCCAAACCTTCTTCTTTTGCCAGCTTTTCATTGATCACGACTAGATTGGTATGGGCAAAATAAAGCCGCCGTGATACCTTCATGGAGGCTTTTCTGAGTGCTTCCGTTATATTGTTACCTTCAATCGAATAGACAGATACAGGCGGCCTGTCTCCAGCACCGCCTCCCTGAAGGCCGCCGGCAACATTTCCTGGATTGATAATTTGAAGATGCAGCACGTAGTTGCTGTCGTTTGTCCGATCGATGCCAATCGCCGAGATAATCGCAAGATCCGTCAGCTCCCGCTTATCCCAGCAGCCGGGCAGCACAATGACGCTCAAAAGCATGAGAACGGCTAATAGACATTTACGTACCATTCTGATCCCCTTCTTCCAAATCTTTGTTCACCATTCCTCGTGAAGCGGCCGGCTCTGGGCGTTGATCTTTCCCCTGCCGCACCTTATCTTCCTTGCTGACCGATTCCGGCCTTTTTTCATCGGCCCACCACGGAACCCGGAAAAGCGCGTCCTTTACGCCTTGTGAAGAAAAAGGTGCAAGCGGCGACATATATGGAACGCCGAATGAACGAAGACTGCATAAGTGGACAAACATCATAATGATCCCTAAAATCAGCCCGTAAAAACCCATAACAGCTGAGGCAATAATAAAGATAAACCGAATAAGCCGGGCTGAAATCGCCATTGCAAACGCCGGTGTTGCGAAGCTCGCAATCGCGGTGAGTGCCACGATAATCACCATTGCCGGAGAGACGATACCAGCCTGTACGGCAGCCTGGCCGATTACGAGCGCGCCTACGATTGACACTGCCGAGCCGACAACCCGGGGCAGCCTGACTCCCGCTTCCCTCAGAATCTCAAAAGCAACCTCCATCGTCAGCGCCTCCACAACAGCCGGAAACGGGACAATTTCCCGCTGGGCCGCAATGACCACTAACAGCTGAGTCGGTATCATTTCTTGATGAAACGTCGTGGCTGCCACGTATACAGCTGGTGCCACAAGCGAAATGAAAAAGACTAAAACACGAAGAATTCTTATGCTTGTCGCAATGTCAAAACGCGAATAATAATCCTCAACAGACTGAAAAAACTGGACAAATAAGGCTGGGGCAATAAGCACAAACGGTGTTCCGTCCACAATAATCGCGAATCTTCCTTCTAACAGATTACCCGCTACAACATCAGGGCGTTCTGTATGATACATAGTCGGAAACGTCGTAAAGGTTTCATCTTCAATCAGCTGCTCAATATATCCAGATTCCAAAATACTGTCAATATCTATTTTTTCCAGGCGCTGTTTCACTTCCTTCAGCACCTTTTCATCACATATTCCTTGAATGTACATGAGAGCGATATCCGTATTCGTAACAGAACCTTTTTTCATTTTTTCAACCCATAAATTCGGATTTTTAATGTATCGCCGGATCATGGAAATATTGGTTTGCAGAGACTCTGTAAACCCTTGGCGCGGGCCGCGGAATGACACCTGGGTGCTCGGCTCTTGGATGGAGCGCTGCTCTCCCCCTTGAGTGCTGCAAATCAAAGCTTCATCATGGCCATCAGCAAAAATGAGCGCATTGCCAAGCATTAACTCGGAAAAAAGCTTGTCCCAGCTCTTTTCCGCTTTCACCCCGCCCAGCGGGAGCGTTTTTTCAAGAATTTGCTGGATCGCATGAGTATTCTGGATAGACTCATCCTGTACCAATGGGTCAATTAACGACTCATGGATCGTGTTATTATCGACCAGCCCAGAAATATAGATAACAGCTAGGTGGACATGATCCTGCTCCCCGATTTTAATCTCGCGAATGATGACGTCAGAGCTGCTTCCGACTTCCTTTTTCGTTTCCGCTATATTCTTTGCTAAACTTGGAGAAATGAGAACCGGCCTTTCTTTTTCTTGCTGCTGTTCCTGATTCCTTTCGTCTGTATTCTGCTTGTCTTTTGAATCGGTATTGTTCTTTCGCTTAGAAAATAAAGGCATACACAAATACCTTTCCTTGTCGTTTTCTCATATTCTTCCTTTTAAAATTGAGATTATGCATTAGGGTTAGATGCGGTATAACTTCTCCGCCAAAGATAGACACTAAAAGCGGAGGATGATGAAGCATGAAGATATTGGGCGTGACCGGATTCATATTAATTTGTTTATTAGCTATTTCTGTGTTGATGGACATGCTTCAAGGGTTCAGTTTAACAAAAGCCGTTTATAACAATATGTCCAGCTTTAAGATGACAACATTTGCGGAATGGGTCGTGCTTTTATTTTTTGTGTTAGTACTTGTGAGAGAAATGTACGTGATCTATAAATCGAAAAAAAAGAACCCCTAAAGGGGGGCGCTTTTTTCAGACAATCATATTGCCGTCTATTGTATCACTGCTGTGTTTGTTGATGGTCCCTTTAAAAATGCGGTTGCCGATGATTTTGGAATTGGTTGACGTGTTTGTTTGAATAGCTGTCGCAGTGCCCGCGGAGAGGTTATTGATGGTGTTTCCAGAGATGATAGAGCCTGCAGAGCCATTGAGATAAATCACAATCGGATTCCCGGCTGTTCTGTTGACTGAAATGGTATTATCAAAAATCTCATGCACACCTGCGCTGATATAGATGGTGACCAAAAGCGGGGATCGCTCTAAGTGGTTGCCGATAATTGAGGTTTTTGCACTTGTGGAGCAATAAATGGGGTAATTTTTGAACTCTTTAAATGTATTGTTTTTGATGATGGCGCCGGCATTGTTTGTGACGGAAACAGAATATGATTCCGGCACTGCTTCAAACGCGTCAGGATTCAGTGTATTCCCTTCAATCACCGCGTTCCCTTGAGCAATCCAAATGCCCCGGCTGAATTTTCTCAGGAGATTATCTTTAATGATCATATTTCCGCCGGAAACGTTCACACCGTCAACGACTTGAATGAGACAGTTATTCAGAAATGCGATGTCATCTGACAGCACTGCGCGAAGACCGATGCTGCGCCTTGTTTCAGACAGTCCGTTTTGAATTTGGTTTCCGTCTACCTTTACGTCGGAGGACTGATAAACCAATATCCCTGTGTTTTCAAAGTTGCTGATTTTGTTGTTCGTCACAAGAACGCTCTTTCCCCTGACATCAATTCCAGTTGAAAATCCGGTAATGAGGTTGCCAGCGATCACTGCATCACTGGTCTCTTTTCCTTGTGATACACCGAGTCCGGTTATCCCGACTCTTGGCGCAGCCGCCGCGTCTTCAGGGCGTCTCAGAATATTGCCCTTGATCACTGTTTGCGTCCCATATCCGTAGCTGATTGTATTGTCTGAGTGATTTCCTTCTATTAAAATGCCATACCCGTTAAAATTGGTCACAGAACTTGAAACGTTTCCAACAAAGTGGTTATTGCGAATTGATACATTAATCGGTTCCTCATAATCAACGTCACCTTCGCCATATCCTTCAATGTCAATTCCGAATTTCGGCGCTGTTCCATTCCCCGTTCCGGCATCTTCAATCAAGCATTCCTCCACCGTGACCATGTCACATCCGGTAATGGAAATGTTATTTCTCCTCGACCGCCGAACCTCACAGCGGCGGATGATAATTTGCTCTGACGTTCGATAATCTTGATTGGTCTTTAATCCCCTTGGGCTGACTATGATCCCATCGCCGGTAAAATCGGAAATTTTCACATCATCAATGACAACATTCGAGCATCCTTCAATACATATGCCAAAGCCCCATTCATGGGTTGACCTTATCCCCGCCGAGGCATACGTATGCTCATCCCGTTCGCCGATAATTTGTCCTCCGGAAATAGTTATATTCTCTTGCTTGCCTACATAAAATGCGGAATAACCCCACGAACTATTCGGTATCACTTTCATGATACATTCGGGGTCCATCATAATCTCAAGGTTGCCGGGAACAATGATCCCCGCGTTTCGAAACCTCTGATTAAGATCTCCGCCAAGCGTTGCGTCTATTAAATATGTTCCCTTTGGAAACCAGACAGTATGATAGCCTTTCGAAACAGCTGTACTGAGGCACTGATTAATCCGTTCTGTCGAATCCGTTTTACCATCTCTAGGAACACCGAAATCCGCTGCATTTAATATGAATTCAGCCAATTGCGAGCCTCCTTCTCTATGATTACTATCATGTTACTCACAAAGGCCCGATCTGCTTGTACATTTCTCTAAAATTTTATTAAAAAAATATAAAGGAATAGTTGTGTAAGAAAATCTCACGATAAAAAGTTTAAAAATTAGGAGGAAATCACTATTTTTAGGTATTTATAATTTTTCCAATATGGAACTATTTGAAATGAGTATAAATTATATTGACACAAGTATTATATAAGAATATGATTTTTATAATACACTTTTTTTAGAAAGGGTTTGGCTGACATGGCTTCGATTGATAACGAAAGTATCATTAAAAGCGTCCCGCAAAAAGGGTTCTTTGGTCACCCGCGAGGACTATTTACACTATTTTTCACCGAATTTTGGGAGCGTTTCTCTTACTATGGAATGAGAGCAATCTTACTTTACTATTTGTATACAGAGACGGTAAACGGAGGGCTCGGCTTTGACAAGGGCACTGCGGTTGCCATTATGTCGATTTACGGATCACTCGTATACATGTCCACCATTATTGGCGGATGGCTCGCTGACCGGGTATTCGGTACCGCAAACACCGTGTTTTACGGCGGCATATTCATTATGTTCGGCCACATTGCACTCGCCTATCCGGGCAGTTCGATAGCATTCTATATCAGTATGGTGCTTATCATTGTCGGAACAGGCTTATTAAAACCAAACGTTTCAAGCGTAGTTGGGGATCTTTACACGAAAGAAGACCCGCGCCGCGACTCAGGTTTCAGTATTTTCTACATGGGGATTAACCTCGGTGGTTTACTCGCGCCGTTAATTGTCGGAACACTCGGACAGAAGTACAACTATCATCTCGGATTCGGAGCTGCCGCGGTCGGAATGCTTCTCGGACTTATCGTATTTGCTTTGACAAGAAAGAAAAACCTCGGGCTTGCAGGTTCCAATGTGCCGAATCCGCTGTCTAAAAAATCTGCAATTGGCACCGGAATCGGTGTTATCATTGTGGCGATCGCAGTGATTATCTCTGTACAAACAGGCGTGCTGACGATCAAACGTTTCATTGACCTTGTAAGTATTCTCGGTATTTTGATTCCTGTGATTTATTTCATCATCATGTTTACAAGCAAAAAAGCGGACAAAACAGAAAAATCCCGTCTTGCCGCTTACGTTCCTTTGTTTATCGGTGCTGTCATGTTCTGGGCCATTCAGGAACAGGGAGCGACCATTCTTGCGGTATACGCTGATGAACGCATAAGACTTTCATTGGGCGGATTCGAACTTCAGTCATCATGGTTCCAATCATTAAATCCATTGTTTGTTGTCATTTTTGCGCCAATATTCGCATGGCTCTGGATGAAGCTTGGCAAACGTCAGCCGTCTACACCAGTTAAATTCTCAATCGGAATTATTTTAGCCGGATTGTCATTTATCATTATGGTATTCCCTGCTATGCAAGGAAAAGAAGCACTCGTAAGCCCGCTTTGGCTCGTTCTCAGCTTCCTGCTTGTCGTGCTTGGAGAGCTGTGCCTGTCTCCAGTCGGTTTATCCGTGACAACGAAACTGGCACCAGCTGCCTTCTCTGCACAGACAATGAGTATGTGGTTTCTGACGAACGCAGCAGCCCAAGCGATCAATGCCCAAGTAGCCGGATTGTTTGATAAAATTCCTGAAACAATGTACTTCGGCACCATCGGTTTGATTTCTATCGTTCTTGGCGGCATTCTCCTGCTGCTCTCGCCGGTGATCAAACGCGCGATGAAAGGGGTCTTATAATCAGAAACAGCCCGCGGATGTTGATCTGCGGGCTGTTTTTTATTGATCAAGCCATTTCCTGAAGCTTTGATCAAAGGCTTCCGGTTCTTCCAGCATCGGCTGATGGCCGCTCTTTTCAAAAATAACCTTATCAACATGGGGATATAAACCGTCAACAGCATCCCATAGCGAAACGGGCGCAACCAAATAATCATATCTCCCTAATCCGATATACACCGGCATACGAACATCAGCTAACCGCTGAAGAAGATCAATCCGGGCAAATGTATTGCCCCATAATTCATCAATGATCGGCATATTCGTGAATACACCGTCCCATAAGGCAGCAGCATGCGGCCGCTCTTGATAAAAGCTTTTCGCTTCAGCGCGAATACACATGTGCACAAAGCGCCTTTCAGGATCTTTGTCGATGTCCTGCGGCAAATTCTCGATGTCTTTTTCAAAGCGTTTCTTTCTCTCAAGACTGGCTGTTTCCATGAAAAATGATTCGCTTTTTCGCTGTCTTTCTTCACTGTTATCAGGCGCAGTATTAAAGAGCGCCACCTTCCGAACTTGTTTGGGATATGTCCTGGCATACTCTAAAGCCATAAAAGCGTGCCCGGAATGTCCCAGGATAGTAACATCCTCAAGCTGAAGAAATGTTCTCATCCTTTCGATATCAGCCAAGACAGCATCAAGCCTCGAATCCTCCGCACGAAGCTCCCGCTTAGGCTTAGCAAATCCCCTATGGTCGACAAAGACCCATTGATATTTCTGTTTGATATCTGAGGAAAAAAGGCGCGGATAGTAAACCGCACTCCCGATCACAAGGATGGGTGCGCCCTCGCCCTCAATTCGATAAGCTAAATCAAAGCCGTCCGAGTGACAGATCCCCGCACGTTCCATTTCTCACGCCCCCTTTTGTTTTCATTATATAAAAAAAGCCTGACGCATGGCGTCAGGCTATCGATATTACCGTTTTAAATCTTCCAGGGTCTTTTTCCATCTGCTCAGCACCTCTTCAGGGCTGTGAAGCTGTATACGGACACCTGAAGTCAAATCAGCGTATTTCGCAACGTCCTCTTTCACTGAAACGATGCGGCAGGAAAAACGGTCTCTTTCATATTCGGCATCTTTCAAAGGCGGTAAAGGCGCGCATTCAAGCTTTACATAATAGGCCGCTCCCTTCCACCACGCCGTGAACTGTGCTTTTCCTGTGCGAAGGATGTTGGCCGAAGTCATTGTGTTTTTCCACAGAGCGATTCGGATATCAGTTCGGCTCAGCGCGATGATTTCACCTGCACTGATCATAGCGGCATGCGGCCAGCCATCCTCTGATACTGTTTGCAGAACGAAGGCCTCATGCTGCTTCTCATTCAGGCAGCTCCCGTCAAGCAGCTCAAAGAGACGGTCTGACATACAGTTCACGCGGATCAAGCCTTTCGTTCCGGCACCGCCGGAACTTCAATTGCTGTTTCTGTTTCCTTTGGATCAATTTTAAACGCTGGATTGTATTTTTCGGGATTTGTAATGCTTTCCGGTTCACAGGATCTCCATGTAAAAAAGCATGTTTGGCACTGATAAACTTCCCATGCGCCTTCTACAGGCGATTTGCTCATGACTTCTCCCTTTTTTGAGTCGCATCGAGGACATGTATGCATTTCGAACATCCTTTCCTTATTTATTCATTAAGTCCATTAGTTTTTGTTCCCATTCTTTCGTTGTTAGCGGAGAATCAAGCGGCTGTGAATAATGGCCTCTTGTTTCCGGCGCAACCGGTGTAGTGGCGTCGAGAATCATTTTGTGAGTGATTCCTGATGGATTGGATCCCGGATCAAGCGGCAGGACAGATAAGTCCGGAATGATGACCGCATCATGTTTCGGATGCATTTTGGTCGAAAGCGCCCACATGACCTGCGGAAGGTTGAATGGATCGACATCCTCATCAACGACTATGACCATTTTGCAGTAGCCGAGTCCGTGCGGCGTTGTGAGTGCGCGCATGCCGACCGCTTTCGCAAATCCGCCATAGCGGGTTTTTGTGGAAACAATCGCGATTAAACCGTGTGTGTACATGGCGTTCACTGCCACAATTTCGTTCGGATACGCTTCTTTTAACTGCTGATAAAGCGGCACGCATGTGTTAATGCCGATCATGTAATCGCATTCTGTCCAAGGCATGCCTAAGTATAAATGTTCAAAGATCGGATTGTTTCTGTGATAGACGCGTTTAATTTTGATAATCGGCATGCTGCGTCCGCCGGAATAATGGCCTGTGAATTCACCGAACGGCCCTTCATATTCGCGCTCTCCGGCAATAATCTCACCTTCAAGCACCACTTCAGCGCCCCACGGAACATCAAGATCAGACAGCTTTGATTTGACGATGCGATATGGTTCGCCTTGAATCGCACCTGCCATTTCGTATTCTGATTGATCATAGAGAAGCGGAGTCGATGCCGCCGTTGTAATGACCGGCTCACAGCCGAGCGCAATAGTGACCGGAAGGTTGATGCCGCGTTCTTCAGCTTGGCGCAGATGGATTGCAATATCGTGCTGCGGGACAGGCTGAATGCCAAGGCGGTCTTTTCCTTTGACTTGCATTCTGTAAATGCCGACATTTTGTTTGCCGAAGTTGTCAGGGTCCTCAAGATCACGGGAAATGACACATGCTTTGTCTAAATAGTAGCCTCCATCACCCTGGTTAATTCTGAAAAGAGGCAGTATATCGAACAAATTGATATCTTCTGTGATTTCATTTTCATGAAATGGCGCTGTTTCCTCACGTTTGACCGGCATCGGAAACTGGTCATAACGCTTTGCGAATTCAAAAAACTGTTCTTTTACCGGTGTGTCTTTCGGCATGCCCAGCATCATGGCATGGTTTGGCCAAGAGCCGATGACATTCATCGCAATTCGCGCGTTATGATAGCCGTAAATGTTGTTAAATAAGAGCGCAGGGCTTTTATCGCCAAGATTGCTGGCTGCCCGTGCGGAGGCCCCTAAATCCGGTTCCGGCTTTACCTCTTCATTCACTGTAAGCAGCTGTCCTTCTTTTTCAAGGGCAGCGAGAAATTCTCTGAAATCTTGATAAGCCATGATCAAGCTCCTCCTTTTTGTTTTTCAATCCCATTCCAGCGCTTCGCTTCAGGAAGCCGAATGCCGAATTGGTCCAACGTTCTAAAAACAATATGGTCAACCATTTCCTCTAAGCTTCTCGGCCGATTATAAAATGCCGGCATCGGAGGAAGAATGATGGTGCCCATTTTCGTAAGCGCTAGCATATTTTCGAGATGAATTTGGTTCAAAGGCGTCTCTCTCGTTAAGAGGACGAGTTTTTTTCTCTCCTTGAGCATGACATCCGCCGCACGTGTCAGCAGATTATCCGCCATTCCTGTGCGAATGCTTGCGAGAGATTTCATGCTGCACGGCGCAACAATCATTCCATCGGTATCAAACGACCCGCTTGAAATGGCTGCCGCCTGATCCTTATGTGAGTAAGTGTATGTGGCCAGTTGTTCTACTTCTTGTAACGTATAGCCTGTTTCGTGTTTGATCGTGACGTTTGCCCAAGGAGACACAACGAGATGGGTTTCCACTCCGGCGGCCTTCAGCCACTGCAGCAGCCTGACCCCGAAAATGGCCCCTGTTGCCCCTGTCATTCCGACAACGAGTTTCACTTTGCCCCCTCCTTTACGCTTGAATTCTGCTTTCATTTCAATCATACTCCTGATATATCCATATGAAAAATATCTATTAAATCTATAATTAATACCTAAAAGGTATGATAAGGAGGCGCTTTCTTTTGGATATTCGCCAGCTTCGATACTTCATTACCATTGCCCAAGAACAGAAAATTACGTCCGCAGCCAAAAAGCTTCACATGGCGCAGCCGCCTTTAAGCAGGCAGCTCAAACAGCTGGAGGACGAACTTGGTGTTGTTCTGTTTGACCGTAACAAGAAAAAACAAATGACTCTTACATATGAAGGAGCTGTTTTTCTAAAAAGAGCAAAAGAGATTCTGCATAGGTTTGAAGATGCAGTCATTGAGGTACAGGAGCTGAAGGAGGAAGTAGCCGGTACACTTGCCGTGGGATCAACGATTTATTGCGCGGCTCTGATGCTTGAAAAAGTAACACAGATCAAAGAGAGATACCCCCATCTCACCTTTAATATTTGGGAAAATGAACCCGCGACACTGTTGGAACTGCTGGAAAGCCGGCAAATCGATGCGGCGGTCACGACAACACTGATCAAAAGTGACACAGTACAATTCAAGCAGCTTGATGACATTCCATGTGTGCTCGTGCTTTCAGATGAAGCCGGATATCCGTGCGGAGACACCATTAAGATGGTGGACATTCCTTCATTTCCGCTGATCCTGCTGCGGCCTGTCAACGGAAAAGGCGTCTATAATCAGGTCATGAATGAATTTCATCGTTTGAACCTGGAGCCGCGCATTGTTTGTGAATGCCACGACTCTGCAACTTTGCTCAGCCTCGTGTCATCCGGATTCGGCGCGTCTATTTTGCCTGTCACAATGATTCCCGTTCATATGAGAAATCACGTTCACACCGTCCATATCGAAAATAATCCCTTCATTATGACACCGGCTGTCATGTGGAGAACGGACAGTTATTTGCCTAAACCGGCACAGCAATTTTTGGATTTATTTTAAAAGATTTTGTCTTATGAAAACCAAATACTTGACTCATACTAAAAAAAAGTTATCCTTTAGATTTGTAAGCTAATTTTTTATTTCAATAAAATCAACCAGAAAAGTGGGGAATAAGATGAAAAAAGCATTATTGGCTTTATTCATGGTCGTAAGTATTGCAGCTCTTGCAGCTTGCGGAGCAGGAAATGACAATCAGTCAAAAGATAATGCCAAAGATGGCGATCTTTGGGCTTCAATTAAGAAAAAAGGTGTGCTCACAGTCGGAACGGAAGGAACATATGAGCCGTTCACTTACCACGACAAAGACACTGATAAACTGACTGGCTATGATGTCGAAGTTATCACAGAAGTCGCAAAACGCCTCGGGCTTAAAGTCGACTTTAAGGAAACACAATGGGACAGTATGTTTGCCGGCCTGAATTCCAAACGGTTTGACGTTGTTGCCAACCAAGTCGGAAAAACAGATCGTGAAGACAAATATGATTTCTCAGATAAATACACAACATCAAGAGCCGTTGTCGTAACGAAAAAAGACAACAACGATATTAAGTCTGAAGCAGATGTAAAAGGAAAAACGTCAGCTCAATCACTGACAAGCAACTACAACAAATTAGCTACAAATGCCGGCGCTAAAGTAGAAGGCGTTGAAGGCATGGCGCAGGCCCTTCAAATGATCCAGCAAGGCCGCGTCGATATGACATACAACGATAAGCTTGCCGTATTGAACTACTTAAAAACATCTGGCAATAAAAACGTGAAAATCGCGTTTGAAACAGGTGAGCCTCAGTCAACATATTTCACGTTCCGTAAAGGAAGCGGCGAGGTTGTTGATCAAGTCAACAAAGCATTAAAAGAAATGAAAGAGGACGGGACTCTTTCTAAAATTTCTAAAAAATGGTTCGGCGAAGATGTTTCTAAATAATCTGCCGGCATTGACGCTTGGCACGGCGATCCCGTGGGATCTGGTGCAGCAGTCATTCTGGCCGATACTTTCAGGGGGAATCTACTATACGATTCCCCTTACGATTCTTTCCTTTATATTCGGAATGATCCTGGCGCTGATTACGGCGCTTGCCAGAATGTCGAAAGTGAGACCTTTGAGATGGGTGTTCAGCGTATACGTATCCGCAATACGCGGCACTCCTCTTCTCGTTCAATTGTTCATCATTTTCTATCTGTTCCCGGCCTTTAACGTCACATTAGATCCATTTCCAAGCGCAGTTATCGCCTTTTCATTAAACGTCGGCGCCTATGCATCTGAAATCATTCGGGCATCTATTTTATCCGTGCCGAAAGGGCAATGGGAAGCCGGCTACACAATTGGCATGACACATCAAAAAACGCTGTTCCGCGTCATTTTGCCGCAGGCGTTTCGTGTGTCGATCCCGCCATTATCCAATACCTTTATCAGCCTGATTAAAGATACATCCCTCGCCTCTCAAATTCTGGTCGCTGAGCTGTTCAGAAAAGCCCAGGAAATCGGCGCGCGGAATCTTGATCAAATTTTAGTGATCTATATTGAAGCAGCCTTTATTTATTGGATTATCTGCTTCCTGCTCTCACTCGTCCAGCATGTCATCGAACGGCGTCTTGACCGCTACGTGGCCAAATAAGGAGGTTCCGAGTATGCTTACCGTTAAAGGATTAAACAAATCATTCGGTGAAAATGAAATTTTAAAAAAGATAGATATGAAGATTGAAAAAGGAAAAGTCATCGCCATACTTGGGCCTTCAGGTTCAGGGAAAACGACGCTGCTCCGCTGCCTGAACGCTCTGGAGATCCCGAATCGCGGAGAGCTTGCATTTGATGATTTCTCCATCGATTTCTCCAAAAAGGTGAAACAGGCGGATATCCTAAAGCTTCGCCGAAAATCCGGAATGGTGTTTCAGGCGTATCACCTGTTCCCGCACCGCACAGCCCTCGAAAACGTGATGGAGGGCCCTGTTCAGGTGCAAAAACGGAACAAAGAGGAAGTCAGAAAAGAAGCGATTCAGCTTCTTGATAAAGTCGGATTGAAGGACAAAATGGATTTATATCCGTTCCAGCTTTCCGGCGGCCAGCAGCAGCGCGTCGGCATCGCCCGCGCACTGGCGATACAGCCTGAGCTCATGCTGTTTGACGAACCGACCTCAGCGCTTGATCCCGAGCTTGTCGGAGAGGTGCTGAAGGTTATCAAGGACTTGGCCAATGAAGGCTGGACCATGGTCGTCGTGACCCACGAAATCAAGTTCGCGCAGGAGGTTGCGGATGAAGTCATCTTCATCGACGGCGGCGTTATCGTGGAGCAGGGACCGCCGGAGCAAATTTTCTCCGCACCAAAAGAAGAACGGACACAGCGGTTCTTAAACCGGATTTTGAACCCGCTGTAATAAGAAAAACAGAGCGTCAGCGCCCTGTTTCAGATTATTGACAAAATCCTAAAACGATATTCGTTTTAGGATTTTGTGATTTTCAGCGTGATTGAAAACCTTTGAAGTCTAGGAAGGGCGAGCATTGGAGCACAGCTAATGTTAAATTCGTGAGCACCGAAGCACAGGCCTGACAACGAATGCAAGGGTTTGCCAACACGCTGAAACAGGGCGCCTCCGGCGGCCCTGTTTTTTTGTTGAGCCCCTTTCGCCTATTCCGCCCTTCTGTCAGATGTGCTACAATGACAATCGACTGATTTTTACGAAAGAAGGGACCTCACGTGAAGCAAGAACTTGTTCTGCGCTGGACATTTTATTTTGCCGGTTTGATCATTTTGGCTTTTGGTGTATCCCTGACGATAGAAGGAAAAGCACTCGGCATTAGTCCGTGGGATGCATTTCATTACAGCCTGTTTCAGCACTTCGGGCTTACCGTCGGCCAGTGGTCCATCATTATTGGAGCGCTCATCGTCGGATTCACGTCATTGTTTACGAGAGCTTGGCCGAAAATTGGTGCCCTCCTGAATATGGTGCTCATTGGTGTATTTATAGATTTTTTCAATTTCATTCTGCCTGCCCTCTCGACCTACACAGGCTCGATCATCGTCTTCTCTCTAGGCGTGGTGCTGATTGGTTACGGCGTCGGTGTTTATGTATCAGCAGGCCTTGGCGCGGGGCCGCGTGATTCACTGATGATGCTGATTACAGAAAAAACCGGCTGGAATGTGCAATGGGTGCGGAACGGCATGGAATTAACCATTTTGTTTGCGGCATGGGGCATGGGCGGACCGATCGGTTTTGGCACCATTTTGACCGCCATCCTCACCGGACTTATTTTGCGTTTTTCATTGCCCCAGTCAATCCAGTTGCTGAATTATGCTGTGGCAAGGCGGACAGCCGCAGTGAAAGCATCTCCGCCTGTACACTAAAACAAAGCCGCCTTGGCTTTGTTTTTTTATTTTCTCCTCTATATGAGTCTTGTGGAAGTATGATAGGATGGTTTTGACAATCTTTTGCAGACGGAGGATCTAGAATGAAGATTTACGGAATTTATATGGACCGCCCGCTTTCACAGGAAGAAAATGAACGGTTCATGTCTTTCATATCACCTGAAAAACGGGAGAAATGCCGGAGATTTTATCATAAAGAAGATGCTCACCGCACCCTGCTGGGAGATGTGCTCGTTCGCTCAGTCATAAGCAGGCAGTATCAGTTGGACAAATCCGATATCCGCTTTAGCACGCAGGAATACGGGAAGCCGTGCATCCCTGATCTTCCCGACGCTCATTTCAACATTTCTCACTCCGGACGCTGGGTCATTTGCGCGTTTGATTCACAGCCGATCGGCATAGATATCGAAAAAACGAAACCGATCAGCCTTGAGATCGCCAAGCGCTTCTTTTCAAAAACAGAGTACAGCGACCTTTTAGCAAAAGACAAGGACGAGCAGACAGACTATTTTTATCATCTATGGTCAATGAAAGAAAGCTTTATCAAACAGGAAGGCAAAGGCTTATCGCTTCCGCTTGATTCCTTTTCAGTGCGCCTGCACCAGGACGGACAAGTATCCATTGAGCTTCCGGACAGCCATTCCCCATGCTATATCAAAACGTATGAGGTCGATCCCGGCTACAAAATGGCTGTATGCGCCGTACACCCTGATTTCCCCGAGGATATCACAATGGTCTCGTACGAAGAGCTTTTATAAATGGCTCATCAACAGCTTGACACCGCGCTCAATATCTTCCGTTTTCACATTGGAAATATTGATTTTTAATAGATTTTCTTTCGGATAATCTGATAAATAATGACGGTCTATCGCCTCAAGGAGAACCCCTTGTTTTTCCAGTCTATGAATCACTCTTGAGGCGGGCAGATCCTGAGGAAGCACCAGATGGGTGTGCATACAGGGTGCCTGCCCGCTGGAGAACGTAAAGCGTCCGCTTCCCAGCTGCCTGTGAGTTCGAATGGCTTGATGTAGCCTCAGCGACCGCTCTTTATAAGAATCTCTGATTTTCTCCTTATGCCTGCCGTACATACCGCTTTTCAGGTAAATCTCCAATGCCGCTTGAGAAATCATCGAACAGTCGATGTCGTTCAGCTTTTTGTACGCATAGAACGTGTCAGTCAGCGCTTCGGGCAAAACAGCCGCCCCCACGCGGAGGCCGGGGAACATCATTTTCGAGAAGCTTTTCAAATAGATGACATGTGAGGACAGATCATATGCGTACAGCGGATCTGCCTTTTTATTTTCCTCCAGATCACCGAGGTAATCATCCTCAACGAGATAGACATCATACGCTTCTGCCAGTCTCACAAGCTCCTGTTTATCACGCTCTGACAATGAGCACCCAAGCGGGTTATGGAAGCGCGGCATCGTATAAAAAAATTTAATCGATTCTGTTTGAAATAACCGCTCAACCTTGGCTATATCAAGCCCTTCTTCCGTTCGTTTCACCCCGATGGCGGGAATCCCAAGTGTCTCAAGCTGTTCGACCATCAAATGGTAGCCCGGCTGTTCAATGGCGATCTTCTCTTTCCCATTTGGGAACGGCATGGCACAAAGCAAGGATAACGCCTGCTGGACACCTGATGTAATGAAAATATGCCGTTCATCCGCAAATACCTGTTGAGTGGCCAAGAGCTTTCGGAGTACGCGGATGAGTGATGGAAGCCCCTTTGGCGTCCCATAAATAAACAAATCGTTTTTGTATGTATCAATCGCTTTGTTGATGCAGTGCTGAAAATCAAGATACGGAAACACATCGGGATCCGGCGCAGATGTGGCAAAGTCGATGGGGCCAGGCTGCCCGCTTTTTGATTTCCCTGACTTTTTCACAATATAATAGCCGCTTTTCGGAACAGAATAGATAAGGTGGCGCTTTTCCAGCTCCTGCAGCGCGCGGATCACTGTGCTTTTGCTGACTTGGTAGCGGGCGGACAGCTGACGGATAGATGGAAGCCTGTCTCCTTCTTGATATGAGGTGCTTTGCATCATCTCCTCTATCCTCGTTAATAGACTCATATATTTCTCCATGCCTTCTCCCCCTGTTTTGTACCGGTACAGTTCATTGTTTTTCTCATTGTACCGTTCTGACCGCGGCCATACAATAAAGGGAGCGACCGGCGCTGCAATTCAGGTAAAGGAGCCCTTCCCATTATGGTTAAACATCAGCAAACCCCCGCTTATATAGCGGCTATTTTATATTCGTTCATTATCGGTTTATCCTTTCTATTCGTAAAAATCGCACTGCAAACAGCAGAGCCGTTTGATATTTTGGCGCATCGGTTCACCATTGCGTTTGCTGCGGCCACTGTACCGATCTTATTCGGCTGGGTAAAGCTATCAATCCGCGTAAAGGACGTCATTGACATTTTGCCGCTCGCCCTGCTGTATCCCGCGTTATTTTTCAGCTTTCAGGCATTCGGCCTTGTGTACTCGTCCTCCTCTGAAGCGGGAATTATTCAGGCAGCCATTCCGATTTTCACGATGGTCTTTGCCGCTTATGTTTTAAAGGAACGCCCAACGTGGACGCAAAAGGGGTTCACGGTTTTATCCGTTGCCGGCGTCATGTTTATTTTTGTGATGAAAGGCGTTGACGTGGAATCAGCCAGCTTAAAAGGGTCTTTGCTGATCCTATTGTCCGCTTTGTCTTCAGCGATGTACAATACTGCTGCCAGAAAAATGACGCAGCGGTTCAAGCTGACCGAGCTCACCTACATCATGTCAGCCATCGGCTTTGTCGTCTTCAACGCCATCGCCCTTGTGCGTCACGGAGCGGCGGGAACAGTCGGCACTTATTTTCTGCCGTTCCGGGAGCCCGGCTTCGTTCTCGCCATTGTGTATTTGGGCGTGCTGTCTTCACTTGTCACTTCATTTCTGTCTAACTATACGCTGTCGCGAATTGAGGCGTTTAAAATGAGCGCTTTTAATCATGTATCTACCATTGTGACGATGATTGCAGGATTTGTGATTCTCAACGAAAGCCTGGCCTGGTATCATCTTGCCGGGGCTGTTTGTATTATGATTGGCGTGGTGGGGAGCAATATCAATCTGGAGAAAAAAACAAAGCGCCCTGGTATGCCTGCAAAAAAATGAGAAATTATGCTAGACTAAAAGGAAAAACATGGTTAGAGGTGTAGGTTTACCGTATGATTCAATATGCTAGTGAAAGTATCAATCTTCCAGGAGAAATCACTTTTAAGGATGTAAGAGAAATCTTTTTTTATCAAATCGCAAAAATATCATGCTTTTACTTTCTATTGTTTTGCGCCATATTTGCTGCAGTTAACTTCATTAACGGATGGCCCCGTATCGTTTATGGAAGTGACGCGCTTAACTTGTTTATGAACAGTATGTTGATTATCGTGATGTCCGTTCTGTTTACACTGCTGCTCCTCCTTCTTCTATATGTGAAGTTTTCCAGAGCATACAAGAAGAACGAACGGATGAAATCCAAAAGAACATATACTCTGAACCAAGAAGGAATTCGTATATGTTCTAAAAAATATGACCTCATTTTCAATTGGGATGAAATTACAGCTGTTTTCGAATATAAAAATATCTTCAGGGTCAATACATCAAGTGGCCAATATATTGCGATCCCCAAACATTTTTTTCACTCCGAAGAGGAGATGAACAGATTCAAGGAGATTATCCTTAAAAATACCGAAACAAAAAAACTCAAATTTAAAAAGGATCAGCATTGACAGTGCTGATCCTTTTATATTGAATGGTGGGTTTCTTTTGCCTTCTGTTTATCTAAAAACGGCACCAGCTCTATTACAGCCGATAAACCCACAAACACGATGCACACAGCGACAATCAGTAAATAACCATGAGTCATGTCAAAAAACAAACCGCCCGCATACACGCTGAGAGCTCCGGCAACCTGATGGATAAAGAAATTGATGCCTAACAGCGATCCGATCAATCCTGTTTGATAGCTTTCCGAAATTGACGCCGCGGTCAGCGGGATCACGCCTGTGTAACTGAGCCCGAATAACAGGATAAACCCGAAGTACCAAAGGTCGCTGTGATGAATTCCGAGAATGGGAATGAGCAGGCAAATGAGGCTGAGCAGCCGAATGAAAAATAAGATGGATAGCATGACGCTTCTGCTGCCGAGGAGATCTGACAGCCAGCCCGCCAATAATCCGCCAATGATGATAAATGCCCCGAACGCGGCCATCATTCCGTTGACATGAGAGACATGCGCATCCTTCAGTATCGGGACGAGGTGAGCATCAATAATTCCCATTGTAAATCCGCAAGTAAACACGCCGAAGTACAGGATATGAATGAGGCGGGATTGCTTCATCACGTTCCAAAACCCTCGCCAATCATAAGATTTTTTCACAGTTTCCGCTTGCGCATGTGGCGGGTGCTTCATCCCAAAGACGAGGAGCGGCAGCAGAACAGCCGCCATGACGATTCCCAAAATGGTATAGGTGCTCTGCCAGCCGGCATGATACGGAGCCGCAGCCCAAATGGGCGAGAGAAGCAGCAGGCCCGCAGAGTTGGCATTGGTCAAAATAGCAAGCGCCAGACCTTTGTGTGTGTCAAACCAACAGCTGATGAAATACTGGGTCGTCACGCCGACCGCGCAGGAATACCCGATTCCGCCAAGCACACCGTAAATGGCGGAAAACACATGAACATTCGGTGAATAAGGAAGCACCAAAAAGCTTGCGCTGATGCAAACAGCTCCCAGCGCCATAATTTTTCTGACACTGAAACGGTCGATAAAAAAACCGACAAAAAACTGGACGATGCCGGTTGTGATCATAAAAATGCTGACAGAAACCGAAATCAGCGACCTGTCGGCATGGAAGGCGTCTGCCATTGGCAGCATAAAAAATTGAAAGGAATTTCTGAATGAGTTCATTCCGATGGCGAAAACAAACGTAAACAGCAATACAAACCATTTCATCCTGGGAGACGTGCGCATGTTTCGACCTGCCTTTATTTGAGTATTTCGACTATTATACCATGCAGAAATTGGCATTCAACACAAAAAAAGCGGAACAGCCGAAGCTGTCCGCTTTTGATCACGGTTGAATGATCGGATGCTGATTCAAGATCGCAAAAATCCGTTCTGCGACTTCTTCCGTTTGTGACAGCAGGAACATGTGCCCGCCGTCAAATTGATGGAATGTGATGTCTTTTGCCCACTTCTTCCACCCTTCCGCATCTCGTATGCATTTTTTATCATCAAGCCCGTTAAAGACATGAACAGGCGACTGGATCTGGGCCAGATCGTAAAGCTCAAATTGTTCAAGAGCCCGGTAATCTGATCGGAAAGAAGGCAGGAAAAAGGACATGACCTCCTTATTTTCAACAAGCTCTGCGGGCATTCCGCCTAATTGGATAATATGATCGAGAAACTGATCATCAGGCAGGTGGGACACTTTCTTCCGCTGAATATGAGGCGGCTGGATTGCAGAAATGATAACCGCCTGCGGAAAGATGCCTTCACGCTCAAGCTTTTGCGCCAGCCTGAAGGTGATCATTCCGCCCATACTGTGTCCGAACAGCACAAACGGCCGATCAGGGCGAAGGTTCAGTTCTTGCTTGTACAAATCCGTCAGCTCTTCGAGATCCTCAATGGCTGACGTTTGATTCGTGCCGTGTCCCGGCGGCTCGGCAGCGAGCATCTCGCACTCCCCCTGCAAAAAAGCATGGAGAGGGCGAAACGACGCCGAATAGCCGCCGGCAAACGGAAAACAGATGAGCTGTGTTTTTTCCGACGCATCAAATGATTTGAAGAGTTGGCTCATTGGCTGTCTCCTCCTTTCATCACTTCATTTATGAAACCGTTACGGTTTGTGTATTAAGAAATTCGAGCAAAATCTCCGCATTCCTATCTAGCGTTTCGCCCTGCAGCATTTCTGCGTGTGTTCCGAAGCCTCTTTTCACACGGTAAACACCTGTTGTAGCTTCTTCCCATGATGCAAGCCATTCCGGCATGTCAAAATCAGCGCCGGAAGTCAACAGATCAATATCTGCTTTCACCTGGCCTGTGCTGATCAGGTTGACGTAGTATGAGTAAAAGGCATGTGTTTTTTGCTTGAGGCCGTGTTTGACGGCTTCGCTGTTGAGCGCTTCATTGTCCCGATTGACATTCATCAACGCTTCGACATCACTTTCAACCGTGCGTCCGTCCAGATCACTGACACCTTGTTTTTTATAGGAATCCACCATGATGATCCGCTGAACAATACGGCCTTGTTCCTCAAGCTTTTTCGCAGCTTCAAACGCCAGGCTGCATCCCGCTGAATATCCAAACAATGTTAAAGGCCCTTCCGGCTGCAGCTTCTGGATCAAATCCGCATAGCGGTCAAGCCGGTCTTCCTCCTCAATAAAATCAAAGGCGCATAGCTTGTATGACGGCAAGCGGCTGGACAGATTTTGGTACATAAGGCCATAGCCCAGAACCGGCGGAAATGCGAAAATGATCTGCTCCTGATCCTGATTCATTATCGTTACATCCTGCAAGCCATCAGAGCCCCCGTTTTTCAAATACGCTGAAATGCCGGCGATCGTCGGCGCTTCAAACAAAAGCTTCACTGGAAGATCAATCCCGAGCTCTTTCTTGATGCGGGACGCGGCGGTCATGGCCTTCAAGGAATGCCCTCCGAGCGCAAAGAAATCGTCATGAATGCCAATTTGCTTTCTGCCGAGAACCTCAGACCATATTTGTGCGATTGTTTCTTCCATCTCGTTCCGCGGTCCAATCCATTCTTCCGCCAGCTGATCCTGATCAGGTTTTGGGAGCAGCCGTTTATTGACTTTCCCGTTCGTCGTTAAAGGAAGCTCATCCAAGAAGGTAAAGGTTTGCGGCACCATGTAAGCAGGAAGCTGTTTTTTCAGGTGCGCCTTCACGTCTTCAGCTGAAAGCTGCGTTCGGTTCACAAGGTAGGCATTGATTGATGCATCGCCAGACTCATGGCGGTCCGCCACAACGACCGCATCTTTCACACCTGGGTATTCCTGCAGCTGCTTTTCGATTTCTTCAAGCTCAATCCGGTGTCCGCGTATTTTGACCTGGTCGTCAATACGGCCGGCGTATTCAATCGTTCCATCCGGCAGCCAGCGCGCTAAATCCCCTGTACGGTAAAGCGTTTCTCCCGGCTTGAACGGGTTCTCGATAAACTTTTCCTTCGTGAGGTCAGCACGATTTACATACCCTTTTGACACGCCCATTCCGCTGATGCACAGTTCACCGACCGCCCCGAATGGCTGGAGCTGGCTTTGCTCATTCAGAATATAAACACTGGCATTGCTGATCGGCTTTCCGATCGGCAATGAGGAGATGGAATCCGGCAGATCATGCACGACGTGAGCTGTCGCAAACACTGTTCCCTCAGTCGGCCCGTAGCAGTTAATCAGCTTGCCCGGCCCCATGATCCGCAGCGCTTTTCTGACATGAGGCACTGACGCGCGCTCTCCGCCGAATAATATACAGCGAAGCCCCTTCATCCAATCCTCTCCCGCATCTGTGAGAAGATTAAATAGTGCGGTTGTCGCAAACATGACATTGACATTCTCTTGCAGGATCAGATCTGTGAGCCGTTCTGTATCAAGCAGCGTATGTTCATCTGCGATAATGAGCCGTGCCGCATTCAGCATAGAAGCATAGAAATCAAAGGTAAATGCATCAAAGGCGTAATTCGAAACAGACAAGAACGTATCCTGATCAGAAAATGCCATGTAGTCTACATGCTTGACCAATCCTTGAATATTGGCATGAGTGGTGATATTGCCCTTTGGCTTTCCGGTTGTGCCGGACGTGTACATGATATATGCCGGATCATTAGGATCAATCGCGGTTGCAGGATCGCTTGCCTGTTCTTCAAACCGTGTTTGATCATCAATGAAGAGCGTTGTGCCTGTATACGGCAGCTCAGCCGCTTGTTCTTTCATCTCCTGATGCGTCAGAAGACAGGCTGCCGCACTGTCAGCCAGCATATACGAGATTCGGTCCTCTGGCAGCTTCGGATCAACCGGCAGATAGGCTGCTCCCGCCTTTAATACACCGAGAATGCCGATCACCAGTTCAAGTGAGCGCTTCGTGTACAGCGCTACAACAGAGCCTTTGCCCGCACCGTGTTTTTGCAGCCGGCGTGCAATGCGGTTCGCTTCCTCATCTAATTCGCGATAAGACAGGGTCTGGCCGGAATACGTAAGCGCCGGTGCATCCGGATTGGCGTTCACTGCTTCCTTGAACCAATACGTCAGAGGCTTTGTTTCATGAGCTTGAGCCGGCGGGTTTAAGCCGGTTAGCAAAAATTCTCTCTCCCTGTCGTCAACGAGGTTGATCGTGCTGACAGGCTGATCAGGATTCTGGATGAGCTGCTGAATTGCTGTAAGAAGCTGAGATTTCAAGCGCAGGATAAACGCCTCATCAAACACATTCTCATTATAGGCAAGCTTAATCAGCATCTCATCTCCCGGGGAAGCCATCAGGTTGAGATCATAATTCGACTTCTCAAAAACATGAACATCCACCATATCAAAGCCGTTTTCACTGCTTTCTTCATTTTTCGCATCCTGAAGCGGATAGTTCTCAAAAACAATGATGTGGTCAATCAGTTTCGGCTGATCGGCCTGGCTTTGGATGTCATAAAGCGGCACATATTGATGCGGCTCGGACTGCAGCGATTGCTCCTGCAGCCGCTTGAGCAAGCCGTTAAATGTGATACCCTCAGACAGCTTCACACGTCTCGGGACAACGTTGATAAACAGCCCGACCATATGTTCAACGCCTTTGATTTCCGCGGGACGCCCTGAAACAACTGTACCGAAGGCCAAATCGCCAGACTGCTGATAGCGGCTGATCAATACGCTCCAGACTGCCTGCAGCGCCGTACTCAAAGTGGTATGCTGCGATTTTGCAAGCTCGGTAAAGGCCTTTGTTTCCGCCTCCGACAGTGAAAAGAGCAGCTCTTTCGGCTCATAGCCGTCCTTTTGTTTCTTTCTTTGCTCCGCAAACGTCGTTTGTCCTTCAAAGCCCTCTAAATATTCGCGCCAGTAACGCAGTGATGCTTGTTTATCCTGCTTTTCAAGCCACTTGATGTAGTCTTTATACGGTTTGACGGGCGGCAGGCTGTACGGCTTTTGTTCGCGCAGAGCATTGTATACCTTAAATAGATCCTGTACGACGATGCCGAAGCACCATCCGTCCAAAATAATGTGGTGGTAGCTCCACACCCATTCAAAGCTTTCTTCAGCTTTCTTGAAAATGGCTGCCCGCATCGGAATATCCCGCGTCAAATCAAAACCCCTGATCTTATCCTGTTCTTTGTACTCATTGATTTTGGCTGTTTGCTCGCTGCCCGTTAAGTGTGTCAGATCGATTTCTTCTATATGGAACTGCCGTTTTTTCAATACGACTTGGACAGGCCTTTTTACTTTTTCGTGAATGAACACGGTACGAAATACATCGTACCGGTCCATGATCACATTCATGCTTTCTTCAAGACATTTGATATTCAAGCTGCCTTTTACTTTCATCGTGATTTGTTCAAGGTAAAAGCTTTGGCCGGGATTCAGGATGGCATGAAAAAGCATCCCTTCCTGCATCGGCGATAGGTAATACATATCTTGAACCTGATCCTTGCTAAATTGACTCATATGTTTCGCTCCCGCCTTCTGTAATTCCCTTGCGTTTTATTTTAAATTCTCCTCAAGCATGTCAAAGATATCTCCCATCTCGTCCATTTCAAGGTCTTCGGCGCTGAAGTCGCTTGGTGTGAATTCCTTGTCTTCTTTTTCCGTGCAATGGCGGATTAGCATCAGGAGGTTTTCTTTAAACCGTTCCATTTGCTCCTCGACTGTAGCTCTTTCAAACTCCTTCTCATTGTAGGAGCAGGAAAGCACAAACCGGCCGTTTCTGATCATGCCGCTGAAGCTTAATGCGTACAGCGCCTCTGATTCTCCGCTTACTTGGCGCCCCATATCGAAAGCGGACGGTTCAAAGAAATCGGTTTTGACTTCACTGTCGAATTGGCCCAAATAGTTGAAGCTGATCTCCGGTGTGAAGCCCTTTGTTTCCGCTGTTTCTGTGAAATAACGAAGAATGCCGTAGCCAACACCTTTGTCCGGAATGCGGCGCAGGTTTTCTTTGACTGTTTTGATCACAGCTGAGGCATCTGCGTCAGATATGTCGAGCACAACAGGGTATTGTGCCGTAAACCAGCCGACCGTTCTGGAGATATTCACATTCGGGATAATGTCCTCCCGGCCGTGTCCCTCAAGGTTAATGCCAATTTTGGCCCCCTTTGTCCATTCTTTCATTGTCAAACCGAGCGCGCTGAGAAGAATATCGTTGATTTCAGTTCCATATGGCTGATGAACATCTGTTAAAAGATGCTTAGTGTCTTCTGCCGTTAATTCACATAGGACAGATGATGTATCCTTGACGATCCGCTGCTCTGTTTCACAATCCTTAGGTAAAGGAGAAACCTGTTCAGCGGCAATTTGCGACCAGTATTCAGCCTGCTGTAAAAGATGCGCTGATTGGCTGAATGCCGCCAGTTCTTCCGCCCAATCCTTGAAGGAGTTTGTTTTTTGCGGGAAGACAAGGCTCTCTTCTTTCTCAGCCTGCATGTAGCCTGAAGCAAAGTCTTCAAGCAAAATCCGCCATGACACACCGTCGACCACGAGATGGTGTACAGCAATGAGCAGGTGATCCCCAGCTTCTGTGCGATATTGCTCCGCCTTTAAAAGCGGCCCGTTTCGCAGATCGAGACTGCTTTGCAGCTTGTTCGCGAGAAGCTTAATCTGGCTTCTCAGCATCTCTTCATCGGAGCCGTACAGATCCACGATTTCGAAGCTGACCTTGCTCTCACCGATCGGTTTATACACCTGAACGATGTCCCCGTTTTCCTCGCGGTAGACCATGCGGAGCGCGTCATGATGCTCGATCAGCGCCTGCAATGTTTTCTCCACCCGTTCAGGATCAAAGCCCTTTTTGGCGTGAAGCATCACCGATTGGTTCCAGTGGTGCTTGTTCGTGAAGTTCTTTTCAAAGAACCAGCGCTGGATCGGCGTCAGGATGACTTCGCCCTCCACCGGGCCTTGGTCTGCCTGTTTGCCTTCGGCACGCTCTACGTACTGGGTGAGCTCTTCGATCGTCGGATGCTGGAAGAGATCTTTCATTTCCAGCTTCCAGCCGTGCTGATTCAAGCGGCTCGCCATTTGAATTCCTTTGATGGAATCTCCGCCAAGCGAGAAGAAATTGTCGGTGACACCGACTTCAGACATTCCAAGCACGTCCTGCCAGATGCCGGCAAGCAGCTCTTCCATGTCGGTCGTCGGCGCTTTGTATTCTCCGCTTCCCGCTTCGATGTCCGGCTCAGGCAAGGCTTTGCGGTCGACTTTGCCGTTTGCCGTAACCGGAAGCTCGTTCAGCGTCACCCAGAACGCCGGGATCATGTAATCCGGCAGGGTTTCCTTTAGTGTTGATTTTAGTGCTTCTATGTCAGCTGTTTCCGGTGTGACATACGCCGCGATCGCTGTATTGCCGCCTTTATCTTTGACAGCTGTCACCGCCGCATCCTGCACCTCAGAAAGCTGGGCGAGCTGGACTTCAATTTCTGAGAGCTCGATCCGGTAGCCGCGGACCTTGACCTGCTGGTCGATCCGGCCGATGTATTCGATGCCGCCGTTCACCCACTTCACCAAGTCGCCGGTGCGGTACATGCGTTCACCCGGCACAAACGGATCAGCGACAAACCGCTTCGCGGTTTCGTCTTCTCGATTCAGATAGCCTCGTGCCAGTCCGCGCCCCGCCACGCAAAGCTCTCCGGCTACGCCTTCCGGCTGCACCTGATTGCCCTCGCCGAGAATGTATACTCTCGTATTGGCAATGGCCCGTCCGATGGAAAGCGAGCCTTCCTCCGGATGGATTTCTGCGCTTGTGGCAACGACCGTATTTTCTGTCGGCCCGTAGTTGTTGACGAGTGTGTACGGCTTTTTCACTGCCCGCTTCAGCTTGTCTCCTCCGGTCAAGAGGACGCGAAGTGATGTGTTCTCAAGCTCCATGAACTGTTCCGCAAGCTGTGTCGGCAGGAACGTGATCGTTACGCCGTTCGTTTCAAAATAATCGTTCAGGCGGACGATATCGAGGCGGATCGCTTCATCAATGACGTGAAGTTCAGCGCCGATCGTCCAGGTCGGGAACATCTCCCAAATGGAAGCGTCGAACCCGAAGCCCGCGTACTTCGCACTGCGGTCCTCCGCTGTCATGCTGAACGCGTCGTGGTGCCAGAAGCACAGGTTCACAAGCGCATGGTGCTCGACCATGACACCCTTCGGCTGTCCGGTCGTTCCAGACGTGTAAATCATGTACGCCAAGTTCTCCGCGGTTACAGCGGTTTCTGGATTTTCCTCGTCGTTTTCATCAAGCGGCAGGCTTAGAATCGTGCGGCTTCCGTCGAGAAGAATGACATCTCCCGTATAGCTGTCCGGCACTGAAATGCCTTCCTGTTTCAAGAGAAGCTTCGCGCCGCTGTCCTGTAAAATATACTCAATCCGCTGATCCGGGTAGTCAGGATCAATCGGCACAAACGCCGCTCCGGCTTTCAAGACGCCGAGCACCGCGGCGGACATTTCAAGCGACGGCTTCGTGAGAACGCCGACGCGGTCATCCGGGCTGATGCCGCAGTCCATCAGAATCCGGGCGAGGCGGTTTGCCTTCGCGTTCAGCTCGCCGTACGTCCAAGATTGGCCGTTGTATGTGACAGCCGGGCGGTCTTTGTGGCGCTGGACAGTCTCTTCGAATAGCTGATGAACCGTTTTGTCTGTCGGCACAGGCAGCGCTTTGCCCTTCCATGCCTCAAGAAGCGCTTGCTTTTCTGTCTCGGTGACCAGTAACAGACTGGAAAGCGGCTGGTTCGGGTTATCCGCAACAGCCTTTAGTAGCCGCAGAACGTATTCGCTCCATTTTTCAGCTGTTTCTTTTGCGAACAGATCTGTCGCATATTCGAGCTGCAAGCCAATGCCATTTTCATCAGTAAATCCGCCCAGTGTCAGATCAAACTTAGAAGTTCCCTGATGAGCCTCATAAGGTGAAATGCTCAGATTTTGCAATGTAAGCTGTTCTTTATCAGGGTTTTCTGTCGTCACCATCACATTAAACAATGGGTTTCGGCTCATATCCCGAGGGAGATCAAGCTGATTAACCAGATCTTCAAACGGATACTCCTGATGCTCAAGGGCTGACAGGTTCGTCTGCTTTGCTAGCTCCAAAAGCTCCGCAAATGTTTGCTGTTCTTTCGCTTCCATTCTCAGGGCAAGTGTATTGACGAACATTCCCGGCATGTCCTGAACATCAGCATTCGTCCGGCCGGCAGTAACGGAGCCGATGACGATATCCCGCTGTCCGGAAATTTTGCTTAAAAAGACGTGGAAAACAGCATGGAGCACCATGTGCAAGGTCGTTCCGGTTTCGGCAAGCAGTTTTTCTACCGCCTTTGCCGTCTCACTTCCCGTACGGAAACGGATCGTATCTCCTTTAAAGCTTTGCACAGGCGGACGGGCATAATCGAGCGGGAGATCAAGCTCTGGCAGCTCGCCTGAAAGAACTGACATCCAGTACGCCTCATGCTCCTTCATCCGTTCTTTTTGCTCAGCTTCATTTTGCCAAACGGCGAAATCTTTATAATGAAGCGTCGGCTCCGGAAGCTGCTCTCCTTTGTAAAGCAGCGCCAATTCTTTTACAAAGATGCCTCTTGAGACGCCGTCTGCGATGATATGATGCATATCTAAAAGCAGCAAATGTTTTTTCGCTTCTATTCGAAGCAAAGCTGCGCGAATGAGCGGTGCGTCGTTTAAGTCGAATGGCCGGATAAATTCCTTAATCTTTTGGTCCGCTTCGTCTTCTTTGGCTTCAAACACATGAAGATCAACCTCCGCCTTCTCAATGATGCGCTGAACAGGCTCACCATTAGCTTCCATAAATGACGTCCGCAATGATTCGTGACGGTTCACAAGCTGATTGAGTGAGTCGCGCAGGCGCGAAATATCAAGCTCTCCTTCCATTAGAAGAACAGATGGCATGTTGTAGCTTATCGTCTGGCGGTCAAGCTGATTGAGCACGTACATTCGTTTCTGTGCGGATGACAATGGATACATATCCTGCTTGTCAGCCGGTTTGAGTACTTGATGGCCGCCTGAAACAGCAGACGCCTCCATATAAGCCGCCAGCTGGCGAACTGTCGGCTGCTCGAACAGTGCTTTAAGCGGTACGCTTTTCTCCAATTCCGCCTGAATGTTGGCAATCAGCATCATCCCTTTTAATGAATGGCCGCCTAAATCGAAAAAATTGTCATCAATGCCGATGGCTTCTATGCCAAGCGTTTTCTGCCAAATGCGGCATAAACTTTCTTCAAGCGCTGTCTCCGGTGCGGCCAAGGCCTTGCCTCCGGATTGTGCCGCGTTAGGCTTCGGCAGAGCGTTTCTGTCGGTTTTTCCGTTTGCCGTCAGCGGAATCGCGTCAACCTGCACAAAGAAAGCAGGAATCATATGAGACGGCAGTGTTAGGGAAAGCTGGTACCGGAGCTCTGCTTTTTCAATATCTTGATCCGACGTATAATACGCGCAAAGCTCTTGAAGACCGCCCTCGGAAACCGCTAGTACAACCGCTTCTTGAATTCCGCTGAGGCTGAGCATGACCGTTTCAATTTCTTTCGGCTCAATGCGGTAGCCTCGGATTTTCACCTGATCATCAGCCCGGCCGATAAATGCAAGCGTACCGTCAGAAAGTCTTCGTACGACATCTCCGGTTTTGTACATGAGGCTTCCCGGCGAATATGGATTTTCTACAAATCTCTCGGCTGTCAGCTGAGGCCTGTTGAGATACCCTCTCGCGAGCCCCTGTCCCGTGATATAGAGCTGTCCGCTCGCTCCAGGCGGCACAAGCTTCAATGCTTCATTTAAGACAAGCGCACCGGCATTCGCAATCGGGCGTCCGATTGTCGGGCGTTTCGCAAATGCATCCGGCTCATACAGATCAACCCGCCCGGCGATGGCGCCGATCGTTGCTTCTGTCGGGCCGTAGTGATTGATAAATTCGGTATGTCCATACATCTTACGGAAGGCGATAACATCAGTCGGGATGATTTTTTCTCCTCCCAAGACGATCAAGCGCAAGGATTCAAAGTTCGCATCTTTTGCAAAACTGGCGGTGTTCACTATTGTATGGAACAGAGACGGTGTCAGCTTGATATAAGTGATCCCATGCTCCTTGATATAGTGCGCTATTTCATCCGGCGCCGTATAGGTTTCCTTCTGGACGATATGGAGCTCGCCCCCGCCCAGAAGTACAGGGAACATGCTCGTATAGCCAAGGTCAAATGCGTAAGATGAAAGCAATACAGTCTTATCATTTTCCGTCAGGCCCGCCTCTTCACTAAACCAAGAGACATAGTTTGTCAGATTACGATGCTCAATCTGCACGCCCTTTGGCTTTCCGGTCGTACCGGACGTATAAATGACGTATGCAAGATTGCGAGACCCGGAAATGGATGATGGGCGCTCCTTGCTTTCATTTCTCCATTTACCGTCATCAAGGCTGACAATTATCCCTTCATATTGCCCAATAGCCGTCATGTTTCTTTCATTCACGACCGCAAATTTTGCTCCGCTGTCCTCTAATGAATAACGGATTCGTTCTTCAGGTGTATCAGGATCAATCGGAAGGAAAGCTGCCCCCGCCTTCATGACACCGAGAATGGATACCATGACTTCAGCTGACCGGTCCATAACAATCGCGACGATGTCTTCATTTCCTGCCCCTTGGGCACGAAGATGATGCGCCAGCTGGTTCGCCTGTTCATCAAGCTCGCGATAGGTCAACAGATTTCCGCCAGCCTTCACCGCAGAATGGTCAGGTGTTTGCTGGGCCTGTTTTTCAAAAAGTGCTGCAAAGGTTGCTTCGGTAATTTGAGTCATATGTCTTTCTTCTAGCAAAGCAGCCGTTTCTGCAGATGAAAGCAGATCTACATCAGACAGCCGAACGTTCGGATTAGCCGCGGCCGCTTTGATGATATTGACAAAGTGGCGGCTCCAGCGGCGGATCGTCTCGTCCTTAAACAAGGCAGTCGCATAGTCAAAGCTTAGGCCGATATCCTCTTCACGCTCGACCGCTTCCAAGGAAAGATCAAATTTCGCAACATGATGAAGCATGGAATACGAGGAAATCTTCAAATCTCCTAATCTTAATGAAGGAATCTCCATATTCTGCATGTTGAACATCACGCTGAACAGCGGACTTCTGCTTGTATCCCTTGTAAGCGGAAGCTTTTCAATCAGCTCCTCAAGCGGATAGCTCTGGTGCTCGAATGCTTGAAGGCTGGCTGTTTTGACCTCTTCAAGGAATTGCGCGAAGGTTTTATCTCCCGCTGGTGCCGTTCTGAGTGCCACCGTGTTGACAAACATACCCGGCACACCTTGCAGATCAGGATGTGTTCTGCCAGCTGTCGGCGAGCCGACAATGATATCATCCTGTGACGCGTACTTGGAAAGGAGTACATTGAACGCCGCCAGCAAAAACATGTACATTGTCGTATCTGTTTCTGCCATGAGCGATTTGATTTGAGCCGTGATTTGCTTATCAAGCCCAAACATCACGCGCTCTCCCGCAAAGCTCCGTTCAGCTGGCCGCTCGAAATCCGCGGGAAGATCCAGTATTGGCAGTTCGCCTTTAAAGACATCGAGCCAGTATTCCTCATCTTTTTGATAATTAGTTTGTTCTTTGTGCCAAACTGCGTAATCTTTATAGTGAATTTGTGGCAGTTCCAGATCTGCGCCTTGATATATTTTGGCAAGATCACCGATTAGAATGCCTGTTGAACTTCCGTCAGTAATAATATGATGCATATCAATGAGCAGCAGGTGGCGTTTTTCTTCCAGCTGGACAAGCTTCGAACGGACGAGCGGCGCGCGGTTTAATTCAAACGGCTGAACAAATGCTTTGATTATCTCTTCCGCGTCTTCTTCCCGTCCCTTGGCAGCCTCCAGCTGGAACGATATGTTTTTATGAACGGTTTGCACAACCTCTCCGTCGATCATGTCAAACGATGTACGGAGGATTTCGTGCCGGTTGATTAATTGCTGAATCGCGTTTTCAAGCCGGTCTTTATCTACTTCTCCCTCCAGCAGAAGTACAGCGGGGACGTTGTAGCTTGTGTTTGCTTGTCCAAGCTGATTGAGGATATACATTCTCCGCTGGGCCGGGGATACAGGATAATGCTGCTGATAAGATGCTTGCCTGATCGGTTCAAACGTCTGCTCCTCCTTGCTTTCGTTCTCTTCCAAATACAGTGCCAGTTCTTGAATAGTCGGCTTTTCAAAAAGCACTTTTATCGGAACTTCCTTATGAAAATGCTCTTGAATTTTCGCCGTCATCATCATCGCTTTCAAAGAATGGCCGCCGATCATAAAGAAGTTATCGGTAACGCCTGCTTTGACGCCGAGTATTCCTTCCCAGATCTCCGCTAATTTCTTTTCACTCTCTGTTTTTGGTGCTGCGTATTCCGGCTGCACGGCTTCTGATTGCGGTGCAGGCAGTTCCTTTTTGTTGATTTTCCCGTTTGGCGTGAGCGGCAGGCTGTCCATTTGAATCAGGTGGGCAGGGACCATATAGTCAGGCAAAGACTGAGACAGTGTTTTTCTCAGCTCACTCACAGCCACTTCACGATCCGCCGTGAAGTACGCGCAAATTTCATTTTCGTCTGCTTTGTTCTTGCGTATGATCACCGCGGCTTCTGTCACATGCTCAGCCATGTTCAGTTTTGTTTCAATTTCGCCAAGCTCAATTCGGAAGCCGCGCACCTTCACTTGGTTGTCGATTCTGCCTAAAAATTCGATATTGCCGTCCGGCAGCCATCTTGCCAAGTCACCAGTGCGGTAAATTCTCTCACCCGGTCTGAACGGGTCTTCCAGAAATTGCTTCTCCGTCAGCTCAGGGAGATTGACATACCCACGCGCTACACCGATTCCGCCTACGCAAAGCTCACCAGGCGCGCCGATTGGCTGCAGGCATTGCTGCTCATCCATAATATAGGCAGTGGAATTTCCGATCGGCTTCCCGATTGGGATAGAGCCGCCATACTCGCGGTCGATCAGAAAACTGGTTGAAAACGTCGTGTTTTCTGTCGGGCCGTATCCGTTCCACAATGAAAGCGACGGCGATGCCTGTTTTACTTTGCTGACAATATGCGGGACAAGGGCATCTCCGCCGATGATTAAATGGCGCAGTGTGCCGAACATACCCGCATCCTTTGCAGCAAGCTGGTTGAATAAAGGTGATGTCAGCCACATAGTTGTGATGCTTTGCTCACGCAGGAATGCAGCAAATTGTTTCGCATCAAGCAGTGTCTCTTTTTTGACCGGATAAAGTGCTGCGCCATTCAGCAGTGCGCCGAATACCTCAAACGTTCCGGCATCAAAGCTGACAGCTCCCGTTTGCGCCATGCGGTCTTCTTCAGTAACAGGAACGTACCCGGCATTTTTGACGAGGCGCAGAATGCTTTTATGTTCGATCATGACGCCTTTCGGTTTGCCCGTTGAACCGGATGTGTACATGATGTACGCCAAATCAGACGGGGCGGATGGCAGGTTGAGATTGTCAGCCGCTTCACTCTCTTCAAAGCCTATGTCCAGTGTAAGAACCGGCACTTGCAGCTGATGTGCCTGCCCTGTATAAGAATTTCCGATCAAAACCATTCGAACGGAGCTGTCCTCTGCCATGAAACGAAGACGATCCCCAGGAAGCGCTGGATCAAGCGGCACATATGCGGCGCCTGCTTTTAAAACAGCCAGCATGCCGACAACGGTTTCTACTGAGCGGTCGTTCATAATCGCTGCTGTTTCCCCTTTTTGAAGCCCATGTTCGACAAGCTTTCTCGCCAGACGGTTAGCCGCTGCATTCAGCTCGCGGTACGTCAGCTTGGTTCCTTCATATACGACGGCGGTGCTCGCCGGCGTCCGTTTCGCTTGCTCTTCAAACACTTGGTGAACAGCCATTCCTTCAGGGAGTTCGGCTTTCGTGCTGTTAAACACCTCGACAATTTGCCGCTGCTCTTCGTCTCCCACAAGCCCGTACTCACGCACAAAAGCGGCCGGCTGATCGACAGCTGCTTCCATCATGCGGGTAAGGTGCTCCGCTGTCCGTTCGATAAAAGCGGAATCAAAGGCGGCTCCGTTATATTTAATTTTGACGGTCCACGTTTTGCCCGGATACACAATCAGGTTGAAATCGAAGCTCGTTTGTTCAAATGCGCTTTCTACCTTAATCGAAAACCCGAGGCGGTCTTCCATGCTGCCGTTTTCAAGCTCTTGATCAAGCGGATAATTTTCAAACGCGACCAGATGGTTTAAGAGATTGCCATCAAGAGCTGAGCGTTTTTGAATCTCATAGAGCGGCACGTAATCGTAACGCTCTGCCTCTACTGCATGCTGCTGAACAGCTGTGAAAATATCAGCGAATGCAGCATCTCGTTCAACTTTCACCCGCACTGGAATGGTGTTGATAAACAGCCCCGCCATCGTTTCGATTCCGTTGATTTCAGACGGTCGTCCCGAGACGACCGTTCCGAAGATCACATCATCCGTAAAGTTGTATTTGCTGAGAACAATGCCCCAAACGGCCTGAAATAGGTTAGGCCCTGTCACTTGATGGAGATTTGCGGTTTGCTGAATACGGGCAACCAGTGTTTCGTCCCATGTAAATGAATATTCTTTATTGACGTATTCGTCTTTTTTCACAGGCAGGCGGCCCGGGAGCACGCTTGGCTGTTCAAAACCCGCCAAGCGCTCGCTCCAGTAGCTCTCCGCTTCTTCATTGTCCTGTTTTCCAAGCCACTTGATGTAATCGGAATAAGGCTTGCCCTGACCGTTTGCCGGTGTCCTGCCTGCTCTGAGCGCTTCATAGTTTTGGAACAGGCTTTTCATGAGGACGCCCATGCTCCAGCCGTCCATCATAATATGATGATTGCTCCAGACAAGATACAGCTGATCTGCAGCAAGGCGGAAAACCGCTACCTTGAACAATATGTCTTTTGCCAGGTTAAAGCCTTGGCGCTGAACGTCTTGTTTGTAACGCTCAATGTGCTCTTTCTGGCGGTTTTCGTCTGCATGACTGATATCCTCATAATGCACTTTTGTTTTGCGTTCCGCTAACACGACCTGACGCGGTTTTTGCAGCTGCTGATGCACAAATACCGTACGGAGAATATCGTATGACCGAATCAGTTCATTGACGCTTTTCTCAAAGATTTCAAGATCAAAAGCGCCGTGAATCCCAAGCTCTAATTGTGTGAAGTACGAGGAAGAATGCGGATCAAGCATCGCATGATACAGCATTCCCTCCTGCATTGGTGTCAGTGCGTACACCTTTTGAATCGATTTTTTGCTCATATGCCACCTCTATTAGAAAATTTCCATTAATTTATCCAGCTCATCCAGCGTCAAATCGTCGTCACCAAGATCACTCGGGGTCAGTTCCGTACCATCTTGAGATAGGCAATGTTCAATGATTCTGAGAAGATGCGCTTTAAAGCTGTCACTGAATGTTTGTACTGTTTTTTCATGAAATTCAAGAGAATGATAGGCCAGTGACATCGTCAGTTTTCCGTTTTCGATATATCCGACAACATCCAGCGCATTCGGTTTTTCTGTTTCAGGGCTTAATGACTGTCCTGATGGCAGCTCTGATCTCGTAAACAAACCTGCATCCGACATTTCGTCAAACTGACCTAAATAGTTGAAGCTGACATCCGGCTGAATCGAGAACGCCACATCTTCTTTATGTTCCGGTGCCGTCAGATAGCGCAGAATGCCGTATCCGACTCCCTTATTCGGCACATGTCTGATATCTTCTTTCATTTGCTTCAGCTGGTAGCCCAGATCATCCGCATGCTTCATATCGAGCACCATTGGGTACATACTTGTAAACCAGCCGACTGTGCGAGAAATGGTCAGGTCTTCTATGATTTCTTCACGTCCATGCCCCTCTAAATGAACACTTACTCGATCTTGACCCGTCCACTCCTTCATTGCCAATCCGAATGCCGTCAGCAAAATATCATTCATTTCTGTGTGATATGCCTCATGCACCTTTGTGGTGAGCTGTTCTGTCTCTTCAGCAGTCAGCGAGAATTCAATTGTCTTTGTATGTTTCATTCGCTGATCACCAGATTCGCGGTCTTTCGGAAGCTTTGCCGCAACAGCTTGTTCTTCAAGCTGTCTCCAATACTCTTTTTCTTTCAAAAAGGCTTTGGAGTTCGCGAAGTCTTGCAATCTCTCTGCATACTCTGCAAATGAATGTGTTTTCTGCGGGAGAACCGGTTCATTGCCTTGCTCAAGCTGTGTATATACCGCGGCGAAATCCTCCAGTAAAATCCGCCACGACACGCCGTCAACCACTAAGTGGTGAATGGCAAGAAGCAAGTGATCTCCGTCTTCCGCTTGGAACAAGCCTGCTTTTAACAAGCCGCCTTCCTGCAAGTCGATGCTGCTTTGCAAACGCTCCGCTTCTCTCTCTATTCGGTCTTCGTAATCTGCAGCTTGGCCCTCAATCTGGATGACCTCCAATTGAGCTGAAGCAGCTTCAAGACCTCTGTTGTATTGAATGACGTCTTCCTGTCCCTCACGATAGACCATGCGGAGCGCGTCATGATGCTCGATCAGCGCCTGCAATGTTTTCTCCACCCGTTCAGGATCAAAGCCCTTCTTGGCGTGAAGCATCACAGATTGGTTCCAGTGGTGCTTGTTCGTGAAGTTCTTTTCAAAGAACCAGCGCTGGATCGGCGTCAGGATGACTTCGCCCTCCACCGGGCCTTGGTCTGCCTGTTTGCCTTCGGCACGCTCTACGTACTGGGTGAGCTCTTCGATCGTCGGGTGCTGGAAGAGATCTTTCATTTCCAGCTTCCAGCCGTGCTGGTTCAAGCGGCTCGCCATTTGAATTCCTTTGATGGAATCTCCGCCAAGCGAGAAGAAATTGTCGGTGACACCGACTTCAGACATTCCAAGCACGTCCTGCCAGATGCCGGCAAGCAGCTCTTCCATGTCGGTCGTCGGCGCTTTGTATTCTCCGCTTCCCGCTTCGATGTCCGGCTCAGGCAAGGCTTTGCGGTCCACTTTGCCGTTTGCCGTAACCGGAAGCTCGTTCAGCGTCACCCAGAACGCCGGGATCATGTAATCCGGCAGGGTTTCCTTCAGTGCTGATTTCAGTGCTTCTATGTCAGCTGATTCCGGTGTGACATACGCCGCGATCGCTGTGTTGCCGCCTTTATCTTTGACAGCTGTCACCGCCGCATCCTGCACCTCAGAAAGCTGGGCGAGCTGGACTTCAATTTCTGAGAGCTCGATCCGGTAGCCGCGGACCTTGACCTGCTGGTCGATCCGGCCGATGTATTCGATGCCGCCGCCCGTCCATTTCACCAAATCGCCGGTGCGGTACATGCGCTCACCCGGCACAAACGGATCAGCGACAAACCGCTTCGCGGTTTCGTCTTCTCGATTCAGATAGCCGCGTGCCAGTCCGCGCCCCGCCACGCAAAGCTCTCCGGCTACGCCTTCCGGCTGCACCTGATTGCCCTCGCCGAGAATGTATACTCTCGTATTGGCAATGGCCCTTCCGATGGAAAGCGAGCCTTCCTCCGGATGGATTTCTGCGCTTGTGGCAACGACCGTATTCTCTGTCGGCCCGTAGTTATTGACGAGTGTGTACGGCTTTTTCACTGCGCGCTTCAGCTTGTCTCCTCCAGTAAGCAATACGCGAAGTGATGTGTTCTCAAGCTCCATGAACTGTTCCGCAAGCTGTGTCGGCAGGAACGTGATCGTTACGCCGTTCGTTTCAAAATAATCGTTCAGGCGGACGATATCGAGGCGGATCGCTTCCTCAATGACGTGAAGTTCGGCACCGATCGTCCAGGTCGGGAACATCTCCCAAATGGAAGCGTCGAACCCAAAGCCCGCGTACTTCGCACTGCGGTCCTCCGCTGTCATGCTGAACGCGTCGTGGTGCCAGAAGCACAGGTTCACAAGCGCATGGTGCTCGACCATGACACCCTTCGGCTGTCCGGTCGTTCCAGACGTGTAAATCATGTACGCCAAGTTCTCCGCGGTTACAGCGGTTTCTGGATTTTCCTCGTCGTTTTCATCAAGCGGCAGGCTTAGAATCGTGCGGCTTCCGTCGAGAAGAATGACATCTCCCGTATAGCTGTCCGGCACTGAAATGCCTTCCTGTTTCAAGAGAAGCTTCGCGCCGCTGTCCTGTAAAATATACTCAATCCGCTGATCCGGATAGTCAGGATCAATCGGCACAAACGCCGCTCCGGCTTTCAAGACGCCGAGCACCGCGGCGGACATTTCAAGCGACGGCTTCGTGAGAACGCCGACGCGGTCATCCGGGCTGATGCCGCAGTCCATCAGAATCCGCGCGAGACGGTTTGCCTTCGCATTCAGCTCGCCGTACGTCCAAGACTGGCCGTTGTATGTGACAGCCGGGCGGTCTTTGTGGCGCTGGGCAGTCTCTTCGAATAGCTGATGAACCGTTTTGTCTGTCGGCACAGGCAGCGCTTTGCCCTTCCATGCCTCAAGAAGCGCTTGCTTTTCTGTCTCGGTGACCAGTGACAGGCTGGAAAGCGGCTGGTTCGGGTTCCCAGTAACTGCATCTAAAAGCTCCATCCAATATTGCTTCCATCGTTCAATCGTTTCCTGCTTAAACAGAGCTGTATTGTATTCGAGTACGAATGTAAGCCCTCCGTCGGTTTCGTCAGCCGTCAGCGTGAGGTCAAACTTGGCTGTTTTCCGTTCAAACGGATGCGGCTCAAGCTGAATCCCTTTCATTGTTAAATCCTTTATATTCGCATTTTGCATTGAAAAAACTGCATCGAATAACGGATTTCTGCTTGTGTCACGCTGAACCTGAACATTTCCGATCAAATCCTCAAGTGGGTAATCCTGCGCATCAAAAGCGCTGAGTGCCGTTTCTTTCACTTCGTTAAGATAGTCAGCAAACGTCTTTTCACCCTTCGGATACGTGCGCAGCGCCAATGTATTGACGAACATTCCGATGACGCGGCTGACGTCCGCTTGAGATCGTCCGGCCACAGGTGAACCGACGATGATATCGTCTTGCCCGCTAATTTTTGATAAAAACGCACTGTATGAAGCCAGAAGCACCATGTAAAGCGTGGAATCCGTTTCTTTTGCAAGCCTGCGCAGAGCATCAGCTTTGCCTGCTTCTAATGAAAATGCAATGCGGTCTCCCTCAAATGTTTGAACGGCAGGCCGACTGTAATCAGTCGGAAGCGTCAGCACCGGCAGCTCTCCGTCCAGCTCCTTCAGCCAATGCTCTTCTTGCTTCTTGTAAAGCTCAGACTGAATGAACTGCTGCTGCCACACGGCATAATCCTTATATTGAATACGGAGCGGCTCAAGGGTTTCTCCGTCGTACAGCTTTGAAAGCTCCTCAATCAGCACACCGACAGATGCACCATCAGAAATAATATGATGCATATCGAACAGCAGCACATGCTCAGTGTCTGAATGCTTGATAAGCCCTATTCTGAACAGTGGAAGTTGGTCGATTTTGAAAGGCTTAATAAACTCAGAAACGATCCGCTCTGTCTCTTCTTCCGGGGCTTCGAAATAGGCTATCTCGCACTCAGCCTCTTCCCAGATCCGCTGCACCGTTTCTCCATCTTTTATTTCAAACGTGGTTCTCAAGGCTTCATGACGCTGCATTAACTGCTGCATGACGCTGTTAAGCCTTTCAACATCAAGCTCACCTGTCAGGCGCAGAACCGCCGGCATGTTATAGCTCGTTTGCGCATCCTCAAGCTGCTGAAGCACGTACATCCGTTTTTGCGGTGAAGAAACAGGATACGTATCTTGTTTCTCTGCCGGGCTGATACTTGCGGCTGTCCCTTTTTCAGCAGAGGCAATCACCTGTGCCAAGCCCTCAACCGTCGGTGACTGGAAGAGATCCTTGAGTGACAGCTCAACGCCCAGTTCCTGATGAACCAAGGCAAGCATCTTCATGCCTGCTAATGAATGTCCGCCAATGTCAAAGAAGTGGTCATAAGCGCCGACTTGTTCTGCCTGAAGTACCTGTGCCCAAATGTCCGCGACTTTTTGTTCCGTTCCATTGCGTGGCGCAACATATGAAACACCTCTTGAAACGTTGGCATCAGGAATCGGCAGCGCTCTCCGGTCAATTTTTCCGTTCCCTGTCAGCGGCAGCTCGTCCATTTGGATAAACACCGCAGGAACCATATATGCCGGCAAGTCCTTCGCAGCATGCTCTCTCATCTCTTGTGATGAGATGTCTCCTTCTCCGACATAGTAAGCACACAACAGTTTATCTCCCGCTCCTTGATCAACGGCAAGCACAACACTTTCCTGAACACGATCATGGGTTTGCAGCTGATGTTCGATTTCTCCAAGCTCGATGCGCTGTCCGCGAATCTTCACCTGATGGTCGATTCGCCCGATAAATTCGATGTCGCCATTCGGCAGCCATCTCGCAAGGTCTCCCGTTTTATACATGCGTTCGCCGGATGTAAACGGATGGGGAACAAATTTCTCCTCAGTCAGTTCTGGACGGTTGTAATAGCCTTTCACGAGTCCTTCGCCGCTGACGCAAAGCTCTCCGGCAATCCCGGCAGGCTGCACGTGTCCCGTACGGTCAAGAATGTATACTTCCGTATTGCTGACCGGTTTTCCAATCGGAACAGACAGCGTGTGCTCCTCCAATTCATCAACCGGATGATACGTCGCGAAAACCGTGCTTTCAGACGGTCCATACATATGAAGGAGCTTGCCCTTTCCAACCGTTTGCAAAGCTTTTCTGACATGCTCAACCGAAGCCCGTTCCCCGCCAAACATAATCTTGCGAAGCGTTGACAAGCATGCCGGATTCAAGTCCACAAGCAAGTGGAACAAAGCGGTTGTAATCATGAGAATGCTGATGTTCTCCCGTTCAATGACGCGGGACAGGCGAGCCATGTCCAAAACGGTTTCCTTCGGTATCAGCACCAGCTTGGCTCCGTTTAACAAAGAGCCGAACATATCGAACATAAACGCGTCAAACACGTAATTGGAAAGACCGAGAATCGTATCCTGTTCTGTAATGCTGAGATAATTCGTTTCCTTCACCGTGCGGAGAATATTGGCATGTGTCACGATATTCCCCTTAGGTGTTCCAGTCGTTCCGGAAGTATACGTCAGGTTGGCCATTGCTGCAGAATCAAGAGGCAGTGCGAGATTTCGCGCATCGGCATGATAGCTTTCTTCCTCATCGGCTAGCACGATAACGCCCTTAAATTCCGCTTCTTCCGCCAAAGCCTTTAATTTCCTCTGAGTGAGAAGCACCTTTGCTCCGCTGTCACGGAAGAAATGCTGCATCCGCTGAATCGGATGTTCCGGATCGATCGGAACATAAGCCGAACCTGATTTTAATACTGCCAAGATCGACACAATCATATCCATTGACCGCTCGCATAAGACAGCCGCAGTTCTGCCTTCGCCAGCTCCAAGAGAAAGAATGCCGCGGGCTAAACGATTGGCCCGTTCATTCAGTTCACGATAAGTGAGTGATTCGCCTTCATATTGAAGCGCAGTGTGGTCTGGCGTATTCGCCGCTTGCTCCTCAAACAGCTGAACAATTGTTTTATCTTTCGGATAAGGTGTTCTGCCCGGGTTAAACTGCTGAATTTGCGAAGCAGCCTCCTCTTCAGAAAGAAGCTTATACTCAGAAATCGGCTTCTCTGGATCAGCCGCAGCATCTTCAAGCAAACGCGCAAAATGCGTAAGCAGCCTGTCTGCCGTGCTTTGTTTAAACAGCTTTGTGCTGTAATCCACATCAATCTCAATGCCTTCATCGGTTTCTCTCGCCTGCACCGTCAAATCAAATTTGGCAATCTTGAAATTGGTCTCTTGAACAGACAAGGAAAGATCGCCGACAGCCGGAATGCCCTCTGTCGCGTTTTGAAGGCTGAACATCGTGTCAAACAGCGGATGCCTGCTAACATCACGCGGGATGTTCAAATCTTCAACAAGCCACTCAAACGGATAGTCCTGATGAGAAAAGGCATCCAGCACCCGTTTGCGGACACGCGAGATCAATTGGGTAAACGTCTCATTCTGCTTCACCTCACTGCGAATCGCAAGCGTATTGACGAACATCCCGATAATGCCCTCTGTATCGGAGTGATTTCTGCCCGCTGACGGTGTCCCGACAATGATGTCATCCTGCCCCGTATACTTTGACAAAAGCGTATAGTAAGCGGAAAGCATCACCATATATAAAGTGGCGCCGTTTTGTTCAGCCAAACGATTGAGGCGATCCTTTACCCCCGCATCCAGCTTGATTGACACCCGATCCCCTTCAAAGCTTTGAACAGGTGGTCTTGGGTAATCGGACAGAAGCTGAAGCACCGGGAGCTCGCCTGCAAAGACTTCCTTCCAATAAGCCTGGTCCTTCTTGTACCCTTCAGCAGCCTGTCTGCTTTGCCATACAGCGTAGTCCTTATACTGGAGACGAAGATCAGGAAGCTGTTCGCCTTTATAAATGCGTGCTAACTCCTCCAGCATAATGCCAATGGATACACCGTCAGAAATCAAATGGTGCATGTCAAACAGCAGCATATGACGGTTCTCTTCAAGCCCCAGCAAACCGATTCTGAACAGCGGAGCTTTCGCCAAATCAAATGTCCGAACGAATGAAGCCATAATTGCCTCATCTGAGCGGCCGCCTCTTTCAATCATTTCGATGTTGAAATCAACGCTATCGTGAATTTTCTGTCTCGGCGTGCTGTTTTCAAGAACAAATGATGTTCTCAATGACTCGTGGCGTCGGATTAATCCCTGAAATGCGCGCTCCAGCTTTTGAATATCTAAAGGCCCTTCCAGAATTGCTGCTGCTGGCATGTTATAGCCGACTCCCGCATCCTCGAACTGGCTGACGATATATGTTCGCTGCTGTGCCAATGAAAGCGGGTAATGCTCCTGTTTTTCAGCAGGTTCAATCACCGCAAAAGCTTTGCTTTCTCTGTGATCAGCTTCCTCTGCAAGAGCCGTAATCGTCGGATGCTCAAACAAAAATTGAAGCGGAATCTCAATGCCTGTTTCCTTATGAATCTTTGTTAAAAGGGTCATGGCTTTTAATGAATGTCCGCCAGTTTCAAAGAAATTGTCAAAGATCCCCGCCTTCTCAACGTTCAGCACGTCCTGCCAAATGGCTGCGATTGCTTTTTCAGTCTCATTTCGCGGCGCTGTATAGGCAGTGCCGCTGACAGCCTTCACCTCTAGTGCAAACAGCTTGCGGCGGTCGACTTTGCCGCTTGGTGTAAGCGGAATTTCTGTCACTTCTGTAAAGTAAGCCGGCACCATATAGTCAGGAAGCTGTCTGGCCGCATGCTCCCTCAAACCGGCTGGCGCAAATTCGCTTCCAGGCTTCTGCACAACATATGCGCAAACCTCAAGATTTCCCTGTTCGTCAGGGCGTGCCAAAACAACGGCTTTTGCAACGTCTGGCGCCTGCTGAATCACGGCTTCAATTTCCCCAAGCTCAATCCGGTATCCGCGGACTTTGACCTGGTCATCCTCTCTGCCTAAATATTCGATTGTTCCATCTGGAAGCCAGCGCACCACGTCCCCGGTCCGGTACATGCGATCGCCCGGCACGAATGGATCTTGTAAAAACTTCTCTTCCGTTAATTCAGGCAAATGTAAATAGCCTCGGCCCACACCGTCTCCCGCGATATAAAGCTCACCCGCCACGCCTTCAGGCTGCAGCCGGCCTTTTTGATCCAAAATATATAAGCGGTTATTCCCCAGCGCTTTCCCGATCGGCACATACGCTGATTGAACTGCATTCTCAGGGATAACCGGATGAACAGACGCGTCAACGCACGTTTCAGTCGGCCCGTACACATTAGTCAAACGCGGCGCTGTGCCGGCTTCTTTAAACAGCTTCAGCAGCTTGTCCGCAACAACAGATGACAGGCCTTCTCCTCCGATCAGCATGTGCTTCAGTTTTAGGCCTTCAAAATCGCCTGCTGCTGCCAGCATTTGCAAATGAGCCGGTGTTCCGTCCGTCGCCTCAATGCTGTTCTTCCGATAATATGCAGTAAGGGCGGCCCCGTTCGTCACTGTTTTCTTCGGTACGATATAAAGGGTTTGGCCCAAAAGAAGCGACGCGAAGATCTGCTTCACTGACGCATCAAAGTGGAACGGCGCAAGCAATGCCATCCGCAGGGTTTGGCTGCCGCTTTGATAAATCGTCTGCTGCAGAGATTCAACCAAATGATGAACCTGGCGATGCTCGATCATAACGCCTTTCGGGCGTCCGGTTGTTCCCGATGTGTAAATAATGTAGGCAAGGTTCCGAGCGTTCACATCTGCATTCAGGCTTTCTTCTGCACCTTCCTCAATCGCCTGATCTAAGTCAATCAGCTCAGCATCGGCTTCAGGCGCCGCAACCTTCGATTCAGTCAGGATGAAATCCGCCCCGCAGTCCTCCAAAATATATTGAATGCGCTCAGCAGGAAAACCCGGATCAATCGGCACATAGGCTCCGCCGGCTTTTAAAATTCCCATGATAGCTGTAATCATCCGTTCAGAGCGTTCAATCAAAACCGCGACAGGACTGTCCGGGCCAACCCCTTTCTGTTTCAGCACATTGGCGATGCGTGCAGATTGCTCATGTAACGTTCGATAGGACAATGTGCGATCTTCAAATACAACCGCTGGATGATCAGAAAGCAGTTCAGCCTTTTCTTGGAACAGCTCTGGTATCGTCATGTCCTTACGGTAGCTCACAGATTTACCGCCGGCCCTCGCAAGCAGCTTCTCTTTCTCCGCATCAGAAATCAGTGTTAATTCATCAATTGTATGTTCTGGATGCGTTAACGCGTTCTCCAGCATGGTAATCATGCGCTCACAAATCATGTTGATTTCTTCACGTGAAAATAAATCAGTGCGGTAATCAAAATCTATGGTGAGTTTCCCAGTATCCCATCGATCCTTTACATGAATTGAGACATCATTTAATCCGCTGCCGCTGAAAATCGGCTCAGTCAAAAAGGCAAGATCCTCTTCTTTCTGCCACTGCATCACTTGATATTCAAGAGAAACCGTGAACAGCTTGGTCAGAGAGCTCTTTGTTTCACGCAAATCGTTGATTAGGAGATTATACGGATACTTTTGGTGGCGAAGTGTCTTCATCAGATCCTTCATCCGGTCTTTGACAAATTCTGAAAACGCCTGCCCGCCGTCAATGTTTGTCCGAAGCGGAACCGTAGAAACAAACATGCCAAGCATCTGCTTCTCTTTCGCATTTGTCCGGTTGCCCATAAATGTTCCCGTCACAACATCATTCTGGCCGCTGACCCTGTACAAATAGGCGGCGAGCAGCGATTGAAATACCGAAAGAACACTGACTTTATTCGCCTCACAAAACGACAGAATCTGCTGATGAAGCGCTTCAGGCACATCTTTAGAGAACCTCTCAGCATCTAAACTTCCCCCTGCGGATGCATTCCGTTTCAAGGAAACAAGTTCAGGCACCGATTCAAATTGTTTGTTCCAAAACGCCTTGTCCTTTTCAAACCGCTTCGATTGAGCATATTCCTGTTCAGATAAAACATGATCGATAAATGAATGCGAGATTCCTTCTTTTGTCTCTGAGCCGCTGGCTAATTCTAAATAAATGTGCATGATCGCATTCCCGAGAATATTCATGGAGATACCATCAGAAATCACGTGATGAACATTTGCGTAAAACCACACTTCATTTTCCTTTATGGTGAACAAGGAAAAACGGAACAAATCACAATCGTATAGCGGCAAAGGTTTCTTCGTTTCCTCCCGGCTCCATTGTGAAATAAACTCTATCGCATTCGGATCTTCAGTAGTGTCAGTATGTTTTATATCAACAGGCCGATACTCGCTAATATATTGAACAGGCTCCCCGTTTTCATCTAGCCGCAACCGAAGGCGCATGGCGTCATTTCTGCGAATAAACTCTTGAATCGCCTGCTCAACAAGCACATAATCAATCGCATCAGCTGAAACCAGCTTACCAATCCCCGCAAGATTTGAAATGCTCGTGTGAGGATAAAATTTTTCTGTGTACCAAATTCGTTTTTGTGCATCCGTTAAAGGGTAAAAAGTTATTTCCATATTGTCATACCTCCCCTAATCTTTATAAGCAGTGAACATGTGCAACGCATTTTCTCTTTCTTATCCATATCAGCTTTTAATTCTTATGAACTAACAGCCGAAATAGCCCAAAGTACTACACTTAAAAAGCAGTGCTTCCAATCAAAAAACAGATGGCCGCTATTAAAGCAGGCTGCCGTCAGTCAGCATTGCGGCGTTTAACATAAGCGGATAAAGACCGCAAGACCCCACCCTAATAAGAAACCAATTTTGGCTATTTATTCATTGTTTTCAATATTTTTTATCTTTCTACCGTTCAGTTTAAATGAAAAAAATGTTTTTATCACCGAAAAATGGGTGAAAAGTTTCATGCGGGATGCCGAAAGATTCCAGTTTATTTACAGCAATATTTTTTGCGGGATGCCGCAATCATTTCCACTAAACATTATTTACAGAAAAATAAAAATTTTTAAACCAAACTGCTGCGTTCAATCTTTTTTTATTGCTGAATGCAATTTACAATCTTTACATGACTATGTGTACCGCGCAAAAACCGAAAAAAAGGCAAAAAAAGACACCCTTGCGAAGAGCGTCTTACAACGATTCTTTCATGACATTTTTGTCGATATCAATCAATTCCATATAGCCTTTCCCCCACTCATACATGGCTTCAAGAATAGGCATGAGGCTTTCTCCGTGCGGGGTCAGAGAATATTCAACCTTCGGCGGGACAACTGGATACACTTCCCTGTGAACAATCATATCCTGCTCAAGCTCTCTCAGCTGATTCACGAGGATCTTCTGCGTAATATCAGGAATCAATGTTTTTAATTCATTGAACCGTTTTGTGCCTTCTTTTCCTAAATGCCATAAAATGAGCATTTTCCATTTACCGCCAATCACTGCAAGCGTTAATTCCTTCTCACAATTAAACCTTTTGTCGTCCATCCGGCTCAATAGAATCCCCCCCTTAGTAACCTTTTTGTATGTTAGATACGTATCATCACTTACTTACTTTTTTGCAGACTCTTTTTTCATTATACTCACTCATAAAATCAAGCGAAAGAAATCTGATTGTCTCTCCTCACAGTATCCTCCAAGTAACTTGTTGACTTCAAAGTGCCTACTTCTCAACAAAAGAAGGAACCTATAGAATGAACAATAATTCGAAAAAGGGAGTGGATCAACAATGGAATTACAGCTTGCATTAGACCTCGTCAACATCCCGGAAGCCATTGAGCTTGTCAAAGAGGTAGAACAATACATCGACGTAGTTGAAATCGGAACACCGGTCGTCATCAATGAAGGCCTAAGAGCCGTTAAAGAAATAAAAGAAGCATTTCCTCAATTGAAGGTTCTTGCAGACCTGAAAATCATGGATGCCGGAGGCTACGAAATTATGAAAGCGTCGGAAGCAGGCGCTGACATCATCACCGTTTTAGGGGCTACAGACGATGCAACGATTAAAGGCGCAGTAGAAGAAGCCAAAAAACAAAAGAAGAAAATCTTAGTGGACATGATTAACGTGAAAGATATCGAATCCCGTGCGAAAGAAATTGACGCACTCGGTGTTGACTACATCTGCGTCCACACTGGCTATGATCTTCAAGCAGAGGGCAAAAACTCTTTCGAAGAATTAACGACAATCAAAAATACCGTAAAAAACGCAAAAACCGCAATCGCGGGCGGCATCAAACTTGATACACTGCCAGAAGTGATCCAGCAAAAGCCTGACCTTGTCATTGTCGGGGGCGGAATTACAAGCGCAGCTGATAAGGCGGAAACAGCTTCAAAAATGAAGCAGCTGATTGTCCAAGGATAACTCCGATGAAAACGACTGAATACGTAGCGGAAATTCTCAATGAGTTACACAATTCAGCAGCTTATATTTCTAATGAAGAAGCTGACCAGCTTGCCGATCACATTCTTTCATCCCACCAAATTTTCACCGCGGGTGCGGGGCGGTCTGGCCTGATGGCAAAATCCTTCGCGATGAGACTGATGCACATGGGCTTCAACGCCCATATAGTAGGTGAGATTCTCACTCCGCCGCTCGCCGAAGGAGATCTAGTTATTATCGGCTCAGGATCAGGCGAGACAAAGAGCTTGATTCATACCGCAGCAAAAGCAAAAAGCTTACACGGAATTGTTGCCGCTTTAACCATCAATCCGGAATCAAGCATCGGAAAACAAGCGGACCTCATCATCAGAATGCCTGGTTCCCCTAAAGACCAGTCTAACGGAAGCTATAAAACCATTCAGCCAATGGGATCATTATTTGAACAAACTTTGCTGCTCTTCTATGATGCAGTGATTTTAAAACTCATGGAGAAAAAAGGTCTCGATTCTGAAACTATGTTCACTCACCACGCAAACCTTGAATAGCATCACACAACCGGCCTGAAGATCAGGCCGGTTTTATTTTTTCTAAAATAAAACTTTAAACCCAAAAACCCGATAAGTAATATGACCTGCAAATCGTAAAGGGAGGAATTATGTTGATAAAACGATTTAAGATGAAGCTAGGAACTAAAATTCTTTGCCTCGTTTTCGTGGTGATTCTTTTGTTTTCGGCATCAGTTGGCACTGTGATGCTTAAGGAAATTACAGAAAGCATGAAACAAATGGCAACTGAAAAAGCGAAAGGTGATCTCGCTTTAAGCAGCACTTATATTGATGATGTCATGTCAGGCGACTGGCAGGTGAAAAACAATAAGCTCTATAAAGGGCAAACACAAATCAATGGAAATGAAGATATTGTTGATCTGCTTGGTGAAAAGACAGGTGATACCATTACCATTTTCCAAGGCGATACTCGTGTTGCAACCAATGTCATGAAAAATGGCGAAAGAGCCGTCGGCACCCAGGCTTCTTCTGAAGTTATTGCCGCTGTTTTAAAGAAAGGAAAGCGTTTTTACGGACAAGCAGATGTAGCAGGTTCTTCTTATCAGACTGCATACATGCCGTTAAAAGATCAAAATGGGAACATCATCGGCATGCTGTATACCGGAGCTAATCAAAGTATTTTAGCATCACTTACACAATCACTTTTCACTCAATTCGCTATCGTTCTTGTTATCGTCATTATGGTATCAGTCATCCTTGTCTTGGTTTTCACCAGAAAAATCAACAAGCGGCTGAACGCTTTAAAAAGCGCCTTTGAAAGTGCCGGAAACGGAGATATGACAATAGAGGTGTCAGACAAAACCGGTGACGAGCTTTCAGAACTAAGCGTCTATTATAATAAGATGAGAATGAAGCTGAACGATACCATACAAACCGTACAACAATCAGCCCTTCAGCTTGCGTCAGCCTCTCAGCAGCTCTCAGCCGGAGCAGAGGAAACAAATCAAGCTTCAGAAAAAATCACAGAAGCTGTACAGCAGATTGCAAATGGAGCCCAAGATCAGATCACCCGAATTGAAAATAGTGAAAGCTCATTAAAACAAGCTTCAGCAGACATCCGGGATATTTCTGCAAATACTGCCGCTATCGCTGACAAAGGGCAGCTCGCTCAATCAAAAGCAGACATTGGACAAAAGGAAATTGCAAATGTACAGGCGCAAATGGATGCGATTCACCAGTCAATTCAGAAAAGCGGAGAAATCATACACCAGTTAGACGGCCGCTCTAAACAAATTGAGCAAATTTTATCGGTCATCACCCAAATTGCTGATCAGACAAACCTGCTTGCGCTGAATGCAGCGATTGAAGCTGCCAGAGCCGGTGAACAAGGAAAAGGCTTTGCTGTTGTTGCTGATGAAGTACGGAAATTAGCAGAAGAGTCTCAACAGTCTGCGGGGCAGATTTCAAAACTGATCATAGAAATACAAAAGGATATGAACCGGTCTGCAAGATCTGTTGAGCATGTGAAAACAGAAGCTGCAGAAGGAGTCACCATGATCCAGCGCACCAGAGATGCATTTAAGGAAATTGCAGCTGCAACAGGTGAAATCAGCGCCGAGATTAGTGATTTATCAGCATCTGTAACAAACATTTCAGCCAGTGCACATCAAATAAATGATTCCTTTGCAGCCAATACGGCCGACATTAAAGAATCTACTAAAAATACCCGGCAAGCGGCTGCATTAACAGAGGAGCAATTTGCTGCAATGGAGGAGATTACCGCAGCTTCTGAAACACTTTCTCAATTAGCTGAGGAGCTTACCGGTATCATAAGCCAATTTAAAATGATTAATCAAGCCGAAAACGGCTGATGACTTACTATCATTATTGTAAATTGGCAATCGTATTTTGCTGAAAACAAATATTTCGATCTGCTAAAATTACGATTTCTGCAATAAACTGATCGTAAAACATAAAATTTAAACCTTTACACCAAATGCTTTCTGGATTACTCTTGTGTCAGTTTTAAAAGCGGGAGGTGAACATCACGACGGACATCATAAAAACGATACTTCTCGTCATCGTCATCATAGCAGCTGCAGCTGTCGGCCTGATAAAAGGAGACTTTTTCTCAGCTGATCAAAAAACGTCTCAAACGAAAGAATATGATGAAACAATGGCCTTCCCATCTGACCGGTATCCCGAAACTGCCAAGCATATTAAGGATGCGATAAATGAGGGGCACTCAGAGGTGTGCACTATTGACAGAGACGGAGCTGAAGAACGCCGCGAGCAATCATTAAAGGACGTACCTTCCAAAAAGGGGTATGACAGAGATGAATGGCCAATGGCCATGTGCAAAGAAGGCGGTGAGGGAGCTTCTGTAGAATACATTTCTCCCGCTGACAACCGCGGAGCAGGCTCTTGGGTCGGGCATCGGCTTACCGATTACCCAGACGGCACAAAGGTTTTATTCACAATTCAGTAAACAGTACATAGAGGAGGAACAGCACATTGATCAAATCATGGAAGCCGCAAGAACTTTCGATTTCATATCATCAATTTACTGTATTTCAAAAGGATTCTACACCTCCTGTAATGGATTGGACTGACGAAGCGATTGAAAAAGGATATGCTGCGGCAGACGGAGCCATTTCCTTTGAGGCACAGCGAAATACAAAGGCCTTTATTCTTTTTCGCCTGAACAGTTCAGAAACAGTAAACTCCTACGAAAAAAAAGTGACTGTTCCTTTTCATGTCACAGAAAACGGAATTCATATTGAAAGCATCATGTCTAAAAGACTGTCCTTTGATCTGCCTAAAGGAGACTATCAATTGACATGCTGGACTGTGCCGGCTGAAATGTCAGATTTGCACGCCGACACTTATATTATTGATGCTGTTTCTGTGTAATGAAAAACCCCTGAGAGAATAACTCTCAGGGACTCTTTATAAACTTTCTCCGTTTGTCTTGATGACATCTTGATACCAATAAAAGCTTTTTTTCTTCAAGCGTTTTAAATCGGATGTGCTTTCTTCATCACGATTGACATATACAAATCCGTATCTTTTTTGGTAGCCGTTCAGCCAGCTTAACAGATCAGTAAACGACCAGCTGCAATAGCCGATTAAATCGACACCGTCACTGATGGCTTGTCTGCATTGCTCAAGATGCGAACGCAAATAATCAATTCGATAATCATCCTGTACAGTGCCGTCCTCAACTTTATCAAATTCACCCAAACCGTTCTCTGTTATAAACACTGGAAGCTGATAGCGGCTTGTAATTCGGCGAAGACCGATACGCAGCCCAATTGGGTCAATTGTCCAATCCCAGTTGCTCGTTGTCAGATGCGGATTTTTTTTCGTTTTGAACACTCCGGGTATCCCCGTCTCCTGATTGGTTCCCTTTTGGCCTGTCGTATTCATTTTCCCTTCTGACACACCATCAAGCGGATTTCGTTCATAGGTGATCGTCTGATAATAATTGACACCTACAAAATCAGGCTTCCCTTTGGCGAGCAGGTCCATATCTCCTGCTTCAATTGTCGGCGCCCATCCCTGTTTTTCCAAGCAGCGGAATGGAATTTGCGGGTAGGTTCCCCAGCAATACATGTCAAGCCACCAATTGTTCGTAAATTCTTCGGCGTTTTCAAATGCCAGTATATCCTCTGGATGACTTGATAAAGGGTAAGCCGGAGAATAAGCAAAGCTAGGACCTATTTTGCCTTCAGGCACATATTCTCTAAATGATTCGATGGCTTTTGCATTAGCCAGAAACGCAATATGGTTTGCTTCGTAAAATCGTTTTCTGTCTTTCACTCCAGGCGGATGCATGGCTGTAATAAATCCGTGATTAAAATTGTAGTTCTGTTCGTTTAACGTAACCCAATATTTCACCCTGTCTCCAAAACGTTTATAAAGAGTAATACAGTAGTGATTAAAATCCTCTATGATGTTTCTGGATTCAAACCCGCCGTATTCGTCCATAAGCGCTTGAGGCAAATCCCAGTGATATAAAGTCAGAACCGGCTCGATGTGATGAGAAAGCAATTCATCAATCAGACTATCGTAAAACGCTAGACCTGCTTCATTGATCTCTCCTTTTCCTTTTGGAAAAACCCGTGGCCAGCTGACGGAAAATCGATATGCTTTTAACCCCATCTCAGCCATCAGAGCGACATCTTCTTTAAATCGGTGATAATGGTCAACCGCAATCTCGCCATTGGTTCCTTTAAACGTTTTGCCCGGTATTTTCGTAAACACATCCCAAACAGAAGGGCCTTTGCCATCTTCATTCCAAGCGCCTTCAATCTGGTACGCTGCAGAAGCAGAGCCCCACAAAAAATGTTTCGGAAAAGATTCTGGATGCTGGTGGATCATAGTGTTTATCACTCCTGAATTATTTGATAAACCTATCATAGGCTATGAAACGCGTTTCATATCAACTCGATGTTAGTCGCGGAACAGCTCAGCTAATATTGCCTACCTGTAAATAACGCAAAAGCACCCAATTCCCATTGGATGCTTAAAATCTTAATGTCTTTTTTCAAATTTATGCGGATGAGGATGGTGCTTTGGAACAAAGCCGTTTTGTTTCATCATTTCAAAGTGTTTGTCCAAGTGATTTTTGATGTGTTCTCCTCTTTCTTTAGGCAGGATACCGTATTGTACATACTTTGAGATCACGTCTTTGCGCTTTTTAAGAATCTCTGCTTCCAGTTGTTCAATCTCTTTCTTTTGCTGATCTGTCAGTGTAACATTTGCGGGAGACTGCTGCTGTTTTTCAGCGGCCTCAGCTGTACCGGTCAGAGAAATGACAGCCGCTGCAATGAACATTGTGATAATGTTGATGGTTATTCGTTTCATCCATTTTATTCCTCCAATCCTATTTTTCATATGTTTTGCTGCCTTGTATTTTTTATGCATAAAAATAAAAAGAGCGAACCATTATTCGCTCTTTCTAATCTCTTCGTCAGCATTAAGTTCCTCTTCACCTGGTGTCGCATAAGTGACATATGTTCCCGCGATTAAATCATGCAGGGTCCGTTTGTCTTCTCGTACGGCAATCAGAATCAGGCTGGCGATCAAGCCGAGTCCGAAGGTTATACAGTAAACCAGGCCGGCTACAATAACCCGTAAAAACATTGTTAACAGACTGACCTGTGATCCGTCTTTTTTTACGATTCTGATTCCGCAGATCCTTTTTCCGATAAGATAACCGCGCCAAAACATCGGCAGCAAAATAGAATACAGCAGAACAACCAAACTGATGAACATGCTGTCGTTTGGGTCTTTTCCTGTAATCAGCCAATAGATCAGCAAAAGCGGCACGGAGACTATAATGTAGTCTAACAATGCAGCTCCAAGTCTGATCCAAAATCCGGCTGGTTTGTAAATATTCATTTGACTCCCCATTATGGTTTAAATGTTTCCATTTTCTTTCTCATCGAATATATCATATGCCTTAGGGGCATCAGCAAGACTTAAATTTATTCTGAAGATCGGTTTCATGCCTCTTGACCATTTCTTCCGGTATTGGCATAGATGAGTGACGGGTCTGCTGCATCCTTCACTTTCACATGCGTTTCCTTGGTACGTCTGGCATTCATCCTTGGACAATTCCTTTTTTCATCACCTCTTCCCTTCATAGACGCTTTTAAACACCCACCCATGCTTTTTGTATACACAATTCGAACTTTTTGAAAACGCGATCAACATATTGCAACCCCTTATGTTCAATGCTATCTTTTTAGTTGATTAACAGATTGGGGGAACTATAGGTGAAATCATTCATGCATTCCAAAGCCGTTATATTCAGTTTCACAATGGCTTTCTTTCTTATATTGGCAGCCTGTTCCGGCAAAAATGAAGCCGATTCCAAGGATACAGGCTGGGAGCAGATTAAGGATAAAGGGAAAATCGTAGTCGCTACATCAGGTACGCTCTATCCCACTTCTTATCACGATACTGACTCTGGCTCTGATAAGCTGACGGGCTACGAGGTTGAAGTTGTTCGTGAAGCGGCAAAACGCTTGGGGCTGAAGGTTGAGTTCAAGGAGATGGGCATTGACGGGATGCTGACAGCGGTGAACAGCGGACAGGTTGACGCAGCCGCGAATGACATCGATGTGACGAAGGACCGTGAGGAGAAGTTCGCATTTTCCACTCCATATAAATATTCATACGGCACGGCAATTGTCCGAAAAGACGATTTATCAGGGATTAAAACGCTCAAGGATTTAAAAGGGAAGAAAGCGGCTGGCGCGGCTACAACCGTCTACATGGAGGTCGCGAGAAAATACGGCGCCAAAGAAGTGATTTATGATAATGCGACGAATGAGCAATATTTAAAAGATGTTGCCAACGGACGCACTGACGTCATTTTAAACGACTATTACCTGCAGACACTTGCGCTCGCGGCATTCCCGGATCTCAACATTACAATTCATCCTGACATCAAGTACATGCCGAACAAACAGGCCCTTGTCATGAAAAAAAGCAATGCGGCACTTCAGAAAAAGATGAACGAAGCATTGAAAGAGATGAGCAAGGATGGCTCTTTGACTAAACTGTCGAAACAATTCTTCAATAAAGCAGATGTATCAAAAAAAATTGATGCCGACGTTCAGGACGTTGATTTGTAATCGGACGCCATGATCAATAGCATTCAGTGGGAATATATTTTCAACACGAAGCTGGCCATTGAATCGTTCCCTTATGTCATAAAAGGCATTGGTTATACACTGCTCATCTCTTTTGTAAGCATGTTTGCGGGAACTGTGATCGGCCTGTTCATATCACTCGCCAGAATGTCTAAACTTGCTTTGTTAAGATGGCCGGCGAAGCTCTATATCTCATTTATGCGAGGCGTTCCGATTTTGGTGATTTTGTTTATCCTTTATTTCGGGTTTCCTTATATCGGCATTGAATTTTCCGCTGTCACGGCTGCTTTAATCGGCTTTAGCCTAAACAGCGCCGCCTACATTGCGGAAATTAACCGTTCAGCCATTTCATCCGTCGAAAAAGGACAGTGGGAAGCCGCATCCTCGCTGGGTCTTTCCTATTGGCAGACGATGAGGGGCATCATTTTGCCGCAATCGATACGTATTGCGCTGCCTCCGCTTGCCAATGTATTGCTCGACTTGATCAAGGCGTCCTCTCTCGCTGCGATGATTACAGTGCCGGAATTGCTCCAGCATGCGAAAATCATCGGGGGCAGAGAGTTTGATTATATGACCATGTATATTCTGACCGCTCTCATTTATTGGGCCATCTGCTCCATTGCCGCGGTCTTTCAGAATATCCTTGAGAAAAAATACGCTCATTATGTTTAAACAAACGTTTCATTAAAAAAAGCCGTTCCCCATGGGACGGCTTTTTTTCTATTGATTCAGCTTCCATTTAAACGGGTCCTCAAACAGCGACCAGTCGGAATCAAATTCATACTCAGTCAACAGGCATTGATCAAGCTCTTTCGTGATCGTTTCTTCATCCAGGTCAGTTCCGATAAAAACTAGCTGCGTTAGGCGGTCGCCGAACTCCGGGTCCCACTCCTCCAGGATTTCCGGCTCCTGCTGTTTGACTTGCTCCTGCTCAAGCTTCGGCAACGCCGCCACCCAATAAGATACAGGCTCAATCGTAACCGACGGACCTGCTTGCGACATCAGCAAAGCGAGGTTGTTATGAGATGCGCACCAGACGATTCCTTTGGCACGTACCACGTTCTTTGGCATTTGATCCAACCAACGGTAAAATCGTGTAGAATGAAACGGCAAACGTCTCTTATATACAAATGAAGAGATACCGTATTCTTCTGTTTCCGGGGTGTGTTCCGCATGGCCTGCCGTCAGCTCTTGAATCCAGCCGGCCGATCCGCTCGCTTCCTCGAAGTTAAATAACCCTGTATGCAAAATCTCCTGCGGTTTTACATTTCCTTTGACGGAACGAATGAACCTGGCTCTTGGCTGCAGTTTACGAAGAACGTTTTCAAGCTGTTCGAGCTCTTGCTCGCTGACCAAATCACATTTATTTAAGATCAGTACATCGCAAAACTCAATTTGATCGATCAAGAGGTCGGCGATTTCTCTTTCATCCTTTTCCCCCAATGCTTCTTTGCGGTCCAGAAGGCTTTCGCCTGACTGATAATCATGCCAAAAACGGTTGGCATCAACAACCGTCACCATCGTATCCAGCTGACAGAATTTTGTAAGATCGATTCCCATCTCTTCATCGATATAAGAGAAAGTCTGGGCCACCGGGATCGGTTCGCTGATTCCTGTCGATTCGATGACGATATAATCAAACCGTCCGTCTTTTGCCAGCTTCTCAACTTCAATTAATAAGTCTTCGCGAAGCGTGCAGCAAATGCAGCCATTTGACATTTCCACAAGCTTTTCATCTGTTCTGGAAAGGCCACCTTCCTGCTTAACCAAGCCCGCGTCAATGTTCACCTCGCTCATATCGTTTACGATAACCGCTATTTTCAAGCCTTCGCGATTTTGCAAAATGCTGTTCAGCAATGTTGTTTTTCCCGCACCGAGATAACCGCTCAGTACGGTAACCGGAATTTTTTTCATAATAGTGCCTCCATTAAAATAGAATGATTACGATTTAAATTGAATACTTCGCCGTATGTACAATGGTGTAGAGCAGCTTTTCGCGCTCATTTCTCGCTGCCGCCCGATTTCTAAATCAGTAAAGACTCCAACCGCGTTTAATCCTTTTCCCCATCGCAAATCCTTGCCTTTGCCGACAGCAAGATCCTTAATCGATGCCTTTCCGCTTTTCACAGATGCACAGACAATGATAAGCCATTTATCATAAAACGTAATTGTTACGATTTAAATTGTATGGTCTTTTTTCCTTTTTGTCAACGGTTTTCAATTCAGCTGATCACCACTTTTGTATGTTCAGGGATATTTTCATATACCCATTTCGCATCTGGAATGGTCAGCCTGATACATCCGTGAGATGCTTTCGTTCCTAGTTTTTCTGCTTCCGTTTTGATGACTTTTTGATCCTTAGTCATTGGCACACTATGAAATAAAAATTCACCGTGATTTTTCCATGATACCCAGTATTCTGCGCCTTCCTGGTATCCTTCGGAGAAAAACCATTCTCCCCGTTCAGGCTCTACATAAAAGGTGCCCTTTGGCGTAGCATCATCTTTTGTTTGATCAAGACCAGAAGAAATCATCATTGTATAGATGGTGTTGCTTCCTTCCTTGATGTAAGCCTTCTGCTCCTTCACATTCACATCAATCCAGACATGCTTCTGTTTAATATCCGGGTATTCTCCGCCCGAAGGCTTTGTCCAATCAATGCTTGTTTTTGCTGTTTTTCGAACGTCCGTTATGTTTTCGACCGTTTTCTTTGTATTGATACTTGCGTGTTCTTCTGCATGATCGGAGCAGGCTGACAGCAGGATGACTGGCATAAGAACTGCAATAATGAATAATGAGAGTTTCATATTTTATCCACTTCCTTCGAAAAACACAGCTTCGCATAGGCATCGTGAAGATGGATCGATTCTTCATTTCGGCATTCAATCTCAAAGGCTGACACCCATTCAAGCTCAAACAAATCTGCAGCAATCAGCCGGGCGAGATCCTCAACAAATCTCGGGTTTTCATAGGCCGTTTCTGTCACGGCTTTTTCATCAGGCCGCTTCAATACCGGATGCAGTCTCGCAGAAGCATTTGATTCTGCGGCGTGAAGCAAATCAGCTTTAACATCACTTGGCAGCGATGCGGCCGGGTGAATATCCGCCCAAATGCTGACCGTTCCCCTCTGATTATGGGCACTGTATTCGCTGATTTCCTTGGAGCAAGGGCACAGAGTCGTTACTTTTGCTGAGATGCCGGCACGCTGTTTAAACGGCTGATCTTTGCGATAGGTGACAGACATGAATATATCAGCATGCATCAAACCCGCTTTCTCAAGCTTCGGGCTTTTCCGTTCGAAAAACCACGGAAACCTCACTTCAACTGTGGCAGATGATGTGTCCATGTTTTCTGCAAGCTCTTTCGTAAATTGCTGAAGAGAGGAAAATGAGAGAATCCAGCCATTTTGATGATAGACTTGCAGCAGCTCTGTTAACCGGCTCATGTTAATCCCCTTCTGATTTCTCGGCAAATTACAAGTCATTGTAAAGTTCGCAGCCGTTGTTTGCTCGGCAGGCATCATGGCAGAAGTGATTGTGACTGGATGGGACACATTAGCTACACCTACATGCTGAATGTCAAAAAAATAATCCTTCCTGATATTTTGCAGGTCCTTCATTTTCTCTTTTTCCACTGGTTTCTCGCCTTTGATCGGACTGACCGATCCAAAGTATTGAAGACGCTCCGTTTTTTTCGGGAGCAGCGTATGTTGATTCATTCAGAAAACTCCTCTCACTAACAAATCGTAATAATTACTATTTATTTTGATCGGTTCACTGTTGAAAATCAAGAGAAAATAAAAAAGACACGCACAAACGCGTGTCCGTCAAAATCCTAAACATCCGCCGGGCTGCTTTCCGCGCTCCAGCTTTTCCGCCAGTAATAGCCTGCGGCAAGCACAAGTGCAAACGCCAGCAGCGCGATACAGGAAAACGTGATAAAACCGATAGCATATGTGCCTGTCATCTGTTTGAGAGATCCTAAGATGTTCGGCAAGAAAAACCCTCCGATTCCTCCGGCCGCACCGACGATTCCCGTCACCATGCCGATTTCTTTGCGGAAGCGCTGCGGCACGAGCTGGAATACTGCGCCGTTTCCCATTCCGAGCCCCATCATTCCGACAAACAATAGAACAATAACCATTGAGAGAGATGGCAGGCTACTGACTCCGGCCATACACAGTGCCACGATGACAAACAATACAGAAAGAACTTTCGTGCCGCCGACACGATCTGAAATCAAGCCCCCGACAGGCCGGAAAAAGCTCCCCGCCGCCACACATAATGTAACGAAGTCCCCTGCGTGAATTTTTGACAGCTGGTATTGATCAACAAAGAAAATAGATAAAAAGCTTGAGAGCCCGACAAATCCGCCAAATGTGACGCTGTACAGCAGGCAGAAAAACCATGTTTCCTTTTGCCCAAACACATGCAGATAGCTTTTGAGCGGCTGGGGAGACGGCTGTGCAGGGGAATCCTTTGCCATGGATACAAAAAGAATAAAGACGATCAATAATGGAATTAGCGCAATTCCCATGACAATGTGCCAGCCGAACTGCTCTGCCAGACGAGGGCCAAACAGGGTTGCAAACAACGTGCCGCTGTTCCCCGCTCCGGCAATCCCCATCGCAAGTCCCTGCAAATGAGGCGGATACCAGCGGCTGGCCATAGGCAGCGCTACAGCAAAGCTTGCTCCCGCCACGCCAAGCAGAATCCCGATGGCATACAGCTCAGTCAGGGAACGGCCGCCGAATGTCCCCCAAAGCAGCGGAATCATCGTCACCAGCATCCCGATCACTGCCGTTTTTTTCGGTCCGATTCTGTCCGTTAAAATACCAAGAATGATACGAAACACAGATCCAGATAAAATCGGCACAGCTACGACAAGCCCTTTCTCAAAAGGAGACAGGCCAAAATCCTGAGAAATATAAACACCCAGCGCCCCAAGCATAACCCATATCATAAAACTGACATCAAAGTATAAAAAGGAACAGAGCAAAGTGAGTGGATGACCGCTAGTTTTCAGTTCCGACAGCTTCATAAGATTCCCCTTTCTAGACCCTCATTATTTTACATTTTCTGAATCAAGGATATAGGACCATTATTTTCTGGAAAAGACATGTGTAAGTTTTTGTGACACGTTTAATGCGTTAACAATGCATTGTGACATAATTTTTAATAGGAGAAAACTTACGAGCTTCGCCAAAGGAGGTCTGATACATGAAGAAACAAAGATTAGTGTTAGCGGGAAACGGCATGGCCGGAATCCGCTGTATTGAAGAAGTATTAAAGCTGAATCGCCACATGTTTGAGATTGTCATTTTCGGAAGCGAGCCGCATCCCAATTACAATCGCATTCTCTTATCCTCTGTATTGCAGGGTGAAGCGTCACTCGATGATATTACACTGAACAGCAAGGATTGGTACGACAAGCACGGGATCACGCTTTACACAGGCGAAACGGTTATTCAGATTGATACAGATCAGCAGCAGGTCATCACAGATCGGAAACGCACTCTGTCGTATGACAAATTAATAGTGGCAACAGGCTCCTCCCCTCATATTCTCCCTATCCCCGGGGCAGACAAAAAAGGTGTCTATGGATTTCGGACAATAGAAGACTGCCAAGCGCTGATGAACATGGCCCAGCACTTTCAAAAGGCTGCGGTAATCGGAGCCGGCTTATTAGGACTGGAAGCTGCAGTAGGTTTACAGCATCTCGGTATGGATGTCAGCGTCATTCACCACTCCGCCGGCATTATGCAAAAACAGCTCGATCAAACAGCGGCGCGGCTGCTGCAAACAGAGCTGGAACAAAAAGGCCTAACCTTTCTTTTGGAGAAAGACACCGTCTCCATTTCCGGCGCCACGAAGGCAGACCGAATCCATTTTAAAGATGGCTCTTCATTAAAAGCAGACTTGATTGTGATGGCGGCCGGCGTCAAACCGAATATTGAATTGGCTGTATCCGCTGGAATCAAAGTGAACCGCGGGATCATCGTGAATGACTTCATGCAGACAAGCGAACCGAATATCTACGCCGTTGGTGAATGCGCTGAGCATAACGGAACGGTGTACGGATTGGTGGCTCCGCTTTATGAGCAGGGAAAAGCGCTCGCCAGTCATATTTGCGGCGTTCCATGTGAGGAATATCAAGGCTCAGCACCATCTGCGGCGTTAAAAATAGCTGGAATCGATGTGTGGTCAGCAGGAAAGATCCAAGAGGATGAACGCACGACGAGCATCAAAATCTACGACGAACAAGCAGGCGTTTATAAAAAAGCGCTTTTTGTAGATGACAAACTGGCCGGCGTTATTTTATTCGGAGACACCCGTGACAAGCAGCGGCTTCTCGACAGCCTGCTTAAACAACGAGACATCTCCATTGCCAAAAAACAGATCATCGAACCGGAGACAAGCGGCCCTTTATTTGAATCCATGCCTTCCAGTGAAACGATTTGCCAATGCAACACAGTGACGAAAGGCGCGATTGAAGACGCGGTGCACACGAATAGCTTAACAACTGTTGAGGAAGTCAAGCACTGCACCAAAGCCACTGGGTCCTGCGGAGGATGCAAACCGCTCGTTGAAGACCTTTTGAGATACATGACCAACAGCGAATATACGAAGCCCGCCAGCACACCTTCGTTTTGCAGCTGTACTGATTTTACAGAAGACGACATCATCGCTGAGCTTCAGCGCAGGCCATTCACTAATCCGGCAGAAGTGATGAACCAGCTTGACTGGAAAACAAAAAACGGATGCAGTACTTGTGTTCCTGCGATTCAATACTATCTGGAAATGCTGTACCCTGGGTTTGTCCAGCCTGAGCCAGCCACTGAAGAGACATGCATCCTGATTCCGCAAATGTACGGCGGGCGGACAAACGCGGAGCAGCTAAGAACCATCGCCAACATCATTGAGGCATACAGCATTCCCGACGTATCCATCACTCACGGCCAAAGGCTGAAGCTTTCCGGGATCAAGCCTGCGGATCTCCCGAACATGAAAAAAGACCTGAAAATGCCCGTTTACACTAATGAACACCGACACGCGCTGCAAAGCATCAAAGCATGTACATGCGGGCAAAATCGATCGATTCAGCAGCTGGCAGCCCAAATCGAAAGACAACTTGAGATGCTTCCCTTACCCGCTCCCATTTCTATCAGCTTATCATGTGAAACAGACTGCACCGAGGCCGCCCTGCAAGATGTCGGCGCAATTCGGACACAAGCTGGCTGGGACATTCACATCGGCGGCGTCCGGGGAACTCATGCCCGTTCAGGAGCTTTGTTTTGCGTGACTGAGAACGAAGACAGCACTGCCGGCATGATCAAAGGACTGATCCAGTATTATCGGGAAACGGCTCATTACTTAGAAGGTGTTCATCAGTGGATAGACCGTCTCGGGATCGTTCATATCAGAGAAGTGCTATTCGAAGAAGACCTAAGGGCACAGCTGCTGGAAAGCCTCCAAACAGATCTGTCACTGATTCAAAACCCGACTGTAGAGACGGGCGCATATAAGAAAGGATGAGGCATTTTGACTGAACGACTGCTTAGATATTTCCGTGATAAACAGCAAGACGTCCAATCAGAAAAAACATATGACACTCAATGCCCGTTTTGCAGCATGCAGTGCAAAATGCAGCTCGTGGAACAAACCATCGTCACGCGCAAAAAGTACACTGCGATCGGGATTGATAATCCTACGACACAGGGTCGGCTATGCATCAAGGGCATGAATGCTCACCAGCATGCCTTGAACTCCTCCCGCATCACCCGGCCGCTGCTGAAGAAAAACGGCGAGTTTATGCCTGTTTCCTGGGAAGAAGCACTGAATCATATCAAAGACCAAGTGACAATGATCCAAACTGAACACGGACATGACGCCATGGCGGTATACGGAAGCGCCTCGATTACAAATGAAGAGGCGTATTTGTTAGGGAAGTTCGCACGAGTAGGCTTACAGACAAAATACATCGACTACAACGGGAGACTTTGTATGTCCGCAGCAGCCACCGCAGCCAACCAAACATTCGGCGCGGACAGAGGCTTAACGAATCCTTTATCAGACATCCCCCACACCCGTGTGATCATTCTGGCCGGCACCAATATTGCGGAATGCCAGCCTACGATTATGCCGTATTTTGAAAAAGCGAAAGAAAACGGAGCTTACTTCATTGCCATTGATCCTCGTGAAACAGCGACAACGAAAATCGCCGATCTTCATCTGAAAATCAAACCCGGCACAGACGCCGCCCTTGCCAACGGTCTCGTCAAAATCATCATTGACGAACAGCTTATAAACGAGGATTTCATTCAATCACGAACAAATGGATTCGAAGAGCTGAAGCAGCATACTGACTCGTTGGACCTGAATGACATCGCCGAACAGACGAGTGTCTCGCTGGTGGATATAAGAAAAGCTGCTGTGAAGTTTGCCAAGGAAACGTCCGGCATGCTGTTTACAGCCCGCGGGATTGAACAGCAAACCGATGGAACAGCGGCTGTGAAAGGCTTCTTAAACATGGTGCTGATCACAGGAAAAATCGGCAAACCTTACTCGGGCTACGGGGCGATCACCGGACAAGGCAACGGGCAAGGCGCCAGAGAGCATGGCCAAAAAGCCGATCAGCTTCCAGGCTACCGTTCTATCGAAAACGAAGAACACCGGGCGCATATTGCGAAAGTGTGGGGAATCCATCAGGATGAACTCCCGCGAAAAGGTGTCTCAGCCTATGAAATGATGGAAAAAATCAATGACGGCGACATCAAAGGACTGTTCCTCATGTGCTCCAACCCTGCTGTTTCCAGTCCAAATGCAAATCTCGTGAAAAAGGCTTTAAGAAGACTGACATTCTTTGTCGCAATCGATTTGTTTATTTCTGAGACTGCGAAATACGCAGATGTGATTTTACCTGCCTCCTCTTACTTAGAAGATGAAGGCACCATGACAAATGTAGAAGGACGCGTGACATTAAGAGAAGCAAGCCGGCCATGCCCCGGCGAAGCAAAGCATGATTGGCAGATCATTTGTGATCTCGCATCCGCTCTCGGCAAGGGCCGCTACTTTTCTTATACGTCAGCGGAGGATATTTTCAATGAATTGAGAGAAGCGAGCCGAGGCGGGATTGCCGATTATTCAGGCATCTCATACGGCAGGCTCAGACGTGAAGGCGGCATTCATTGGCCGTGTCCGGAATCTGATCATCCCGGAACTGGGCGCTTGTTTACAGAATCATTTGCTCATCCGGATCAAAAAGCGGCATTAAGTGTGATTCCAAACGAACCACCTGTTCCAAAAGAGAAGCCGACAGCCGATTATCCGCTTTATTTAACGACAGGCAGAGTCATGTCTCACTACTTAACAGGCGTCCAAACAAGAAAAAGCGCCGCCCTTGCCGCGAGACATTTTGAATCGTTTATGGAGATCCATCCGCAAACAGCAGCGACCTACAATATCGAGGACCGTGTACTGGTAAAAATAGAATCGCCGCGGGGAAGCATCACCGTCCGCAGCAAATTATCAGAACAAATCAGAAAAGATACCGTTTTTGTTCCCATCCATTGGGCAGACGCTCAAAATGTGAATGATTTAATCGGGGAAGCCTTAGATCCAGCCTGTAAAATGCCCGGTTTTAAGGTATGCGCCGTCCGAATCATACCTATTTAAATTTTTCATAAAATTTTTAGAACTTTTCGTATATTTTGTTACATTTTATAACATGTATCTTAAATATTCCTTTTTGCTGTGCTACGCTGGAAAAAACATTTGATAAGGAGCGGATCATCTGATGGGAAAAAAACAGCTAGTTCTTGTTGGTAATGGAATGGCCGGGGTAAGGGCCATTGAAGAGATACTGAGTGTTGCTAAAGACGAGTTTCAGATCACAATTTTCGGTGCCGAACCGCATCCCAATTACAACCGAATCCTTTTGTCAAAAGTGCTTCAAGGCGATACAGATATTAAAGATATTACGTTAAACGATTGGGACTGGTACGAAGAAAACAACATTCAATTGTATACAAATGAAACAGTCATCAAAGTGGACACGGAAAACAAAACAGTCATCACAGATGCAGACAGAATCCAGCCTTACGATGAATTGATCCTGGCGACAGGATCGGTCCCTTTTATCCTTCCGATTCCGGGCGCAGACAAAAAAGGCGTCACAGCTTTCCGGGACATAAAAGATACAGACACAATGCTCGCCGCGTCAAAACAATATAAAAAAGCTGCCGTCATCGGCGGAGGACTACTTGGTTTGGAAGCAGCTCGCGGACTGCTGAATCTCGGCATGGACGTGTCCGTCATCCACCTTGCCCCATTCCTGATGGAGCGCCAGCTTGATGCAACGGCAGGACGCCTGCTGCAAAACGAGTTAGAAAAACAAGGTATGACCTTTTTACTTGAAAAGCAAACAGAAGAAATTGTCGGTGACGACCGTGTCGAAGGCCTCCGATTCAAGGATGGCACAAGCATTGAAGCTGATTTAGTCGTCATGGCTGTCGGCATCCGCCCAAATACAACGCTCGGGGCCGAGAGCGGCATTCCGGTTAACCGCGGCATCATCGTCAACGATTATATGCAGACTGAAATCCCGCACATTTACGCGGTCGGCGAATGTGCCGAGCACCGAGGAATCGCCTACGGGCTTGTGGCGCCGCTGTATGAACAGGCAAAAGTGCTGGCAAAGCATATGTGCGGCATCGAAACAAAACCGTATGAGGGCTCCGTTCTCTCCACACAGTTAAAGGTATCAGGCGTCGAGGTCTTCTCTGCCGGTGACTTTAACGAATCAGAGGAGAAAAAAGCGATTAAAGTCTTCGATGAGCAGGACGGCATCTATAAAAAAATTGTCCTGAGAGGCAATCAAATTGTCGGTGCTGTTTTATTCGGCGACAGCAGCGAAGGCAATCGCCTGTTTTCTATGATTCAAAAAGAAGCCGATATCTCTGAAACCTCTAAAATATCAATCTTACAGCCCCTCAGCCAGGAAGCAGGCACAAGCATAACCGCAGCGATGAGCGACGATGAAATCATCTGCGGCTGTAACGGCGTGTCAAAAGGTGCGATTATTCAAGCCATACAGGAAAAGGGCTGCTCGTCAACGGACGAAATCAAAGCATGCACCGGCGCATCCCGCTCATGCGGAGGCTGTAAGCCGCTCGTAGAAGAAATCCTCCAGCATACGCTCGGATCAGACTTTGATGCGTCAGCGCAAAAAGAAGCCATTTGCGGCTGCACCACATTGTCGAGAGATGAAGTCGTAGAAGAAATCAAAGCCAAAGGGCTGTCACATACAAGAGAAGTCATGAATGTGCTCGGCTGGAAAACGCCAGAAGGCTGTTCTAAATGCCGACCCGCTCTGAACTACTACTTAGGCATGATCAATCCAACCAAATACGAGGATGACCGGACATCCCGCTTTGTTAATGAACGAATGCACGCCAATATTCAAAAAGACGGAACATACTCAGTCGTTCCTCGGATGTACGGCGGCGTGACCAACTCCACAGATTTGCGCAAGATCGCCGATGTCGTTGACAAATATGAGATCCCGCTCGTGAAAATGACAGGCGGCCAGCGAATTGATCTTATCGGCGTGAAAAAAGAAGACCTTCCGAAGGTATGGGAAGATCTTGATATGCCATCGGGCTACGCGTACGGAAAAACGCTCCGCACAGTGAAAACATGTGTAGGCGAGCAATTCTGCCGCTTCGGCACACAAGACTCCATGGCACTGGGCATTGCGCTTGAGAAAAAATTCGAAGGGCTGAACACGCCTCACAAAGTCAAAATGGCCGTGTCTGCCTGCCCGCGAAACTGTGCGGAATCCGGCATTAAGGACCTTGGCGTTGTCGGCATCGACGGAGGCTGGGAGCTTTATGTCGGCGGAAACGGCGGAACCCATTTGCGTGCCGGCGATTTGCTGATGAAGGTGAAAACAAATGAAGAAGTCTTAGAATACGCGGGCGCTTACCTGCAATATTACAGGGAAACCGCAAACTATCTGGAGCGTACGTCCGCATGGCTTGAGCGCGTCGGTTTATCCCATGTCCAATCCGTGTTAAACGATCCGGAAAAGCGGCAGGAGCTGAACGGCCGAATGAATGAAACACTCTCTGTCCACAAGGATCCGTGGAAAGACTTTTTAGAGGATAAACAAACCTCTAAAGAATTATTTGAAAATGTCGTGACCACATCATAATGACAAAAACTATCATTGAGGAGGAATGGACATGGTAAACAAAGACGTAACAAAAGTATGTATCGGAAAAATTGAAGAATTGCCTGAACAATTAGGCAAAACAGTGTATATTGAAGATAAGGAGCTCGCGGTTTTCAAGCTTTCAGACGGAAGCATCCGCGCCATTGAAAACCGCTGTCCGCATAAGGGCGGCGTCCTGGCAGAAGGCATCGTCAGCGGTCAATATGTTTTCTGCCCGATGCACGACTGGAAAATTTCCTTAGAAGACGGAATCGTCCAAGAACCTGACCACGGATGCGTCAAAACATATGAAACGCTGATCGAAGGAGAACATGTTTATCTCGTATATTGATCAAAAGACCGGATCACTTTTCTAGTGGTCCTTCATTTTTTACAGTGACGGAAGGATGACATGATCATGAAGAACGGAATCGTATATTTCGTGGGAGCCGGACCCGGCGACCCAGGCCTGCTCACCATCAAAGGAAAACAGGCGCTCAAGGAAGCAGATGTGATTTTATATGACCGGCTCGCCAACCCGAAGCTGCTCGAATTTGCATCACCGGACTGCCAGTTTATTTATTGCGGAAAACTGCCAAACCGCCATTTTATGAAACAAAAAGAAATTAACGCCCTGCTGGTTGAAAAAGCATTAAATGGGTTAACCGTCGTTCGCTTGAAGGGCGGAGATCCGAGCGTATTCGGCAGAGTCGGCGAGGAAGCAGATGCTCTTCATGAGCACGGCATTCGCTATGAAATGGTGCCGGGAATCACCTCTGGAATTGCAGCGCCGCTATATGCGGGCATCCCCGTCACGCATCGGGATTTTGCATCGTCTTTTGCCATGATTACAGCGCATGATAAATCATTAAAAGGCACGCCGAACCTTGACTGGGAAGGGCTGGCCCGAAGCGTTCAAACCCTTGTTTTTTACATGGGTGTCAAGAACTTGTCTTATATTTGCCAGCAGCTTATTTCATACGGGAAATCGCCTTCTGTCCCTGTCATTGTCATCCAATGGGGAACGTGGGGCCGCCAGCGGAGTGTGAAAGGAACACTTGAGAACATTCAGCAAAAAGTGCAGGAACACCAGATTACAAACCCTGCGATTATCGTCATCGGAGACATCGTCAACTTTCAAACACACAGCTGGTTTGAAAGCAAACCGCTCATCGGACGGCATTTGATGGTTGTGACTCATGGCGAAGATGAAGACCCGCTTGCAGACAAGCTGCGCGATTCCGGCGCCGATCTCATCGAGTGGCCGAAATGGCGGACCGAAAACATGCCTGTCAATGAAGAAATTCTTCGAAAGATTGGCACCTTTGAAGACGTTTTTTTCACATCGCGCCGGGCGGTTTGTGAATTTTTCAGAGCACTGGCTTCTCAGAAAATCGACATCCGCCAGCTGACAGCCAAACTGAGTGCAGCATCTGAGCAAGCAAAGACAGAGCTTGAGAAACGGGGCTTTCTTGTCACCGCCATTCAGCCTGATTCAGAGAAACGTCTTGTTGTCGGGAGCCGCCATGCAGTGGAAAACATGCAAAAGCATGAATCCTGTTCGTTTTATATCACTCATGAAAACGTCATAGATGACCGGTTCACCCACATGATTCAGCGTACCATCAGTGAATCCCCGCTGCACATGGTCATTTGCCCAAACAAGCTGTCCGTTCAGCAATTGATCAATGGTGGCGAACAAATTGGCATTTTGCCGGAACCGTCAGCAAGCCGCCCTCCTATCGTCTGCATAGGCGATGACTCAGCTGCCGGCATTTATGGATTCACAGCCGTACAAGAACAGGATGAATTGCTAGCTTTCATCCACAATCAACATGCAGAGAAAAAACTCCTTCACACCTGATGGCAAGCAGCCCTTTTCCTCAAGGGCTGTTTTATTTATGCACCAATTTTTTATGATGGGTGGAATACATCGCCATATTCTCGGCCTTAGGGTCCAGATAAGCCTTGGCACTGTTGACCGCTGTCGGGCCTTCCGTAAATCCGCCGGCAATCAATCTCAGCTTGCTTTCATAAAAAGCCGCGTCGCCCGCCACAAACACGCCCGGAAGATTCGTTCGCATATGTCTGTCAGCTTTCACCCTTCCTTCTTCAATCTCCAGCCCCCACTCCATCATCGGCCCGAGATCAATTTTGAACCCATGATTAATGATCAGCTCATCAATTTCTATGTCTTTCCTCTGGCCAGACTCAGTATGACAAACGGTCACGCTTTTGATGCCCTCTTCATCTCCGTTCAACTGCTCCAGCCGATAAGGCGTAAGCACCCGCACCGATGATTGCTTCATTTTCGTCACGCTGCTTTCCATTCCGCCGAATTCCTCACGCCGATGAACGACAGTCACAGACGCCGCAATCGGTTCAAGCTCATTAGCCCAATCGACCGCAGTATCTCCGCCGCCTGATATCACCACGCGTTTCCCTTTAAACGCATCGAGCTTCTCCACTCCATAATGAAGATTTTTGCCCGCATATCGGGCCGCATCCTCGCTGTCAAACTCATTGACCTCAAGTGTACCCATGCCGCAAGCCAAAATCACAGTTCTTGTATAGTGCTTTTTCCCTTCAGAACCCGTCAGAACAATGGTGCCGTCATCTAGGCGTTCAAACCCGGTCACACGCTGATTCAATACGATATCAGGATCAAACGTTGCCGCCTGCTCCTTCAGCTGCTCGATCAGCTGCTTTCCCGCAATCCCCGGTATGCCGCCGATATCGCGAATGATTTTCTCAGGAAAGAATAAAGACACCTTCCCTCCGAGCTTCGGCAAAAATTCGATTACCTTTGTTTTCAGCTCCCGCATCCCGCAGTAAAAAGCAGTAAACAGCCCGATCGGCCCCCCGCCTATAATCGTAACGTCATATACCTCTTGATTCTCAGCCATCCGTCCTGCCTCCCGTTCACATCTATATCAAAGTTTTAATTGAGAATGAATATCAATACAAAGTATATCATATTTCAAGGGCCTTTGTTTATTCATTTCTTCTACCTTGTGGTCAATTGCTGAAAACTCTATAATAGGCAAAAACCAATTGGGTGAAACAGATGAAAAGACGAGTTGAAACGATCACCTTCGATGGCGGTACACTAGAATATTCTGTGACAGGCAAGGGAACTCCGATCCTTGTCATGCATGGCGGGCATTCAAATTGTTACGAGGAATTCGGATACACAGCGTTGATTGAACAAGGGTATTCCATCATTACGCCTTCAAGGCCTGGCTATGGACGGACGTCAAAAGAAATTGGAAAAAGTCTTGCCAATGCCTGCCGTTTCTATGTGAAATTATTAGATCATCTACAAATCGAGAGTGTCCATGTGATCGCCATCTCAGCAGGAGGGCCGAGCGGCATATGCTTTGCCTCACATTATCCGGAAAGAGTAAATACATTGACCCTGCAATCCGCAGTCACCAAAGAGTGGCTCACCCCAAAAGACACTGAATATAAATTGGGGGAAATTCTCTTCCGCCCGCCGGTGGAAAAGTGGATATGGAAGCTGATTTCTTCCTTGAATAACGCTTTCCCGCGTTTGATGTTTCGAGCTATGAGCCCCCAATTCAGCACGCTTCCGTTTCAGCGAATCAAGTCCTTGATGAATGAAAAAGACATAGAAGCATTTCGGAAAATGAACAGCCGGCAGCGCTCGGGTGAAGGATTTCTGATTGACTTGTCACAAACCGCCGCTGTCTCTTTAAAAGACCTGCAAGCCATCATATGTCCCGTGCTGATTATGCAAAGTGTTTATGACGGATTGGTTGACTTGTCACATGCACATCATGCAAAAGAGCACATTCGTGGCGCTGTTCTCTGTTTGCTTCACTCATGGGGACACCTGATTTGGCTCGGAAAAGAAGCTGCAGAAACAGGCAGTATCCTACTCGGCTTTTTGGAATCCTAACCAAAGTGAAACGATCCTTTCCCCTCCTCCGTCAAACAAGCAGTGCCTTTTTTTCTGGTATCATAAGAAAGGCAGCTTAACATGAGCGGAGGTTTTATTGTGACAGCACAATCATCTTTTCTTCAGCTGAATTCTATTTTTATCAGCATTTTAATAGAAGCCATTCCGTTTATTCTGATTGGCGTCATACTTTCCGGAATCATTCAAATGTTTGTTTCTGAAGAAATGATTGCAAGAATCATGCCGAAAAACCGTTTTCTCGCCGTTTTATTCGGTGCGCTGGCCGGCGTTTTATTTCCCGCCTGCGAATGCGGCATCATCCCGATTACGAGGCGGCTTCTGTTAAAGGGAGTTCCTCTGCATGCGGGCGTTGCTTTCATGCTGACCGCGCCTATCATTAATCCTATCGTTTTATTTTCTACTTATATTGCGTTCGGGAATAGATGGAGCGTGGTCTTTTACAGAGGCGGACTGGCTCTCGCCGTTTCGCTGATCATCGGGGTCATCTTATCCTATCAATTTAAGGATAACCAGCTTTTAAAGCCTGATGAACCCGGGCACCACCATCATCATCACGGCACCTTGCTCCAAAAACTGGGCGGGACCTTGCGGCATGCCATTGATGAATTTTTCTCCGTGGGGAAATATTTAATCATCGGCGCCTTTATCGCAGCCGCTATGCAGACGTATGTCAAAACATCCACTCTGCTTGCGATCGGGCAGAATGATGTATCCTCTTCCCTCGTGATGATGGGTCTGGCGTTTGTCCTGTCGCTTTGTTCAGAAGTTGATGCGTTCATCGCGTCTTCCTTCAGCAGCACGTTTTCATTAGGATCGTTAATCGCCTTTCTCGTCTTTGGTGCAATGGTGGATATTAAGAATCTATTGATGATGCTTGCGGCCTTCAAAAAACGATTTGTTTTCCTGCTGATTACATACATTGTCGTGATTGTTTTAGCGGGATCACTACTGGTAAAGGGGTGATTGGATGTTTCGTTTATTGGTGCTGATGGGATTTACGTTTTTCTTTTATCATCTGCATGCCTCAGGAAATCTAACAAAATATATCAATATGAAATATGCCTATCTTTCCTTTATTGCGATCTTCCTGCTGGCCATTCTGACCGCCGTCCAAGCATATCTATTTATCAAGTCGCCTGAAAAAAGCGGACATCACCATGACCATGATTGCGGGTGCGGCCATGATCACGAGCATGACCATGAACAAAACAAGCCATTTTATCAGCGTTATTTGATTTATGTTGTTTTTCTTTTTCCTTTGGTGTCAGGCATCTTCTTCCCGATTGCAACGCTTGACTCATCCATAGTCAAAACAAAAGGGTTCTCGTTTAAGGCGATGGAGAGCGGAGATCACTACTCCCAAACACAGTATTTGCGGCCTGATGCCAGCCTTTATTACGCGCAAGACAGCTATGACAAACAAATGAAACAGCTGTTTAATAAGTATTCCAGCAAAAAAGAGATTTCTCTGACCGATGACGATTTCCTAAAAGGAATGGAAACCATCTATAACTATCCGGGTGAATTTCTCGGACGGACGATAGAATTTCATGGATTTGCTTACAAAGGAAACGCAATTAACAAAAATCAGCTGTTCGTATTAAGGTTTGGCATCATTCACTGTATCGCTGATTCCGGCGTGTACGGGATGCTTGTGGAATTTCCGAAGGACATGGACATCAAGGATGATGAATGGATTCACATTAAGGGCACTCTGGCCTCAGAATATTACCAGCCATTCAAGTCAACTCTCCCTGTCGTCAAAGTAACTGACTGGAATACCATTAAAAAACCTGATGATCCGTATGTTTACAGAGGATTTTAAGTGAAGACGAAACCAGTACAAGTACTGGTTTCTTTTTTATTTCTTTTTCATCAGCATCAAATCGAGATAGAGCTGGCACCGCGTTCTGAAATCGCTTAAATCGATCGACGTCATCTCAGTAATCTGTTTGATGCGGTAATTCAATGTATTTTGGTGAATAAACAGCTGTTCTGCCGCTGGTTTTGTTTTGCAGTTGTTGAGGAGATAGATTTCCAAGGTTTTGAGCAGCTCAGTGCTGCTTTCTTCGTCTTTTGCTTTTAATAAAGCTAAATCTTTATTCTCGTATTCTAAAAATTCATTTTTCTGTTCGATGCTTTCTAAATAGCGGTAAATGCCGAGTTTGGCATATTCATATGGAATGTTTTCCTGATTGCCGGTGATTTCTGCGGCTTTGATGACTTCAAGTGCTTCTGTGTAGCTCTTGCCAAGTTTTAATAGGTGATTATATTCGTTTCCGATACCGATATAAATAGGGGTAGGTATTTTTTGAAAGTGAAAATGTGTTAACAGCTTGTTAATAAACTCAGAAGCTGCTGAGGAGACGGAGCTTTTTTGGGAAAAACTCGCTACGACGATGACAATGTTTGATTCGATCGTTAAGACATGACTGACCTTATCCCGTAAATTCAGGTACGACCTGATATTTTCCTTTAAATCCTCAACCGCTTCCCCATCCCCATTTGCGGCGTGCAGGATAACAACTGAAAACATGGAAGGCAGCACGGTGTTGATCCTTTCAGCTTCCCGTCTGAGTTCCTTCTCAGAGGTAAATTGCTGATAGATCGCCCGTTTGATGAGATCCTCTGCTTTTTCTTCCTTTTCCTGTTTCAATTTATTCGTTTTATAAATGATTTTCCCGACATGGAAGGAGGTCTCGTACAAAAAGTCGAGCTCTTCATCCGTCAGATTTTGGTCCAGCTCCTGAATCCAGATGTAGCCCATGACTTCCCCTTTGTGCTTTGCACTCACGACCACCCTCTGGTTTAACCCAATGCTTTCAATTTTATTGACGCGAAAAGGCTCAGGCTCTGTTTTCAATTTTTCAATAATTCCGTCCTTCAGAAACCTCTCAAAAATCTGGACCGGACACTTTTTCGAAAAAATAGTCTGCTGGTTGGCAGAATCAAAATGGTTAATATAGTAAGAATTATAGGCTAACAAAAAGAAATCCGCGCTTTCCAGTATCACTGGCTTTTGCAGTTCATAGCTAATAAAATCAATTAGCTTATCAACATCTGAAAATGAAAAAACTCTCTCTAAAAGCTCTTCCATACCTTTTTCTCCTATACTTTTTTTACTTTAATCATATCCATACGGGGTCTTTTTGTATAGAAAAAAATACGTTTGTTTCCAAAAGAAAAAAATGGCCGCTTAAAAGGAGAAAAGAGGAAAAAGGGACAGCCCCTTCCTCCTCCTTTCGATCTTTATTGCGACATTGTATCTTGGTAGTCGTTGAACTGGTCTGTGACAGCTTGTGACGGAGCCTGCGTCAATATGCTGACAAAAAAGACAGATAATAGACTCGCAGCAAAACCAGGTATCATTTCATACAGAAAGTCCGAAAGACCGGCATTCGCCCAAATGATTACAGTCGCTGCTCCCACAATCATGCCGGCGAGTGCCCCCCATTTGGTCATTCGTTTCCAAAACAGACTGAGCAGTACAACTGGCCCGAATGATGCACCGAAGCCCGCCCACGCGTAGCTGACCAATCCAAGGATGGTGTTATTTTTCTCCCAAGCCAGAACCAACGCGACAATTGAAACAGCCAGAACAGCCAGTCGGCCTAAAAACACCAGTTCTTTATCTGAAGCTGAGCGTCTGAACATCGACTTATACAAATCTTCTACCAGAGAGCTTGATGTCACAAGCAGCTGGGAAGAAATTGTACTCATAATCGCGGCCAAAATCGCTGAAATCAGAAAACCCGTGATAATCGGATGGAACAAGATATTCCCTAATTGAATAAAAATCGTCTCTGGGTCCTTCAGTGTCATGCCGCGCTGATGGTAATAAGCGATTCCGCCCAAACCGGTCAGCACTGCGCCTACTGCAGACAAAATCATCCAGCCCATCCCAATTCTGCGCGCTCTTTTGATCTCTTTGACAGACGTTATCGCCATAAAACGCACAATAATATGCGGCTGGCCAAAGTATCCCAGCCCCCAGGCAAACAAAGAAATAATGCCAAGGACGCTCGTTCCTTTGAAAATATTAAACATATCAGGATCTACAGAGCGGATTTCAGCAACTGTATCACCTGCTCCTCCCGTGTGGAAAAACGTAACGATCGGCACAAGAATGAGTGCGGCAAACATAATAATCCCCTGAACAAAATCTGTCCAGCTGACTGCCAAAAAGCCGCCAAACAGGGTATATGCCACAACAACACCCGTCACAATCCACAGGCCGGTGTGATAATCCATCCCCAAGATGCTGTTGAATAAGACGCCGCCGGACACCATTCCGGACGATACATAAAACGTGAAAAAGACTAAAATGACAATTCCCGAAAACAGTCTGAGAAGCTTTGTTTGATCTCCGAAGCGATTTTCCAGGAATCCGGGAATTGTAATAGAATTCCCCGCTTTTTCAGTATAGGTTCTCAGCCGTGGTGCGACGTAAAGCCAGTTCGCCCACGCTCCAAGGCAAAGTCCGATGACGATCCAAGCGCCGCTCAGACCAGTAGAAAACATGGCGCCCGGAAGCCCCATTAGCAGCCAGCCGCTCATATCGGCAGCGCCGGCACTGAGAGCGGTTACTGCCGGACCCAAAGAGCGTCCTCCCAGCATATAATCCGTCAGATTCGACGTACGCTTGTAAGCAAAGTAGCCGATTAGCAGCATTCCCGCCATATAAATACAAATCGAAATAATCAGCTGTGTGTTTTCTATGGCACTTCCTCCTCTTTTTTATAGTATATGGATGAAATGGACACCCCCGCAGGGAGGATGCCCATTTAGTCCCGCTTAGAACATTTCACTGATTGTTTTTGCTTGCATATGCAGAGCCAAGTAATCCGGCCCGCCTGCTTTTGAATCCGTTCCCGACATTTTGAAGCCGCCAAACGGATGGTAGCCGACGATAGCACCTGTACAGTTGCGGTTGAAGTATAGGTTTCCGACATGGAATTCCTGTTTCGCACGCTCGATGTGCTTGCGGTTGTTTGTGATAACCGCGCCTGTCAAACCATATTCAGTATTGTTTGCCACTTCTAAAGCTTCATCAAAGTCTGACACTTTACAAAATGCAACGACAGGTCCGAAAATTTCTTCCTGCATGAGTCTTGCTTTCGGATCAAGGTCAGCGAAGATCGTCGGTTTGATGAAGTATCCTTTCGAATCATCACCAGTACCGCCGCTTACTAAACGCCCTTCCTGTTTTCCGATCTCAATATAGCTCATAATTTTATCATAAGAACCTTGGTCAATGACAGGTCCCATATAAACATCTGCACTGTCAGGTTTAGCTGTTACTTTTGATTCCGTAATTTCAATGACACGCTCTAATACTTGATCATACACTTTTTCATGAACTACTGCACGTGAACCTGCAGAGCATTTTTGTCCCGCAAAGCCGAATGCTGAAGTAAAGATCGATTGAGCCGCTAATTCAATGTCCGCATCCTCATCAACAACAACCGTATCTTTACCGCCCATTTCAGCGATGACACGCTTTAAATGCTGCTGGCCCGGCTGAACCTTCGCCGCGCGTTCGAAAATTCTCGTACCAACTTCTCTTGATCCCGTAAATGTGATAAGGCTTGTTTTCGGATGGTCAACAAGATAGTCGCCTACTTCCGCTCCGCTTCCCGGAACAAAGTTGACTACGCCTTTTGGCAATCCGGACTCTTCAAGCACCTCAACAAATTTTGCTGCAATAACAGGTGTAGCACTCGCAGGTTTCAGAACCACTGTGTTTCCAGTAACGATCGGCGCCACTGTTGTGCCTGCCATGATCGCAAACAAGAAGTTCCAAGGCGGGATAACGACTGTCACTCCAGTCGGCGTGTATACATATTGGTTTTTCTCGCCTTCACGGCTGTTGACCGGTTTGCCTTTTGCCAGTTCGATCATTTGGCGTGCATAATACTCCATGAAGTCAATCGCTTCAGCCGTATCGGCATCCGCCTCGTTCCAAGGCTTTCCTGCTTCTTTCACAAGCAAAGCTGAGAATTCATGTTTTCTTCTGCGGACTTTGGCAGCAGCGCGGAACAGGACAGCCGCTCTCTCTTCAGGAGACGTGTATCTCCACTCTTCAAATGCTTTTGCAGCCGCTTGAATCGCTTGCTCAGCGTGCTCTTGAGACGCTTTTGACACTCGGCCGACGACTTCTTCTTTATCAGCTGGGTTGATTGAAACGATTTTCGCTTCCGTTTCCACTCTCTCGCCGTTAATGACAAGCGGATAGTCTTTTCCTAAATATTCGCTTACTGTCGCAAGCGCTTTTTTAAACGCTTCCACGTTGTTTTGATCTTGGAAATTTGTGAATGGCTCGTGTTTGTAAGGTGTTGTCATGATAATCTCTCCTTTTTTACTTCTTTGTCATTCCTTTGAAAGCAAATGCAATGTTTGACGGACGTTCTGCAAGGCGTCTCATAAAGTAGCCGTACCAATCCTCGCCGTATGGCAGGTAGACTCTCATGTTATAACCTTCTTTTACGAGGCTGAGCTGGGTTTGCGACCGCATGCCGTACAGCATCTGAAATTCAAACTTGTCATTGGCAATGCCATGTTCCTTGGCAAGCTGCTTTGTAAAGTCGATCATTTTGTCGTCATGTGTGGCAATCGCTGTATAGTGACCGTTTAAGAGCTGCTTTCGGATGATTTTTTTGTAATTTTCATCGACATCGCTTTTCTCCGGGAAAGCTACTTTTTCTGATTCTTTATAAGCTCCTTTTACAAGGCGAAGGAACGGGTTTAAAGAATCCAAATCGTCAATGTCTTTTTCCGTCCGGTACAGATAGGCTTGCAGCACTGTGCTCACATGCTCGTATTTCTTTCTGAAATCTTTGAAAATATCAAGCGTTTTCTGGCATCTGACTTCGTCCTCCATGTCAATGGTGACCATGATTTTATGTTTCTCGGCCGTCTGAAGGATTTTTGTCATATTTTCATACACCAAATCCATATCTATATCCAAACCTAAAGACGTCATTTTTAAAGAAACGTGTGAGTTCAGCTCCTGATCCGCGATGGTCGCAATGGTTTGAATGCACTCTTCCGTACGCTCCCGTGCGACCTCGGCGCTGTTCACAAACTCGCCTAAATGATCGACAGTAACTGACAAGCCTTGGCTGTTAAGCTGTCGAATGGTCGGGATTGAACTGTTAAAGTCATTCCCGCCGATAATTTTACCCGCTGCTACCCGACTTCCCCAGTTCCTCGCCATTTTATTGAGAAAGCCGCTTTTGGATAAAAATAAGAAAAAATCTCTTGTGATCACTTCCAACCTCAACACCCCGCAATCTAAGAAGTATTTGTATGAGTTTATTGTAAATGGACAAAACCAGCGTTCACAATATTCTCAAAATACAAAGATTCTGATTATTTTTGTGGGTTTGCCACAATCAGATAGTTAGAAAGTCGGGGGGGGATTCTGTCGAATAAAGGAGAAAAGGAAGCGACAAAAAACATCAGCTTCCTCCATCCTTCCACACTTCTTCAACCGTATTCAAAAGCAAACGGTTCAATTCAGATGTCATATCTTTTTTCTCTGCCTTCAGTTCTTTTGCCGCTTCCATGATTCTTTCGATTTCCGTTTCAATGAATTGGTGAATAACATCGATTCTTGCTTCGAGGTCAAGCTCTTCCCCTCTTCTTTTCCGTTCAAGCAAGGTTTCCATTTCAGCCTTCAGCTCGGGTTCAGCAACAAGTTCATTCATCAAAACAGTAAAGTCCATTGGCGGTATGGTTCCGTGCTTTTCAATCCATTGGCAGGCCAAAATAGGCCGAAGAACGTAGAAGTACTTTTTAATTTTGACCTCTTGTCCTTGTAGATAATCCTTGACGTTCCTTCTCGCCATATTGATATAGTGATACACGCTTGCTTCAGGCTTAAATGCCTCCGTGCGGAGTTTTCTTAACTGCTCTGCGGTCGTAAATGCTTCATAATACACAATGTCTGAGGACAGCCATTCGAGTAGCGGAGGGTTTGACTTTTTGAAAAGCCGAAGCGTTTTTCTCAGCTCCCAGCCGCTGATATCCAGCAAATCGTGAATCGGTTCCTCAATGACATCACGCTCCTGCTCAATTGAAAAGTACCACTCCTTTTTCGGAACATAAATAAAGCGGACGTCGTAATCACTATCCTGCGAGGGAAATCCCCATGCGCGGCTTCCTGACTCGACGGCATACACGATTTTGACTCCGTATGACTGCTCGATCCGTTTTAATTCATCAATGATTCTTTGTTTCATATCTATTCGTCTCCAGTCTGTTCTCATTCCGGCAGTTTGCAGAAAAAAACCGCCTGATGATATGCGGCGGCTTTTCACATTTATCAGCCTTTAAGATGCTGCTTAAAGAAAGCAAGTTTTTCAGTTTGAAAAGCAGGGATATACTCATGTCCGAAGTAGCGGTACACCTTCAGCTCTTTCTTTGTTTCCAAATGATTGTAGGCGGCAAACACGGTGGACGGCGGCGTGACCTTGTCAATCAGGCCGATTGACATCAGGACAGGCACCTTCACTCGGTCAGCGAGATTCATAATATCGAAATATGAAAGTGTCTTCATCGCCTGCACTTCTGTTTCCGGGCTGCCATTTCTTCTGAAGAAGGAATTGATTTCAAGGTACGGCTGTTCAAGCGCCACATCAATGGCCCGTTCGAAGTTGCTTAAATAAGGATAATCGGCAACCGCGGCTTTTGGAATGTCTGACAGCGCTGCTGCGGCAATGGTTAAACCTCCGCCTTGGCTTCCTCCTGTCACACCGATCCTTGTTTCGTCAACCTCGTCGAAGCTGCTGATGACCTCAAGCGCGCGGACGGCGTCCAAATAAACACCGCGGTAATAGTATGTATCTTTATCAAGAATTCCTTTCGTCATCCAGCCCAAAGCGTGACCGTGCGGTGAAATACTCGTATCCTCGCTGCTCTGCTGGCCGCGGACAAGCATGCCGAATGTGGCGTAGCCATGGAGTGCCCAGTTTACCATTTCATGAATCTCACCATCATAGCTTGCATTGTAGCCATGATATTTCACGATCGCCGGATGCGGGCCTTCCTTGTCAGGCACCGCGTACCATCCGGTAATGCGGGCGTTTCCGAAGCTTTTATATGTGAGACGGTACACTTTTACTCCGTCAGCAGGATAGTCAACCGGCTGTAAATCAGGTTCTGCTTGGACTTTTGCAAGTTCCTCCAAAGACAATTTCCAAAACTCAGAAAAATCTTTCGGTGCTGTTTTTTCAGGCTTATATGTTTGCAATTGGTCGAGCGGCAGATCGAATAGTTGCATTTCCGATTATTCCCCTTTGTTTTATAAGATTTAGTTTGTATTCCTATACTACCACGTTTCGTCTTTGTTTTCTAAATATTTTCATCTTTGTTTCCCAGACAGCCTTCATCAAACGTTTGTTTAAGACTTTCCCGGCTTAGTTCCATAAAGGCCTGGGCCGTCAGACTGACATAGCGGTTCTTTAAAAAGACAAAGACGAGGGTTCGTGATGGCGCGGATTGAATCGATAAATAGATCACACCCGGATCTTTATCCCTTCTGACCATATTCGGTGCCATTGTCACACCTAATCCGTTAGCCACAAGAGATTGGGCGGTTTCAATATGGCTCGTCTTAAAGGCAGCATTCGGCTTAAAGCCGCTTTCCGCACAGAGATCGAGAACTGTCCTGCGAAAGCCGAAGCCTTCTTTTAACAGAATAAAGGGCACGTTCCTTACCATGTCAATCGGCACACACGGCTGGCGTCCCTCATCTTCTTCCAGCGCTTTCTCAATCAGCGCGACCAATTCCGGCGGCATCCACCTTTGTTTTTCCTTCGGCACCGCGAGAACAACCGGTTCCGTGAGCAAGGGTGTAATGGAGAGCCGTTCATCCTCGATGGGCAAGGATAAAACAGAAAGGTCAACTTCTCCCTTTGCCGTCATCTTCTCTAATGAAACCGGATCTTTTTCAACAAGCTGAACCTCCACATGAGGATAGCGCGCCAAAAACTGCTTCAGCAGCGGAGGAAAGAGATATCTCCCTGTTACAGCAGGAATCCCGATGGATAATTTATGACCGATTCCCTGTGATCGCTCCTGCATTTCCCGAAGCAAATCATCTCTGGAACGAATGATGTCCTCGGCTTTTTCAATGAAACGCCTGCCGTGAGGTGTCAGTGTAACAGAGCCATGGGATCTGTGAAAAAGGGTAAGCCCCAGCTCAGCCTCAAGCTTTTTGATTTGCTGGCTGAGAGACGGCTGTGCGATATGAAGATGTTCCGCCGCCTTTGTAAAGCTTTGGCGCCGGGCAATTTCCGCTGCATATTCCATCACTTTAATATCCATTTCAGCCTCCATAGGTTGAACCTATCATTTTCATCATTTTTATATCTTGGACGAATCATAACAGAAATTGCTAACATAATCCATATCATCATTTACGAAAAGAAGGAGCTGGTTCAAATGACAAATGAAACACCGTTTTCTAAAAACGCCGAGATGTATCGGGATGAAAAGGTATTTGCCGAGGGGGAAGATTTGGGGTTGATGATCAAAACAGCGGAATGCCGGGCAGAGCATCGAGTGCTGGATATAGGAGCGGGCGCCGGCCATACGGCGCTGGCATTTTCTCCTTATGTACAGGAGTGCATCGGTGTTGATGCAACGAAAGAGATGGTTGAGGTTGCGTCCTCCTTCGCGCAAGAAAAAGGAGTTGAAAACGTACGCTTTCAGCAAGGAACGGCAGAGTCACTCCCCTTCCCCGACGATTCATTTGACATCATCACCTGCCGATACGCAGCCCACCATTTTTCAGATGTCCGCAAAGCTGTCAGAGAGGTTGCACGCGTACTAAAACAGGACGGACGTTTTCTCTTAGTTGATCATTACGCGCCTGAAGATCCCGTTCTTGATGAGTTTGTCAATCATTTGAACCGGCTTCGAGACCCTTCCCATGTTCGTGAAAGCTCATTATCAGAATGGCAGGCGATGTTCAGCGCCAATCAACTGGCCTATCAAGACATCCAAAAGTGGAACTTGCCGATTCAATACGATAGCTGGATCAAACGAGGCGGAACCCCCGCTGACCGAGAAAAACAAATCATTACCCACTTGAATCACGCATCAGACGAAGCACGCGACACGTTCTGTATTACATTGAACCAAAACGGACAGCCCATCTCCTTTTGTTTAAAAGCGATTTTGATACAAGGGATAAAACGATAAAAAAAGCCGTGCGCTGCGCACGGCTTTTTACATCGGCTGATAAAGATCCCAGCCAATTTTTAATGTCTCAACAATGTAATCGGCAACCTCTTCCGGGGAAAGGTTGTCTGTTGCCACTTTTGAATTGTGCTTGTCATAAATGACTTTTCTTTCGTTAAACAGCTGTTCCATTTCATCCATTGAACGGTTATGCAGTACAGGGCGGCTTTCGATCAATAAATCCGCGCGCTGCTTCCAGTTCTCCCATGACAGGTCCAGATGAAGCACGAGACAGTTTTCCAGACAGCAATTTCTGATTTCTTCTTGTTTAAAAGATCCCCCGCCCAGAGATACGATTTTGAATCGTTTATGATGGCAGATGTCTAAAATATATTCCTTCTCCGTTTTCCGGAAAAAGTCTTCTCCCTTTTTCTCAAATATCTCAGGAATTGACATATTGAAATCCTTTTCGATCTGCTGGTCAATATCAATAAAATCTCTATATAATTTTTTAGCGACCAATTGGCCGATTGTTGTTTTTCCTACACCCATGAATCCGATCAGGACGATATTTCTTTCTCTTACTGGGATGGCTCGTTTAGCGTTCATCTTCGGCGAAATCCTCCTAAGGAATGAAATTATATATTCATTATATGCTTATTTAGCGAATATTTATATAGATACCGGCTTTACCGGTCAAGCTTATAGTGCGCTTTGTTGTAGCCATTTTTGCCTGAATGACATTCATTGTACAACATTTCTGCAGGTATTTTAATACTTCGACGCAAAAAAGCGTTAAAACCTTCCGCCTTTATTGTTTTTCCAGCTGACTCTTCGATGGAAGGGTCTTTTTCTGTATGATAAATAGGAAGGGAGAAATGGCGATGATCATTTGGATAAACGGGGCATTCGGTTCGGGAAAAACACAAACAGCCTTCGAACTGCACAGAAGGCTGAACCCATCTTACGTGTATGATCCCGAGAAAATGGGTTTTGCGCTGCGCTCCATGGTGCCGCAGGAGATCGCAAAGGACGATTTTCAAAGCTATCCTTTATGGCGGGCGTTCAATTACAGTTTGCTAGCTTCTCTGACAGATACATACCGCGGCATCCTTATTGTGCCTATGACGATTGTACACCCTGAATACTTCAATGAGATCATCGGCAGGCTCAGACAGGAAGGCAGGATCGTTCACCACTTTACACTAATGGCTTCAAAGGAAACCTTGTTAAAAAGGCTGCGCACCAGAGCAGAAGGAAAAAACTCATGGGCCGCCAAACAAATTGACCGCTGTGTTGAAGGATTATCATCACCCATTTTTGAGGACCACATTCAAACAGACAACCTGTCGATTCAGGATGTGGCAGAGAACATTGCCGCGAGAGCCGAACTCCCATTAGATCCTGATACAAGAGGCAGCCTCCGAAGGTTCGCCGACAGATTAATGGTAAAGCTGAATCATATCCGCATCAAATAAAGCTTCTGTACACGACAAAAGCCCGCTCCGAGAGCGGGCTTTCTTCAACTTATTTCCACCAGTCATCAAACATAGACGCCGGAACCTGGCGTTTATGTTCAGTCATGCTGTAGCGTTTTTCCAGCGCTTCTGATACTTTCGCTGATACTTCTTTTCCTTCGAGATAATCGTCAATCTCGTCGTAGGAAATGCCAAGCTCTGTTTCATCCGACTGCTGCGGTTTTTCGTCGAGCAGATCGGCAGTCGGTTCTTTTAAGTATAAGCGTTCCGGTGCACCCAGCTCTTTCAGCAAGGTTCTTCCCTGGCGCTTCGTCAAGCCTGTCAGCGGCAGGAGGTCTGCTCCGCCGTCACCGTACTTCGTAAAGAAACCAGTCACTGCTTCAGCAGCATGGTCTGTTCCTAACACAAGAAGACCTTCCTGGCCGCCGATCGCGTATTGCGCGATCATTCTTGTTCTTGCTTTTACGTTTCCTTTATTAAAGTCCGTCAGCTGATCGCCTGTTTCCTGCTGATACTGATCAGAAAAAGCGCTGACTGTCGATTTAATATCAAACTTCCATGATTTATCCGGCTTAATAAACTTCAAAGCAAGCTGGGCATCGTCTTCATCCTGCTGTGTGCCATGCGGAAGACGGACCGCGATAAATTGAGCGTCTCCGCCCTCCTCGCGAATGCTCTCCACCGCAAGCTGAGCGAGTCTTCCCGCAAGTGTTGAATCCTGGCCCCCGCTGATTCCCAATACAAAGCCTTTAGCACCGGTTTTCTTTACATATTGTTTTAAAAAATTGACTCGGTCCTCAATTTCTTGCTTTGGATCAATTGAGGGCTTCACATGTAACTCACGCATAATCTTTTCCTGCATGCTCATCCCAATCATTCCTCCTGTACATTTTCCCTTATTACTGATCATTTCCCTAAATCAATGAAAATGAATCATGACTGTTATGTATCCCTATTAAATATAGCACAGGTCTTCATTCACTGTGAACAAGAGAGATCAGCTGACTTCAACCCGTATGGATGTCACACTGTCGCCATTGCATTTCCCTTTTTCAATCGGGCAGGAAGAAAACGCGACAATTAAATCCATCTCCGCCCTGAGCCTTACATAATCTCCGGCATTCGAAAGCGGCGTTTCCACAGACAGATTCCCTTTCTCATCAAGGACAGTATTCATAAAAATCGCAAATGGGTAATGCATGTGGGGCTTCGGTACGCCAAACTGCTCAAGCGCACGGTTCATATTGTCATAGCACGTATCCTGAAACTCATCCTTTTGCTTCCCATATAAGAGCCTGTTCATATCAGGACGGCAGGCGGGCAACAGCAGATCATGCTTGCCGACCGTATCTTCAATCAGGGTTAACATCGGCTTATACAGGTTGGAGTAGAGATGGTCGTTGACCTTCACATGAATGGAGTGATTGGCGTCTATCGTCGCTCCCTGATCAAGGTGTTCATAAAAATCCTTGGCATGGTATGCGACAAAATCAGCCACCTGCTGCCCTTCTACATCAACCACCTTTAAAATCTGCCCCTTTTTCAGCTTCAGCCCAAGCCCTTTTTTCGGCTCCACAATATATTGCTGTGTCATTGGTTTGCTCCTTTTTTCATTAGTATGAGCGTCTGCTTCCTTCTCCATGTAAAAAGAGGCAAAAATCCGATGTATATAAGCTTTGGACAGATCACAATCTAACCTTAGATAAAAGGGGTTGAATAAATAATGAGCCAAACAAAAAAAGACCAGCCAAAAGGGAATCTGGCTTGGTGGCAGCTGTCACTGATCGGAGTCGGCTGCACGATTGGAACAGGCTTCTTTCTCGGTTCCAGCATCGCAATTGTAAAAAGCGGTTTTTCCGTTCTCCTTTCATTTCTGATCGCAGGGATCGGTACGTATTTTGTCTTTGAACAGCTCGCCAAGCTATCGGCGAAGCAGCCGGAAAAGGGCTCGTTTTGTGCGTATGCCCGAAAAGCATTCGGCAAATGGGCAGGCTTCAGCAACGGCTGGGTGTACTGGACATCAGAAATGCTGATTACCGGAAGCCAGCTGACAGCCATTTCGCTCTTTACGAAGCATTGGTTTCCTCAAGTGCCGCTATGGGTGTTTGCCTCAATCTACGCAGTACTTGGGCTCCTTATTATTTTCACCGGCCTGTCCGTCTTTGAAAAAACAGAAAACGTGCTGGCAGTCATTAAAACAGCTGCTATTTTTATGTTTATTGTCATTGCCATCCTGGCTTTATGCGGTATCCTGTCCGGCGGAAATCATGGCATACATGTTCCAAATAAGACGAGTGAGTTTTTCCCATACGGCGCCATGGGGCTGTGGACAGGTTTAATCTACGCGTTTTACGCTTTTGGCGGAATTGAGGTCATGGGGCTGATGGCGGTTCACTTAAAAAAACCTGAGGAAGCGTCTAAATCAGGGAAACTGATGCTGGCGACGCTGGCGATTATTTATATCATTTCAATCGGGCTTGCTCTGCTTTTGGTTCCGTTACACACGTTTACTGAACAGGACAGTCCGTTCATTACGTCATTAAAAGGATATAACCTTGAGATCATCCTTGATATATTTAACGGGATTTTCATCATCGCAGGGTTCTCGACCCTTGTCGCTTCGCTATTTGCGGTTACGACATTGCTTTGTACAATGGCTGATGACGGCGACGCGCCGAAATGCTTTACTCTAAAGGAAGGCAAAAAAATATGCTGGCCGGCACTTGGGCTGACGTTTGCGGGGCTTGTCCTCTCCATTATTTTGTCGTTAGTGCTGCCTAAAAACATTTATGAGCATATGACAACAGCTGCGGGGCTTATGCTTTTATACACTTGGCTGTTTATCCTGTTCTCCAGCAAAAAGCTGACTGATCCCGAGGGCATGGGAAAAACGCAAATTTATTTAGCGATGGTTCTGATTGCTGCAGCTGTGTCCGGTACATTGTTTGAAAAATCAAGCCGGCCCGGTTTTTTCGTCAGCATAGGTTTTCTCGTGATTATCGCCATCGTTACCATGATCTATCAAAAAAAGCAGGGTCATAAAGATCGCCCTGCCAGTCCTTGATTTATTTCATTTTGTTGAACATGTTCTTTAAATAAGAAAACGGGCACTTCGATACCTGTTTTTCGTCATCACGGAGGAAATACTGCTTCCATTCACGATTATCTTTTCCTCCGTACCAGCCTAATTGCGGGTGAATCGGAGCCTGATCATAGGCCTCTAAACGAGATCGGATCAGCCTGCTCATGTTACGGCCAAATGCAGTTGATCCATTTAGGTCATCAAACACCCACCTTGGCTGAAACGTGACCATAAAAAAAGGAAAGCTCCGGCTTCTTCTTGCCTCGTGCCCCGGTGTAGCGCACAGAATGAAATACGGCTCGCCGTCAAAACAAAACTCCCATTTATAATGCTCAGGATCGGCCGGAATGTCTTCCGGCCATTCTTTTTCGTCTTGATGACTCAGTCTATTTAAAAAGCGCCAAAACAGCTCTTCATACGCTTCAATCGAATAATGCTCCGCCAAATCTTCCGGTGTATCAAACAACACAACGAGGGATGCGTATTTTCCCGTGTCCCGCGATATCTTGCCGTACTCCGCAAGCAACGGAGCCAGTTCCTCCGCTGTGCGGTTTTCCCGCGGATCTCCGGCAAAAGCAATCCGAAGCTGATCAGTCAGAAACGCCTGGCGTCCGGGAATGCACGGAAATGTATCCGCGTCGTCCCCCAGAGTTTCTGCCAGCAGCTCAAAAGCGATTCTTTGCCATTCAGGAAGCTCTTCCTGAATACGTTCCAGAAAACTTTTGGTGTAAATCCCATTCACCATTGATCCACCTCCAGTATCATCTGGATACTATATTAAAACTGGAAGCGGCAGGTGACTGTCCTTCATGAATCAGCCCAATAACTGTTTGATGCCCTGATAACCAAAGTAAAAGCCAAACACAAGGAGGGATACACCGGCGATTCCGGTCAATCCTCTCAATAGCTTTTCATGAAGCAGGTTTCTGAACGTACTGGCTGTGATAGCCATGCAGAAATCCCAGATTAAAATGCCGATCATGATGCCGGAGCTATAGATTAGAAGCTGATTCATATTGTAGGCCTCTGCTGTTTTCGCAAGAATGCTTCCGTAAATTCCAAGCCAAAAAAGGATGCTCAATGGGTTTGACAATGAAATGAGAAAACCCGATGCGAATGTTTTCCTGTATGACGGTTTCCCCCGCGAGCTTCGCACATCCATCGGTTCTCTGACGTTTTTCAGCGTTTCAATTCCGGTATAGGTCAGGACAAAAAAGCCGAACAGCCACAAAAACGTTTTCACAAATGGAGCGGTCAAGAACTGCGACAGCCCGAAATAGATAAAAAGCATGTACAGCCCATCCGCTGTCATGGCGCCTAAACCGAAAATCCATGCATGCCAAAAACCGTTTTTAATTCCTTTGTCTATTTGCGCCGCATTCACTGGCCCCACAGGCGCAGACAAGGACAGTCCCAGCACAATATAGCTCAAAAAAATGTTCACCGGCCCGTACTCCCTTCTCTTATGTAACTTGTACAATTTATTCGGGAACGGGCCAAGCTATGCACAAATTCACTTACTGTTTCAGACGTTCAAGCTCTTCCTCCATAATATCGGCAGCTTTGCCTACAAAACTGAAAATGAGTTCCAGCTCCTCTTCCGTATATTCGCGGCACAAATCCATCGTTGACTCAGACAGAGGACGGAACAAATCCTTTATATGTTTTTTCGAAGCAGTCAAAGGGACGATTACGACTCTCCTGCGATCGTTCGGGTCCTTTTCACGAGCCACATACCCCGCTTTTTCCAGCCGGTCAACAAGCGCCGTGACGGAACCCGTGCTGAGGCCGGTTTTTTTCCCCAGCTCTCCGGCCGTCATCGGCCCTGCTTCATTTAAAATGTCAGCTGATTTCAAATCGGTGGGAAACAGACCGAGAGCTTGAGCGGCTGCCTGATGAAACAGAACCGTTCTTGTGCCCAGTTTTCGAAAAAGCTGAACAGCAGTCTTTTCCAACTCACTTCTGGAATTTCTTGTTGACAACTGACAGTCCTCCCTATAAAATCGAGTTTATCTTGATAATCGAGATATTCAACAATCAAACTATTATCATGATATCAGAACTTACATAGAAAAGTAAGAGGAGGTAGAACAAATGGACACAACAACAGCAAAACAGGCTTCCACCAAATTTGTGGTCCTCGGTCTCCTGCTGGGCATCTTGATGTCTGCAATGGACAATACGATTGTTGCCACCGCGATGGGCAATATCGTAGCCGATCTTGGAAGCTTCGATAAATTTGCCTGGGTGACGGCATCCTATATGGTGGCGGTTATGGCTGGCATGCCGATTTACGGCAAGCTTTCCGATATGTACGGCCGAAAACGTTTTTTCCTGTTTGGACTTATTTTTTTCTTAATCGGTTCTGCTTTATGCGGGATTGCCCAGACGATGAATCAGCTGATCATCTTCCGGGCCATTCAAGGGATCGGAGGCGGCGCGCTCCTGCCGATTGCCTTTACCATTATCTTTGATTTGTTTCCGCCGGAAAAACGCGGAAAAATGTCCGGCATGTTCGGTGCTGTATTTGGATTATCCAGTGTTCTTGGTCCGCTCTTAGGCGCGATCATTACAGATTCGATCAGCTGGCACTGGGTGTTTTACATCAATGTGCCGATCGGCGCATTGTCATTGTTTTTCATTATTCGCTACTACAAAGAATCTCTGGAGCACAGAAAGCAGAAAATAGACTGGGGCGGCGCGATTACCTTAGTCGTATCCATTGTATGCCTGATGTTCGCCCTTGAGCTTGGCGGCAAAACATACGATTGGAACTCCATTCAGATCATCGGGCTGTTTATTGTATTCGCCGTTTTCTTCATTGCCTTTTTTATTGTGGAGAGAAAAGCAGAAGAGCCGATTATTTCTTTCTGGATGTTTAAGAACCGCTTGTTTGCCACAGCACAGATTCTCGCTTTCCTGTATGGCGGAACATTTATTATTTTAGCGGTATTTATTCCGATTTTCGTTCAGGCGGTCTACGGCAGCTCGGCGACAAGCGCGGGCTTCATTCTGACGCCGATGATGATTGGATCAGTCATCGGAAGCATGATCGGCGGGATCTTCCAAACGAAGGCAAGCTTCCGCAATTTGATGCTGATATCTGTTATAGCTTTCTTTATCGGCATGCTGCTTCTTTCCAATATGACGCCTGACACAGCACGGGTATGGCTGACAGTCTTTATGATGATTTCAGGCTTTGGTGTAGGCTTTAACTTCTCCCTGCTGCCGGCGGCATCGATGAATGATCTTGAACCTCGCTTTCGGGGAACGGCAAACTCTACAAATTCATTTTTGCGATCATTTGGCATGACCTTAGGTGTCACCATTTTCGGAACGGTGCAAACAAACGTATTCACAAACAAGCTGAATGACGCCTTCAGCGGTATGAAAGGCTCAGCGGGATCAGGCGCTGCGCAAAATATTGGCGACCCGCAGGAGATATTCCAAGCGGGAACACGTTCCCAGATTCCTGATGCGATCCTGAATCGCATTATTGACGCGATGTCATCAAGTATCACGTATGTCTTTTTGCTCGCTTTGATTCCAATTGTCCTCGCGGCGGTTACCATTTTATTTATGGGAAAAGCCAGAGTGAAAACAACAGCCGAAATGACAAAGAAAGCAAATTAACATAAAAAAAGCAGTACATGCTGGGCATGTACTGCTTTTTTCTATTACACTCCTAATCTTGCAAGAATAAACGTCCATATACAAATGATCAATAACAGAATCAGGCTGTACGCCACTGTCCTTTTAAACAGTTTAGATTCCTTGCCTGTTTGGCCGACCGCTGCGGCAGCGATGGCGATAGATTGAGGAGAAACAAGTTTCGCCATGACACCGCCCGCCGTATTTGCGGCTAACAGCAAATCTGAACCCGCACCGATCTGCGCTCCCGTGACAACCTGCAAATGGCCGAACAAAGCATTATTGCTGACAACAGAACCGGTGATGAACACGCCAATCCAGCCGAGAACAGGACTGACAAACGGGAACAGGTCTCCTGTTTTCGCCAATGCTAACCCAATTGAAGAGCTGAGCCCTGCGAAGTTGGCCAGATTGGCAAACCCCATCACGAAGCAGATCGTCATAATCGGCACCCACAGCTCTTTTCCCGTCTCCTTCAAGGAAGCAAAGGCATCCCGAGAGGAGAACTTTTTGCTGAACAGCCCTGTCACGATGACCGCCGCTAAAATCGCTGTACCAGTCGCTGACAGCAGATCAACTTTAAAAACTGCATCTAACGGCATGGCAGATGGCGCAATCGGCGGCATTTTCATAATTTGCTGATGCAGAAAAGGCATTTTGAACAGGAGCGTTGATTGATATAACAGCCCGCCTTCTTGGAAAAGCGCTTTGAAGGCAGGAAGGCTCCAGATGGTGATCGCCGCAGTTAAAATGTAGAAAGGAGACCACGCTTTCGCAATGTCAGCGGCACGGTATGCCTTTTTCTCACCAGCATCGCCGGCCCCTTCCTCGCGGTAAATCTCTTTCGGCTGCCATTTGCGGAGGAAGAGGGCAAGCCCGCCCATGCTGAATAAGGCCGCCAAAATGTTTGCTAATTCCGGCCCGAGCACCGCCATTGTCAGTGTCTGAACCGCTGTATACCCACCGCTCACAACCAGAAGAGCGGGCCATGTCTGTTTGATTCCTTTCATTCGGTCTAATAAGAATACAAGCAGGAATGGTATTAAAAATGAGATCATCGGCAGTGTCCACATTAATGTCCGAGACAGCTCAAGAGCAGACAAATCACCAATCTGCGCCCCTGTGATGACAGGAATCCCAATCGCCCCAAAGGCTCCGGAGGCAGCGTTTGCAATCAAGCAGAGCGCCGCCGCTTTTAACGGTTTAAAACCAAGTTCGACGAGCAGCGCCGCACTAATCGCAATCGGAACACCAAAACCGGCCGCGCCTTCTAAAAACGCGTTAAAACAAAAACCAATTAATAATAGCTGTAATCGTTGGTCAGGCGAAATGCCGGCAATGCTGGACCGAATAATGGTAAATTTCCCGGTTTTCACGGCGATTTTATACAGCCACACCGCCATCAGGACGATGTAGCCAATGGGCCACAGCCCGCTCCCGATTCCTAACAAAACAGAAGAAATCGCTTTTTCAACCGGCATATGAAATGCCCAAACGGAGACGAAGAAACTGACGGCTAGGGTAAGAAATGCCGCAAGAATGCCTTTCATTTTCAAAACAGTTAAAGCCAAAAGAAAAAAGAGAATCGGAGTGAGCGCCACAAGTGCGCTCACATACTCGTTTCCAAACGGATCATACAACTGCTCCCACATTGACAATCAGCCCTTTACTCTAAAGTTGCGGTTAGTTGACTTTTTGTTCTGCAAAATGAGGTTTTAAAATGTTTTTAAGGACGCCGGCGCTGTGAAGGAACTGTTCTTTTTCTTTCTCATTTAAGTTCAGCTCAGTGATACCTGCGATCCCTCCGCGATTCACGACAGCCGGCACACCGATGTACACGTCATCTGCACCGTATTGCCCGTCCAAATATGTGCTGACAGTTAATATGCTGTTTTCATTATGAAGAATGGCTTTTGTAATGCGAGCAAGACTCATCGCAACCCCATAATAAGTCGCGCCTTTTTTCTCAATGATATGGTAAGCTGCGTTTTTCACATCATCTACAATTTGGTCCAGCTCCTCTTGTTTGTACGCATCGTTTTTCTCAACGAGTTCACTGACCGGCACACCGCCGACATTCGCGTGGCTCCAAACAGGAAGCTCTGTGTCGCCGTGCTCTCCGATAATATGCGCGTGTACGTTTTGAGGCGCTGCGCCAAAGTATTCGCTCAGCATGAAACGGAATCTCGCAGAATCAAGTGTTGTGCCGCTTCCAATCACCCGCTCTTTTGGCAGGCCGCTGAATTTCCATGTTGCGTAAGTCAGGATATCAACCGGATTTGTCGCGACTAAGAAAATGCCGTCAAATCCGCTCGCCATGACTTCACTAACGATGCCTTTGAAAATCTTCAAGTTCTTTTCTACTAATTCAAGGCGTGTCTCACCAGGTTTTTGGTTTGCTCCGGCGCAAATGCAGACAATATCAGCATCCTTGCAGTCTTCATATGTTCCGTAAGATGTTTTGACCGGTTGTGGCGCAAACGCCTTTCCGTGGTTTAAATCCATCACATCGCCCATTGCTTTTTCTTTATTTACATCAATGACCACAAGCTCATCTGTGATTCCTTGGTTAATTAACGCAAATGCATAACTGCTTCCAACAAAACCCGCTCCGATTAAAGCTACTTTATTTACATGTTTGTTCATCATTAATCATCCTTCCAGGGTATGTTTCTCTTTGATGTCTTTTTGTTTGTGAAGTATTTCACATTTATATTGTGCAACACTTCACAAACTTTTGCAAGAGAAAAGTTTTGTCTGATTTATGAACAAAAAAGAAACCATCATTGATGGTTTCTTTCGGTAAGTCCCGTCTAGCCTTGCCCTCAATGGGGAAGAGAACCGCTTAAGCCCGAGTCATTATATAAACCATTTAGCACGTAATCAAAGCCAGGCTGATTCTGACCGGGCACTTGGGCGCTGCCATTATTAAAAATCACTTTTGCGTTGGTTGTATCCGTGTCCGCAGGCAGCGTCAGCGTGTAAATTCCGTCTGCATTTTTAGTCATTGGTTTTCCAGGCCAAGATCCGGTCAATTCAATTACTCGGCTCCCATCATGTTTATAGATATAAGCATTTACCTGGCTCCAATGATTCGGATTTTGATAGCCGATGGTTTTGGCCGACGCTGGATCTCTTTTAACAAAACTGTATTTCTCGGTCCTCGTTACACCATCACTGTTCGTTCCTTTTAACATGATGGTGTATGTTTTGCCAAATGGATCTCCTTTTCCGATTGTGAATTGATCTCCATCCTTAAACGCCGTCTCTGGTCCATTATTGATTTGATAAACGGCTTTTGTTGTATTCGCATCTGCACGCAAGGTAATCGTCAGTTGATCATTGAAAGAATGTGTTACACCTGTTTTGTAATTCTCAAGGAAAACATGAGGCGCTTTTGCAATATCATCAGGATAAAGCACAGCTACAGACCTGGCATTGATCGTGCCTGTCAGTTTACCATCGTTCACTTGAAATGAACCCGCTCCAGCTTTATTGTCATACCTGCCATCAGGCAATTTTGTTGCCGTATTGATAGAGACAGAGGATGAACCTGCATTTGCCAGCACAACGCCATGTGAGCCGCGCTGATTCATAAATATCTGGTTGTTTCCATTCGGGTTCGAGAGTTCCTCAGGCTGTCCAGCCATCACATTGTGAAATCTATTGACCGCAGTGATAGCCTGATCTTCAAATAAAGCACTCCCGCGATCGCCTATTTGGCTTTTCCCCGGGAACCTCACACCATTTCCGCCTCCCTCAGGTCTGGAAAAGAAAAGAGGCGTACTGCCTGAACGAGAAGCTATCACCGCCCAGCCTAAACGGATATCATCATCGCTCATCCATGTCGACTCTTCATCATCATTGGCATACGTATCATGCGACTCTACCCATGTCACTAGCTTGTCCGCAGACACATCAGATGCATAGTGGGAGATATTCGACACGCCCAGATTACGATTCTTTAAAGCGGACCTTATGGAATGCCCATAGTTAGACGCTGTCACATCCATATAATTCGCATATGCAGCATCTCTGGAGGCACTATCCTGCAGGATTTCTCCGTATTGGAACTCTGCAGATGTATTTGTGATATTCGGCCAAAATTGACTGCCGTAACTGCCATCATCTGGAAGCTCTATATGTTTGGCGGCATCAAATCGAAAACCGTCTGCCCCGTCATTCAATGCCCTGTCTAAGAACCGTTTCAGATAGGACTGTACTTGTGTATTTTGTGTATTCCAGTCATACAGCCCGAGCAATGAATTCTGCGTGACATCCCATCGATCAGACCAGTTTTTAATTTGTGTGTTTCCATGTGTCCAGTTTGGAATACTCTTAACCTCATTGGAAATCGCGGCATAATCACTGGTGGTATGATTGATGACCGCGTCAACAATGACCTTTATGCCATATTCTTCAGCGGCTGCACACATTTCTTTAAATTCTTGTTCAGTACCTAAGTAACGGTTGCCAATTTGATACGATGTCGGCTGATACAGCCAGTACCAGTTCGACATGCTTTTATCTCCTTGATTCCCTTCCTTTACTTGGTTAATCGGAGATGTCTGAATGGCTGTATATCCTGCATCATGAATATCCTTCATATTGTGTTTTAACGTATTGAACGACCAATTCCATGCATGAAGAATGGTTCCGCTTTTGATCGACGGTGCTGTAAGCTCATTCGATTTGTTCGCCGTTTCAGCACTCGCAGCCGCCGGTCCTGCCAGAACCAAATGAAACAGCAATAAAAATCCAGCGAATAACGGCAGTAAAGAGGTTTTGAATCGTTTTGCAAACATTCTTGACACTCCTTATTTGATTTTTTGAAGACTTACTTCGGAGTCAAAAATCCCTCTTACTTCATTCTTCCGCTTCCTCCTTTCAAACCGATGTGAAGACTGGAGAATTTTGTTAACGCTTACATTTAAAATTATCACAATCACTCTATCAAAACAACTTGGCAGAGTGAATACAAATCAATGTTCCTATAAAAAAAGCTGCCCGAAACTGTGAACGCTTCCCTCGCTTTCCAAACAAAAAAGATGATTTCTTTTTTATTTCTTCTTTTACCGCTCTTCTGTAAGCCAGCTTCACAATCACATACCGAAGCAGAAACAGAACGCCGCCGCAGACGATAAAAAGAAGAATCATTTTCAGCCAAGCGAAGAATGTATGGGGAATCCCCCTGTCGTACATCGTAAGCACCACTACCGCAAAGGCGACCGCAATTGATTCTATTCGCTGCTGCTTCACCCGTTTTTGCAGTTCTTCTTTGGTGTCTATTCTCGGCATGAGCATTCCGGATGCCGCAGCCCTGATGCAGTAATATAAGATAATGATGAACAAAAACACAAGGCTTGCAGCCCATTCTTTAAACGGAAATTCAAACATAATGCCGCGGATGATCACATCAAGCAGCGCAAATGCTCCCGCTATCATCCCAATCTCCGACCAGATTTTTTGTTCTTTTTCTTTTACTCTCTTATTTTTCCCATTCACGCCTGAAAGTCTATTACGCAGATTATTCATGACCTTCCTCCCGCACTTTTACGAATGGCTTATGGCTTACATGTTACAATAACAGCCTGCGCTTCTGCAATGAATAACTCAAAAGCCCGCCGTACAAGCCGGCGGGCAGCAATCGTTAAAACGGCCCCCAATTGATCATGACTCCGATCACGATAAAGACAAGCCCGATCAAGAACCAAATCAGAGCAAGCGGCACCATAAACCGCAGCCACTTGACATACGGAATACCGCTGGCGGCAAGCACCGCCATGAGAACGCCGGATGTCGGGTTCACACAGTTGACGACCCCTTCTCCAAGCATAACCGCTTCAACCGCAACCTGTCTCGTGATTCCCATCAAATCAGCGAGCGGCGCCAGGATTGGAATAAATACAACGGCTTCGCCAGAACCTGAAGAGATGAGAAAATGAAGCAGCGCACTGGCGATATACATGCCGATTGCCCCAGCAATCGGGCTGAATCCATCCAAAAGTGAAGCCAAAGCATTGACGACAGTATCGAGAAGCTTTCCATTTTCAAGGATAACGGAAATGCTTCGTGCCATCCCGACAATCAGCGCCCCGTATACAAGACTTTGGCAGCCCGTAATGAAGGTTTTGGCAATATCGTTCGCCGCAAGCCCGCCTATTAAACCGGCAAGGACAGAAATAAAAATAAATGTCGCAGCCATTTGGGAATCTGACCAGCCAAGCTTCAAAGCGCCGTATAAAAATCCGACAAGTGAGAGTCCCGCCACAGCCAAAATCAGCTTATGGCGAACGGTAAACGGCACTGACTGATCTTCTTCTTTACCGGCTTCGCCCATTCCTGCCGCAGGGAACCAATCTGTTCCTAACACACTGGCATCTTTTGATTTTTTTAATTTTCTCGTATACAAATAGATATAAATAATAGAAGACAGCAAAAAGCATATGTATATCACAACTCGCAGGCCGATTCCTGAGAAAAGAGGGAGCTCCGCGATTGATTGTGATAAACCGAGCGGTGACGGTGATAATATGGTGGAGTTAAATCCAGCGTAGCAGCCGATGTATATAACAGCGGCTCCCGCGACTGCGTCCCATTTTAAGGATCGTGCCACAATGAGGCCGATGGGGATAAAACCGATAACTGAATTCACGACAATCCCGGTTGTTCCGAGAATGGAGAACAATGCGCCGACAATACAAATAAATAATAATTGCTTTGTGCGGAATTTGCTGATGACATTGTAAATCAGGCCATTGATGGCACCCGTTTTTTCTAGAATAGCAATGGTGCCGCCTGTGAATAAAATCAGAAAGATGATGGGTGCTGATCCAACCATTCCATCCTGTAGAGAAGTAAAAAAGCTGATCAAGCTGACCGGAGACTGTTCAATTGAATGATAGCTTCCCGGAACAGCGGTCGTGACATCCCCCTTTGTCACGCGGTCAAATTCACCTGCCGGCACAATATATGAAGCGATTGCGCAAATGAAAGCAATCATAAATAAGAGGACATAGGCGTCAGGCATTTTAAATGTCATACGTTTTTTCTTAGGCTGTGTTTCGGCTGCTGGCATACTCATATTTCGATCCATCCCCTCTGTTTGAAAATATTAATTATTCTGAATAGTAGCAATATGTGCTATATTATATACAGCCTATCTTCCTGTTTCAATATAAATAAAGTAAAGAAGGTAAAAATTCATTCTGATAGAAGGAGGTATTTCTTACCATGCAAAAGCTTTCAGAAGAAATGAAACAAACCATTATGGACATCTTCGAGCATCTGCACGCGAACCCTGAAGTCAGCTGGAAGGAATATGAGACAACTTCATTTTTGAAACAAAAGCTTGAGGATTTAGGGTGCCGGACGCGCACGTTTTCAGACTGCACCGGGGTTGTCGGCGAAATCGGCTCAGGCTCACCTGTTGTAGCGGTACGCGCTGATATTGACGCGCTGTGGCAGGAGGTTAACGGCACATTTCGCGCCAACCATTCCTGCGGACACGATTCACATATGACAATGGCATTGGGCACGTTAATGCTGCTAAAAAAACAACCTGAGCTTCCGAAGGGCACAATCCGTTTTATCTTTCAGCCGGCAGAAGAAAAAGGCGGCGGCGCCTTGAAAATGATAGAAGAAGGCGTGCTTGATGATATCGACTATTTGTATGGCGTTCACGTCCGTCCGATCCAGGAAACACAGAACGGCCGCTGCGCTCCTTCTATTCTGCACGGATCAAGCCAGCACATTGAGGGAACGATCATCGGGGAAGAGGCTCATGGCGCCCGTCCGCACCTCGGGAAAAACAGCATTGAAATTGCGGCATTTCTTGTACACAAGCTCGGACTCATTCATATTGACCCGCAAATCCCGCATACCGTCAAAATGACAAAACTGCAAGCCGGCGGTGAAAGCTCTAACATCATTCCAGGAAAAGCATCGTTCAGCCTTGATTTGCGCGCACAGACCAATGAAGCCATGGAGGCATTAATCGCCGAAACAGAAAGAGCCTGTGAAGCGGCCGCCGCTGCATTTGGCGCAAAGATCGAGCTGCACAAAGAACACAGCCTTCCTGCGGCAACACAAAATAAAGAAGCTGAAGCGATCATGGCAGAAGCCATTACGGAAATCATCGGGGCTGAGCGGCTTGATGACCCGCTTGTCACCACCGGCGGCGAGGATTTCCATTTTTACGCCGTGAAGGTGCCGAATCTGAAAACAACGATGCTCGGACTAGGCTGCGGGCTCCAGCCGGGGCTCCATCATCCGCACATGACCTTTGACAGAAATGCGATGTTTACCGGCATTCATATTTTGGCGAACGCCGTGCTCAAAACATTTCAGAAGGCGGAATCACTTGCTGCCGCTAACGCTTCTTAACGCAAAAAAAGCAGCCTGACACAGGCTGCTTTTTTGATTACTTCTTCAAATCTTCAATTGAGTTGACATTTTTCATATATTGAGGAACAACAAGCCCCATCTTCACACCAGTCATACTGGTGCCAATATCATCATATTTGCCTTTATATTTAGCGGCGTATGCTTTATGGGTATTCGGCAGCCATGCGGAAAGGGATGCATCCGCACTTCCCGTCGCAATTGCAGTCCACATCGGCCCAGCCTCTACCTGAGTAAGTGTTACCTCATAGCCCAAGTCTTCTAAGACTTTGCCTATGACGTTTGTACTTGCAATCTCACTGTCCCACGCCACATAGGCAAGGTTGATTTTGTCTCCCTTCACCTTTTGAACGCCTTTTGTCCATTCGGCAATCTGATCCTTGTGTTTATTGACGTACTCAGCAGCAACTTTGGCAGGTTTCTCGCCTTCTTCCACCTTGATCATGATTTCGCCCATTTCGTCCTGCGTCCATTTAAACTGGCTCAGAAGCTTTGCGGCATTCGGCTGCTCTTTGCTGAAGCCTTTGCGTGTGATCGTATGGATTTCCTCTGCGCTGCCATAAGATTGTTTCGGATCATCGAGATATTTCAGCTTATATCTGGAGAACATCCAGTGCGGTGTCCATCCTGTAATGATAATCGGTTTCTTACGGTCGTATGACTTTTTAAGCGTAGCGGTCATCGCAGCACTTGACGCTGAAATCAATGTCCAGTCATTCAGGTCATAATCCTTCATCGCTTTGTCAGTCAGGGACATAATCCCTGAACCGGGGTCAATCCCGATGATGGTCTTATTCACTTGTTCTGCTGCGGATGCATTTTCATCGTTTTCTGAACCGCAAGCCGCAAGTGAGAGCGCCAGCATGGCGGAAACGCCGATGCCTATGATTTTTTTAAGCATCAGGCATTCCCCCTGCTTTTCTTCTTCACTTTAATATTTTGAGTAATACGGTCCAGGGTAATGGCAACGATAACGATGGCGATACCGGCCTCTACTCCGACCCCGGTTTTCAGCTGTGTAACGGCACTGTATACTTCAGAACCAAGTCCCGGTGCACCGACCATTGCGGCGATAACAACCATTGATAACGCAAGCATGATGCTCTGGTTGATCCCGGCCAAAATCGTTTTTGTCGCAAGCGGGAGCTGAACTTTAAACAAACGCTGAGCTGTTGTAGAACCGAATGCCTCAGTCGCTTCAATCAAATCCGCCGGCACTTGTTTAATACCGAGAACAGTCATGCGGATTGTCGGCGGCATCGCGAAGATAACAGATGCAACAACACCCGGCACAACACCGATGTTAAAGAAGAAAATCGCCGGCAATAGATATACGAAAGCAGGCATTGTCTGCATTAAATCAAGAATTGGCGTTACAATACGGCGAACCGTTTCTTTCTGAGACGCCCAAATTCCGATCGGAACCCCGACCACAATCGAAATAATCACAGATGTCAAAACAAGCGCCAATGTTTGCAGCATTGGGTCCCAATATCCTAAATAATCGATCAGGAGGAATCCAATCAACGTAAATAACGCAATTCCCCTTGTACTGATCCACCACGCAAGTGCGGCGAAAATAATCGTTAACAAAATAGATGGAATAAATCCAAGACCGGTGACAATTCCATTTACAAAAGCGGCCAATCCGTTAGCGATTCCGTCGAAGAATCCGCCAAACGTCATCGTAATCCAGTCAACAAAACGGTCAATAATATCTGCTAAAGGTATTCTAGGCAGTCTATCCATCTTATTTCACCTCCTGTGCAGAAGGATCTTGTGTTTGTTCGTTAGTGCCTTCAGCATTGATATACTCGTTATTGCCGGCAAGTGCGCCAATCAGCGCGCCTCTTACGACAATTCCTTTCATTCTTTGCTTCTCATCCACAACCGCAATTGGAATATTCGCATCGGACACAACGTCAAAAATCTCAGTCAGATACGTATTCTCTGGTACAGTCGTAAATTCTGTATTCAAGATGTCTTGAAGTGACAAATCAGACTCAGCCGCTTTTTTCGCATCAGACGCATAGATAACACCTAATAATTTCTTTTGTTTATCCACTGCATAAATTGAAGAAATTCCAAGGTTTTTCATCAGTGTCAATGCTACGCGAGGCCCTTTATCAATCCGCACTGTTTCAGCGCGTTTCATAATGTGGCCTGCTGTGAGGACTTTAGACAAATCAACATCTTCGACGAATTTCTCAACATATTCGTTAGATGGATTCATCAGGATTTCTTCAGGCGTGCCGATTTGAACGATGTTGCCGTCCTTCATTAGGACAATTCTGTCGCCGATCCGCAACGCTTCGTCCAAGTCATGCGTAATAAAGATAATTGTTTTTCCGACATTATCGTGAAGATCAAGAAGCTCATCCTGCATATCTTTACGAATCAGTGGATCGAGCGCACTGAACGCTTCGTCCATCAGAAGGATGTCCGGGTCATTCGTCAACGCGCGGGCAAGGCCGACACGCTGCTGCATCCCGCCGGAAAGCTGGTCGGGATATTGGTGTTCAAATCCTTCCAGTCCAACGAGCTTAAGAGACTCAAGCGCTTTTTGCTGCCGCTCTTGTTTGTCTACACCTTGAAGCTCCAGTCCGTATTCTGTGTTTTCAAGTATCGTTCTGTGCGGAAACAGAGCGAACTTTTGGAAGACCATGCTGATTTTTTTCCGGCGGACTTCCCGGAGCTGGTCTTTTGACATATTTGTTATCATGTCACCATCAATGTAAATATTTCCGGCAGTCGGTTCAATAAGCCGGTTTAACATCCGTACTAAAGTTGATTTACCGCTCCCTGATAGACCCATGATGACAAATATCTCACCATCATATACTTCAAAATCTGCCTGATTAACCCCAACGGTTGATCCGGTTGCTTTCAGGATCTCTTTTTTTGTCTTTCCGTTGGCAAGCATTTGAACTGCCTTCTTTGTTTGTTTCCCAAAAATCTTAGAGACTTTCTCGACTTTTATCTTAATTGGTTTCTCATCTACACTCATATTTTCCCTCCATATTAAGCAATCTTTATTACCGTAACATTTATGTAACTTCCCACACAAACAGCATATTCTCTTTTATTCTGTACCATTTCTTTATAAACATCCATGTGACCACATGATCTTATTTATGCTTCTAAATGCTCTGTAATCCTCCTATATGATTGTATTTTACGGGTGATTTTTCTCCTACCTTTAGTTGAAAACGCTTTTATTGGAATTGAATTCCTCCTTCCTCTTATGACTTCCTGCTCCTTTACTGGAAAAATAAGTTGCTTTTTCAACACCCATTATGTATTATAGTTTCATGACTATGAAACAATCAGATGATCAAATCAGAGCGCAAATTTTTAAAGCACTGTCTGATGAATCAAGGCTTGCCATTATTCGTACGCTTTATGTCAGCGGAAAAGAACTCAGCTGCGGTGAAGTAGGTGAAAAGTGCAATATTGTCAAAACCACGGCATCTTATCATTTTAAAACGCTGCGTGAAGCGGGATTGACGGCAACCCGGAAAGATTCGCGGACAAAATACGTCAGTCTGCGTGAAGACACATTTCAAACATACCTGCCTGGCTTTTTGGAAACCCTCTAACAAAGGGTTTTCTCTATACATATCTGTTTCATAGTTTTAAAGTTATAAAACAATAGGAGTGATAAAATTTGAATCGCATTTGGCTTTTCTTCAGTGTCATGTTTGTCATTGGCACGGATACCTTTTTGCTTTCGCCGCTTCTCCCCCTTTTACAGGATCAGTTTCATGTCTCTACTGATTTGTCAGGCTGGATGGTCAGTGCTTATGCACTCGGTTATGCACTCTTCGCTTTCATTGCAGGCCCAATCTCAGACCGGCTGAACAGGAAAACAGTCATGCTGTGGGGACTTGCAGGCTTTATCGTATCCACATTTTTATGCGGCATCGCTCCCTCTTTTGCCGCCATGTGCCTGTTCCGTTTTGCCGCAGGCGTTAGCGCTGCGTTTGTGACGCCTCAAATTTGGGCGTCCATCCCAGTCATTGTCCAGCCTTCTCAGATCATAAAAGGCATGGGGATTGCGACAGCAGGTTTGGCCGCTTCACAAATGCTCGGACTTCCTATTGGAGGGTTTCTCGCTTCCTTTACATGGCATACGCCATTTTTCGTTTTGTCAGCGTGCTCGCTTATTCTTCTATTGATCCTGGCGGCGGTCATGCCTGGCATCCGGCCTTCTGAACCATTGGCGCGCCCATCAATTGTCAACCCCTATCGGGAGCTTTTTTCATTGCCGAAAACATCGGTCATTCTGCTTGCCTATTTTCTGTTTCAAACCGGAAACTTCGCATCGTTCAGCTTTCTGGGTACTTGGCTTTCCGCGGATTATCATTTAACCGTGTCACAAATTGGCGCAGCTATGCTTGTACTCGGACTGGGAAATATGCTCGGGAGCCTTATCGGCAGCCGGGTTTCAGAAAAGCTGGGCATGTTTAAAACACTGATCAGCGGGATGCTGCTAATGGGCGCTCTCTATTTCGCTCTTCCGTTCTTTCCAAACTTGTTTTTAGTAGAAGCCGGCTTTTTTCTCACGTTCTTTACAGCTGGCATCATCTTTCCGTTAATGATGGGTGTCTTTCAATCCATTGCACCAAATGCGCGAGGAACCATCGCTTCCCTTTCCAATGCCGCTATGTATGCCGGAACCACTGTCGGTACAAGTATTGCAGGTTTTTTATATCAAAGCACACAGCATTTCGGAGCTGTCACAGGATTTACTGCCATTCTGTTCATACTTTCTATGACGCTCTACCAGACAATCAGTAAAACCGGGAAACGCCAATCCACAGCCCGGGCGCAATTGTAAAAAAGCACCTCATTCAAGAGGTGCCTCAGATTGTTGACAAAATCTTTTCAGCGTGATTGAAAACCCTTGAAGTCTAGGAAGGACGAGCATAGGAGCGGACATTCACAGGATGTGATGACGACGGCGTTTAGGCAGGACGCCTGAGAATTTAGCCGTTGATCCACTTCGCATTGAGCACCGAAGCGCAGTCCTGACAACGAATGCGAGGGTTTGTCGACACGCTGAAAGCACCTCTTTTAAGAGGTGCTTTTCCTATTCTAGCTCAGTTTGTTTCGTTTCTTTCCCCATAATCAAAATACAAGCAACCGCAAGTAAGATTGCAATGCAAAAGATTGAAAAGATGACCGAAAACGAAATATGACGGGCTGCCAGGGTTCCGACGAGCAAAGGCCCGAAGATGCCGCCGATTCTTCCAAACGCTGCTGTCGTTCCTGAACCTGTTGCTCGAATCGCAGTCGGGTATTGCTCCGGGGTATAAGCATACAGCACGCCCCACGCACCGAGATTGAAAAACGATAACAGCACTCCAGCCGTAAGCAGAAGACTTAAGGAATCCGCCGTTCCGAAGAAATAGGCGCTTCCTGCTGTGCCAATCAAGTAAACGACGAGTATCCACTTCCGGCCCGCTTTTTCAATCAGCCATGCGGCAGAGAAATAGCCAGGTAGCTGAGCAAGCGTCATCAGCAGGACATATTCAAAGCTTTGAATCATGCTGAAGCCTTTCAGCAGCATGACACTCGGGAGCCATAGGAACATGCCGTAATAAGAAAACACCACACAGAACCAAACGATCGACAGCATCACCGTCGGCCGTATATACTGTCTTGCCCAGACGCTTTTTACATTCTCCCACATCGACCTCTTTTTGGCAGAAAGCGATTCATATTTCGGCGAATCAGGTAGACTCGTCCGCAGGTACAGCGCATAAAAAGCAGTCAGCGCAGTTAACAGAAGGGCAGCCTGCCAGCCGAAGCTTGGTATCACAAAGTAAGAAATCAAGGCCGCTGCGAGCCAGCCCACGGCCCAAAAGCTTTCCAAAAGCACAATCACTCTGCCCCGCTTTTCAGGCACAACCGCTTCCGAAACGAGTGTTGAAGCGACTGGAAGCTCGCCGCCAAGTCCCATACCAATCACGAAACGAAGGATTAGAAATGCCGATAAGCTCGTCACAAAAGCGGAAATGCCGCTTCCGATGGAAAAGCATAAAAGGGTGATGATGAACACTTTTTTGCGGCCGATTCGATCAGCAAGCAAACCAAACAAAAACGCACCCGCAGCCATGCCGATGGAATTGACGCTTCCGATCCATTTCATTTCTTCGGGCGACAGATTCCACTCTACATGGAGCGCGGCGATAATAAACGATAATATTCCGACATCCATTGCATCAAACAGCCACCCCAAACCGGCGACGCCCAGCAGTTTACGCTGGGATATAGGCTGTTGTTTTCCCATTGCCAACACCTCTGATATGCAAAATGATTACCGTTTAAGTTTACACCTGTCTTTACACATTGTCATTAACTAAATGATGTAATTGAAATACCCCGCTTATGTTCCACAAGCGGGGTTTTTATTATTGCTGCAATGCTGCTTTTTTAATATTATCCTGAAGCTGGGCAATTCGTCTCGCGCCGTCTTCGCGGAGGCGCTTGTTTTCTTCTTCGATTTGTTTTGTTTCCTGCATGCCGCTGACAATCGTGTTCCAAGACGATTCAATCGTTTCAATATCTATGCTCGGTCTGCCGGCCATTCTCGCAATTTCAACACTTTGGCTCGAGATGTTTTCAGCATTTCGTTTCAGCATCTCGTTTGTCCGGCGGTCAAGCTCGCTCATGGAATCAGCCACAAGCTTTTGCCGCTTTACCGTAACAGCCTGAATAATGCCGTTTTTGAAAATCGGAATGGTAATGATAAACGCGGAGTTGATTTTCCCGATCAGCTTTGCATTTCCTCGCTGCAGGAGACGGATTTGAGGTGCGGTTTGAAGCGCCACCATCCGTGCCATGTCAAGATCATACACCCGTTCCTCAAGCGCCTGAATGCCGTTGCGCAACGTATCGAGCTGCATTTGCGCCAGCTGGTTCCCGCTTGCCGCTTTTTCCTCATATGAAGGAAGGATCGACTGCATCTCTTCCAGTTTCATCTGCCCGGCAACGACGTATTTTTCAAGCTCCATATAGTATTTGATATTGTTTTCATACATTTCATCGAGCGTGTAGTTCGTCTTCGTCATCTCATCTTTGTATTTTGAAATCTCAACGTGGATTTTTTCAATCTCTCCGCCAAGCGTCTGATACTTTTTAAAGATTTTTTCAATCATGCTGCCGCCGCGTTTGAAAATTTTCGCCATTAATCCCTTTGGCTCATCAAAATCATTTTTGTCGAAGCGGTCCATGATTTTCCCAAGCTGAGTCAGCATTGTGCCGGAGTCTGTCACGCTTGTTGTTTTCATCATCCCCAAGATGCGGTCAGAGAACTTGGATATTTCAACGGCCGGCTCCTTGCCGTACTCAAGCAGCTCCATTTGGTTTTTGACGTCAATTTGTTGAGCAAGCCGCTTCACTTCTGGTTCCTGACGGAGCTGAAGACGGATATCGTCAGCTTTTTGCTGGGAAATCTCTTCATTTTTATCGAGAACAAGCGGATTTTGATTTTCTGTTGTCATGCTTTTCTTCTCTCCTTATTTTTGGGTAATGGTTCTGAAGAGCCTTTTCACAAGCGAAGGCTCTTTGTAGTCCTGCTGAAACACCATGTCATCCAGCCAGTGGATATCATACTGATCCTCTTCAATAAACTGCTCAATATCTTGGTGTCCGGGCGGATTATAAATGATGATATCGATTCCGATTTCATTCAGGAACAGCAGGGCGGCAGCATCCGAACGCGTGAGTCCGCCGCTCATTTCCGTATGATATAAAACGAGTTTCGGAACGGTTTGCGCATAGTCGAACATTTGAATCAATTTCAGCAGATTAGCAGGCAGGTTTGTTGTTTGTTTAAACAAATAGATTTGAACATCCTTGACTTGTTCCTGATGCAAGGCTTTAAGCCGCGGGTACCTGCACATTCTCGAAATCGTTTTGGCAATGGCAGTCTGAACGCCCGCCGGCAGCTGTTTGTACTGCCACACATTGCTTGCCATCAGCTTGTCCGGATCAATGTTCCCTTCTTGATCAAGTGCGTGGCTGTAGTGAAATTGATAGTTCGACTTTATTTCTTCTGTAAATGGAAAGCTTCTGACCATTTCTGTTTCCTGATAATCCGCTAGAGTATGAAGCCTGTTCCAATATTCCTTATTGTCTTTCGACACGCCCATAATTTTGGCGAATACATTCGGAATCTCAATGGAATGTTTATCAGCTTTGAAATTCGGCCGAATAAAGGCGCGTTCTTTCGTGATTAAAAACAATTCATCATAGGTCGTTTTCAGCGTAACGGACACCGGTGTGTGATCTCTGAACTGCCACGGCTTATATAGCATGGATTCCTCGTGATTCAGCACATGTTCAATTTCCTTTGTTGAGCGGTAAGCCACTGTTGATTTCCGGTCTGGTTTTTCTTTCGGAAACGGCTGAAGCTCCGAAACATCCGGGAGCTTTTCCGTAAAACCGAGCTCCTGCTTCGGGTCGACAAGCGCCAGCTGATCCGTTCCCGCCGGATGGAACAGCAGTACATCACAGCCGACCAGCATCAGATAATATAAGAAATAGAGCTGGCTTTTCGTCGCATCTCCATACCAAACAACCTTCGGCATCTCCCGCTCTATATCGGTTTTTTCCAGCCAAGGGTTCAGATGGTTTAAGGAAAACTTCGAGACATCAAGCAGCACTCTGCGAAAATCAGGATGATTCAGCCCCTTTTCATGACTGTCCGCAAAGGTATGTAAAAGCGTCATCAACGCTTTTCTTAAATGGCGGTGCATCAAGGGATTTGAGTGCTTCGCAATCAGCTTTTCCCCGTCCAGAAAGGCAACAAAGCGGCTGACTGACAGCCCTTTTTCTTTCTGATTGATGGAATGAATATGCTGAAGCTTTTGAAATGTTTCCGGTTCGATTGTTTTATCAAGCGTTTCACTCAAAATCGTTATGCGGTCGTTTACAGACAGCTCATACAGCTCGTTATAGTAGTCCGTCTCATCAATAGGCGTGCCCAATATCTGACCGGCAAGACGAGAAAAAGAAAGGCCTTGTGCAGTTTCATAGTGATCCCGCTCCGGCAATGGCTGAAACAGCAGGCTTTTCCAATCGCCATCAGCCGGAAGTGCTTTATGAATGGTTAGTTCTTCTTGTCTCATCATATCCTCCTTTCCGGTTTGTCATTGAAACGATATTTCGGTAACAAAAAAGGAAGGACATTGAACCTCCCTCCTTGTTTTGTTTTATTCTTCTTTTGAAGCGGCTGTTTGTTCGCGCACCTGCTTTTGTTTATTGATGTAGTGAATGATCAATGTTACCGCAAATGCAGCGATAATGATAATGAAGAATACAGAGTGCGGCATTTCGTAATGGAAAGCGCTCCCCGCCATTTTCAGCGCGATAATGCCGATTAAGACGAATGCTGTGTTTTCCAGCTCAGGAATTTTATCAATCAGCACAAGGAACACTTTTGCCACTGTACGCATCATTAAAATACCAAGCATACCGCCAATCAGAAGCACCCATACTTTTTCAGATACTGCAAACGCGGCCAGGATGCTGTCCACAGAGAAGGCAAGATCCATTAATTCTACTGAAATGACAGTCGCCCAGAAGATCCCGAACGTGCGGACCATCCAAGAGTTTTTCTTCATGCCGTCCGCTTCCTCTTCTTTTTCGCCTATCCAGAAGTGCTTAATGACGAGCCAAGCCAGGTAAAGCGCGCCAAGCACCTTGATCCACCAGAATTTAATGAGAAGCATACCGAGCCCGATGAAAATAAACCTGAAAATATAAGCTCCAAACAAACCATACGTTAACGCTTTTTTCCGCTGTTTTTCCGGCAGGTGTTTAACCATGACCGCAAGAACAAGCGCGTTATCGGCCGATAAAAGGCCTTCCAGAACAACAAGGGAACCGATCAAACCCCAGGAAACAGGATCAGTCAGAACTTCCCCCCACATTTTCCAATCGAAAAATGAAGCATACGTAGACAAAATATGATGTAAAAAGTCCAAGTTTTTTCCTCCTATAATTTGAAACGGTGACTTCTCTATTTGTCACTCGCTTACACTTGCAAACCGTAATTCCGGCACAATGCAGCCAGCCCGCCGGAAAATCCGCTGCCGATTGCATTGAATTTCCACTCGCCGCCGTGTCTGTAAAGCTCACAAACGACAACAGCTGTTTCAATGGAGAAGTCTTCTCCCAAATCGAAGCGAAGAAGCTCATTCTGCGTTTCTTCATCCACAACGCGGACAAATGCATTGGAAACTTGTCCAAAGTTTTGGCTGCGTGCTTCAGCGTCGTGAATGGTCACTGTGATGCCGATTTTCTCAATGTGAGCAGGGATTTTTGAGAAATCAACGATAATCTGCTCATCATCTCCGTCGCCCTCACCCGTGCGGTTGTCACCCGTATGGATGACACCGCCGCTCGGATGTTCAAGGTTATTATAGAAGACGAAATCGAGATCATTTACGCAGTTATCATGCGCATCAACTAAAAAGGCCGAAGCATCCAGGTCAAAATCGTGTCCGCCGGAGTACTTGTTTGTATCCCAGCCTAAGCCGATCACCGCTTTAGTCAGTCCCGGATTTGTTTTTGTTAAATCAATGCGCTGTCCTTTTGATAATTGAATGGCCATACTGCCTCTCTCCTTTCTGCTCTTCGTATTTGTCTTAACCGACTTGCAAACCGTAGTCTGTTGCAATGCGGGCAAGGCCGCCTTGGTAGCCTGAGCCGATTGCTGAGAATTTCCACTCGCCGTTATGTCTGTAAAGCTCCCCTGCAATGATTGCCGTTTCAATAGAGAAATCTTCTGCAAGATCGTAACGGATGAGCTCTTCATTTGTTTCTTCATTTACGATGCGGACAAACGCGTTTGATACTTGTCCAAAGTTTTGGCTGCGCGCTTCTGCATCGTGAATGGTAATAACAAATGAGATTTTATCAATGTTTGCCGGTACAGCGCTGAGATTTACTTTTACATTCTCATCGTCGCCTTCGCCAGCACCAGTCAGGTTGTCGCCTGAATGAACGACTGAACCGTTGCCGCCTTCAAGCTGGTTGTAGAAAATAAAGTCGTTTGGTGACGCGCATTTGCCCGCGGCGTCTAACAGAAACACACTTGAGTCAAGATCAAAGTCGTGCCCGCCGTCATACTTGTTCGTATCCCAGCCTAAACCGACAACAACCTTTGAAAGACCCGGATTTGTTTTTGTTAAATCTACTTTTTGTCCTTTTGCCAATGAAATTGTCATGTTTCATCCACTCCTTTTCTTTTATACGTATCGACTGATAATATCTTCTAATCTCGTATCGTTTGTGCCTTCACCGACCGCCGCAAACTTCCACTCACTGCCGCTGCGGTAGATTTCTGCTGTAATCAGGCTTGTTCTGCCGGCGTAATTGTCTCTCAAATTGTACTTGAGCATTTCCTCGTGATTAGATTGATCAACTACGCGGATAAACGCATTTTGAATCATGCCGAAATCTTGTTTTCTTCTGACACAATCGTAAATGTTCACTACAAATACAAGCTTATCGATGTTTCCAGGCACTTTATCTAAATCTATCATAATTTGCTCGTCATCGCCCGCACCGTCACCCGTCAGGTTGTCGCCTGTATGCTGTACACCGCCGCAGCGGCTTTTCAGGTTGCCGAAATAAATCAGGTTTTTCTTATCGGTGAATTTTCCGTTTTCCAGCATCAGCACTGAAGCGTCACAGTCGATATTCGGACCGCCTCCGCCAAGCAGTTTGCTGAAGAATCCTCCGCCTGAGGACACTGGGTCCCAGCCGAGACCGACCATCAATTTTGACAGACCGGCTTTTCCTTTTGTTAAATCAATTCGTTGACCTTTTTCTAAAGAAATTGCCACACGATTCACTCCTACTCATCAAAATGTGAAGATAGTCACATTTATTTTTACGCTCACAAGGAAAATAAGCCGTAAATTACTAATATATACGTTTGTTATTATATCAAAGTTTCGTAAAAGTTAAGAATAATTGACGAAAAACCTCGAAAAAAAACTTCCATATTTGATATATGATTTGCAAATGCTATAAAGTGCGCTTCTTAAACAAACCATTTGACGCGGGCAAGTCATTTTGCCTATTCTGGTGTCACCATCTAAAAACAGACAGAAAGGAAGCGGCCTTTTGATTCATTTAAGCATACTTGATCAGGCACCTGTTTCTAAAGGAGAAAGCCCTGTGACAACTCTCCAGCATTCGGTTGAGCTTGCCCAATTAAGCGAACAGTGGGGCTATAAGCGTTATTGGTTTGCCGAGCATCACAGCACGAAAGGACTGGCAAGCACAGCGCCTGAAATCATGATCGCCCGCATCGCAGCACAGACAAACACCATTCGTGTCGGATCAGGCGGCGTGCTTCTGCCCCAATACAGCCCATTTAAAGTGGCTGAAACCTTTCGCCAGCTTGAGGCCCTGTATCCAAACCGGATTGACCTCGGCGTCGGTCGCTCCCCCGGCGGCACGACAAAAACCAGACTTGCATTAACGGACGGGGTGAAAAAAAGCTTAACCGAATTTAACAGACAGCTGCAGGATGTCTCTTATTTTCTAACAGATTCCCTTCCTCCCGACCATCCGTATGCCGGAATCAAAGCGGCGCCCCTTATTGGTACGGCACCCGAGCTATGGGTGCTCGGTCTTGGTGAAAACAGCGCAAGACGCGCGGCGCACCAGGGGATTGGATATGTATTTGGGCATTTCATTAATCCCGAGCGAGGAGAAAATGCATTCCGCATCTACCGGGAAAGCTTTCGGCCCTCAGCCCATTTTTCGAATCCATCCGCACTGTTTACGATTTTTGTCATTTGCGCAAAAACAGATGAAGAGGCAGAAGAACTCGCATTAAGCCAGGATCTGTGGCTTCTTCGCGTCGGAAAAGGCTTGGACAGCCGCGTGCCAAGCATCGAGGAAGCGAAAGCTCATCCCTATACAGCGTCCGATAAAAAACTCATAGAAGAAAACAGAAAGCGGATGGTGATCGGTTCTCCCACCACTGTCAAACAACAGCTGTTAGACCTCACAGGCTGCTACGAAACAAATGAAATCATGGTTCTGTGCAATGTGTTTGATTTTGAGGCGAAAAAAGAATCTTATGAGCGCCTTGCCGAATTGTTTCTATAAAAAAAGCAGTTTTCCCTAGGGAAAACTGCTTTTCATGTTATCGGCTTCTTTTTTTGCGCTGAGCTTCTTTTTTGATAAACGTCCAAACTCCCTGAACTGCAAATCCGATTAATAGCAAAACGATCAATAGCAGGGTAATAGACGGACCTGGCGGCGTCCCGAGCTGATAGGATGATGTCAGTCCCGTAAATACGCTGAATAATGAAATGAGTATGGCTGTAATGAAAACCATGTTAAAGCCTTTTGCAATTCTGATGGCGAAGGCTGCCGGCAATACGAGCAGGGCCGATACAAGAAGGACCCCGATGATCGGAATAATGACTGAAATCGCAAGGCCTGTGACAATACTGAATGACAACGAGAGAACGTTTGTATTGATTCCCGATGTTTTGGCTGTAGCTTCATCAAACGTCAGCAGGTAGAGCGGCCTTCTCAGTACAATAAAATAAAGCAGGATCAGCAGTGTGATAATACTGATAATATAGACCTGCTGCTGGTTTACTGTCACAAGCGATCCAAATAGGTATTGATCGATGCTCATATTGGCTGTGCCTTTGGAAAGGCTGATTAAAAACATCGCGAAGGACAAACCAGCTGCCATTAAGATGGCAATGGACACTTCTGAATAAGTCCGATACGCCCGCCGCATGTATTCAATTCCGATCGCGCCGATGGTCACGACGACTATGCTTGCTGCGGTTATATTGGTGCTGAGAAAAAAGCCGATGGCAACACCTGACAATGAGATATGTGAAAGTGTGTCAGCCATTAAGGCCTGTCTTCTGAGAACGAGATACACTCCTAGTATCGGAGCCATGACGGCGATCATGCCGCCTGCTAGAAAAGCTCGTCGCATGAATTCCAAGTCAAACATTTCCATCCGCCTTTTTCTCCTCTCTCTAATCGAATCACTTTATCTAAAAATTGCTGTACTTCGTTTTGTTCGTGAGTAACCATCACAACTGTGCGGTTGTGATTTTTCACGAGATGATGCATAAATTCGTAAAATCCTTTTCTGCTGTCGTAATCAACAGCTGTCGTCGGTTCGTCCAGCATCAGCAGATCCGGGTTGCTGGCGAGCATTCTGGCGATACAGATTTTCTGTTTCTGTCCGCCTGATAAATCACCGATTTTACGATGGCGGAGGTCCCACATTTCCACCATTTTCAATGCTTTTTCTACTTCAAGATGATCTTCTTCATTTAAACGTTTAAACCATTTCCCTTTTGTATAGCGGCCTGACTGAACAAGCTCCAGCACCGTGCTCGGAAATCCGGCATTAAATGAAGAAATTTGCTGCGGGACGTACCCTATGGTCAGGCGTTTCCCTTCTGTATTCCTTTTACTGATCGTCACTGTGCCTTCCCACGGTTTCAGCATGCCGAGCATTACCTTTATGAGCGTCGATTTAGAGGCGCCGTTTGGTCCAGTGATGCCGACGAACTCACCGCTTTCAATATCAAGTGATACTTTATCTAAAACAGGCGTATGGGAATAGCCGAAAACGATATCTTTCAATGAGACGAGATTCATGTTAATCTTCCTTTCTCACAAAGAAATAGTGTGCACCCCTCCGGCGCACACTATCTTATGATTTAACCAATAGTGAATCTTTCAGGGCATCGAGGTTTTGTTTCATAATGTCGATATACCCTAAACCTTTATCCTGTTCTTCTTTGCTCAAGCCTTCCAGTGTATTCAGCACTTCTGTCTTCGCGCCGATTTCACTGGCGAGCGTATCTGCGACCTTTGAGGATGCAATTTCTTCAAAGTAAATAACTTTTACATTATGTTCTTTGGCATATGTTTTCAGCTTTGCCAAGCTGGCTGCGCTCGGTTCTTGGTCAGGTGAAAGCCCTGCAATCGGAACCTGCTTCAAGCCGTATTCTTTTGCCAGATAGCCAAAAGCTGTATGCTGCGTGATAAATTCTTTTTTCTCCGCTTTTTTTGCGGTTGTACGATATAGTTTATCAAGATCCTGCAGTTTTGCAATATATTCTTTACTATTTTTCTCATAGTATTCTTTGTTATCCGGGTCCTGCTTCACGATTTGAGCCGTAATATTTTTAACTTCCTTCTGTGCCAGAACAGGGCTAAGCCATACGTGAGGGTCCATTGCATGACTGTGCTCATGCTCCCCATGATCATGCTCTTCGTGTTCTTCTTCAGAGCCTTCCATTAAATCAATGCCTTTGCTTGCATTAACGAAAACGGCATGGCCTTGGCCCATGCTTTTTTCAGCTGACGGAACCCATGTCTCCATGTATTCACTATTATAAACGAACAAATCAGCATCCTGAATGTTGGCAATGTCTTTCGGCGTCGGTTCCCAATCATGCGGTTCAACGGAAGATGGGATTAACAGATCCACATCGCCTTTGTCTTTTACAATTTGTTTTGTGAATTCATACATCGGGTAGAACGTTGTGACAACGTGCAGTTTATCACCCTTTGAATCCGCCGACCCTTTTGTTGATGAGTTGCCGCATGCTGCAACTAATAAAAAGCACGCTGCAATCACAAACAAACCGCTCCATTTTTTAAACATATCGTATATCCCCTCTTTTTCAGTAACTTTAAATCAAAATGATAACGATTTTGTAATCCTATATCATAATAAACCGAAGTCATTACGTTTTGCAAGAATAAATTTCATTTTCATTTATTCTTCCCGCCTGCAGAGCGAATATATGTACTAAAAAAACCCGGCTAAAAATGCCGGGCTACTTCAATCATTAGTTTGTTTTGTCCAGAAGATAGACCCTGCTCTCATAAGGCCGGAACACCATTTCGTCATCAAGATCATCGTTGTTATAATTGCTGAGAAGCAGTGAGGCCTGAGCTTTGCCGCAGTTCTTAGGCCACTGAAAAACAGCCTGCTCTTTTGAAAAATTATTGACCGACAAAAGCTGTTGTTTACTGTTTTCTCTCATGTATACAAACAACTGCGGATCGTCCGGAAGCAAAAGATCAAAGCTCCCTTTCATGAGGTCAGCGTACTGCTTTCTCAGGCTGATCAGCTTTTTGTAATAGTTTAAGACAGAATCAGGATCTCCCTGCGCTTCCTCCACATTGATTGCGGTGAAGTTCGGATTGACCTTCAGCCAAGGCGTGCCGTCAGTAAATCCGGCATTTTTGCCGCTGTTCCACTGCATCGGGGTCCGGGCGTGATCCCGGCTTTTGGCTAAGATCGATCTCATCACATCATTTGGATCATAGCCTTTTTCAAACACCCGTTTATGATACATATTGATCGTTTGGATATCTTTGTAGTCTTCAATCCGGGTGAACGGCGCGTTTGTCATCCCGATTTCTTCTCCCTGATAAATATACGGCGTGCCCTTCATAAAATAAATTACGGCTGCCAGCATTTTCGCTGATGCTTTGCGGTATTCCCCATCGTCTCCGAATCTGGACACAATCCGGGGCTGGTCGTGGTTGCACCAAAACAATGTATTCCAGCCTTGATGTTCAAGCTTCTTTTGCCATTTTGTCAAAACCGATTTTAAATCAGAAAGCTCAAGGGGCTTCAAATCCCAATGTTCTTTTCCGGGCTGCTGATCAAGCTCCATATGCTGAAAGTGAAAAATCATATTCAGCTCATGCTTATCTGTTCCCGTATATTTCAGGCCTTCTTCCGGTGTGACACTGCCGACCTCTCCGACAGACATGACATCATAATGAGAAAACACTTCATCTGTGATTTCTTTTAAATAGTCATGGATTCGTTCGCCATTTGGCTGAAAGGGCTTCGGCTCTGCCTGCTGATTGATATAGTCCTCATACGAAGGAAGATATTCTTTCTTAGAAATGAGATGGAGCTGATCAATTCGCAAACCGTCGACCCCTTTATCGAGCCAAAATTTCATCATGTCATACACCGCCTGGCGAACTTCGGGATTTTCCCAGTTTAAATCAGCTTGTTTGACGGCATTCATATGGAGATAGTATTCTCCGGTGTGCTCTTCGTATTGCCAGACCGGGCATCCATAGTTTGAGAGCCAGTCCGTCGGCGGGCCGTTCTTTGTGCCGGGACGCCAATAATAATAGCTACGGTATTTGCTGTTTTTGTCCAGCTCCGCTTCTTTAAACCACGGATGCTCGACCGAGGTGTGATTTAACACAAAGTCCATCACCAGCTTTAATCCCCGCTGATGCACCTGGTCCAGCAGCTCGTGAAAATCGTCCATTGTTCCGTAAGAATCCATAATCGCCTTATGGTTTGTCACATCATAGCCGTAATCAACATTCGGAGAAGGATAGATCGGGCAAATCCAAATCACATCTGCCCCGAGCTCCTTTATGTAGTCAAGACGGGAAATAATCCCCCGCAAGTCCCCAATTCCGTCTCCATTGCTGTCCTGAAAGCTTCTCGGGTAAATTTGGTACACCACTGCATCCTTCCACCAGTCTGTTTTCATCCCGCAATCCCCCTGTTTTGTCTTCTATTCAAGCTGAGATGGATAAAGTGTCATTCCGCCGTCGACGAAAAGTGTTGCGCCGGTCACATAGCTTGCTTCCTCAGATACGAGCCAAGCTGCTGCTGCCGCCACTTCTTCAGGCTTTCCGAAGGCTTTCATCGGGATTTTTTTCAATTGTTTTTGCCTGCTCTCTTCCTTTTTCGTATCAACATTTGATTCTGTGGCAATGGTGCCGGGCGCTATCGCATTGACGCGGATTCCCTTATCCGCATAATTGAGCGCCAGCGTTTCCGTCATCATCTTGATGCCGCCTTTGGATGTGGAATACTGAACGTTTACAGGGCGCGGAATCTGCTGATGAACACTTGAGATATTCAGCACATTGCCCTTGATATTGTTTTTCATCATGTGGTTAAGTGCTGCTTTCGCTCCCAGAAAGGTTCCGGTAACATTGACATCAATCACTCTCTGCCAATCTTCAAGACTCATCTCATGCGGCATCGCCTCAACGCCGTTAAAACCGGAGTTGTTTACCATCACATCGAGCGTGCCGAAATGCTCTAAAGCTGTGTCCAAGAGCGCCTGAATCCCCTCTTCTTTTGACACGTCCGCCTCAACTGAGACGGCTTTCCCTCCGTTCTGCTTAATGATTTCCAGAGTTTCATCTGCTCCAGACGGGTCGCTGTGGTAATTTACAACAACATTCATTTTCTCCTTTCCGAACCGTTCCGCAATGGCTTTCCCGATTCCTTTTGAAGACCCTGTCACAATCGCTGTTTTTCCGGTTAAATCTTTGTACATACTTGATATCCTCCTCTGTTTCTCACTATGCAGTGGAAAATACCCTGTTTTTCCGAGTTGAAAACAGCACAAAAAAAGCAGAGAACCTGTAGTTCTCTGCCATTTCCTATTGAAAACGCTGCTCGGCAAGCTTCTTTTTAATATTCATCAGCCTGCGGTAAAAGAAAGCGGCGGACTCGTAATGTTCCAACTGATTGAAACGTTCCGCTGTATCATGCAGCAGATCTTCGGCGTCAGCAAGAAGCTGCCTGGATTCCAGCAGGTCAAAGCATTCTGTAAGCACGTTCAGGTCGCCGCTTCCAAGATACAGCTCATGAATGAGGCGGAATTTCGTCAAGTACATGTCATCCTCCCATTCAGCCGCGCTCTTTATCCCGCGGTCATAAGCCTCTACTGCCTTGTCGTATTTTCCCTCTTTACAGTAGATATGGGTCAGTGAAAATACAGCTTGAACAGCTTGCTGAAAGTTGTGCTCCTCAAAAATGGCGGCGGCTGTTTTGAAATAGCCCTCCGCTTCTTTGTAATCACCCAGACTGTACTTACAGTGTCCGACATTATAATAGGCAGCAGCGATCATGTACGCTTCTTCAAGCTGCCTGGCATGTTCTAAAGCGCTGCACAAGTGGGTCAGTGCTTTTTCATGATGATACACATCGGTCAAATTTCCGGCGATGATAAATTCACACTGAACCCGGCGGCGACCGTACAGTTCATATTTCGTATAGATATCAAGCGCCTGGCTCGCATAATTCATGGAAAAATACGTTTGTTTGATGTGATAATACACTTCTGCGACTTTAAAAAGAAACTCAGCTTTTTCGATCTCATCCTCGACATACTCGAGCTTTTCCTCGGCATGTTTATAATGGTCAATCGCTAATATGAAATTTTTCTGCTTGAATTCGTACATTCCTCTGAAATAATAAAAGTAGTATTCCAGTAAGCCCGTGAGTTTTTGCTGATTGCTTTCAATTTCGTTCAGCATATCAGAGAACGGAGGCTTGGTATCGCTGTCTTTCACCGGCATCAGCTTATCAAGCATGATTCGATGCCGGAATTCCATCAAAGAAAAATATAAAAGCAAGTCCTGATTCTCTTCCATATCTTCTAAATCATATTCAATCTCCTGCTTTAACGCTTCTGCTTGATCTGCTTCAAATGCGCGAATGAGCTTGTACCATTCATTCAGCTTTACTGCTACTTCTTCTGATGGAATCTTTGCTCTCATCGGTCTGCCTCCTTCCTCCTGCTACTATTTATGTTATATTTTATCATAGCTGTTCGCTTTTAGAGAGAGTCAATCACTTAAAAGCGTTAACATTCAGCACATCTTGAGAAAGTGAGACCGATATGAACTTACCCGCAAAAACATTTGTTATCTTATGTATTCTATTTCTTCTAGATCTTTGTTTTAGTTATATTCGGCATGAATGGCATTCTCAAAACGCCTTGCAGGACATGCCTGTCCCCTCGGATCTTCATCCGATTGTGAAGCAGAATGCCGATGCACTCAAAGCCGCTGCAGCGAATAAAGGCATTGACGTCGTCATTACTGAAGGATTCAGGTCCTTTAAGGAACAAGATGAATTATATAAACAGGGACGTACAAAAAAAGGGAATATTGTCACCTATGCAAGAGGAGGGGAATCGTATCATAACTATGGTTTAGCGATTGATTTCGCCCTTCAAAAAAAGGATGGCAGCATCATATGGGATATGGAATATGACGGCAATCAAAACGGAAAATCAGATTGGCTGGAGGTTGTCGAGATCGCTAAGACACTCGGTTTCGAATGGGGCGGGGATTGGAAACGATTCAAGGACTACCCCCACTTGGAGATGATTCCTAACTAGACACCCCTCACAGCCTTTTCTTTTTCCTTATGTGCGCATCAATATAGGAAGGGTAAACCGGCTTATAGACAAGTTTGCAGTGCTGGTCACTGCCTGCTGTAAAATCAGGCTGCCATTCCAGTTTCACATCAAAAGCGGCTAAAAATGCTTCTTTCGCTTCTTCAGCGGAAACATCCGGCCTGTGATTTATCGCTTCCAATTGTTCAGGTTCAATATCAGGCGCCATAAAAGCGTCAATCAACCCAGTTTCCGGATTGACAATGATGCGGGCAGCGCCGAACCGCAGCGGCACTCCTTTATACCAGACAGAAAAATGGTTGCGGACTCTCCCTCTTTCATCAATTCGGACGGGATTCACCCTGAAAAACTCAGCCGCTCTCGGATAGAGGGCATACAAAAATTGAAGCGCTATCTCTTGGCATTCTTCCGTGGAGCATTGGAGGTTGTTCCGCCAGTCCATAAAAGAAAGCGCTGCTTTTAATTTTCCGGTTCTTTTATCCGTCTTCATTTTGATTGTATTTTTATTTCTCGTTTCAAAATAGCTTCCTATGCTTAAATCCTTACGCTCCGGCGCAGCGCCCCTGCGCCACGTGCTTCCAATTTGTTCTCCAAAGTCTCTTTCACTGACTTTCTGCATATCAGAGGTAAAACCCAGCAAGGCAAATATATCAACTTCTTCCTTGTTCTGAAGCGGCGGCAGTGGCGCCGTGTTTTCTATTCTTTCATCTGCGATATGCTGGTCGGGCACAATTTCGTCTACATCTGCGGGATAGCTGTATCCCGGTAGAATCGGTTCATATACAAGCCTTGGTTCCTGTTCGCCATCAATGACATCGTACATCAGCTCAAAAGACATTGTGTTTAAGTAATGGGATACAACCTTCTCTTTTGCTACAAATTCCGTCGGAACTTCGGCTTTATGCCCTTCCCCGTAATATAGAAAGTGGACAATCTGACCGCTTCGTGTCATATCAATTAAAAAGCCTGAATTGGGAATCGGAAGCCCCAGCTCCATTTTGGTATAGACAAACCGGATGTGCTGCCCCCTTTCTTCCTTGCCTTGAAAATGAAAATTCATAAATGTGCCGGGATGATTGGCAGCGGCAAACTGAAGAGCCGTCAGCTTCAGCTCGGCATCTGGAAGTTTTTTGTCTGTCTCGGAGTGGACAGTTGTTGAAAAGGTGAGCAAGGCGCCGTCATTTCTAAGTTCAACTGTAATGTGCTTTTCCGGATCTTTAGGGTCCTTCCAGATAAAATATGCCTGCCCGTACTTCTTTTGCTTTTGGTCGTAATCTTCTATCTCAAGCTCATAATGCGTCGGTACATTTCCGATCTCCTGCGCCTTCTTTTTCAGCTGTTTATTAACCAATGAAGTCATCCCTTTCAAAGAGTCTACGACAAAGAGAATCCTGTTTATTATATAAAAAGACCTTTCTTCATTTAAAGTGAAGAAAGGTCCTTTTCTATTATTGTCATTGTTTTTTGAGATTCTTTCTGTTACTTTCATCACATACTCTCTTCTATATCTGAGGCAATTGCGTGACTTTTGGCTGTTTCACCATATGCTGAAGACAGGCTCCCCTGTATGTGCATCGATAAAATGCGGATACACCGGCTTATAGACGAGCCGGTAGCTGTGTTCTTCATCATCCCCGTACTCTCTTTCCCAGCCAAGCTCAACTTTAAAATGCTGCCAAAAGATAGACTTGGCTTGTTCAACTGAAATAGCCGGCACAGGATCAATGGTTGCCAGCTTATTTGGGTCAATATCCGGTCCCATATAAACGGTGATATACCCTGTCTGGCGGCTGACACAAATTCTGATCTGCCCAAATCGGAGCGGAACTCCGTGACAATGCGCTTCAAACGTAAAACCAGCGACTGCGTTTTCTTCTTCATCTTTTTCGTCGTATCTGATCCTAAAATATTGATCGGCATTCGGAAATAAAGCAAATAGAAAGCGAAGCGCGATTTTTTCACACTCTGCCAAGGTTACTGTCAGCGGCCCTTTTTTCTCCATAAATGACATGACGCCTTCGAGTTTTCCGGTTTCTTTGTTATAGATGGTTTTCAGCACTTGATGAGTCCGTCCCTTAAACCAGCTGTCCATGCTTTTATCCGCCGGCTGATACACAGGGTCATCCGGATTCCGCCAAACGATTCCAATTCTCCCATCTCCCAAATCCGCTTCCCGCTCTTTGACAAACCCATTTTCAATACCAATCATGCTGTCAGGATCGGCCTTTTCGCGGATGCCCTCGAATAAAGGGAGAGGAAAGCTCTCCGGCTCCCTGTAATCATCGTCATCATCAACTGCTTGTTCTTCTTGAACCAAATCCGCAGGTACGGTAATCGCCCTACCTTCAGGCTCGTACACCAAATGCGGCTGATCATCTCCGTTTTTGTAAACAGAACGATGGAGAACCTCAAACAAAAGGTCGAACTCCACGTCCTTCTTGATAAAGGCAAGTGCCTCTTCAACATCCGCGACCCGCTTTGGCTTGATGATGCTGCCCGCTTCGCCGTAATAACGGAAGTAAACAATCTCACCTGATAAGGAAACATCAGCCATAAATCCGCTCATGGGGAGAGGAAGCCCAGCCTCCATTTGAACATATGAAAATCTCACTTTATCGCCGTATGCACGGTCATTTTCTTCACGAACAAAGGCAGAGAGTGCCCCCGGATGATGAGTCTCGACAAATTGGCGCATGATATCCTCTAGTTTCTCCTCAGACAGCCTTTCTCCGCTTTCAGGCTCAATATCACGGGAAAGGGATTCCAGCTCTCCGTCCGGTCCAAGCTCCACGATAATGCCGGTATTCTCATCCTGAGGATCTGCCCAACAAAAATGAGCTCTTTTATCATCACCGCCATAATCTTCAATTTCCAGTTTTAAGTGTGTCGGCACCCGGCCGATTTCCAGTGCTTTTTGTTTCAGTCCCTCTTTCTTCACAAAGGCGGCCCCTTTCATCCTTCTTAAGTTCCCTCCAACTAATCAAAAAGTAATAGTCTAAAATACACAGTTTTCTGAGTTTACCAGTTTTACCAGAACATTTTTCACCAAAAATAGGATGATGAACCTATTCAATATAAAAGCTAATAATCTTAAAATTAATTCCGTTGTAACTTTTTATAGGTCCATTCATGACAAAGGAGGGCGGAGTTTCCAGAAAATCCGGTGAAAACCGTGAGAAAAGAACTGATTTTTTTGGTTATATGATGCTAATCCATTCAAAAAGATCCATTTCTCAAAGACAAAAGACTCCCCTTTCCTAAACCATTTGAGGAGGAAAAATGAATGTTTCAGAAAAAAACGTACGCTGTTTTCCTAATTCTTCTGCTGATGATGTTTACAGCTGCTTGTTCCGGCAGCAAAACAAGCGCGGAGAAGAAAGAATCAGAAACAGAAAAAAGCTCAGATATAGCTCAAGTCAAAATCAAGGATGTCTCTTACACACTTCCGTCTAAATATGATAAGTCCACTTCAGATGACCAGCTTGTGTTAAAAGTCAATGTCGCGGTGAAAAACACAGGAAAAGACCCGCTGAATGTAGACAGTATGGATTTCACATTGTATCAAGGTGATACCAAAATGTCTGACACAGACCCTGAAGACTATAGCGAAAAGCTTCAGGGCAGCACGATTAACGCTGACAAATCCGTTGAAGGAAATCTTTTCTTCGTTGTAGATAAAGGCAAGCAATACGAGCTTAACTATACGCCGGAATCTTACGGTGATAAAAAGCCAAAATCAGTTACTTTTAAAATTGACGGAAAAGACAAAAAAATCCTGGCGACGGCAGATAAGCTCCAAGATTCTGCAAAAGCGTTATCAGCTTATGTTGATGTCCTTCTTTTCGGCAAAGATAACGCCGATTTCGAAAAAATCACCGGCGCTAACAAAAATGAAATTGTAAATGATTTTAATGAATCAGCCAAAGACGGTTATCTCTCAGCTTCCGGCCTTTCCAGCACATATGCGGACAGCAAAGCGCTTGATAATATCGTGAACGGCATTAAAGAGGGATTAAGCAAAAACTCTTCCATTCAAGCAAAAACGACTTCAATCTCTAAAGACGAAGCAATTGTTGAAGCCACAGTTAAACCTGTAGATGCATCTTCTCTTTCAGACCGCATCGAAGACAAAGTGAAAGACTACTACAGTAAAAACTCTAGTGCCAGCTATGAAGAGGCAGTGAAATACGCGCTTCAAGTCTATCCTGAGGAATTCAAAAAGCTTGGACCTGCTTCATCTGAAAAAACAGTTGAAGTGAAAATGAAGAAAAATGACATCGACCAATGGCAGCTTGATATGGATGATTACAGAGCAGCAGAATTAGTCGAAGCATTCATCAAAGAATAAAACACCAAAAGGAAATAGCCATGACGGCTATTTCCTTTTTTATTTGAAAATGTCGCTGATGAAATTCACTTCATCTTCGGTCAGTTCAATGTTCAAGGTTTTCAGGTTATCCTGTAATTGCTCCGGTCGTTTAGCTCCTGGAATAATGGCATCAATCGCCGGTCTCGTTAACAGCCACGCCAAGGCGACATGTGCCGTATCCGCTTGTTTTTCCTCCGCTACTGCTTTCAGCTTATCTACTTTTTTGAGATTGTGGATAAACGTTTCACCCTGAAATTGAGGTTTATCCTTTCTGAAATCATCAAAGACTGTGTCTTGCGTGAATTTTCCTGTCAGCAGTCCGGACGCAAGCGGAAAGTAAGGAATAAAGGAGATGCCTTGTTTTTCACAGTATGGAAGAAGCTCTTTCTCGGCATCACGCTGTATGAGAGAATATTCGGCCTGGAAGACCTCCAAATAGCCGTCAGCATTAAAATCCTGCAATTGCTGATAATCGAGGTTCGAAGCGCCGATCGCTTTGATTTTCCCCTCATCCTTCAGCTCTTTCAAAGTGCCCGCCACTTCAGCGAGAGGTGTTTTTCCATCCGGAAAGTGAACATAATACAAATCAATGTAATCTGTTTTCAGCCGCTTCAGGCTCTTCTCCACCTCGCTGCGAAGAAACTCCCGGCTATTGTCTAATTCAATGCTGCCGTCCACTTCTTTATGAGCTCCTTTGGTGGCGATGATGAGCTCATTCCGCACGCCGCGTTCCTGTACGACTTCGCCGATTAATTCTTCAGATCGCCCCAATCCATATATAAAGGCGGTATCGATAAAATTGACGCCGCCATCCAATGCCGTGCGCACTAAATCCTTCCCTGTTTCATCATTTAGATTTGGAAATAGATTATGCCCGCCGACCGCATTCGCGCCGAATCCGATCCGCTTCACCTTCAGCTTCGTTTTGCCGAGTGTACGTGTTTGATCCATTGTTCCTTCTCCTTTGAAACCAATTTTGATGAAAAATAGTGCAGGGTCACTTTTTGTATTAGATATCCTTTTTCTATTTTCCTTCTTTTTTCAGGATATACAAAAAGGAGAAAGTGTATTTCTCCTTTCGCAAGTTTATTTTGGAAGAACCCATTTGTCTTTCAGGAAGCAGGCTCTGGCTAGTAAAAAGAAGATGGCGATGAGCACGGCGATGGTTCCTGACGTAGACAAAATGGTAGCCGGGTCAACCATCCCGAATAAAAGCTGTTTAAATAACGCATGCAGGTTCAGAAACGGGATGAGAAAGTATGATAAGTCAAATTGGTTCGGTGCCTTGCTGAAGATGAAAAACATCGGGAACACAGGCAGAAAGACGACGAGAGACATATAACTTTGCGCTTCTTTTACCGAGCTGGACATGATGCTGATGAAAAGCTCCATCGCAGATATCAGCAATGCAGAGAGCACAATGATTAAGGCTGAAGCGCCGATTACACTCCACATATGATCTCCCAGCTGGAAGGCCGTTTTTAAATTTTCGGTAAATAACACGGTGGACAAAATCAAAAACACCAAAGCAAATACACCTGAAGCCACGCCAAAAGTGGAAACCGCAAGCCACTTGCCGACCAGCACTTTGTTTCTGCTGACTGGCGTTAATAGCAGCGCCTCGATTGACTTTCGGTCCTTTTCACCGGCCATGATATCAAGAGCGATCGGCATTGCGCCGGAAACAATGGAAGTCAGAATCAGCATGGGCAGAATGGCGGAAAGCATAATAGCGGAAGTCCCTTTCTCCTCATCCGCTTCCTTTTGCTGAATTGTAAACGGCTGGATCACCGATTGATCAATATGCTTATTTGTTAAACGTTGCTGCACAATTTCATTTTTGTACTGATCTAAGGCAGACTGCACAAGCTGCATGGCATTTGACGACCCTTGATCGATTGAATTGCCGTAAACATCAACCTTAAAAGGTGTCATGCTGTTGACATATGAGTCGAACTCTTTCGGGACGTTCAGATAGGCATCTGCTTTTCCTTCATCAACTGCCTCTTCAGGCTTTGCAAATGTTTTTACGCTGATTTCGTCAATCTCATTAAGCTTGCTTTCCAGTGCGGGCGGAAGCGAATGGCCGACAGCCAGCGTGTACTGCTCCCCTTTGTCGGACAGCATGCTTTCATAAAAAAAGACAAGTCCAAGCATCATAATCATCGGCACTAAGATTGTGAGTAATATCGTTTTTCTGTCGCGTAAAGCGTCGATCATTTCTTTTTTATAAATATGGCTCAGCATTTAAGAAATCCCCCTGACAAGCTTAGACATAAAGATGTAATTCAAATCCTCACTGCGCTCGCTCTCGTATAGTGATTCAAGCGCCCCTCGGTAAATCACCTCTCCGCTGTGAATCATGATGACACTGTCACAGAGCGCCTGCACTTCCTCCATAATGTGGCTGGAGAAAAGAATCGTTTTTTGTTCTCTTTTCAGCTGCTGTATAAATTCGCGGAAGATGTTGCTTGACGTAATATCAAGCCCAGTTGTCGGCTCATCAAATAAAATGATGTCCGGATCGTGAATCAGCGCTCTGGCAATGGCGACTTTCTGCCTCATGCCTTTCGAAAACCCGCCCACTCTCCGGTTCATATAATCGCGCATGCCGAACCGTTTCGATAAATCTTCTATTCTTGCTTTGATCTCGTGGCGGTTCAGCCCATACAGCCTGCCGAAGTATTGGAGATTTTCTTTAGCGGTCATCCTGTCGTAAAGCCCGGTTTCTCCTCCGAATAAGACACCGATTCTTTGTTTGACCTCAGCCGGCTGCTTGACCGTGTCAAAGCCGTCTACTGTGATTACACCCTGTGATGGTTCAAGCAAGGAAGCAATCATTCTCAGCATCGTCGTTTTGCCGGCACCGTTTTCTCCGAGAATGCCGACGACTTCTCCTTTTTCAATTGTTAAGCTTACATCTCGCACCGCTTTGACTACTTTTTTCTTATCCTGAAACCTGCGGCTGCAATCGGTCAGTGTAATCATGTCACAATCTCCCTTATCTTTATTTCTAGTAATGACTATATACGAAAAGCTGGATTAGTTGGATAAAGTTGTCGCGAAGAGTTCTTTTTATGTCGTGAAATGGGATAGAATAAAGATGATTCTATGTAACTAGGGGAATGATAATGGTAAAAGTCGGACTTGTAGATGATTATCGAGTAGATTTAGAGAAGTTAGAAGCGATCGTGTCCAGAATGCAGGACGTCGAAATTGTCTTTTCCACCGATTCAGCGAAGGAAGCCTACAGGCGGGTAAAGAACGGAGACATTGATCTGCTGCTTGCCGATATCGAGATGCCCCATATGTCTGGCTACGAGCTTGCTGATTTGATCAAATCCCATTCACTTGATGTGGATGTGATTTTTGTTACCGGCCACGGCGGTTATGCGGTTCACGCCTTTGACCTGAACGTCCATGATTATATTATGAAGCCGTACTATGCCGACCGTCTGGCCGCTTCCTTCGACCGGTACTTGAAAAAGAAAACGGAAACGAGTTTGAATGGGCGTATATTGATAAAGCAAAAGTCTGAAATGCACGTCCTGCAAAAGAAGGATATTATTTTCGCAGAACGGACGGGACGTTCGACGACGATTGTGACAACCGCCGAAGAGGTGCAAACGTATCAAACATTAAATGATATTAAAGGCGACCTGCCCGAAAAAGATTTTCTTCGTTCGCATCGTTCCTTTATTATCAACATTCATTACATAAAGCATTTTTCCGCTTATACCAAGCATTCATTCACAGTTTCCTTTGAGGGAACGTCTAAAAAAGCGATGATCACTAAGCAGCAGCTTGATTATTTTCAAAACTACTATTTTTGAGGAGTTTAGTACGTGATTACCCTTTTTCAATGTCTTTATCTGATTTTATTTAGTTTCATATGTTATCAGGGAGCTGCTGCTTTTTCACACAGCACAGCCGCCTCTTGGCTCGCCGCTGCTTTAGGCGCAGCTGCTGCAGGATTGTACATTTGGAATACGAAGCGGGTGTGGAAACACTGTTCCTCAGGGCTTTGTGCGTGGATTGCGGTGATTCAAGTGATGTCGGTGGGAGTGGTGTTGATTGGCACAGACATCATGCCGGTATTATGTGTAATCGCGATATTTGCAGGGTGTGAAGGGCTCCGTATCGGACAGTCTGCTTTGCAGGCAAGGCTTTCTGATCAAATTGATAAGCTGACTCAAGCTGAACAGCACGCCAATCAAATGCTGATTGATGTCAGAAGCCGGAATCATGACACAATGAAACATATCACTGCAATCAAATCAGCTCAGCCCAAGGCAGATACACAAGCATATATTCAAAACTGGGCGGATCAATACAGCCAATATGACCGTTTTTTGAAAGGAGAGAACGCGTACGTTGCAGGGGTGCTTTATGATTTTTTAGAAAAAGCCCGCGCCTCGAATGTGAGTGTTTCGCTGCATATGCATACACCGCTTTCTTCCCTTCCGTTTTCGCCTGCTGATCAGGTCAGCTTGGTCGGCAACATATTAGAAAATGCGCTCGACAGCGCGGCGGAGGCCCGAGAAAAAGCAGAGATTAAACTGGAGACTTCACTGCGCAGCGGGCTTTATGTACTGACTTGTGAAAACAGCACTCCCGGGATGGACCCAAAAGTGCTCGATACAATTTATCAATCGTTTGGCCGCTCAACGAAAAACGGCGCTCATGAAGGCATGGGCACATATATCATTCAAAAACTGGTGAAGGGCGCTTTTGGCAGGCTGGATTTTACCTACCGCCACCCCATCTTCCGGTTAGAAATCAAAATTCCGTTTCAGAAATAAAAAAACCTTGAAAAGCCTGGCTTTTCAAGGTTTTTTCCATTATGAGGATAACGCTTGTGCAAAACGATCTGCTTCATCTTGCAGCGTGCTTTCAATTTCTTTGTAACGGCTGGAAATCGTTGATGCGCTAACGCCGTATTTTTTCGCCAGTTTAGCCTGGGAAACGGACGCGCCGTTAAGAGAAATTGCGTTTACATAATATTCAACTGCCGCCGCAAAAGCTTCCGGCTTTCTGATGACAGGTGATTTTTTCTCGCAGAATGTTTTCCAGATGTCAATAACAGCTGGGATCAATTCAGTCGGATACTCTTCCCCGCTCATGCCTTCTTCAATAGCCGCAGCGGTTTCTTTCTCCAAGTCGTTTGCCCACTCAACAGTGCTTACTTCCGCTTTCTCTGCTTGTGGCTCTTCATCTTTCTCAGCTAACAACGCGAACAGAACGTTGTTGAATTCCTGCTTCATGAAGTCCTCCGGCGTTTTGCCGTCCTTCACAGCGGCATCCGCATATTTCTTCACCTTGCTGATCAGCGCTTCTGTTCTCTTCACCGGGAAGATCGTGAACTGCATGAAGAATTCTGCTTTTTCCGCTTCGTGGATTGGGTATCCAAGAATCAGGCTTCCCACTGGAGGAAGGTCTTGATTGCTGGCGTCCATTTCCACTTCGAATTGTTTTGCCGTAATGACATCTTCAAAGTGAATGATGCCTTCCTTCAGGTCCTTCAGCAGCAATAAAGCAGGCGTCATGCTCTGCCATGATTCTACGATCTCACGCGTTTTCGGACGAGTGATCGAATCGCCTTTTTTCTGAAGGTACTCTTCGAAGATTGTCTTCTCACCAGCAAGCGGGTGGAAGAAGATTCCCCAGATTCCTAAGTTAAATACGCTGATGTCTTTCGTCTGTCTGTCCATAGCAGAAAGAAAATCATGCTGGTTGATAAAGCCTGAAATGCTTTCTCTATGTACTGTGAAGGCATACTCCACTAAGTCTTCCTGAATTTGTTTCGCTTCTTTTGCCGCTAGTTCCGCCGGGAAGTCGACAACTTTACTTCCGCAGCATTTTTTATATTTCTTGCCGCTGCCGCATGGGCAAGGGGCATTTCGTTTCACTTTTCCCACAATAAACCCTCCGAATTCTGTTGTAACTTTTCTATTTTAACAAAAATAACTTCTGAGGGCTTGGTTTCGGGCTAAAAAAGAATTTGGTAATGTGATAAGCTGGCTGATTATGCCAATTTACCTATGACATTTTCACCAACTTTTGTGATTTAAGGCTTATCACCTATTCCCACTTTAGGCCCTTCTTTTTTACAATCATTAGGTGTTTATTTAACATTTTAAGGAGTGTTTCTATTGGAACTAGCTGGTTTCATGCTGCGCGCCTGCGCTCTTTTACTTGATGTAATCATTGCCGCAGCAGTGATTTTGGCAGCCGGATTTACGTTTGGCGATGGGTCCGCCGGTGTCATTATTGTCGCCATATTGATGCTGATTGTGTACCCTTTGCTGATGCCGCTGACAAATTGGAAGGGCACACTGGGCAAAAAAATCATCGGGCTGCAAATCGTGAGGGACGAAACATATAAAAAAATATCCTTCCCGCAAGCCATTGTCCGTTACCTGATAGCGTGGGTGCATGTGTTCTCCCGCCTGATCTATTTGACTGCCGCATTTACGAAGAAAAAACAAACCGTTCATGATATGGCTGCGAAAACCATTGTGCTGAAAGCAGAATAACCTTGAAGAATAGCATTCTTCAAGGTTTTGTTTTTCATTAATTCGTATTCTGGCCCCCGCCGTTCAGCCCTTCTTTAATCAGGCTGTTGACTTGGCTGCTGTACAGAAGGCCGATGTGTCCAACGCCATGGATTTGAACGTTTCTAGCACCATCTAATCTTGATAAGTAATTCATGACAATCATATCGGCACTGCTGTAAATGGATGTGTATAAAATCTTTTGATTTGGATCTGTTCCCGGAAGCGCCTTGCCTGTCGTCAAACGGTTCGCGCCGCCAAGCGTCACGACGTTTGCAACTTTATTTCCGCCGTCCAGATTTTTTATGTAGTAAAGTGTGTTCGCGCCCCCCATGCTGTGAGCGACAATATCCACTTTTTTCGCACCCGTTTCATCTAAAACCTTTTGCACAAATCGTGATAATACCGGTCCATTGTTATAATTTGTGCCTGTCTTGTCCCAAAAATCAACTGCATACAGCTTGTCCCGCGACCAGCCCTGAGATACGAGATAGCTCTTAATTCCCGCAAAATTGAATGATGCCCCTCCAATACCGTGAACCATAACGACTGGATTGTGTTCAGCGGCTTTTGCTGACGGCTGCAACGCAAACAGCGATGTAACAGACAGCATCAAAATTGTTACAAGTGCAATGATCCTTCTTTTTACAAATTTCATAATATCCTCCTTTTTTTGTAACAAATTCTCCAATTATATTACGTTACCAAATTAATTAAGTAAAGGGTAATTTTGGCTTATTTTTAAAGAAATTTTAAGATTCAGAGGTCATTATTGGTCCTAAAAAGCCAAAAAAAAGAAGGCTTATTCGCCTTCTTTTCTTCAATACTCATTGAAATAAGCTTGGATTTTTTGAGGATCATTTGTTTTGGTAAGCGCAAGCATCAGCAACATCCGTGCTTTTTGGGGGTTTAAAGAGTTCGATGCCAGCAAGTCCTTTTCCGCATAGTCTTGGTTTGGTGTGACGACACCATTTCCCGTGCGGGTAGAGCGCACCACTGTAACGCCTTTTTTGACTGCGCTGTCCGCCCCTTTTTCGGCTGCATCAGATAAAGACCCGTTCCCAGAACCGGCAAATACAATCCCCTTTGCTCCGGCTTTTACAGCAGCGTCAAACAGGTAGCTTCCGTCATTTTGGTATCCATAGATAATGTCAACCTGCGGCAGCTCATCAAGATTAGAAACCGAGAAATCCGTGTCCTTCGTATGCTTACGGGTAATCTCATTATTAAAATAGATATCATCTGCAATTGTTCCGACGAAGCCCATTTCTTCTGATTTAAATGTATCTGTTGTAGTTGTGTTTGTTTTGGTGACATATCGGGCTGAGGCAATCCGGTCGTTAAGAACAACAAGCGTCCCTTTCCCTTTTGCCTCAGGGGCACCTGCCACTTTCACTGCATTGTACAGGTTAGAAGGCCCATCAGCGCTGATGGCTGTGGAAGGTCTCATCGAACCGACAATAACAACCGGTTTATCACTTTTCACGGTAAGATTCAAAAAATAAGCGGTTTCCTCCAATGTATCTGTTCCATGAGTCACGACGATTCCGTCTACATCATCTGAAGCGAGCAAGTGGTTGATGCGTTTCGCCAGCTTCAGCAATATTTTATTATCAATATTTGTGCTGCCGACGTTAACAATCTGCTCGCCGCTGACGTTTGCAATGTCCTTCATTTCTGGAACTGCCTCGATCAGTGATTCAACGCCGACAACACCTGCTTTATATTCAGTTGTTGAGGTTTTCGATTGATCGGCACCAGCTATCGTGCCTCCTGTCGCTAAAATTCTAATGTTTGGCAGATCCTTTTTTTCAGAGGCAGAAGCCGAAGAGACTTTTTGTGTCTGAGCTTTTTCTTTCGGGGATTCTTTTGTTTCAGGAGAATGTGAACATCCGGTAAAAACAAACAATAGTGCGGTAAAAAGTACGAGCATTCGTTGTTTTTTCATCTATTTCTCTCCTTACATCCATATGATGATTAATCATTGTACATTTTATCTATTCAGTCAAAAGATCAGTCAGCTTTTCTCTCAGTATTTTTTGTTGTCATATCCTTCTTTTTTTGTCTTTTCATACAATGAATTTTTCTTGACAATTGATGATTGAATCAAGATAATAGACCAGTCACTATATTTTTGATTGCAATTCAGTAAGGTGGGAATGTTATGAGTTATGGAGATTCCCGTGAGAAAATCCTTTCGGCAGCTACCCGGCTTTTTCAGCTGCAAGGGTATTACGGCACGGGGCTGAACCAGATTATAAAGGAAAGCGGCGCGCCTAAAGGCTCTCTTTACTACCACTTTCCCGGGGGTAAAGAACAGCTTGCGATCGAAGCCGTGAATGAGATGAAGGAGTATATCCGTCAGAAAATCGCGGACTGCATGGAAGCCTGCACCGATCCAGCGGAAGGCATTCAAGCCTTTTTGAAGGAGCTCTCCTGCCAGTTTTCATGTACGGAAGACATTGAAGGCTTGCCTGTGGGCTTGCTAGCGGCTGAGACGTCATTGAAAAGCGAACCGTTGCGCGAAGCCTGTCATGAAGCCTACAAAGAATGGGCCTCTGTGTATGAGGAAAAACTGCGGCAGACTGGCTGCAGCGAGAGCCGTGCAAAAGAAGCCAGCACTGTGGTTAACGCGATGATTGAAGGCGGCATCCTTTTATCTTTGACGGCAAAAAACAGTACGCCGCTCCTTCATATCTCCAGCTGCATTCCTGACCTGCTGAAGAGATAAAAAAAACGACATACTACATGCAGTTGATAGAGAGGGGAAATGATTTTGGAAACAACAGCTAAAGCATCTCAGCAATACAAAGTGATGCCGATTATGATTTCCTTGCTGTTGGCCGGTTTTATCGGCATGTTCAGTGAAACAGCGCTGAATATTGCGTTAACCGACCTTATGAAGGAATTGAACATTACAGCGGCAACCGTCCAATGGTTAACGACGGGCTACCTGCTTGTACTCGGTATCCTTGTTCCTGTTTCAGGACTGCTGTTGCAGTGGTTCACAACAAGACAGCTTTTTACCGTGTCACTTATCTTTTCAATTTTAGGTACATTCATTGCGGCGCTTGCGCCGAGCTTCTCGTTTTTATTAGCGGCAAGGATCGTTCAGGCACTTGGAACCGGTCTTTTACTGCCGCTGATGTTTAACACAATCTTGGTGATTTTCCCGCCTCATAAACGGGGTGCCGCAATGGGAACGATCGGGCTTGTCATTATGTTCGCGCCCGCCATCGGCCCAACTTTCTCAGGATTGGTTCTGGAGCATCTCAACTGGCACTGGATTTTCTGGATCTCTCTTCCATTCCTTGTGCTGGCGCTTGTTTTCGGTATCGCATATATGCAAAATGTATCTGAAACGACAAAGCCGAAAATCGATGTATTGTCTATCATCCTGTCGACGATTGGCTTCGGCGGCATTGTATTCGGATTCAGCAACGCGGGTGAAGGCTCCGGGGGATGGTCCAGCCCGACTGTTATCGTGTCGCTGATTGTCGGCGTTGTCGGCCTTATCTTATTTTCAATCCGCCAGCTGACAATGAAGCAGCCTATGATGAACCTCCGTGCGTTCAAATACCCGATGTTTATTTTGGGTGTGATCATGGTGTTCATTTGTATGATGGTCATTCTGTCATCTATGCTGCTTCTGCCGATGTATCTGCAAGGCGGCTTAGTCCTCACTGCATTTGCATCTGGTCTTGTTCTCTTGCCGGGCGGTATTTTAAATGGATTTATGTCCCCTGTTACAGGCCGCTTGTTCGATAAATACGGGCCGAAATGGCTTGTCATTCCGGGATTTGTGATTGTCACCGTTGTACTATGGTTCTTCTCAAATGTCACGACCACTTCAACAGCTGTGCTGATTATCATCCTGCACACCTGCTTGATGATCGGGATTTCTATGATCATGATGCCTGCACAGACAAACGGTTTAAACCAACTGCCGCGTGAATTTTATCCAGACGGCACCGCCATTATGAACACGCTGCAGCAAATGGCCGGCGCTATCGGAACAGCGGTTGCGGTCAGCATTATGGCTGCAGGCCAGCATGATTATATGAGTACAGTTAAAAACCCTGCCGATCCGGCAGTCATCCCGCAAGCTTTGACAGCAGGCGTACAGCACGCATTTGTGTTTGCAATGATTGTTGCCATTATCGGTTTAATTGGCGCTTTCTTTATGAAACGCGTTAAAGTAGATCATTAATATGAAAAGCCCCTGACTAGTGTTCAGGGGCTTTTTCATGTTTACTTGTGGATCGTTTTCGCCGCGATTTCATCAATCGCGTGCCGCATTTCCTCCTTCGTATTATAAAAATGGGGAGCGAGACGGATAACATTTTCCCGCGGCGCGCAAATCACTTTTTTCTTCTTCAGCAACCCCGCCGTTTCCGATGCCCGCTCATCCCGGATCGCAACCATGCCCGGCTGAATCCCACCTTGTGCCGCCGCCAGCTGCAGGCCTTTTTCAGCGGCATATTGAACTGCATCGGCACAGATCGTTTTCACATGATCCCTGATATGAGAAACCCCAATATGATTCAGCAGCGATAAAGCCGCTGCAGCTGCGTATACGCTGATAAAAGCTGGGGTGCCCGTTTGAAAACGGCGCGCGACTTTTGCATAAGCCCCATCAAATCCGCTCTCTCTTCCGAACCAAGCTGATGCTTTCGGCTTCAGTGCGTCAGCCAGCTCCTTTCTCACATAAAGAAACGCCACACCCGGTATGCCGAGCAAATACTTCCGGGTGCCTGCTGCCAGCATATCTACGCCCCATTCCTTCACATCAATGGGAATATGCCCGGCTGATTGATAAGCATCTACAAACAATAAAGAGCCCTTTCTCTGAGAAATCTCGGCAATCGCTTTTATATCCTGAACATAGCCGTCACGATAATGAACGTGAGGAACACACGTCAGTACTGTTTCATCCGAAATATGCGTTTCATATTGTTCAAGCGGCAGCACGCCGTCTATTGATGGAATGACGGATACGGTATAATCGGAGTGTGCCTGCCAAACATGAGGCACCGCCGGAAAATCCATATCTGTATATACAACGTGCTTCTTTCCAAATGCAGTTAAGGACGATGCTACAGAAACCAGTGCATCAGAAACTGACGGCACAATCGCCACTTCATCCGGTTCAGCCCCGATCAGCTTTGCAAACTCGTTTCTCGCAAACTCTGTTTTTTCAATCGCTTCTTTCCAGTTCGTCCCTTTATACAGCAGGCTATCATAATAATCCTGGATCGCCCTTGATACAGGCTCTGCCAATGCGCTCTGAGAACAGCTGGCAAGCATCGTATGCGTCTGCAAGGTTGGGAATAACTGGCGATACTGCTCCGGCAAATGCTCCATTATGATTCACTCCTTTACATTATTTTGATGAAAAACCCATAAATAAACAATAGAATAAAAGAAAAAGGAGATGGGAGAATGAGAAAAAAAGTGCTGATCACAGGCTTTGACCCTTTTGACAAAGAAACCGTCAATCCATCATGGGAAGCGGCGAAACGGCTTAATGGCTTCGAGACAGAAGAAGCCATTATTACAGCGGAACAAATTCCAACCGTCTTTAGATCCGCTCTGGACACTCTGCGCCAAGCCATTCAAAAACATCAGCCAGATATCGTAATTTGTGTCGGCCAAGCAGGAGGACGGATGCAGATTACACCGGAACGAGTGGCAATCAACCTTGCAGATGCGCGAATCCCCGATAACGAAGGACATCAGCCGATTGATGAAGAGATTTCTCCAGATGGGCCCGCCGCTTACTGGACAAGGCTTCCCGTGAAACGAATGACTGCTAAGATGAAGGAACACGGCATTCCAGCTGCGGTTTCCTACACAGCGGGGACCTTTGTATGCAACTATTTGTTCTACGGGTTAATGGATCACATTAGCCGGACATCCCCACACATTCGCGGCGGTTTTATTCATATTCCTTACATTCCGCAGCAAACAATCGACAAAACAGCGCCGAGCCTCAGCCTGGACACGATTGTCCGGGCATTGAGAATCGCCGCTGTTACGGCCGCACAATATGATGAGGATGTGAAGTCACCGGGTGGTACGCTGCACTAAGCGGCCGCCGCTGTTTCTTCCCTCATCCTCTTTTTGTAGACAAACGCCGATAGGGTGACACTCACTTCAAACAGGACAAGAAGCGGGATCATCACGAGAAAATCAGAAATAAAATCAGGCGGTGTAATCAATATGGACACGACAATCAGCAGAAAATAGGAAAGCTTTCTCGCTTTGGCCAGTCTGTAAGGATTTAAGATGCCCAGCCTTGTTAAAAACATCACCACCAAGGGCATCTCAAACAAGAAGCCGAACGGCAGGCTCAAATTCACCATAAACCTAAAGTAGCGGTCAGCCGTAAACATCGTTTCAAAGTGGCCGGAGGATAAATGAGTCAAAAAGCTGAGCACGATCGGAAACAAGACAAAGTATCCGAAGGAGATGCCCGCCAAAAACAACGCAAATAAACCTGGTATGTACATGAGCGTCACCTTGCGCTCCGTTTTAGTCAGCGCCGGTGCAACGAAACGCCACAGCTGGTACGCGGCAACAGGGATAGAAGCCGCAATGGCACAAATGCCGGAAAGCATCATATACACCCAGAGGATTTCACTCGGTCCTAGCACAGCCAGCTTTCCATCCAAATCCCTGATCAGCCAGTCATAAATGTCCTGTACGAACAAAAAAGCCGTGATGAGAAATAGAAAAAATGCCGCAAGGGTGACGATAATCCGGCGGCGAAGCTCTTCTAAATGCCCGATCAGATGGGTTTCTTTTTTATCCATTCAAAAAAGCCCTCCCTTTCATAAAAAAAGAGGCAGACCCGGTGTCTGCCTCATCAGCATTCAGCCCGCGTTTTTGTCCTGCTTTACCGCTGTCAGCTCAGCTGATTTCTCTTCTTTTTCATCACCAGACACAAGTGATTTTGTGGCGCTTTTAAATTCCAGCAGTGTCCGTCCGGCGGCACGCCCGATTTCCGGCAGCTTGGAAGGGCCAAAAATAATGAGGGCGATGACGAAGATGAGAATCAAGCCCGGTATTCCAATGTTTGAAAACATAATTTCCACTCCTTAATTCGTGATTTTTGCACGCTTCTTAATCATTTGTTTTTCGTGGGCTTTGTTGTGCGAAAAGAAACGATCCTCTTCGACCTCATCGGATTGCTTCACCCCGCCTTGGATTGTTGTGGATGATACCTTTCTCAACCCGGTTTGGTCTTTCTGGTAAACGAATGAAGCCCGCGTGGAAATGGCTGCGCCCGGCTCGGTCACAAATGGCATCACCCGATAATCGGCTTTCCACTGGTGAGGCGTCACTGTACAGCGGACATATCCGCGATAGTCGTTAAAGAACTGGATGTGCGGATTTTCTTTTAAAATTTGGTCCGTATCCGCTCGCTTATCCGCTCCGTTCCCTCCGGAAGTGATCGAGGTTCCAACAAATTCGGCTCCGAATATTTTTGAACTTGTCTTCTCGAAATCGACATGCAAATTCGATGCCCAGCTTGCGTGTACATCACCTGTCAGTACGACAACATTATTCAGATTTTTGCTTTTAATGAAATTGATAACCCGTTCGCGCTGAGCCGGGTAGCCGTCCCACGAATCCATGCTGTAGATCGGGCTTGCGCTTGTCCCGAAATTCCACTTGGCAAAGAAAATCTGCTGCGCCAGCACATTCCAGTGGGCTGTCGAGCTGCCCAAATTGTTGAAGAGCCACTGCTCCTGTTCTTTTCCAAGCAGAGTCCGATTCGGATTGCGCGATTCATCAGAAGGCGGCTTATTGCCGTCGTTATTGGCTTGGTCGTCCCTGTACTGGCGGGTATCAAGCACATTGAAGGACGCCAGGTTTCCGTACGTAAAGTGCCGGTACAGCTGCATATCTGGGCCATTCGGCAAAGAGGAAATGCGGAGCGGCATATGTTCATAGTATGCCTGGTATGCTGCCGCGCGGCGGAGCACGAATGCTTCAACCGACTGTCCTTTTTCAGGTATTTTATTGGCATAGTTGTTTTCAACTTCATGGTCATCCCAAGTTACAACCCAAGGGAATGCCGCATGTGCAGCTTTAAGATTGGCGTCAGAACGGTATTGAGCGTGACGGTTCCGATAGTCTTGCAGCGTAATGATTTCCGCGCTGTTGTGCGTGCGGACATTGCCTGTTTTTGATACATATTCATTTGGGCCGTATTCATATATGTAATCACCGAGATGGAAGACAAGATCAAGCTTTTCCTTTGCCATATGCTTGTAGGCCGTATAATATCCGTGCTCATATTGCTGGCAGGAAGCAAATGCAAAGGTCATTTGCGGCACATTGGCGCCAGGGGCAGGCAGTGTTTTTGTTTTTCCGACAGGGCTTAGTTCATGGCCGGTTTTGAAACGGTAATAGTACACTTTGTTTGGCTCAAGCCCGTCCGCTTCCACATGAACGGAATGGGCAAGACTTGGTTTAGCCATTTCAGTGCCTTTTCTTACGATTTTGCGGAAATGCTCATCCTTTGCGACCTCCCATTTGACAGGCACTGCTTGCTTCGGCATTCCCCCGCCATTCAGCGGATCTGGTGCCAGACGTGTCCAAAGCACGACACTGTCAGAAAGCGGATCACCTGACGCTACCCCTAATGTAAACGGATAGCTTGAGAATTTAGGCGCAGCATTTACTTCAAAGGCCCCAACCGACTGGGCAATCGTTAATCCAAGAGAAAGTCCTGCAATCTTCCCCGCTCCTTGAATAAATTTGCGGCGGTCAAACGTATTGTTTTGAAAGCTTTCCTCTTTCAGTTTCTGTACCCATTCATCAAAACGACTGTCGTATGCCATTCAAGATCCCCTCTCTCCTCATTGATCGTCTCCATTATAGGAAATCATTGTTAAACGACTGTGAAGAAGTGTGAACTGATTGTAAGCGCTGAACATTAAAAACAGGTCTTCCCTCACAAGCCTGCTGCTGAAACATGCCGAAAGCTGGCTGAATGACGCGTTTTCTGCATATCCTGTCGTTTGCAAGCCGCCCATTCGGCCTATTTTTCTTCACATGATCTTAAAAAAACAAAAACACCGAGCCATTTCGCAGAATGACTCAGTGCTCTTTATCAGTTATTTCGAAAACAATCTGCTGAAAAAGCCCTTCTTTTTCGGCTTTTCAGCAGGAGGCTCTTGTTCTCTTACAATCCCTTTTTCCTTCGCTTCTTTCAGCCAAAATGGAAATTCAGCAAGCAGAGCATCATAAAGCTCATCATCAGAAATGCGGTCAATCTCTTCGATATGCAGGAAGTTCGTGTTATCAATGACACGCCCTTCTAACGTATCCAGTTTATTGAGAAAATCAAAGTTTCCGTTTCCGATGCCGACAAACTGCCAGAACACCGGTTTATCAGAAGAAGCTTCAATTATCGGTTTGATTGACTTTTTACAGCCCCCGTCATTGATAAAAACAATGAAAGCAGGATACGAGCTCGGTTCCTCCGTAACATATTTGCGCAGCACGTCCTTCATGACTGGCGGCTCATCATTTCTGCCGAATTTATGCAAGCGGTCATTATTTAAAATTTCACGATCGACATAGCCCGAAAAATCCTTTTCTGAAACTGGCTTTAATCGGGAAAATTCATTATCATACACCCATACATCCAGCAAACCGTTATCATCAAACTGATCAGCCACTGCCAAAATCCGCTCCACCACATTTTGAACCGTCCCGTTTTTGTAGAGCGGTCTCATCGATCCCGTAATATCAAGAACCAGTCCAACACGAGCCGTCACCTTCGTTAACTGCTTTTTCTCCAGTACGATCTTTACACTTTTCTTTTGCAGGTCAATTGTTGCCATTCTGTCATCTCCGTCAGCTCTTTTTTCTTTGATTATCTCACAGGAATATTTTGCATTGCATCTTTTCAAAGAAAAACACCGTTCAATTTGAACGGTGTCCTGTCTCTAAAATGTGTTATATACATTTTCACACGTCTCCGCCGTCGGCTGATAAAAGCAGTGTGACTTAAATCTGGCCACAAACGGCTGGTTATACCACTGGGCTGGACAGTCCCCCTGCGGCCTGAAGTACCATAAACTAAATTTTGCAGGCCAGCGCCTTTCACCATTAATCGACCGGCGTGCAAGGGCACGCTCGCTATCTCGCGCCCTTTGATAAAAATATCCATGAGTCACAGCCTCAAACGCGTGTGGCTGATAAATCATCTGCCTGATGGTGCGGAGGCCTTTAAAATCTGAGCAATTCGCCCGCAGCCGATTAATTCCAACGTTGCCGACAAGCAGCATCCCCTGCTTGCCTTCGCCTTCCGCTTCCGCTCTGAGCAGCCTTGCCATCAAATCGACATCCGCACTCGTTGCTCTCACGACCGCCATCACGTCACCTCCCCTTGATCTCTTTTCATCATATTTCATTACTTCAGAAGTGATGACGGAGGGACAGGAGAAGTTTTTAAATTTATTCATCTAAAAACAGCAAACATAATGGGCTGTTGGGCATCAAAGCAGCGTCCGGTGCAGTACAAGCTTCACGTTTCCGCTGTCGAAGCGCCGCAGCCTCAATTCCTGGATTCACATCATTGACCTCTCCCCAGCAGATTTGCACCCGCCTCCGAAAAGAAATAAGGTTTAACTTTTTACATTTGAGGAATTATACATAACAAATCAAATGACAAAAGGAGGAATTGTAATGACACATGTGAAAGCGCTCGCTATTAAAGGTATTATGACGATTATTGTGTTGTATCTGGTGCTTGGTCTGGGCTTTGGTTTCACGTTTGGTGATACGCTGCTAATGACGATTGTGTTAGGGGTTATTTCTTATTTGCTGGGCGATCTTTATGTATTGCCGAAATGGAATAATATGATTGCAACTTTGGCTGATTTTGGTTTGGCCTTTCTCGTGATCTGGCTGATGGGCATGCCGCTTTCTATGGGGATGACTGGCGGTGAAGTTGCATTGGCGGCTTTATTCGGCGCGATCGTCATGGCAATCGGTGAATATTGCTTCCATTTCTATATGATGAGCAAAGAGATTGGCAAGAAGCATTATCTTGAAACAAGAACAGACTCATAATGGAAAGGCCGGTGCTGACAGCATCGGCCTTTTATACATATTGGGCGCCTTTGTTTACGCATCCTGCTTGTCCGCATTCCTGATCGCCATGTAGGAAAAGAACAAACCGAATGCCGCTAACGATAACGGGATATACACAACAGATGAAATCGAGAAGCCCGGACTTGTTGAGCTGATGAGCATCACAATTACTACAGATGAAATGATGGTCGCCGGAACCGAGTGTCTACGCATCCCAAAAAAGATGGGAACTAAACTGGTTCCAGCGGCGCCAAAAGCGAAAACCGCCATTTTGACCGCCTGTTGAGAAATGATCTCGGAAGTAAGCTCTCCCGGTATGAAATGGCAGATCGAGTTCAGCCAAAAGAAACCGGCGGCTATGAGTATATTTGAAAGTAAAATCGTGATAAACGTCAGTCCGCCCGCGATCATGAGCTTAGCGGTGAGCAGCTTTTTACGGCTGATCGGGTACGTGAACATCACAAGAATGGTTTTGTTTTTATATTCCGAAATCACCAATTTTACGATCAGCACAGCGCCAAATACGATAAATACCGCTCTGACGAAGGTGCCGATGATGAGGAATGCTTCATCCGTACTTTGGAACGAAACCCCGCCATCGGCTTTTTCGGAATAACTGATCAGCCACATAAAACCCATAATGATCACGTTGGCAATGAGGGCACCTCTGATATACCAGCCCATTTTCATTTTTCTTAATTCGATTCTGATCAAATTCATCAACGTGTCTCTCCTCCTTTACGCACTGATGCTATTGCCGTTGATCAATTTGATAAAATAATCCTCCAGCGACGTATACTTTTTGTTCATTGATTCAATGTCTACATCATTTAAAATCAATGCTTTGGATATGGCAGCCTGAGAGGCTTCAGCCTCGTAAATTCGAATCGTTTTCTCATTTAATATTTTAAAGTTGGTTAATTGCAGCTCTTTCTCCAGCACAAAGCAGGCCCTTGTCTGATTCGGCGTGACAAGCTCGATGTATTCAGTGTTCTGGCCCCTGACATCCTCCATTGATACCTCTTCAAGCAGCCTGCCGTCCCGAATGACGCCGATTGTGTCCGCGATTTGTTCGATTTCACCCAGCAGGTGGCTTGAGATCAGCAGCGTCATCCCGTACTCTTTGCTCAGCACTTGAAACAATTGCCTGATCTTTTTAATGCCGAGAGGGTCAAGACCATTCACCGGCTCATCCAGAATAAGCAGGTCCGGCTTCGTGAGGATGGCACGCGCAATTCCAAGGCGCTGCTTCATCCCGAGGGAAAAGGTTTTGACGGGTTTTTTGTCGATTTGTTTTAAATTCACCATATCCAGCACTTCTTGTATGGCTTTTTTATTGTGGTATCCCATATATTCACAATGCAGATCTAAATTTTCTTCAGCTGTCAGGTTTTCATAAAAAATCGGATATTCAATCATGCTGCCGATGTTCCCCAGCACCTCATATGACGTGTGGGTGAACTTGTTCCCAAGGATGATGATTTCACCGCTTGTCGGTTTGACAAGGCTCGTCAGCATTTTCATAATGGTTGTTTTCCCCGCGCCGTTCGGGCCGAGAAAGCCATAGATTTCACCTTTTTTAATATGCATGCTGACATTGGATACGACCTCTTTGCCCTGATATGTTTTGGTCAGCCCGTTTGTTTGTACGATATAAGTCAACTTTGTTTCTCCTTCCCTCTCTTTTCCTGTTTTCTATTGTAGCGGCGAGCCCTGTCATTTTTATTTCTCAAACCTTAAGAAATTCTTACGATTAATATGTCATGCGTTTCAATGTGATCGTAAATGCAGTCCGTTCGTACGGCTTGCTTTGGACGGATATGATGCCTCCCATTTTTTCTGTAAGCCGTTTTGTGATGGTTAAACCCAAGCCGCTTCCTTGAAATGCTTTATTTCTGGATTCTTCCAGTGTGTACAGCCTCTCAAACACCCGCTGCTGATCGGTTTCACTAATCCCTTTTCCGCGATCCCATACGGTGATGGCGATGTTCCTCTCATCATAAGACAGCGTCAGCCCGATTAACTTGCCGGCCGCGCCATATTGAATCGCATTGGACAATAGGTTTTGCAGGATTCTGTCCAGAGCCTCTTCATTCGCCTGCGCATACACCGGCGTATCGGGGATATCGATGGCTGCTTGAAAGCCTTTTGACTGAACAGCGTCATAATAGTGCAGGATATTTCGTTTGCATATGTCGTTCATATGTACTTTGGTGATCGGGATCTCTTTATCTTCAGATTCTAATTTCGCTAAATCAAAAAAGGAATTGATCATCTGAATAAGTTCATTTGTTTTCTGGCGGAGCTTCCCCAGCAATCTTTCCCGCTCTTCGTCCGGCATGTTCGGGTCACTTTGAATGGCTTCAATATAACCGAGAATGACCGTTAACGGCGTTTTCAGGTCGTGCGACATATTGGTCAGCATCCGCTTCATGGATTGCTCTGTTTTGGCAAATTGGGCGCTGATCTGCTGACGATTCTCAACGATAAGATTGATGTTAACAAGCAAGTCTTTGAGCGCATGATCGTCTGTAGGAAGCAAAATTTGTCCTGCCGAATCCCGGCTGAGCATGTAGCTAAGCTGGTCAGCCGTGTAAGCCAGATTCCCGTCCCGCTTCTTTTTCATTATGAATTGAATCACATTCAGACACGCCAGAGCGATGACAGCGGCCACCCATAGCACTGTCATTCTAAAACTCTCCTAATTTATAACCGATGCCCCATAACGTTTTAATATATTGAGGGGAGGAGGGGTCATCCTCAATCTTTTCTCTGAGCCGCCGCATATGTACGTTAATGATGTTCTGATCATCAAAGTACTCTTCATTCCAAACGGAACGGTAGATTTGTTCTTTCGTAAACACTTTTTTAGGATTTGATGCAAATAAGCACAGCAGCTGCCATTCTGTTGACGTCAGCTGGAGCGGCTCTCCGTTTTTCAAAACGGAAACATTGTCTATATCTATCGCAAGCTGGTGAATCCGGATCACCTTATTCACAGCCGGCTCCTCTGCCGAATATTGCGTCGCCCGCCGTATCGCGGCTTTTACTCGGGCTGTCAGCTCAATCATCGAAAACGGTTTGGCGATATAATCATCCGCCCCAAAGCCCAGTCCCAATGCCTTGTCCACATCTCCATCTTTTGCCGAAATCATTAAGACCGGTATATTGCTTTTTTCCCGGATGATTTTCAGAAAATCCATGCCGTTCAGCTTCGGGAGCATGATATCAAGGAGGACCAAATCGTATGAACCCTGCTGAAACAGCCGGATGCCCTCTTCTCCGTCGAAAGCATGCACAATTCCAAAGCCTTCTTTTGTTAAATAATGATCCACCATTTCACTGATTGAGTGGTCGTCTTCTACAAGCAATATGCGCTGCATCTCCTCACCTAACCTTTACAAAATCAAAAAACACACACGTAATTACACTTATTGTAATTGAAAAACGTGTGTGTTTTATAAAAATTATTCTTTTTTTCCTGTTTTCAGCTTCCTGTATTCCATGCCCGTAATGACAAAAAATACGCCACCGCATCCAATGACTTGAATGAGCCCGAGCCGTTCACCGAGAAATAAAGCTCCATAGAAAATCGTCAGGATAGGCCCTGCCATTGAAATGGCGGCGGCTCGCTGTGCCCCGATTCGTTTTATGCCCTCAAGCATTAGCACAAATGGAATCACTGTGGTAACGACTGCAATTACTGCGAACAAACCATACATAGAAAGCGGATATGCTGCCATTGGCGTATTCATGCCAGCCGCCGATTTTATCCCTGTGTAAAGCATCATGGCAGCTCCAGCAGCTGTCATCCCGTATGCATTGAGACGGATCCCTCCGATTTGATGGACGAGATGCCCGGAAAGGACAAGATAACCAGCATAGACGGCCGAAGATAACAAAATGAATACAGCTCCAATCATATTCGCCTGGAAAAGCTCAGCATTCCAGCCGCCCAGCGCCAAGAAAAGCCCAAACATGACCGCCAGAACTGCGAAAAGGTCCTGAATTGAGGACATTTTCCGGTCACGACACGCGGTGAATCCAAACACAAACAACGGATAGCTCATCAGCAATATACGTTCAACCATTGCGGATACATGGTTCAGCCCGATAAAATCAAGCAAGGGAGACAGAAAAAAACAAAACACTCCCGCGCCACAAGCCTTCCATAGGTCTCCTTTTTTCTTACCGTCTGGCATTGGAGGACGGTATATTAAAAAAATCAGCCAAAACAGCGGAACAGCCAGCAGCTGCCTGTATAGCAGCACGGCATCTGGCTCAGCACCCATTTGGTATGCCCATTTTATCCAAATCGATTTAGACGCAAAACAAACTGTTCCGATCAGCAAAAAAATCGTACCTGCTGCGGCCTCACGAATCTTACTCTGCTCTTCTGCTCTCATCTCAGCTCAGCTTTTCTCCTTTACTTATTCAAATGCTTTTGGATAAAATCGAGAAGCGTATATCCTTGAGCAGTCAGAATAACACCTTTTCCGCTGCAGGCCGGGCAAGGTGTTCCTTCGATTTCTCCCGCTCTTTCACATTTAGGACATGCGACCTCAAGATCATCAGTTGCAATGACCATTTGATATCCTCCTTTCTAACTCATCTGCTATGCCACCACCAGCCATCGTACATTGGCCGTCACCTCCTTTAAGAAACACAAAAAACCCCCGTCCTATGCAAAGGACGAGGGTCTCGCGGTACCACCTTTATTAACAGCTATACAGCCGTTCACTCTAAGTACAGAAAACCTATGTTTCGATACTCCTCTCTTGGTAACGGGGAGAGAAACCCGGCATCGCCTACTATCCGTTCAGCAAAGCAATTCAGAAGCCCATTCGGCATCAGGGGAGGATCGGTTCACACCTGCCACCGACTCTCTGAACCTCCATTCTGATGCGTACTTGCTCTTCCTCACGATTGTTAATCCGTTCTATTATTTGTAGAGTTTATAATACTCGGTTCATGAAACGAAGTCAATTCTTAATCCGATGTTACACCAAGTGCTTCCAGCGCCATATTGATGTGTTCCTCCTGCTGTGTTTGCAGAGCTAGCTTGGCGATTTCCACCGGATACGCCGCCTGCATCTCTGAGATGTGTTCCTGCATTTTTGCCCATATTCGGCCGCCTGCTTGATCATAGTATTCAAGCAAACGGGCAGTTTCTTTTTCTCCGAAAATGGTTTGATAAAGAACAAAATCCTTGGCTGGGTCAGCAACCTTCGCTTCTGTCCAATCCAGAAGTCCTGTGACACGTCCATTTTGATCGATAAGGATATGCGGCGGGTGGAGATCGCCGTGTATCAAAGAAGAGAAACCCGGCCAGTATGCATCATCATCTACCCACTTTTGCCATCTTTCCCAAAGCGTCGTAGATACGCCAAGCTTATTCTTCACATCAACCATAGAGTCTGCTGTCATTTGCCTGAAATCTTCTGGCCTTATCACTTCTATTCCGGATTGCCCAGCAGATATTTGATCCGTGCCATGTAATTCAGCCAGTATGTCGGCAAGTGTGCGGACAAAGTCGTCTGACGGCGGCTGATGATCCATATTCCATACATATTGCTTTTGTTCCAAGTCAATTCCAGCAGCCGGCGTTCCTTTTAACATGGGGTAAGCGATCAATTCCGGTGTATGAATTCTCCAATCCGGCACATCAGCAGTCAGATTCGCGCGGAGAAAGGCAAGCGTTATGCCTTCTGCAGATGCTCTTTCCACAACATCACTTCGCCGCGGTTTTCGCAGCACCCATGGCATACCTGTGTCGTCCTTGGCAAATACAACTTGAAAGTCCATTCCGGTTTCATTCAATTGCGCGTTCTCAGAATGAACCGTCAAACCTTGGCTGCGTGCAAGCCCGACAATCTCAGTGATAAGCTGTTTTTCGTTAAGGTTTGTCATCCCATTTCCCCTTTCTCATGCTCCGGCCTGCAGTAGAGAGAAGGGATGCTTGAAGGCACAAAAAAGGGCAGGCACGCCACCCTCTTTTTTGATAACCATATAAGGGCTCATACATAGGCGGATTCATCCCGATTCTCTCGCATTCAGGCGAGAGTTGTTCACTATTGAATTCGTGTCACTCGGAATCTAATGAATGCCATGCTGTAACCCCTCCGTTTCCTATACGCTGATTTTCATTTTACAGCATATTCCATCTTTCCGCTATAAAAACATGAATCAAGTCACTGGAGCAGGATTAAACAAGCACAAATCATTATGAAGACCCCAACGGTCTGCCCACGTTTGTTTGCGGCCGCTTGCCACATCCAAAATCGTCCTGAAGATTTCCCAGCCTACGTCTTCGATACTGGCCTCTCCTGTCGCGATTCGGCCGGCATTGATATCGATTAAATCAGCCCAATGCTCTGATAAGGAATGCCGCGTCGATACTTTCAGAACCGGCGCAGCAGCCAGGCCATATGGTGTTCCTCTCCCTGTCGTAAACACCTGCAAATTCATGCCCGCAGCCAGCTGCAGGGTGCCGCACACAAAATCGCTTGCCGGTGTCGCCGCGAACAGCAGGCCTTTTTGCTTTGCTCTTTCACCAGGGCCGAGCACGCCGGAGATGGGGCTTGTGCCTGATTTCGCTACCGAACCTAACGCTTTTTCCACCACATTGGATAATCCGCCTTTTTTATTGCCTGGTGACGGGTTTGCGCTACGGTCTGCGTCTCCCCGCCGAAGATAGCTGTCATACCACTTCATCTCTTTGATCAGCGATTGTCCGACCTCTTCACTGACAGCCCGCGGCGTTAATAAATGAATGGCATCCCGCACCTCTGTCACTTCAGAAAACAAAACCGTTGCACCTGCGCGAACCAATAAATCAGCCGCATACCCCACGGCAGGGTTCGCCGTCACGCCGGAAAACGCATCACTGCCGCCGCATTGCAGGCCGATAACCAGATCCGAAACAGGGCATGACACCCGGGTTCTGCTGTTCAGCCTGATTAACCGTTCCTCCGCCATTTCCAAAATGGATTGGATCATCGCCGCAAAACCTCGGTGATCCTGGAGCGATAGAATGTCATCATCATTTTCGGAGGCAATTCTTTCCGGGAGGAGCTTTTCACATCCCAATCCGATTACCATTACTTCACCGCCGAAGTTCGGATGCTTCGCAAGATTTTGAATCGTGCGGATCGGAATGACAGCGTCGGGCGCATTGATCGCCACGCCGCATCCGTATTGATGATGCAGCGGCACAACGTCATCGACATTTGGGTATTTCGGCAGCAGCTCTTCTTTTATTCGTTTGACTGCATAATCCAAAACGCCAACAACACATTGAACACTTGTCGTGATGCCGAGGATATTTTTTGTCCCCGCACTGCCATCCGCATTTCGGTATCCTTCAAATGTATATCCTTCAAGTGGGGGCCGCGGCTGCGGCACCCTGTTTGCGAGAGGAAGATCGTCTAACGCCGGAGGAGCGGGCATTCTCACGAGGGCTTCCCGTATCCAGCTCCCGCGTTTGATCGTCTCATCAGCAAATCCGATCACCTCTCCGTAACGCACGATCTCGTCCCCTTGATTGAGATCGGTGAGGGCCACCTTATGGCCTTGAGGAACATCCTCTTCAAGTACGAGCCCGCATGAGAAAACAGTGCCCTTTGGCAGCCCTCCATCATTTACAATAATCGCGGTGTTATCTATTTCATGCACTTTGATGTAAAGGGGGGCTTGGTTCTTCCTGAGGTTCATCGCCATATGAAAATCACTCCTCATATTTTAGTAAGCGTTTTCTAAATTGGTTTAAAAAAACCGCAGCTCTTACGTTTCAACTGCGGTTGCTCACCATTATTTTTCATCCATTCCTTTTAGAATTTTGTCACGGACAAATTTCAGATGCTCATACATGTGGTAATGTGCTTTGTACGGATCTCTTTTGGCAAGGGCGTCGTAGATTTTTTTGTGATATTCGACCGTTACATCTCTCTCCCTGTACGGAATTTGGCTGTCAATTTTCGCATGGGTGATCAGCAGGGACTGAATCATCCCTTCAACGACGGGGTTATTGGCGCTTAACGCAATAATTCGATGGAACTCTTTATCCGCTTCACCATAATGATTGTCAGTGCTGTTGGCAATATCGTCGATCGTCTTCTGCAAACGCTGAAGCTCTTCCTCATTGATTTTTTCCGCGGCAATTGTCACGAGCCCGAGTTCTAGCGCCATCCGCGCTTCAATGATAGCCGGAAGATTATCAGTGGCCAAAGCAAGCATGACGGAAAATGGCTGCATGCCGATTTTATCGTTGAAATATGTGCCCCCTCGTGTTTTTCTCGTAATGACGCCCAGCGTTTCAAGTGAACTGAGTGCTTCCCGTAGCACCGGCCTGCTGACATGCAAAATGTCCATCAGTTCCATTTCTGTCGGCAATTTGTCTCCGGCCCTCAACTGTCCGCTCGATAATAAATGGACAATCCGTTCGATGACCTGCTTGGCTAATGTTTTCCGATTGACTGTATCGACTTTCAAATCCTCTAAACCTTCGTACACGAACAACTCTCCCTTCAGTTGTTCAATTGTAAGACAAAATAGCGGATATGACAATATTTACAATCAAACTTATCGCACAAGACACGGGCGCTTCCGGTCAAATTCCCAGTTGCTGATCAGGAACTGCATTGGGATCGCATCATTCCGTGCGCCTAAATTCATTTTCCGATAGATCTCATGCGCTTTTTCCACTTGTTCCATATCAATATCGACGCCTAGTCCAGGCTTATCCGGCACCTTGACACAGCCAGAAGAAATCTCAAAAGGCTGTTTCGTTAATCGCTGCCCGTCCTGCCAGATCCAATGGGTATCAATCGCCGTGATCCGCCCCGGAGCCGCTGCTGCCACATGGGTAAACATCGCAAGGGAAATATCAAAGTGGTTGTTGGAGTGCGAGCCCCATGTCAAACCCCAATCATGGCACATTTGCGCAACCCGCACCGACCCTTGCATCGTCCAAAAATGCGGATCAGCCAGCGGTATATCGACCGCGTGGAGCTGAATCGCGTGACCCATTTCCCGCCAGTCAGTCGCAATCATATTTGTCGCAGTCGGAAGCCCTGTCGCGCGGCGGAATTCAGCCATTACTTCACGAGCGGAGTAGCCATTCTCATCCCCGCATGGATCTTCCGCATACGCGAGCACATCTTGCTTTCCTTTGCATAATGCAATAGCTTCCTCTAATGACCATGCCCCGTTCGGATCAAGAGTGATCCTTGCCTCTGGAAAACGTTTCGATAATGCGGTAACAGCTTCGATTTCCTCTTCTCCCCGCAGCACCCCGCCTTTCAATTTGAAATCCTGAAAGCCATAGCGCTCCTGTGCGGATTCGGCAAGACGCACAATGGCCTCCGGCGTCAGCGCTTCCTCATGGCGCAGACGGAACCACGCACAATCTGACTGCTCATCGCTTTGATACGGCAAGGTCGTCCGATTTCGGTCGCCGATGTAAAAGAGGTAACCGAGCATTTTTACTTCATCACGCTGCTTCCCTTCGCCCAGCAAAGCCGCGACCGGTTCCTGAAGAAACTTTCCAAGCAAATCCAACAAAGCCGCTTCCAGTGCGGTGACGGCGTGCACAGTGGTGCGCAAATCAAACGTCTGGTTTCCTCGCCCTCCCCTGTCCTGATCGCCAAACTGCTTTCTGACCGTTTGCAATATCGCCTGGTACGCACCGATAGATTTTCCGACAACAAGCGGCTCTGACAGCTCCAGTGTGCGGCGAATATGCTCTCCGCCAGGCACCTCGCCGACTCCCTGATTTCCGCTGCTGTCTGTTAAGATTACGATATTCCGGGTAAAAAACGGGCTGTGTGCTCCGCTTAGATTCAGCAGCATGCTGTCATGTCCCGCAACAGGAATCACCTTCATTTCAGAAATTGAGGGAATATTCGATCTTTTTTCTTTTTGAACCTGCTCTTGTATCGGTGAACTCATGCATTTTCCTCCCTTTATAAAGCGCTTTCATAAATATTAGACAGGCAACGATTGATCGGGGTCTTGTTCTTGTTTCTTTAACACGACCCGTTTGATCGGCCCGACCAGCAGCAAATAGCTGAGGATCGCCGCAATCGCGTTAGCGCCGACAAACACAAGCGCGCCATTGAAAGATCCAGTGGCATTGACAATGTATCCGATAATAATCGGTGTTGTAATTGAGGCAATATTCCCGAAAGTGTTGAACAAACCGCCGCTTAATCCTGCACATTCTTTCGGAGACGTGTCCGACACGACAGCCCAACCCAATGCGCCGAAGCCTTTTCCGAAAAACGCGAGCGACATAATGACAACGACGAGCCATGCTGAATCTGTGTAGTTACAGACAATCATACTGCAAGACAGCAGCATGCCGGCAATGATTGGCACTTTTCTTGCAAAGGTCAGTGAACGGCCTTTTTTGAGTAAGATGTCTGACACAATGCCCCCAAGCACGCCGCCGGCAAATCCGCACAGCGCCGGCAGGGAAGCGACAAACCCAGCTTCAAGAATAGACATGCCGCGGGCCTGAACCAAATATACCGGAAACCATGTGAGAAAGAAATAGGTGAGAGTCGTAATACAGTATTGCGCGATGTACACGCCAATCAGCATGCGGTTCGTTAACAGCTGTTTGATATACGGCCATTTCGATTCTGTTTCTTGTTTGCTTTTACTGTCATCCATGGAAATCAGCCCGCCGCCCTGTTCGATGTACGCAAGCTCAGCTTCATTAACCTTCGGATGTTTTTTCGGTTCATACACCGTTTTTAGCCAGATGACAGCCAGAAGAATGCCTGCAATACCCATGACAACGAAAACGGAATGCCAGCCGAAAGAGTGGGTAAGCCAGCCCATTAAAGGAGAAAAAATGACGATTGCGAAGTATTGTGCTGAATTAAAAAAGGCTGAAGCTGTCCCGCGCTCGGAGCTTGGAAACCATGAGGCAACAACTCTGCCGTTTCCGGGAAATGAAGGCGCTTCTGATAAACCAACCAGAAAACGCAGTGCAAACAGCAGGATAATCGCTGTGCCGGCGGAGAAAAAGCCAATCGCCCCTTGCAGCAACGTAAAAAACGACCAGAAAAAGATGCTTAACGCAATGATAGTCTTTGAACCAAAACGGTCCAGCAGCCAGCCGCCCGGAAGCTGTCCGATGACATAGGCCCAGCCAAAGGCAGAAAAGACATATCCCATGGCGACCGAGTCCAATCCCAAATCGTGCTGGACGGAATCTCCGGTGATGGAAAGCGTCGCTCGATCCGCGTAGTTAATAGAGGTCACAAGAAACAGCATAAACACGATGAACCAGCGCACGGACGTTTTTTTGCCCGCCGGAGTAACACTCGCAAAGTCTTTTTTCATAGTATCTTCTCCTTTTCAAAGTAGAGAATCATATGCTGGTTGTGATAAACCGGGAAAGAGACGCACGCCTCTTTCCAGCACCATTACGGCTTCACAAAAACAGTTTTGATCGCTGTGAAAAAGTCCTTCGCTGCCTCACCCTGTTCTCGGGAGTGGGAGCTCGACTGCTTCATGCCGCCAAAAGGCGCCTGCAGCTCAACACCTGCGCTTTCTGCATTGATCCGAACCAGCCCGGCATCGATTTCATCAATGAAAGAAAGCATTCGGCCGATGTTTTCCGTGAAGATGGATGCACTTAAACCGAACTTCACATCATTGGCGATGTTCAGCGCCTCCTCTATCGAGTCCACCTTGATCAAGGCGATCACCGGACCGAAAATTTCCTCCTGGGCAATTGTCATCTCAGATGTCACATTGTCAAAGATGGCAGGCTGAACATAATAGCCGTTTTGATACTTTCCGTTCTCCAGCTTTTCTCCTCCTATTAAAAGGGAAGCGCCCTCCTGTTTGCCTTTCTCAATGTATGACAGGCAGTTATCAAGCTGATTCTTGCTGGCTATCGGTCCCATCCAGACATCCTCTTTTAAGCTGTCTCCGATTGTAATATCTTTTGTGCGCTGGAGCAGTTTTTCTTTAAAGCGCTCGTAAATTCCGCTTTGTACGATGACACGGCTTGTCGCGGTGCATTTCTGGCCGGTTGAACGGAAGGCCCCCGTTATGACAGCTTCTGCCGCAGCTTCAAGGTCAGCGTCATCAGCTACGATGACAGGGTTTTTGCCGCCCATCTCAAGCTGATATTTGGCTCCCCTCGCTAAAGCGGCTTGCCCGATGATTTTTCCGACTTGATTTGAACCGGTAAACGTAACGGCGTTTACACCGTCATGCTCAGCAAGCCCCTGCCCGACAACAGAACCCGGGCCTGTCACCAAATTGATGACCCCTGCCGGGAGCCCCGCTTCCTCAAAGCAGGCAATGATCTTCGCGCATGTCACAGCTGTTTCTGTCGCCGGTTTGATGACAACGGTATTGCCGTATACCAATGCCGGCGCCATTTTCCAAATCGGAATCGCCACTGGGAAGTTCCACGGAGAAATCACACCGACCACACCGAGCGGAACACGGGTGGTAAACATGAGCGCGTCTTTGTCAGTAGACGGAATGACGTCACCCGTTTTTCGCATGCCCTCTCCGGCGTAATAGCGCAGAATGGCAATCCCCCGGGCTGTTTCTCCCTTCGCTTCCGGCAATGTTTTACCCATTTCACGCGTTGCACAGGCGGCGATTTCCTCCAAGCGCTGCTCCATGATATCCGCTGTTTTGTATAAGTATTGGCCGCGCTCGGCACCCGTCAGCTTTCTCCAAGCCGTTTTGGCTTCATTGGCGGCGGTGACGGCACGTTCCACATCTTCAGCCGTTGAATTCTGTACATATCCGACAATATCATTCACATCGGCAGGGTTTTCGACTTTGACCATATCGCCTGATTGAGACTTAACCCACTCTCCGTTAATAAAGTTGAGGTACGTGTTTTGTTCCGTGATCACAGACATGCCCATTGCCCCTTTCGTGTTTTTTCTGGTCAAACCGTCGCGGCTTTTTTCGGAAAACGGTCAGCCGCCTGCTTCAAAATTGCTTCCAATTGCTGATAATGATCTTTTTCAACCGGGCCGACAGGCGGTCTGGCTGTATTCCTTACATTCAAACCCATGATTTCCATACCGGCTTTAATCAAGGATACGGCGTAGCCTTTTCGTTGTTTGCGAATGTCGTTGATCGGCAGAATCACATGCCGATAGAGTTCCTTCACAAGCTCGTCATTTCCGTTTTTCAATGCATCATAGAACATTCGCGAAATATGCGGGATATAATTTGAAATCGCTGAAGAGTAAGAGTGGAACCCGATCGGCAGATAAGCCGGCATCGTCACTTCAGCCATCGGCATTCCGTTGAGCCATCCCAAGCGGTCGCCGATCGTATAGACGAGATTGATATTCAAATCCATATTTCCTACCCCGTCTTTGACACCGACAAGCTGTTCACATTCGGTCAGACGTTTGATCTGTTCAACAGAGAGAACTGCGTTATCGCGCTGATAAAGAATCGCGTTCAAGTCAGTGCTTTCAATAATCGTTTTCGCATACTGGTACAGCCCCTCCTGTTCGCCATGCACCAAATACGGAGGCAGAATCAAGTAGCCGTCGGCGCCTTTTTTCTCCGACAGCTGCGCCCAATCAAGCGCTGTGCTGAGGTTGCCGCCCACCCCCGTGTAGACCGGCACCTTTCCTCCGGCTGCCGAGACTGCGACTTCCACCATTTGCTCATATTCCTTCTGGCTGAGAGATTGGAATTCACCAGACCCGCAAGCGATAAATATCGCTTCCAAGCCCTCATTCAGCAAAAACTCAATGTTTTGAAAAAGAGCTTCTTCCTCCAGTTTTCCTTGTGTGTTAAAAGGAGCAACCGGAAAACCTAAAATTCCAGCGGGTGCTTTTCTGATACGGCTCATCAACATAACCTCCTGTTATTTGTGTATACGGCCTCTATCTGTAAGCGCTTTTATTAATTTTTCTTTCACATCCGCTCCTTCCCATATATCCTTTTGTTTAATTGTAAGACAAATAAACAATAAGTCAATATCTTTATTTTCTGATATTTTATAAAAAAGCGGTAAATCACTGTCCGGCCGGGATTCTGCGCAGCAAAAAAACAGCCTGGTCAGCCGGCTGTTTGGTTTATATCCTTCTTTGTTTCATCGTCTCATGCAAAAGCTTTGCTTCCAAAAAAAACACGTGGATGAATTTTTTCATATTTATTCTAGCAGGTGCAAGGGGTTTTGCATCCTTGGATTGGAGTTCTTTCATTTTCTGGCTGACAACCGGAAAATCAAAGAATTTCGATGCATAGGTTTCAAATTTTGGATTCGAAAAATCAGTTGTGCCCAGTGAAGCAAAATGGTGCAGCGAATGAATAATCGCTCTGCGGATACGCTGCTCCGAGGCTTTCATTTCGCGATTGACTTCCGTCTGTGAGGCTCCTGTCCCCAGCTTCCGTACCGCTACTTGGGTGAATATTTGTTTTAGCGAAGGGCTTTGTTTTTCGTGCGGCTCGGATTGCTCGTGTTCTGCTAAATACTGCAGGACCGCCATGAGATCATGTGCGCCGCCTTCTCCCATCATGCCCAGCTCGGACAACAGGAATGTTCCTGCCTCTTTTAAACCGCTGTCACTCTTCTGCTGGGGACGCGCTTTCCGTTCAGTCCGATTGACAAGCCGGCTTAGAGAATGCTGAATGGCTCCAATCGAGTGTTCAAGCTCGATCCGCTCCTTCACCTTTTGGAGAACCGTGACAATTTCAATGCGGTTAATCGGCTTATGGATAAAATATTCGATGCCGAGCGAGTACGCTTCCCCGACCATTTCCTTCGCCTCCACTTGAGAGATCATTACGATTTTGCCGGAGTACGTATTCTGGATCTGACGAATCGTCTCAATGCCGTCTCTTCCGGGCATTAACAGATCGATTAATAAAATATCAATCTGCTTAAATTGCAGCATATGCCCTTCCACTTGGCTTCCGTCGTCTGCTTCACCAGCAGCTTCCCCGAGATCTTCGTCCTCAATGATCTGCCTTAAAATTGACCGCACCGCACGGTCATCATCTGCAATAAAAAAACGCATAGCTTTTGGTTCACCCTTTCTGAATCAAATGCCGGACAGGCAGCCTGATGGCAAACACCACTCCCCGCTGCTGATTATCAAACGTGATATCCCCTTCTAGCTCTGTCACGATTTCCTTTACGTAGGAAAGTCCGATACCCGTAGAAGGCGTGCCAAATTCGTCATATTTTGAAGTAAAGCCCGGGTCAAACACAATGTCTCCGATTTTCTCGGAAATCCCGGGGCCATTGTCTTCCACCTGGAATTCTACCATACTCTCATTTGGCTTACGGAGCCTCAGGCTGACCATTCCCTCTTCATCCATAGCCTCTACCGCATTTGCTGTTAGATTATTAATGATCGAAAGCACGATAAATACGTGATATTCGTCATGCTCTCCCTCGATCGAGCAGTAAAAATCAATCTGCTTCCCTAGTGCTTCAGCGTACTTTTCATTCATTCGAATCACGAGCTGCAGCAAATCAGAAGCCCTCATATAATCTCTCAAACTCTCATTCGAAATCAGTTTTGAAAGCCCTGCGAATATCCGCTGGTTGTCCTTTTTCACTTCATGAATCTCTCCGGCCAGTCTCAGGATTCTGCCGCTCAGCTGAACATCCTTGCCCTTCATTTCCCGATAGAGCTGATACGAATCGTTTGTCACTTTCTCTGTCGTTTTCAATGTCTTTTTTAGGTGCACCGTTTCTTCATATAAATTGGAAACGATCATCAGCATGTGCTCGTGCTGCTGCCTTGTCTGTTTTTCTCTCGATTGTGTTTCATACAGCTTCAGCACACTATAAAAGCTCATCACAATAAATGTGTGAGAAATCGCAATCACCGCAATGTCAGTGATTTTCTCAGGCGTGACAACCGTATGAAAAATGAGAAATTGCACAGTTAGCTCGACACAATCTGACACAACTTCAATCATAAACCCAATGAAACCGAGCATAATCGGCCGTTCACGGAAACGATTGGCCTTTAATATGGAAAACAGACAGGCGTAAGTCATATAAAAGAAAAAGCCAGACGCTTGATCATACAGAATCGGAGTCAGCCCATTGTGTCCTCCGCCCCATAATTCCAGAAAGACGCGAAAGATGAAAACAGCCGCTCCAGTCAGAAAACCCGGCAGCACAGCGGGCACATGCCGCAACAATGATAAAAAGAAGAAAAAAACCGGTGCCCCAAAGCTGACCCGGAATTCTTCATTGAGGGGATAAAATTTCAGTTCACCGGCCAGCGGCACCGTAATCAGCATGAGGGCCAGTATATATCCGTCTTTTTCAATAAACCGTTCCAGTTTTATGTTGATCACATCCTCGCTTTTTATTTTGGGGAATCGGGAGAAAACCTGCAAATTGCTTTTGACCCAGAACATGAGGTTTTTATAAATCTTACTGCTTATTTTCAAAATGTTTTTGTCGTATTTTGTATGATTCTGTAGTCTCCATTATACAGTAATTATACCTTCCGCTATTATGAAAGCGTTTAACGCCCCCTTAGCCTTCGTTTTGATACACCTCAGTCCTTTAAGAAAAAAATCAGTGAGGAGGAATTCGATGAAAGAATTGATAAAAGAGCACCAGAAAGACATAAACCCGGCGTTACAGCTTCATGATTGGGTTGAATACTATCGCCCTTTTGCCGCCAATGGACAAAGCGCAAACTATATCCCCGCTTTAGGAAAAGTCAATGATTCACAGCTCGGCATCTGTGTATTGGAGCCTGATGGAACGATGATACACGCCGGCGACTGGAACGTCTCTTTTACCATGCAAAGCATTTCAAAAGTGATTAGCTTTATTGCCGCCTGCATGAGCCGCGGCATTCCCTATGTGCTTGACCGCGTAGATGTCGAGCCGACAGGTGACGCCTTTAATTCAATCATTCGGCTCGAAATCAACAAGCCGGGAAAGCCCTTCAATCCCATGATCAACGCGGGTGCCCTCACCATCGCTTCGATCCTTCCCGGAGAATCTGCATACGAAAAGCTCGAGTTTCTTTACTCGGTGATGGAAACTTTGATAGGAAAACGGCCAAGAATTCATGAAGAAGTATTCCGTTCTGAATGGGAAACCGCCCACCGCAACAGAGCGCTGGCCTACTATTTAAAAGAAACAAACTTTTTAGAAGCTGAAGTAGAAGAAACACTTGAGGTGTACTTGAAGCAATGCGCTATGGAGAGCACTACAGAAGATATTGCGTTGATCGGCCTGATCCTTGCTCATGACGGGTATCATCCGATTCGACACGAGCAGGTGATTCCAAAAGATGTGGCAAAATTGGCCAAGGCATTAATGCTGACGTGCGGCATGTACAACGCTTCAGGCAAATATGCGGCGTTTGTCGGCGTGCCGGCCAAAAGCGGCGTCTCCGGCGGCATCATGGCGCTGGTGCCTCCAAGCGCCAGAAGAGAACAGCCTTTTCAATCCGGATGCGGCATCGGCATTTACGGGCCTGCCATTGATGAATACGGCAACAGCCTCACTGGCGGTATGCTGCTGAAGCATATGGCGCAGGAATGGGAGCTCAGCATTTTTTAAACATGAAAAAAGAGGTGATTCTATGCAGCAAATCCTAGAACATATCGTCGGTATTGCAAATGATCTTTTGTGGTCAAAGCTATTAATTGTTTTGCTCCTTTCTTTTGGAATCTATTTTACGTTCAGGCTTAAGTTTTTACAGGTTCGCATGCTGAAAGAAATGGTCAGGGTATTAAGAGAAGGTGCTGCTTCCCGGTCAAAAAACAGCATTTCTCCGTTTCAAGCCTTTTGCATCAGCATGGCGGCCCGTGTCGGAACGGGAAATATTACGGGCATTGCTATCGCCATTGCACTCGGCGGGCCCGGTGCAATCTTCTGGATGTGGATTATCGCCATTATCGGATCAGCATCCAGCTTTGTGGAAAGCACACTGGCTCAGATTTATAAAGTAAAAGATGTAAACGGCTTCCGCGGCGGGCCGGCGTATTACATGGAAAAAGGGCTGAACAAAAGGTGGATGGGCGCGCTGTTCGCTGTGTTAATCACCTTATCGTTCGGTATCGTCTTCAACTCGGTTCAATCCAATACAGTCAGCCTTGCCTTTGAAAACGCGTTTGGCACAAACCGCCTGACATTGGGACTCATTTTAATTGCTGTATTCGGCACGATTATTTTTGGCGGAGTCAAGCGCATTGCAAAGCTGGCTGAATCCATTGTCGTCGTATTGGCTGTCCTGTATATCGGAGTTGCGTTTTTCGTCATTTTCTCCAACATTACGCAGCTGCCAGGTGTGCTTGCGCTAATCGTGAAAAATGCGTTTGGTTTTGACCAGGCCGCCGGCGGGGCTTTGGGCGCGGCACTCATGCAAGGCGTCAGACGGGGAATCTTTTCAAACGAAGCGGGAATGGGAAGCGCACCAAATGCCGCTGCCACCGCCACAACAAGCCATCCCGTCAAACAGGGGCTGATCCAAGCTTTTGGTGTACTGACAGATACACTGGTCATTTGTACAAGCACCGCTTTTATCATTCTGTTTTCGGATGCCTATCATACTCCGGGTCTGAGCGGAATCGCCTTGACACAAGCCTCCCTCAGCTCCCATGTCGGATCATGGGCATCAGGCTTTCTCGCGATTCTGATTTTGTTATTCGGATTCTGTGCTCTAATTGGAAACTATTATTATGGCGAAACCAATATCGGCTTTTTGAACAAAAGCAAAAAACTGATTTTTGTCTACCGTATCGGCGTGCTGGCAATGATCGTGTTTGGCTGTGTTGCCAAAGTCCAGCTCGTCTGGGATCTTGCTGATTTGTTCATGGGTTTGATGGTCATCGTGAATTTAATCGCGATTTTCTTACTATCAAAGGTCGTTTTTACGGCGCTGAAAGACTATACACGCCAGAAAAAAGCAGGCAAGGATCCGGTCTTTTATAAAGATGTGCTCAAAAACCATAATGGCATTGAGTGCTGGCCGGTTTCAGACACAAAGACTGACACGCACAACAAACAAATATCATAAGAAAAGGGTGTTCAGACATATGGGCTGAACACCTTTCTCTTTTTGCGTTTATTGACAAACACGTAAGCCTCCATTACGATTTTCATATCTTTTTCAAAAAAATCTGAAAGAAGGCATCGGTACATTCTATGAATCCTATCCAACACATATTAGATACATACCCGCTTATTGTGCTAGACGGCGCCATGGCGACCGAGCTTGAACGCAAGGGCTGTAATTTGAATGACAGTCTGTGGTCGGCAAAAATCCTGATGGAAGAGCCGGAGCTGATTAAACAAGTTCATACTGATTATTTTGCGGCAGGCGCCGATTGTGCAATCACCGCCAGCTATCAGTCTACATTTGAAGGCTTTGCCGCACGCGGGCTGAGCGAAGCGGAAGCACGCCGGCTCATCGAGTTGTCCGTCAGCATCGCAGCTGAAGCACGTGATGAATTTTGGTCGCTTGAAGAGAACCGTTTGAATCGGCCAAAACCGATCATTGCGGCTTCTATAGGCCCTTATGGCGCTTATCTTGCAGACGGGTCTGAGTATCGCGGCAACTACGCAATATCAGAAGATGAACTGATTGAATTTCATCGCCCCCGGATGAAGGCGCTGATTGAAGCCGGAGCTGATGTATTGGCATGCGAAACGATTCCGTGTCTGACTGAAGCCAAAGCGATTGTTCGGCTGTTGAAGGAATTTCCTGAAACGTATGCATGGATCAGCTTCAGTGCTAAAGACGGCTTGCATATCAGTGACGGAACACCTGCAGCTGACTGCGCATCGTGGCTTGATGAACACCGCCAAATTGCAGCACTCGGCATCAACTGCACGCCGCTTCAGCATATCCCTTCCTTGATAGAGGAGTTAAAAAAGAACACGTCAAAACCGATCATTGTCTACCCGAATTCAGGTGAGCAATATGATCCGGAAACAAAAACGTGGAACGGCGCAGCATGCGCAGAATCTTACGGGGCGAGCGCCCGCACCTGGCATGAAAAAGGAGCGAGGCTGATTGGCGGCTGCTGCCGGACAAAACCCGAAAATATTCAAGAAATTGCGGCTTGGGCCCGCTCTTTAAAAACAACTTGACTTATCGGAATAGTTTGTATATTCTAACTTAAAGCCGGTTCGCCGGAGTCTCGTGTCACTTTCTGACATGAGATTTTTTATTAGGAAGGAAATAAATCGCTGATAGAAAGTTGGAAAAAGATGAACTCTGCCCACAACAAGAATGAGACAACCTTTCAGAGAAGTATGAAAAGCCGGCACCTCTTTATGCTTTCCTTGGGAGGTGTCATCGGAACCGGGCTGTTTTTAAGCTCAGGTTATACCATTCAGCAAGCAGGCCCGGCCGGAACGATACTCGCCTACTTAGTCGGGGCCGGCATCGTCTATCTGGTCATGCTATGCCTCGGTGAGCTGTCAGTCGCCATGCCTGTGACCGGCGCCTTTCACACCTATGCAGCCAAATACATAGGGCCGGGCACCGGATTTACGGTCGCTTGGCTGTATTGGCTGACATGGACCGTGGCATTGGGATCAGAATTCACAGCAGCCGGCCTGTTAATGCAGCGCTGGTTCCCCCATACATCGGTTTGGATGTGGAGTGCCGTCTTTGCGCTGTTCATCTTCTTGCTTAACGCATTTTCGGTCAAGTTTTTCGCTGAATCAGAATTTTGGTTTTCCAGCATCAAAGTATTAGCCATTGTATTATTTATTCTTTTAGGCGGCTCTGCCATGTTCGGCATCATCCCGATCAAAGGCGGAGAAGCCGCTCCGATGCTGTCCAACTTCACGGCGGAAGGCGGGCTTTTTCCCAATGGATTTGTCCCGATTTTGATGACGATGCTGTCCGTCAATTTTGCCTTTTCGGGAACGGAACTAATCGGAATCGCAGCCGGTGAAAGCGTTGATCCTGACAAGACGATACCAAAAGCGATAAAAACAACGGTCTGGCGTCTCTCGCTCTTCTTTGTCGGAACAATTTTTGTGCTGTCAGGGCTGATTCCGATTCAAGATGCAGGTGTCATCAAAAGCCCGTTTGTCGCTGTCTTTGACAGAGTCGGTGTACCATACGCAGCCGATATCATGAACTTTGTTATCCTGACAGCGATCCTGTCAGCGGCTAATTCCGGACTCTACGCTTCTTCCCGGATGCTGTGGTCTTTATCAAAAGAAAAAACGCTTCATCCGACATTTGCAAAGCTGACGTCAAAAGGAACCCCTTTTAACGCGCTGGTGTTCAGCATGATCGGCGGCATTCTGTCGTTGCTGTCCAGCGTATTTGCGCCAGACACTGTATACGTTGTGCTCGTGTCGATTTCCGGTTTTGCCGTCGTTGTCGTGTGGATGGGAATCGCTGCTTCTCAATTCATGTTCAGAAAACGTTATATCGAAGCGGGAAACAAGGTTACTGATTTGAAATACAGAACCCCTTTGTATCCGTTCGTGCCGATTGCTGCGTTCCTGTTATGCCTGGCTTCCGTCGTTGGCATTGCCTTTGATCCGAATCAAAGAATCGCACTCTATTGCGGCGTTCCATTTATGGCCATTTGCTATGCAATATATTATGTAAAAAACCGCAAAAGCCAGCCGGCTGCTGATATGACTCATTCAAAATAAAAAGAACCTGCCTCCGGGCAGGTTCTTTTTCGATTTTCACACTTCCACTGTCCAGTTAAACGGGCCTTTTACCTTGCCAAGCTGAATATCTGTTATCGTTTCATACAGCTTTTTCGAGAGGTCCCCGATTTGCCCGTCGCCTACAATCACCGTTTTTCCATGGATGTTGAGTTCACCGACAGGCGTAACGACTGCTGCCGTGCCTGTGCCAAAGACCTCTGTCAATTCTCCGCGTGCAGAGGCCGCATACACCTCATCAATCGATATTCTCTCTTCACGAACCGGAATGCCCCAGCTTCGAATCAATTCAATCGCAGACGCACGTGTAACCCCGCTTAAAATGCTTCCGCTTAAAGCAGGTGTGACAGCTTCCCCGTTTATGACGAAAAAGATGTTCATGCTCCCTACTTCTTCCACATATTTCTTTTCGATGGCGTCCAGCCACAGTACCTGGTCATAGCCCAGTTCATTCGCTTTCCGCTGTGCCTGAAGACTGGCGGCATAGTTTCCAGCCGTTTTTGCAAACCCGACTCCTCCGTTGACCGCCCTCACATACTCATCTTCGACATAGATTCTAACCGGCTTCAGCTGATCGTCGCCATAATAGGAGCCGACAGGCGAAAGCACGATCATAAATGTATAGCTCCTGGATGCCTTCACACCGAGACTCGGTTCTGTGGCAATGACAAAAGGACGAATATACAGTGACGTTCCTTTTTCCTTTGGAACCCAATCTTTCTCCAGCTCAACTAATTGCGTCAATGCCTCAAGCACCAGCTCTTCGTCTAAAGGGGGCATGCTCATGCGCTCACACGATCTGTTCAGCCGTTTGATATTTTGATCCGGACGGAACAGCAGCACCCTGCCGTCGTCTGTTCTGTATGCTTTTAATCCTTCAAAAACAGCCTGGCCGTAATGAAAAACAGATGAAGACGGATCAAGCGTAAGCGGTGCGTACGGCGCAATTCTCGGATGATGCCATCCAATCCCCTCTTCGTAGTCCATCACAAACATATAATCTGTAAAATATTGTCCAAACCCCAAGGAAGACGGGTCGGGCTTTTCCTTATAATATACAGTTTTTTCTCGTTCAATAAGCTTATTCAATCTAATCAGCACACCTTTCACATAATTGTTTAAATATTCAGTCTTTTTAAAGCTGCAAAAAGTATACAGCCTTTCCTTTAATAATACGCCGCTTCACACCTATAAATTTCAGAATATTCTTTAGGATCATCAGCTATTATACACCACATTCATTGTCAGATGAAGCTGAAATTAAAGAAAACAGCCAGTTTTATTCTGGCTGTTTGATTTAGAGCGCTAAACAAAGGACGACAATGTGGCAAATCAGCAAAATATACACTGCGAATACAAATTGCCAATTGATCTTCCGCGCCCATGCAAACACCACCATCAAAACAGGCAGCATCACAGTCCCCGCCAGCTTGTTAACCGTCAGATCCGGACTGTTCGCAACATCATAATGAATCGGCATCTGCGTCGGCAGAAAAGGGTAAAATACAATTGAAAGGATGAATGCAGCAATCACTGCTCCCCACAGCACTTTTCCATTCGTAAATAAAAACATAGAACCACCATTCCCTTCTTAAAACACATTGCTTTATGAATGATATGACTGTTCTACGGTGAATTTCGTTCGGTCTCCCCGTGTAATAATTTGCGCATATTCCACCACTTCTTCATTTTTATCATAGGTAAGGGATTCTGATAAAAACGCAGGCGCTCCGACATTGGTTAATAAGTGTCCGCTGATCGTTTCATCCGTTAAAATCGGTTCGATCGATTCCGTGCCCCTGCTGATTTCAATATTGTATTTTGTCCTTAACAATTCAAACAGCGAGCCGGTGCATTCCTCCTGCGCCAGCCCCGGTGCCGCCTTCCAGGGAATATATGAGGTATGATACTGCAAAGGTTCCCCCTCGGCGTATCTGACTCTGACAAGCTTGTTGACAGGTTCATTCTCTTTCATTTTCAAAAGCTCGGCGATGGAATGATCGGCAGGAATCACCACAAGCTCAAGCACTTTTGATTCAGAACGAAGTCCTCTCATTTGTTCTGCAAAGCTCGTAATCTTATGCGGAATCGGCGTTTGTATTTTGGCCGCCGATACAAATGTCCCTTTTCCTTGAATTCTTTTAATATATCCCTCAAGCTCTAGCTGCTGCAGAGCCAGTCTCACAGTTGTTCTGCTGACATCATATTGTTCGCAAAACTCACTCTCCGTCGGCAGCTGATCATTCGCCTGATATTTGCCCGATTTAATTAACTCAATGATTTTAAACTTGATAACAGAATATAAAGCTGTCATTTCATTCTCCCCATTCTGTATGCAATCCGTTCTTTTTCATTGAGACCATAATACCATTTGCCCTCCCAATATGAAAGATTTGTATCCTTCTTTTATAACAAATTTTCAGAAATTAATATTGACAGTTTGATAAGGGCGGTGCTAAATTCGTAATGACAAGTATCATAAATTGGTCATAACAAATATGGTGCTTGTCTATCTCTTTGAGGGGGTGTCACATGAAGATTCTGATCGCCGAGCACTACGAAGAACTCTGTAAGTTAAGCGCTGCCATTATTAAAGAACAAATACAAGCTAAGAAAGATGCCGTTCTCGGCCTGGCAACAGGAAGCACACCGGTCGGCTTGTATAAGCAGTTGATTTCAGACTATCAGGCAGGCGAAATTGATTTTTCAAAGGTTACTACATTTAATTTGGATGAATATGCTGGTCTCTCTCCATCTCATCCGCAAAGTTATAACCATTTTATGCATGAGCATCTTTTTCAGCATATCAATATGCAGCCTGATCATATTCATATCCCGCAAGGAGACAATCCGCAGCTTGAGGCGGCATGCAAAGTATACGAGGATCTCATCCGCCAGGCGGGAGGCATTGATGTCCAAATTCTCGGCATCGGCGCCAATGGCCATATCGGTTTTAATGAACCGGGATCTGATTTTGAAGACCGGACACGTGTTGTGAAGCTCTCGGAAAGCACGATACAGGCAAATGCCAGATTCTTCGGCGGCGATCCGGTGCTGGTTCCGAGACTCGCGATTTCAATGGGCATTAAAACCATCATGGAATTCAGCAAACATATTGTGCTTTTAGCAAGCGGCGAGGAAAAAGCAGACGCCATTCAAAAGATGGCTGAAGGTCCTGTCACGACAGATGTACCAGCCTCCATTCTTCAAAAACACAATCATGTAACCGTTATCGCCGATTATAAAGCAGCTCAAAAATTAAAGAGTGCATCATTCTCATAACACAATAAAAGGAGACTGTCATGTTTAAAAAGGCATTTCAAATTCTGCAGCAGCTTGGCCGCGCGTTGATGACTCCGGTTGCCGTCCTGCCGGCAGCAGGTCTTTTGCTCCGTTTCGGAGACAAGGATTTACTGAACATCCCTATTATAAAGGATGCGGGCGGCGTTGTATTCGATAACCTTCCGCTGATTTTCGCCGTGGGGGTCGCGATCGGATTAGCCGGCGGAGAAGGTGTAGCCGGACTTGCCGCTGTCATCGGATACTTAATTTTAACCGTCACCCTCGACAATATGGGAAAATTACTCGGCCTTCAGCCTCCGTATGAAGGAGCCGAGCACCTGATTGATATGGGGGTTTTCGGAGGAATCATTATCGGGCTTCTCGCCGCCTATTTATATAAGCGATTTTCATCAATCGAGCTGCATCCGGTCCTTGGATTTTTCTCTGGAAAACGCTTTGTCCCGATCATTACTTCCGTCAGTTCATTGGTGATCGGCGTCATTTTCTCATTCGTTTGGCCGCTGATCCAAAACGGAATTAACGCAGCCAGCAGTTTAATTGCCGATTCAACAGTCGGCCTGTTCTTTTATGCAACGATCTATCGTTTGCTGATTCCTTTTGGCCTGCATCATATTTTTTATACGCCTTTCTATTTTATGATGGGAGAATACACAGACCCATCAACAGGCAACACCGTAACCGGCGACCTGACAAGGTTTTTCGCGGGAGACCCGACAGCCGGGCGCTTTATGATGGGGGATTTCCCTTACATGATTTTCTGTCTGCCGGCCGTTGCTCTTGCCATTATCCATACCGCGCGTCCGGAAAAGAAAAAAATGATCTCCGGCGTGATGATTTCTGCGGCGCTCACATCTATGCTGACCGGAATTACAGAACCGGTTGAGTTTTCTTTCTTGTTCGTTGCGCCCGTGCTCTATTTGATTAACTCTATTCTTGCCGGCGTCATCTTTGTCGTTTGTGATTTATTCCATGTCCGCCACGGCTATACGTTCTCAGGCGGAGGAATTGACTACGTCTTGAACTACGGACTGTCTACAAACGGCTGGGTTGTCATTCCTGTCGGGATCGTGTTTGCTTTCATTTATTATTATTTGTTCCGATTTGCGATTCTGAAATGGAATTTGAAAACGCCCGGCCGTGAGACAGATGAAGACGGTCAGAATGAGGAGAAAGCTCCAGTTGCAAAAGACCAGCTTGCCTTTCACGTGCTGCAGGCCTTGGGCGGACAGCAAAATATCGCTAACCTGGATGCATGTATCACAAGGCTTCGTGTGACCGTTCATCAGCCAAGCCAAGTCTGCAAGGATGAATTAAAACGGCTTGGTGCAGTAGGTGTGCTGGAGGTCAACAACAACTTCCAGGCAATATTCGGAACCAAGTCCGATGCCTTAAAAGACGACATCAAAACAATCATGGCCGGAGGCGTCCCTGCCACCGCCGCCGCGCTGGACACGGTAACTGACAAACCGCTGAAGCCCGATTCCGATGAGACCTTTATTTATCCGATTAAAGGAGAAACAGTCTCTTTAGGGGATGTGCCTGATCAGGTCTTTTCAGAAAAAATGATGGGCGAGGGATTTGCGATTATACCATCAGAAGGAAAAGTCGTTGCACCTGCGGACGGCGAGATCGTCTCGATTTTTCCGACAAAACACGCCATCGGCTTTATGAGCGCCGGCGGCACTGAAATCCTGATTCATGTCGGCATCGATACCGTCAAACTGAATGGGGAAGGCTTTGAAGCACATGTCACAAGCGGACAAGCCGTCAAACAAGGCGAACTGCTTCTCACCTTTGATCTCAATTACATCAAGCAGCATGCCGCTTCAGCCATAACACCGGTTATTTTCACAAATACCTCTGAAGAAGATCTAAAGCACATTCAAATGAAGTAAAAAAGTCCCCCCTGCTGCGGGGGACTTTTTCGCCAACATAATGAAAGCGCTGTCAAAATAAAATAACTTGAAAAAAGGTGTTTGCATTTGAATCACGAATGATATGAATATGCCTACATTCTATCGTTCTAAAGGGGGATTCATTTGAAAAAATTAATCGCGTTTCAAATTTTAATCGCTTTGGCTGTCGGCGCGGTGATCGGCCACTTTTTTCCTGATTTCGGGATGGCACTGAGGCCTGTCGGAGATGGATTTATCCGCCTGATTAAAATGATTGTTGTGCCGATTGTATTTTCTACCATTGTCATTGGAGCCGCAGGAAGCGGAAGCATGAAAAAAATGGGCAGTCTCGGCATCAAGACGATCATTTGGTTCGAAGTGATTACAACGTTGGTATTAGGGCTTGGACTTTTATTAGCGAATGTCTTAAAACCAGGTGTCGGGCTTGACCTCTCCCATTTGGCAAAAAAAGATATTCATGAACTTTCCGGCTACACAGACAAAGTTGTTGATTTCAAGCAAATGATCCTGGATATTATCCCTACAAACATTATTGATGTCATGGCCAGAAATGATTTGCTTGCCGTTATTTTCTTCGCCATTTTATTTGGTGTCGCCGCAGCTGGTATCGGCAAAGCTTCTGAACCAGTAATGAAGTTTTTTGAATCTACAGCTCAGATTATGTTCAAGCTCACGCAAATCGTCATGGTCACTGCTCCTATCGGCGTGTTAGCCCTGATGGCTGCTTCTGTAGGCCAATATGGCATTGAACTCCTCCTCCCTATGTTTAAGCTGGTTGGCACCGTATTCCTTGGCCTGTTCCTGATCCTCTTTGTCCTCTTTCCGCTTGTCGGTCTCATCTTTCAGATTAAGTATTTCGAAGTATTGAAAATGATATGGGATCTGTTTTTAATTGCATTTTCCACCACAAGCACTGAAACCATTCTCCCTCAGCTGATGGATAGAATGGAGAAATACGGCTGTCCCAAACGAGTGGTATCATTTGTCGTTCCCTCCGGCTTGTCATTGAACTGTGACGGCTCCAGCTTATATTTATCGGTTTCTTGTATCTTTCTCGCACAGGCCTTTCAAGTAGACATGACATTGTCCCAGCAGCTGCTCATGATGCTTGTGCTTGTGATGACCAGTAAAGGCATTGCAGCTGTACCCTCAGGATCGCTTGTAGTTCTTCTGGCGACTGCCAATGCTGTAGGACTGCCGGCTGAAGGCGTTGCCATTATCGCGGGTGTTGACCGCGTCATGGACATGGCGAGAACAGGCGTGAACGTACCGGGACATGCGATCGCCTGTATCGTGGTATCAAAATGGGAAAAGGCCTTCCGCCAAAAAGAATGGGTTTCCGCAAACAGCCAAACTGAAAGCATATAGAAAAAAAGAACACCTCAATACGAGGTGTTCTTTTTTTATTCAGCAGCAGCGTGATCTTCTGTTTCAATCGCTGCCAGTCTTGCGTTTACTTCTTCTTCTGTCATATTATGCTCTTTCACATACAGGTTTCTTGGGTTCGTGCGGCATTCGTGGCTGCAGCTGCGCATATATTTATACTCATTTTCCGGTGTGCATATCATTTTTTTATTGCAAGATGGATTTGCGCAGTTCACATAACGCTCACACGGTTCTCCTGTAAAGTAGTCCTTGCCGACAATCACATGCTCGACACGGTTGACAGGCACGCTGATTCTTTCATCAAATACGTAGCACTGGCCGTCCCAAAGCTTGCCTTGCACCTCTGGATCTTTTCCGTATGTCACGATTCCGCCATCAAGCTGAGCTACATCTTCAAAGCCTTGCTTCACCAGCCATCCTGAGAACTTTTCACAGCGCACGCCGCCTGTACAGTACGTTAAAATCTTTTTGCCTTCAAGCATATCTTTGTGCTCTTCAATCCATTCAGGTAATTCACGGAAGGCTTCGATGTCAGGACGGACCGCACCTCTGAAATGGCCAAGGTCATACTCGTAATCGTTACGCGCGTCGATGACAATTGTGTTTGGATCCTGCATCTTCTCATAAAATTCTGCAGGCTTCAAATGCTGGCCTGTTGTTTCGTTCGGATCGACATCATCTTCAAGACGAAGCGTTACAAGCTCTTTTTTATGGCGGACGAAGATTTTTTTGAAGGCATGGCCTTCTGCTTCATCAATTTTAAATACCATGTCCGCAAAGCGAGGATCAGCTTTCATTGTTTCCATATATTTTTCAGTCTGTTCAACCGTACCTGATACCGTACCGTTAATTCCTTCAGAAGAAACAAGGATACGGCCTAACAAACCAAGCTCCTTACAAAAAGCCAGATGCTGCTCTCTAAACGCCTCTGGATCTTCAATCGGAACATATTTATAGTAAAGTAATACTCTGTATTGTTTTTCCATGTTTTAAACACCCTGTTCAATTATAGTTAGTTGCTATGCACACTCTTACTATATCATACAGGAAAATGCCGCAAAGATGAACAGATCCGCCCAGACTGATAAAAATATCCAAGCTCTTACAAACCTAAGCAGCACAAGGGTTTATTAATAACAAATAGTATTTTCCATTAACTCACTAATAAAAGTAGTTGTCTGAAAACTATTTTTGTAGTTCCTCTTCAAAAGATAAATTTACCGGTTCATCTAAAAGTTCTCCCGGCATTTCAAGGTTTGTTGAAGGAACGCTCTCATCTACCTCTTCAAAAACAACATGATCCATCCACACCTGACCCGGCCCAGATAATTGAACGCCAAAAGATATCACAGCGCTATTTTCTGGGACATCTAAAACGATAGCATAATGATTCCAATTGGTTGTTCCGGTAATAGGTCTGTTGCTCATATTATCAAATTGGAGAACATCATCAGCAGCACTGTCAACCCGCATCCAAAGTGAGGCAAAATGCTGCACCCCCTTTGTTTTGATAAAACTTGATAGACGAAGCCTTTTTCCTAGATAGCGATCTGCTTTGAATTGCTGCATCATCGTCGCAAATTCACCGATATCCTGAACCATCGTTGACTTTAAATACCCTGAAGCTTTTCCCTGATGTACATTTTCCCGGTCAATCCCCATTTCGAATTGGAACGGATGGCTCCCGCTCAATACCCAGCCTTTCATTTTTTTCTCCATGTAAGATTCCTCCTTTTTTGAAGTAAAGCGTTTCATAAATGTTCGGTATGCTCCTGGCGGCATGTGATACATCTTTTTGAACGTCCTCGTAAATGCTTCTTGAGATTCAAACTGATAATACAAAGCAATATCGATAATACGATGATCTGTATAAAGCAAAGCTGCCGCCGCATTCGCAAGACGTCTTAACCGAATATAAGAAGCAACCGACATGCCGACTTCTTTTTGAAAAATCCGATGAAAATGGAATTTTGAAAAGCTTGAAACGTTAACAATATCCTCGTTTGATATTTGCTCATGTAAATGTGATTCAATCCAATTGATTGTTTTCTGGACAGCTTTTTCATAATACATTGCACGCTCCAATCTCCTTTCTGTTTTAGAATAATGGATCACGGATTATATGTTTTGATTATTTTTGCGATATGTAAAAATCCCCTGTTTACCACAGGGGACACCGCTCACTTGATAATGACAGAGGGCGTGATATGCTCCAGCCAAATGACACCGTCATATTGTTCCTTCAGGATCATCTGCTCTTCCATGTACCCCCAATAGAGCGCAGTCCGCGGGGTATACATCCACGAAGTGCCTTTCTTGTTTTTTGTATGGAGAAAATCAACAAAAACAGCCGGTCGGTCCGCCGCTTTCAGCAAAGCTTCAAGGCTCCCAGACGGCGGCGGGCTTGTAACCGGCTTAACAGTCTTATTATCGGAGCTATCAAGACTCGCACCTGAGTAAGCATAAATGCCAATCGTATATGTTTGTTTTTTCAGCCGCTCCGGCAAATAATCACCCATGTTAGGGCCGTTTAGCTGTACCCAGTCCTTTATCATCTTCGTATTCTGTTTGCGTAGATGGTAATTGTGGCCCCAGACAATGATTTTCTTTTTCGGATAAAGGGTGTCGGCTACCCACTGAAATTGTTCAGCCATCATGCGGTCTCTCATAAAGAATGAAAAATCCTCAATATTCTCCGGATACTCCTCTAGTTTTTCTTTCATTTCTTCCAGCATATATGTTTCCATTACGTCAATTCTCAGCTGAAGAGAATGCATAAACATCTCATAAGCTTTCGGCTCTTTTGGAAGGTTTTCTTTTAGCTCTGAAGCATGTGTTTTAGTGAACTTGATCAGCTTCTGATAGTTTTTCACAAGCTTTTCCTTCTTTTGCGAAAATTCATCAAACGTATTGCTGTCTGTCACTAATGTTGAAAAATCATTTTCTGATTGGGAGAGCAACTCTGCTTTCTCAGGGTCCACCGCTTTTACCCATTGAGTCGCAGCTACATTGAATGAATTCTTCATGCTTTGAATATCAAAACCGGTAAGGATCAGCGGATCGCCTTTCTCTTTTTGCTCTTTCATGTAATCAAACAATTCGACGACATCTTCTGTGTGCCATACAGCGTAAATGGAGTTTTTCATCGTGCTTTTAGGGGTTAATTGGTCCATATTAAGGTAGGATGCATTTGTATCAGGAAAGCCGGATTCAAAGGCCAATACATCGTATCCCAGCTCTTCGTGGAGGTATTTGATCATTCTGACCTTTGTGGCATTGATTTCGCCAGCACCGTGTGTGGTTTCTCCTAACTGAACGATTCGTTTTCCCTTCAGCACCTTTTTTAGAAATCGAAGGTCTTTGTTTGAAGCATTGGAAGCATCCAGAGGCTGTGCATGTCGTTCAATCCAGTGATCCCAATATTTTTCTTCAGAAGCAGCACGGGCTGAGGCTGAAAAAGAAGAAAACGCCAGACAAACGATCAGCAGCGGCAGGGTCATTCTCACTATCATTCGTTTCAATTCTATCTCTCCTTTTCTGCTAGGTTCTCTAGTCATTACGAGATAGATATAGAAAAAGTTTCCTTTTCCTGCCAACAAAAAAAAGCTTCTCTGTTGAAAGAAGCTTTAGCTGGATTCTCTCATCACCTGATGAAAGTAAAACCGATACGTATTTTGTAAAAATGTCTCAACCGGAAGCTGCACATCCGCTTGGTATTTGCTGATGATGAATGGAAACCGCTCGATTCCTTTTTCGCGCAAATTGTTCGCTTGTTCATCATCCATTACTTTCTCTTGCAAAACCGCTTCAACGATCGGCCAGCACACTTCTCGCACTTGCCGCAGGACGGCTTCATCTCCGGTGTTCTGATAATCTGTAATCCAGCTGATGATTTGTTTCTCCATGAATCTCACCTTTCTTCAAAAAAAGAGGCGCTGCGTTTATGCAAGCTCCTCTTTTTATTCTTCGTAACCTATCAGTTCTCCGACTTGGACTTCTTGGCCTTCTGCTAAATGGGCGGACGGCTGGAACGCGTCTTTTTCAAAAACCAAAATGACGGTTGAGCCAAATGAAAAGTATCCCAGCTCCTCGCCGATCTCCAATTCAGTACGGGTATTCGTCTGCACGATAGAATTAATATTCATCGCGCCGACAGGAATCATCAGGACATTTCGGCTGCCGCTATTCAGCTCGTACACAAACCGATAATTTTTCGACAGCACATCTTTCCCGTATTTTAAGCCTAGTTGATTTACCGGGTATGAGCGATTTCCGAGCTCGGCCAGCTTTTGATACCTGCAGCTGATCGGAGAATGGAAACGGTGATAATGCCTCGGGCTTAAATACAGCACGACGAAATATCCGCCGTTGTATTGATGGTCTGCGCTTTTACAGCCGGTCAGCTCAGCGAATGAGTAATCTTTTCCCTTCACCGTAAAGGTTTGATTCGGGTTGATGATTCCTACCGTCTGAACCACACCGTCAACAGGGCTGACCACCGCATGCGCCTCTTTTGACACAGGGCGCCGCTCCAGATTTATTTGTCGAATGAACAATTCGGACAGCGATCCGTAATCAGCAGCCGTACCGTCCACATCATCCCAATTCAGCCGAAAATGTTTTGAGAAAAGCGGAATGACCGGTTTGCTGATTTTCGACTCGCAAAATCCTTTAATCAGATAGGATGACAGACGATGATTCGTCAGCTCTATCAATGATCGATACAGAATCTTTACAGCCGTATTAAACATGAATAATCCCTATAACCCTTCCGATTGTAATAAAAACAAAGCACCATAAAAAGGCGCCGATTGCAGCAAACGCAACATACGTTTTCAGATCCATTTTGCCGATCCCCGAAAAGTAGCACGTCACATGTCTGACGCCGGGAATAAAATAACCTAAAATAAGAGAATATGGACCGTATTTCTTCATCCATTTTTCCACTTTCATCATTCTTTTTTCTTTTAAGCCGACCCACTTGCCGTACTTGTCGATAAACGGGCGTCCGGCTTTTCTGCCAATCATGTAGCTGATCAGCATACCTAACAAAGCCCCGACAAAACTAATCAATATCGAAAGCTCATAATTCAATACATCGGTATGCGTGAAATAGCCAACAACGGTCATCATCACTTCATCTGGAATCGGCAATCCTACAATTCCTAATACCAGCATCAAAAAAATAGCGAGATAACCGTAATCCGCTATGAGCTGCTGAACTAATTCCATCTCCCAGACTCCAGGTTTTCTGCCGCATGTTTTTTAAAATGAGGGAATTTTATTTTACTCACCATCAAATATGAGAGTCCGCAAGTGCCGATTGCCAGAAGGATCGGGTTATAGGTGAAGCTTAGAATAACGAGACACATGCCCGCAAACGGAATCGGCATACCGATAAACGTCGGGAGCTTGCTTTGTTCAATGTTAAATTTAGAGAGGCGAAGCATTCCGCAAATGCTGTACGTCAATGCGCATAAGATCCCGATAAATGGCAGGGTATACAACGCGACACTGTAAGCAAGCATAGAAGGAGCCACCCCAAACGTAACCAGATCGGCAAACGAATCCAGTTCTCTCCCCATATCAGAAACGGCATTCAGCTTACGAGCAGCCATCCCGTCAAAGAAATCAAGGAACATGCCTGTAAAAATAAAAAGCACTGCTGAATGAATGTTGTGATATAGCAAGGAATGAATCGCCAGCAATCCGCAAATGAAGTTTCCTATCGTAATCATACAGGGGATGTAATTCACAGTGTAACCAAACCTCCAATTGTAAAACCATCTATATTATTTGACGATAGTGATCGAATAGCGTTACAGGAAAAATTTTTCTCCAATAAGCATGATAACATAGAATGCTCCCAAAAAAAGCAGCATTCAAATTCTATTATTATACAACATTTGTTACCTTTTGAAAAATGAATGCCAATCTTTTCATGTTCCTTACTATTTTATCCCCCCGCATAAAAAGGACAAGACGCGTTGATTGACGTACTCTGGCTGCTCCAGAGATAACAGATGTCCGGCGTTCTTTACGATTTCAGCCTGAATTCCCGGCACCAATACCGAAGCCCGCTCAAAGGCCATTTGCTGATGGTACATAGCCTCGTGCTCACCGAACATCAGAAGTACCGGGACTTGTATTGATTTCAATTCCTGGTCTGTGAACACGTACGGAAAGCCGTTTTCTGTCGGCTTCAGGCTCCTTTGCTCATCCTGCCATTCCACGCCCGCCACAATTTGTCTTTGCAGTAAAGGATGCAGATCATAACTGTCGCCTGTGATCCACTTGATATATGATTCAGCTCCTCTTGCCCCTGTAAGCTCTGCAGCGTATTTATAGACATCCGGATGAAATGAAATAAACGCTTCAGCGGGACTGATAACAACCGCCCGCTCTACTCTTTCAGGCGCGCGGAGTAAGAAATTCACGATATGGGACCCGCCAAGCGAAAGGCCGGCCAGATGTGCCGTCTCAAGTCCAAGAGAATCAAAGACATCTTTCATCCATTCTGCAAAATCAGCTCTCGTTTCCATGGCTGCTGATGGTATACTTTTATTTTTGTCTCCTATTATATCGACCGCATATGTACGAAATTGACTGCTCCACGCTGCGATATTCGGATACCACATCGCAGAGCTGAAAAGGCCTCCGTGAAGCAAAATGAGCGAAGGTGCGTCCTTTGGCCCACTTGCAATGATATGTGTTTTTCCAAAACGAGTAGAAACATAGAATGCTTCCGACTCAATCGGCCACAAAGAAAGGCTTTGATCATATGCCTGGTAAAAGCGCAGACCACTTTCAACCGCGGCAAACTGCATTGAATCTTGTATCATCTTCTTCTTTTTCCTCCGGGTTTGATTGATATAAAGGATAACGCCCCTTTTGTCTCGTAAGAAAAAATACCTATTTCTTATTATCTCACATAATAAATTTCCAGTATATAGTTTGGTTTCCTGCAATAAATAAAAAAGGCAGTTCCCTTAAAATCAAGGAAACTGCTATTCTTTGAAGACTAATGGAATGGCATGATCTTTTTTATCCTCTGTTAACGAGATGTGATGGGTTACTGATGTTTCACCCTTCGTCAACGCGACTGAGTAATCGCCTTTTCTGCCGGTATCCCATTTGATATCTCCGTTTTTGTCTGTTTTACCGAGTATCTCGCCAATCTCTGTACTCGGCTCCTCATCTGAAGAGGGCGCTTTGACAATCGTCACTTGAACCCCTTCGACCGGCAGCCCCTTAGCATCCTCCACATGAAGAGTGACAGGAATAGTCGTTTCTTTTTGAGAAGAATGCGTCTGCGAACTGCACCCGCATAAAAACAAAATAGACATGAATATGGCTAGTTTGCTGTATTTATTGATTTGCCCAATATTGAATATTGTTGAATACATCGTTCGTCACCCTTGTTCCCAAGTTATATGACGATCCTCCGTTCGTGTGAATGGCAATAGCTGTCTGCCCTGTATCACTGTAGTTTCGATAAACAGGCGAGCCGCTTTGGCAGCCGTACGTATCGGTTGTATAGGTCAGCTTATACGTTTCAGCGGAGCGAATCGGCTTTGTATCAGACCACATCGTGCCAAAGGTTTTGTCACATGGGAATCCTGTCACTGACGAGGAAAGGCCCACGGGACTGCTGCTGTTTGTAGTCCGGTAGCCGTACCAGCCAACCGTGTTTCCAGGAGAACCGTTTAATTTAATAGCTCCGTAATCATAGTTGGTGTCTTTGCTTTCCGTCCATCCTTTGACGGAGTAAAACATCGTGCCTGAATAAGTACCGTACGGATATGACGAACCATTGCGGCCCGGCGCGGCGGTTATCGTCGAAGCCCATCCATGATCCTGGCTGTACACACAATGTCCAGCCGTGACGACTGTATTTGGATTGACTAAAAATCCGGTACATCCATAAGTGCTTGAAGTGTTGGGATACTTGATTGACAGTTGAACGGTTGCTCTATATGGAAAAGATGTCGTGCTGGAGATTCTGGTGCGTTCATCAGTTCCGATAATGCTCGAAGGCTGTAAGGTTTGAATGTTTTTTTCCAGTTCCGTTTGGCCGCCGTATAACGATTTACTTGTTTTTCCGGTTCCCTCATAAGGGGCGGAAACCTGATCTGCTTTTGACGTTTGGTTTTTCGTAGCATCAGCTTCTTTACCGGTATTCGATACAGAAGTTTGCGGGTTCTCTGCCGCTTTTGCCGGTACGCCAAAAGAAACCGCTGCTGCCAAAGCCAAACACAAAACCGTTAAGTAAGCGAACCATTGTTTTCTGAATCTTGGAACTAATTTCATTTTGTCATCTCCCTCCTTTAGTGTCAACCACCCGTATCGATGGAAGACTTTTACATTATAATCAGGTTTCTGATTCTTATGATAAAACTTTTACGGAGAAAGAAAAAAACAGGCCTTGTCCCATGACAAGACCTGTTCAAACTCTATTTTAAAATTAGCTGGTCCAACGCTTTCTTTGCATTCTCTCTTGCCGTTTCAACTGAATCAGCAGCAGAAAGCGCAACTGCCATACGACGTCCGGCTTTTGTTATCGGCTTTCCAAAGACGCGCACTTGAGTCTTTGGGACTGCCAGTGCGTTTTCCAATCCTTCAACAGTGTAATCCGCTAATTCTTCCGGCGCTTTGAGGGGCCTGCTGGCGCCAGGAGAAAGCTGTGTGATTTCTGTAATCGGAAAGCCGAGAATCGCCCGGACATGCAGCGCAAATTCTGACAAATTTTGCGTCACCAGCGTGACAAGACCCGTATCATGCGGACGAGGAGATACCTCACTGAAATATACCCTATCTTTCGCAAGGAACAGCTCAACACCAAACAGGCCGTATCCGCCAAGCTCATCCGTGATCGTTTTCGCAATATGCTTCGCTTCTTCTATTTGCTGCTCTGTCATATCATGCGGCTGCCACGATTCGATATAATCCCCGTCCTTTTGCACATGACCGATCGGCTCACAAAATGCCGTACCGTTAACCGCACGTACGGTTAAGAGTGTGATTTCTGATTCGAAAGGGATAAACTCCTCAACGATCACGCGGCCGTTTTTCACCCGTCCGCCTTCCATCGCCGTCTCCCAGCAGCTCTCTAAATCCGCTTCAGAGCGGCACACACTTTGGCCTTTTCCAGAAGAACTCATCAATGGTTTAACGACACAAGGAAAACCGATCTGAGCTGCCGCTTGTATAAATTCATCATATGTATTCGCAAATTCATAGCCAGCTGTCGCAAGTCCAAGCGTTTCCGCCGCAAGTCGTCTGATGCCTTCCCGATCCATCGTCAGCTTGGCCGCACGGGCATTCGGGATAACGTGAAATCCTTCCTCTTCAAGCTTCAGCAATTCATCCGTCGCAATCGCCTCAACCTCAGGCACAATCAAATCCGGATTTTCTTTCTCAATGATGGTTCTGATCTGCTCTGGGTCCAGCATATCAACGACATAACTGTTATGCGCGACCTGCATCGCCGGAGCATGCTCGTAACTGTCAACTGCCACCGTCTGTACCCCAAGACGCTGGGCTTCAATCACTACCTCTTTACCTAATTCACCTGAACCTAACAATAAAACCTTCTTTGATTGATACATCTTTGCCCCTCCTATCTGTTCCAAACCATTATAACTGAAATATTTGAAAAATAAATTTTTATTAAAAAAGATAAAATTATTATTGAGGGTTAAAATCTTTTAAATTCTTAAACGAAAGCAGACAAATAACGGTCTGCTTTCTCTATTCCTAAACAGCAACATCATACAAGAAATCCCCCAAAATCATGCTACACTTAATCCAAGACCACCACACCGACAGGAGGCATCCCATGCAAAACGAAACCCGCACACTGCAGCTTGACCCACACCTTCATATAGAAGCCTACCGCTTCAAGGGAATTATGCAGAAGTTCCCGAACCACTTTCACGATTATTATGTGATTGGATTTATTGAAAAAGGGCAACGGTATCTGGCCTGTCAGGATCAAGAATATATCATCAATCCAGGTGATCTTCTCCTCTTTAACCCCCGTGACACGCATAGCTGTGAACAGATTGACGGCCGGACGCTTGATTATCGGTGTATCAATGTCATGCCGGATATCATGGAGAAGGCGGTGAAAGAGATTACTGGCTCCGGGCATCTCCCTTATTTCTCCCAGCATGTGTTATTCCGCCATGAGCTGACAGCCAGCCTGCAGGAATTGCATATTTTGATATCCGAGGAAAAACAAGCTTTGCGTAAGGAGGAGCTGTTTCTTCATCTATTAGAGGAGCTGATCCGCCATTATTCAGATGTCACGTTCCTTAGCAGCGTTCCAGAACCATCAGACGAAGTCAAAATGGTTTGTGAATTTTTAGAAGAGCATTATGCCGAAAATGTTACACTCAATGATTTGAGTGAATTAACAGGCTGGAGCAAGTATCATTTATTGCGTTCATTTACAAAACAAAAAGGCATTACCCCTAATAGCTACATGGAAACAATCCGGATTAATCAAGCCAAAAAACTCCTTGAACAAGGGGTAAGGCCGATTGATGCGGCATTTCAGACAGGATTCAGCGATCAGAGTCATATGACGAAGTTTTTTAAACGGCAGGTGGGGCTGACGCCGAAGCAATACATGAAGATTTTTGAAAAGGAGCTTCACAGATGAACATACAAAGAGAAACTTCGGGGCATATCGCAGCCATTGTGACCATTCTGATTTGGGGGACGACCTTTATTTCGACAAAAGTTCTGCTGGCTGACTTCTCTCCAATGGAAATATTATTTTATCGGTTTTTGATGGGCTTTATCGCTCTTATCCTCGTCCGTCCCAACATGATTCCGTTCAGAAATTGGCGGCAGGAGCTGTTGTTTGCCGGAGCTGGTTTATTTGGCGTAACCTTATACTTTCTATTAGAAAATATAGCTCTCACCTATACATACGCCTCCAATGTCGGCATGATCGTGTCCATTATACCGATGATCACTGCGGTTTTGGCCCATTTTCTGCTCGAAGGCGAAAAATTGCGTCTGACTTTTTTGATTGGATTTATCTCGGCACTGATCGGGCTTTTATTGATTACGTTTAACGGCAATGTGGTACTGCGTCTAAATCCGCTCGGAGACATCATGGCAGCCGGGGCTGCTCTCGTGTTTGGCGGATACTCGATATTCATGAAAAAATTAAGCGCCTACGAATACCACATCATCGAGCTGACACAGAGAGTATTTTTGTATGGTTTATTGTTTATGGTTCCCGCTTTATTTTTGTTCGACTTCCATTTTGACCTAAGCCGATTTTCATCTGCTTCAAATATACTCAACATGCTTTTCTTAGGGATTGGCGCTTCTGCCCTGTGCTTCGCCACTTGGAATTATTCAGTTGGAGTGCTCGGAGCCGTCAAATCCAGTGCGTATATTTACATGGTCCCGGTTATCACGATCGCCGCTTCTGTCCTGATTCTGCACGAAAACATGACATGGATCGCTCTTCTAGGAGGCGCGCTTACACTTTTAGGCCTCTACATTTCAGAGCTGAAACCGAAAGCGAAGCTGTTGGAGAACGGATGTAAAATGGATGCTTAACGGCATCCATTTTTTTATTTTGTCCTACGTTTGCCACCTATAAATGAACGCAATCTAACAAAGGAGGAATCGAAATGGTTGATGAAATGGTCTTAATCACACAGCAATGGCTGAACGATACGTACAGCGGCAAACATGGGTATAACCCAGTTGAAGAAAGCGGGAAAACTGGGTGGGATACGATCTACGGTCTGACTCGGGCGCTTCAAATTGAATTGGGTATCTCAGAGCCAGCCGATAACTTCGGGCCGACAACACAGCGCTTATTTAAGCCTCTTAAACGCCAAGCTCCAGATTCAAAACCAAGCAACATGAATTTTATTTTACAAGGGGCTTTATGGTGTAAAGGCTTTAATCCCGGCGGTTTTACAGGCGTCTTTTACGAAAAAACAGAAAATGCGGTAAAAGAATTTCAAAAAGCTGCCGGACTGACAACACAGGATGGGATTGTCACCACGTTAATTATGAAAGCCTTATTAGACATGAGCGCTTTTAAGCTGGTGTCTGGGGGTGATTCAAGAATTCGCCAGATTCAACAAAACTTAAATCGAGACTACAATGACTATATCGGGTTAATGCCTTGTGACGGACTGTATGGCCGCGATACAAATAAAGCTCTTATTTATGCCCTGCAAAAAGAAGAAGGCATGAGCACAAGTGTTGCCAATGGATTTTTCGGAAACGGCACCACAAGTTTGTGCCCTACTTTAACTCCCGGCGATTCAAGAACAGGATTTGTCTTAATTGTTCAGTACGCCCTCTATTGTAACGGAAAATCGTTCGATCCTGGTGAGTTTGACGGCAAATATGGTGTGGGTGTTGTTTCAGCTGTTAAAGCATTTCAAGAGTTCATGTGCCTGCCGCAAACAGGTTATGCAGATATGCCAACCATTAAAGCTTTATTATCAAGCTCAGGAGACACAACTCGCACCGCTTCTGCTTGTGACACTGCTACAATTATAACCGCAGAAAAAGCTCAAACACTGCGGAATAACGGTTATAAAACGGTTGGCAGATATTTGACCGGAAATGTGCGGACAAGCAGCGGCCTCACATCTAAAGCCCTGACATCTAAAGAGCTTGCAGTTATTCTTGATGCCGGATTGAAGGTTTTCCCAATTTATCAAGACGGCGGCTATGAATCTTCTTATTTTGTCAAAGACCAAGGCACAAGAGATGCATATAGTGCCGCTTCTGCTGCTAGAAGATTAGGTTTTCCGTCAGGCACGACCATTTATTTCGCTGTCGATTTTGATGCATACGATTATGAAGTGACCGATAAAATCATTCCTTATTTCCAAGAGATTAAGTCAGCATTTACAAAAATGCAGACATTTTCAACCGCACCTAAGTATGAAATAGGGGTTTACGGACCAAGAAACATTTGTATCCGTACATCTGAAGCAGGACTGACAAAGTATAGTTTTGTGGCAAATATGTCAACAGGATTTAGCGGCAATCTCGGCTATCCGATGCCAAACAACTGGGCCTTTGATCAATTTTATGAAGGAACCATCGGAAGCGGCTCTGGAAGCATCGGGATTGATAAAGACGGGTATTCAGGAAGAGACTCAGGTGCAAGCAATGTAAATCCGCCGTCTGATCCGGTATATGATGCAAGACTGCGTACACTGACAGACATTTTATCTACCATTCCAGCTTTAGAAAATCTAACAAGTCTGGCAAACGCGATGTTTGAATTTGATACGACAGAAACCATTTTCACATCACCTGAGTTGGATATTATTCTATCAACTTCACTTCTGGCAACCATACCAAGTGAAGGTTCACCAAACACAATTACCATTACAAATGGTAAACCAGGTGCCTATATCACGGGTTTATTGGGCGACACTCAAACGTCTCTCACTGCGTCACAAATCGACTCTTATCAAAACCTTTTAAATAGTCTGAGCTTATCAGTACGCAACGGTTATTTGGAGGTTTATGTAAATCCAACAGCTGAATCTTTAAACATTCAAATTAAAATCTATACACCTGATATTCCAGTCGGTGACAATGTCACAACTGGACTAACGACTACGATTACGTTTAAAATAAAGACGTACAAGGGAGTACCAGTTACGTCTCCCGAGAGTGAATTAGCGTTAGATTGGCCGTCTTATGATCAATATTTATTCCCTGTTGTAGGTGTTGCTGCACTTTTACTAATTGGGAATATGGGCAGTGATTTAACGAACAATAAAGGAGTCAAAGTCGCTACCGCATTATCTGCTATGTTACTGGCCATTTTTGCTTATTATACTAGCTAACTTTAATACAAAACTGCATGAACATAAGTTAAAATATGCTCATGCAGTTTTTTTAGTTTATCTATCGTCTTTTGGAGGTTTATCAAAAATGAAAAATGATCAAATAGTTTTTGAAAAAACAAAAAACATCGCTCATGATATCAATCAGATGCAAAATCAGCAGGAGATAATAGATTATCTTTTTCGCCAAGATTCTCTGACACTCAACCAGTTGAAGCACTATTATTCGGAACCTTCTCTTCCGCTTCAGTTTCTTGTGAAAGTAGCAGTTTTATGCATGTTTATATCTATGACTTTAGCTTCTTTCCTTTTCATCCAAGCAAAAGAAGTCTTCACCAATACTATTCTTTCAGATATTTCACCTGCAGTGTTTTCTATTTTTACAGTCATTTGTATTTTTATGACTTATACTAAAATCATAAAAAAAGGAAATAAAAACAAAGGAAAAGCATCCCTTAATCAACGATCTGAATTCTATGAGAAAAACAAGTTAATTAATACAATACTTTATAAAAAATATAAAATGGATCAACAAAACATACAGGCTAATAAACATACTGCCTCTGATAATGAAGATTCAATGAATTTTAGTGCTGTATTGAATCATGTTCTTACAATTAGTAAAAATGATAAAGAGCTTTTGGGCTACTTAGATACAAGAGATAATGCTATGCTAAGCCAATTAAAAGCATATTTTTCAACTCGTCCATTTTCCCTTCCACATTATATGAGTTTGATGTTTTGCGGAAGTATTATTGTTGTCTATGCAACTTCTTTATTTTCAGGACAAATCAATTACATTGACATACCACACATTTTTATCTTTCTATTATTAATTATTTTCTTGAAAATCCTTATTGATTTGATAAAGCTTTTAAATATATCTAGAAAAGGACAATTACATACTGTTCTGCACTTTGCACAGAGAGCCGAATATTTGCGAATGAGAGGAGTTATAGATTTTATTCTAACTGAAAGATATAACAAAAAAATCATGTAATTTTGTTTCATCCTTACTAAGAAATACTCAATTTTTATACTTTAAGAGATGTATATATTGAATGTAGACCACCATACATATAAAGAAACAGAAACAGCAACTTTATTTTAGAACATAAAAAAGATGATAAAGAACTTCTTATTTTCCTAAACAAATATGATTCAATCATGCTGAATCAATTAAAGGTATTCTTTAGTGAACCATTGCTTACATTCAAACACACTTGCCAAAATCGTATGTACTGTGACATTAATAACGTTATACTTCTATTTTTTCAGCACTCGTTTTAATGAATTAATAGAATTAGCTGTACAAATGTTTTTTGCCTTGATCGGCCTTTTTTGGGTTTTTATTGTTTCCCCATTTTCAAGAAAAGTTCAAATTTCTGAACGCTTCAAACAAAAATCCGAAAACGCCCGCATAGTCGGTATGATCGACTTCGTATTAGAACAAAAATACAAAAAAAGCATCTCTGAATAATCTCGAAATCAGAGATGCTTTCCCTTTGTCCTCATCACTTGTCTACCACAGCCGCACTGTCACGCGTAACCGCAGCTGGCTCCCTCAGCATCACATTCATTACGCTCGCAAGCACGAGCATTCCAATCGACAAATAAAAAGCCAGTGTATACTCACCCGTTACCGTGTAGATGACGCCGGGCACATACGCACCTAGTGCCGATCCGATCTGATGGGCGAGTGACAGCCAGCCAATCATGAGGCCGATCGAGTAGTTTTGAAAGTACTGGGTGGCGAGCATTTGAGTCGGTGCTACCGTTGCAAAGTCCACTAATCCAAACAGAATCGCAAAGGCTAAAAGCAAGTAGGGCTCGTGGCTGTAAATAAGAATCACGATCGACAGCGCCCGCACCGCATATAAAATGCACAGGATTTTCCGGCTGCTCCACCGGTCCGCTACAATTCCGGACAGCAAGATCCCAGCAATATTAAAGCCTGCTAGCAGACTGACAGCAGCACTCGTGACTGTCGTTGAAAAGCCATGATCATGAGAAAACGGAATCAAATGGGTATCCATCAGCCCCACGGTCGTAAATCCACAGATCAAAAACGGAAAAATCAAGAACCAGAATTGCCTCATACGAAACATCCCGGCCACTGAAAGAGCTGTTGTTTTGGGTGCTGTTTCTTTTTCTGATGCAGCCAGTCCGCCTATCGGCTCTGTATTCTTTTCTGAAGGATTGTTCCGCAGCATCAGCAGCGCAGCCGGAAAGACAATCACGATTAACAGCAGTCCCAACACCACAACCGTCAGCTTCCAGCTAAACCAATGGATCAACATGAGTGAGCCGGGAACGAGAAGCATTTGCCCCGCGCCAAAGCCTGCTTCCATGATCCCAAAGGCTAGTCCCCGCTTTTTGCTGAACCAATTGACGACCAATACACTTGCCGCCACATTCGATGCTCCGCCCACTCCAAGCGAGACACCCAGCCCGTAAAGCAAAAACAGCTGCCAAGGCGAAGTCACAAGGTATGTTAAGAAAATGCTGACTCCTGTCAGTAACGCACTCCATGCCAAAACAGCCCGGGCACCCCATTTGTCCACAAGCCGACCGATCACAGGCTGTGATATGCCATAAACAATAAAACTCACCGTCGAAATCAGCGAGATGGTGCTTCTATCGATTGAAAACTGCCGTTCCCACGGCTCCACAAACGCACCAAACGACAGCCGCACCCCCTGAACCGCCAATAAGATCAAAAAGGTGACGGAGACGATGATCCACGCATAATGCAGTCTTTTCATGACAGCTCCAAATCCCACCGTTCTTCTGTCAGCTGCTGTCCCCATAATGGCGCTTCTTGTTTTACTTCACTTATCCTGAATCCAAATTTTTTATAGAGCGGACGAGCCTCAGCCATCGTGCTCACCGTCCAAAGGAAAATGCGGTCAAACTTCATGTCTTGGCAGTATGCAACCAGATGCTCCAGCAATTGCGTGCCAAGCCCCCTGCCCCGAAAATCCGCATCAACCAGAAACCATCTGAGCTGGACTGTCTTTTCATCGTGCTTGACCAACCCGACAGAGCCGGCAAATTTCCCGCCGCTTTCCGCAATCCATATTTTTTCGATGTCAGCGTCAAATGTCTCCTGAAGATAAGCTAAAAACGTGTCATCCCAACCGTGAGCCTCCGCGTAAAATTGTCTTTGTTTCTCAATAAGGAGTTGAAGATCCTCCGAAAGAAAATAATCTCTAATCGATATCTCTGATGCTCTGGCAGAAAGCGACTGTGAAAGGATCGCTTCAATCTCTGCCATCGCCTCGGCAAGCTTGTGCTGCTCCTTTTGGTTGATTACCTTCAGCATCAGTTCTACTTGTTCGTTGGCTTTCTCCTCCAGCTTTTTATAAATCGTTTTTCCTGTTTCTGTGACAAAAATGTAATGGTGGCGGGCGTCATCTTTGCTCCTCTGTTTATAAATCAAATCTTCTTTTTCAAACTGCTTCACAATCCTGCTGACATATCCCCGGTCAAGCCCCAGCTTATCCTGAAGAGCTTTTGCCGTACAATTAGGCGTATTATAAATCTCAAATAAAATCCGTGTTTCTGTTAAGGAAAACGGGCTGTCGTAAATGTGCTCATTAAGGAAACCAAGGACGTTTGTATAAAATCGATTGAACTTTCTGAATTTTAACCCGACAGATGATTCTCTTGTTTTCAAATCAATTCCCACTTTCTAATATCGTTGACTAAAGCAATTATAATCACATATAGTTGCTTTAGTCAACGATATGTTAGAAAGTGAGGTCTTTTTAATTTCCTGATTCCTTCCTTTTCCTTACCACAATCAATGTGATATAGGATAAAGCCAGAGAAACCAAGCTATAGACAACAGCCCATCCCAAAAATGATTGATTAAAAATGGTAAAGGTGAGCACAAGAGAAATCACCAAACTAAGCATTGGCATCAGATACGGGTTTTTACAAATACAGGTCCCGACAATCGATAGCAGCATAATTCCTAACGGTAAAATAAAGAATGCGATATCTAATTCATCCATCTTTAAACAGCCTCCCTCCAGATTTTTATGTTACTAGTAAAAAAATATAATTGCATTTAGTAAAAGGATAATATTCACTTCCCTAAGGCCCAATTTGAAAATTACCCGTTTACATTCGCTCCGGACTATGATAATTTAAGAAAGCGCTATCATGATAAGTTAATAGCTTGGATGGAGATGAGGAGAGCCAGGAATCCAACCCCTTTTGACAAGGGGTGTTTTCTGGCTCTTTTTGTTTTTCGGGAAAGGAGGCACGCCACACATCCAGCACAAACAGCAAAGGGGGATAATTATTAATGCTTAATATATTTAAACCGGCTCCTCATATTGAGAGACTGGATGATTCAAAGATGGATGCGGCATACAAACGGCTCAGACTGCAAGTATTCATTGGTATTTTCATTGGCTACGCAGGCTACTACCTGCTGCGGAAAAACTTTGCCTTTGCCATTCCTTATCTGCAGGAACAGGGATTTTCGAAAACAGAACTGGGTTTGGTGCTGGCCGCTGTGTCCATTGCGTACGGCTTCAGCAAATTCATCATGGGAATGGTGTCTGACCGCTGTAATCCGAGATATTTTCTGGCGACAGGCCTATTTTTATCAGCAATCGTTAATATTCTATTCGTTTCAATGCCTTGGGTGACTTCGAGCGTCACCATCATGTTTATTTTTATGTTTATCAACGGATGGTTTCAAGGAATGGGCTGGCCGCCATGCGGCAGGACGATGGCCCATTGGTTCTCCATAAGTGAACGCGGCACAAAAATGTCGATCTGGAATGTCGCCCATAACATAGGCGGCGGTATTCTTGCTCCGCTTGTCACTCTTGGGATCGCGATGTTCGTCACTTGGAAAAGCGTGTTTTTCTTCCCTGCCATCATCGCCATTATCATTTCATTTTTAATTGTTTTATTGGTTCGTGATACGCCTCAATCCTGCGGACTCCCGCCAATTGAAGAGTATCGGAATGACTATCCAAAACACGCTTTTAAAAATCAGGAAAAAGAATTAACAACAAAAGAAATTCTTTTTCAATATGTGCTGAACAACAAATTTCTTTGGTACATCGCTTTTGCCAATGTATTTGTTTATTTCGTGCGATACGGCGTGGTTGACTGGGCGCCTACTTACTTAACAGAAGCCAAAGGCTTTTCTCCTGAAGACTCACGCTGGTCGTATTTTCTTTACGAATACGCAGGCATACCGGGAACGATCTTGTGCGGCTGGATCAGTGACCGATTCTTCAAAAGCCGCCGGGCACCGGCAGGCGTTTTGTTTATGGCGGGTGTTTTCATTGCCGTATTGGTGTACTGGCTGAATCCGGCCGGCAATCCGCTCGTGGACAATATCGCCCTGATCAGCATTGGCTTCTTAATCTACGGACCTGTTATGCTGATCGGCCTTCAAGCAATTGACCTAGCACCGAAAAAAGCAGCCGGAACTGCAGCCGGTTTGACCGGATTTTTCGGATACATCGGCGGATCCGCCTTCGCAAACGCCATTATGGGCTTTGTCGTGGACCGTTTTAACTGGAACGGCGGCTTTATCATGCTGATCTCATCCTGCATTCTTGCCATCGTCTTCTTGGCTTTGACGTGGAATACAGGAAAACGGGCAGAGCATGTTTAAGAAAGACACATAAAAGATTAATAGTTTTCCAACACGCCGTTTACATCCGTTTTTTATTATGAAAGACAGGTAGTGCTTATCTATAAGGAGGAGAAATCATGAGAAAAAATAGAATACTGGCCTTGTTTGTTCTGTCGCTGGGCTTACTCTCATTTATGGTAACGCCAGTGTCGGCAGCGTCAAAAGGAAACCTGCTGTCACCTGACCGTATCCTGACCGTCGCGCACAGAGGGGCTTCTGGATATGTGCCTGAGCACACGATTCTGTCTTACGAAACCGCTCAGAAAATGAAAGCTGATTTTATTGAATTGGATCTGCAAATGACAAAAGACGGAAAATTGATTGTCATGCATGACGAAAAACTGGACCGCACCACAAACGGAATGGGTTGGGTGAAAGACCATACGCTCGCAGACATTAAGAAGCTTGACGCCGGTTCTTGGTTTAATGAAGCCTATCCGGAAAAAGCAAAGCCGCAGTACGTCGGCCTTAAAGTTCCTACATTAGAAGAGGTATTAGACCGTTTCGGAAAGCACGCGAACTACTACATTGAAACAAAATCGCCTGACACCTACCCAGGTATGGAAGAAAAACTGATCGCTTCTTTGCAGAAACATAAATTACTGGGAAAGCATTCTAAGCCAGGCCAGGTGATCATTCAATCGTTCAGCAAAGAAAGCCTGGTAAAAGTCCATCAATTACAGCCAAACCTGCCGACCGTTCAATTGCTGGAAGCCAAACAAATGGCGTCAATGACAGATGCTGCCCTGGAAGAAATCAAAACATACGCTGTCGGTGCGGGCCCGGATTATAAAGCTTTAAATCAAGAAAACGTCCGTATGATCCGCAGCCACGGCCTCCTGCTTCATCCTTACACAGTCAATAATGAAGCTGATATGCATCGCCTGCTTGATTGGGGCGTAACAGGAGTGTTCACCAACTATCCTGATCTTTTCCACAAAGTAAAAAAGGGTTATTAAAAGCAAAAAACCTTGCGACAACTATCGCAAGGTTTTCTTCTATATTTTATTCTTTTCCGGCAGCAGCTTCTGACTGTCCATTAAGCAGCTGAGAATTTATCTCTTTCGCATCCTTTAAGTATTCTGTCTGGTAGCCGCTCTTCAGCGCCCACACATAGAATACAAGGGATACCATCGCAATCAGAACCATATCCCAGCCATAATGAATGACATTCAGGCCGCCGAATTTATCACTGCCCAAATAAGAAATAACCATCATGGCCAGCAGATAAAACACCATCCAGACGCCGGCTTTAAAGTTCCGGCCAAACCCTTTCCATTTCGCCTTCGCCTGATAATAGAAATAAATCGGAAGACCGATCAGGATAATAAACAGAACCTGTCCTGTTAACGGCCAGCGCGCCCAATACAGCACCAGTGACGCAAAGATAAATCCAAGCGGAGCAATCACATTTAAGCCTTTTAAACGAAGAGGCCTGTACAGGTCTTTCCCCGTCCGTCTCAATGTCATCACTGTGATCGGGCCGGTGATATAAGAAATTAACGTAGCAACAGAAATAATTTCCGCTAATACGCCCCATCCTCTGAACAGGAACAAAAAGATGAACGAAACAATCAAGTTAAAGAACATTGCTTGTCGCGGAACGCCGTAAATCGGATGAAGCTTCCCGAATATACTCGGCATGTATTTGTTTTTTTCCATTCCGTAAATCATTCGGGACGTTGTCGCCGTATACGTAATCCCCGTTCCAGACGGTGATACAAATGCATCTGCATATAACACAATAACAAGCCAGTTAATATTCAGCGCAATCGCCAGATCAGCAAAAGGAGAATTAAAATTCAGATGGCTCCAGCCGTGAGCAATATCAGAAGGATTCACAGCTCCAATGAAGGCGATCTGCAGCAGGACATAAATCACTGTCGCAACAAAAAGAGAGCCAACAACCGCAATCGGGATTGATTTCCCCGGATTTTTTGCTTCACCCGCCATATTAATCGGGCTTTGGAAACCATTAAACGCAAAAACGATACCGGAAGTGGCAACCGCCGTCAGCACACTTGCCCAGCCATTCGGCGCAATGCTTTGACCGCCAGTAAAGTTTTCTCCGTGGAATCCGACAAACAGCAAAGCTCCAATCGTAAGACCCGGAATAATAATTTTAAAAATCGTAATTAATGAATTCGCTTTCGAAAATAGATTGACTGTCCAGTAGTTCAGCAGAAAATAAATGAGAAGCAATACAGAGGCAAACGCTAGTCCTTCCCCAGTCAGCGTTCCATTCTTCACCAAACCGCTTGTCCATTTCGCCCATTCCCAAGGCCAAGAACTCATATATTGAACGGAGGCCACCGCTTCAACCGGAATGACGGACACAATCGCAATCCAGTTGGCCCAGCCCGCAATAAAACCGATAAACGAACCGTGTGAATATTGCGTGTATTTGACCATTCCCCCCGCTTCAGGGAACATAGAACCTAGTTCACTATAAGAAAGAGCAATAAATAAAATGACGACCATTCCAATAACCCATGAAATAATAGCAGCTGGTCCTGCTATTTGAGCCGCACGCCAAGCCCCGAACAGCCAGCCTGAACCGATCATCGACCCGAGCCCGACCATCATGAGGGAAAACGTTCCCATTCTTCGATGCAATTGATTCATATCGTAAACACCTTTCATGTATGATGACATTCTCTTGCTAATTATATTATTATTCTGATTACTTTACTTTGTCAATATTTATCGAATTTTGACTGAAATCTATAATAAGTCAATGTATATTACCTTCCAATACAGGAATGAAGTCACTAGTTTCTTCTTAAATGGAATTTACTGTTAATTCCAATGATAAAAACACAACAGGTTTAGCAATTTCCAAAACGGGAATGATACAGGAAACACTATTCTTAAAATAGAAAGGAGTATCACCATGAAACAAAAGCTGTTACTTTCAGGTCTCGCTGTTTCAACTGTCGGCATCACTTCTTATCTATTAAAAGACCCGTCAAATCGCCAAAAGGCAAGAGAATTCATTCACAGCATGAAGATGAAAATAACAAAACAGCCAGACATGGAAACGTTCCCAGTTGATAAAGCCGGCCACCCGGACCCGCAAGATATCGAGGACAACAAAATGGTATCAGAAGGCTCCATGTATCCCGTCCAATACTACGATGAAAAAAAGAAGTAATCAAAAAGCTCTCTTCGATAAAGGAAGAGAGCTTTTTAATTTAACTTTTTCGTCTGATTCCGCTCATTACGAAGCCGCTTTCAGGCAATGATGGCATTCTGGCGAGACTGTAATGCAGTGATTGTTCCGGAACATCGTATTCAATCTGATGGACGAGGAAATCCAGGCTCGCTTTCATGACTTCAATTGTAATGCCTTCCCCTGGACAGCGGTGGCCTTTCTCGGCGTGCCCCCCGCCTTGAGGAATCATATCAAACAGATTTTCTTCCCGCTCCGCAAATCGTTCCGGCCGGAATTCATCGGGATGATCCCATAGACGAGGGTCGTGGTTCGTTCCATATAAATCAAGCAGCACCGATGTGCCCTTCTTAAACTCACAGTTATTCCATACAAAATCTTTTTTGACAAGCGCCCCTAAAAACGGGCCGAACGGATAATATCTGCGGACCTCCTGCACAAACATTTCTCTTTCCCGGCTGTTTCCAGACCGCAGCCATTCCTTATACTTCGGATGCTCATGAAGCGCCAAAGCTGAAAACACCAGAAAGTAAGAAATGGCGACAATAGGCCGCAGTACATTAATCAGCTCAATGGCTGCCATGCGGGAATCCAGCTGGCTTCCATCTTCTTGTGTGTGAAAAGCCATTTCATGCAGCGCTGTTCCGGAAGTCGTTTTCAGCAAGCCGGCACGAGCATCTTCAATCATGACTTCAATCCACTCTTCCGCACGCGGCCTTGCTCTTCTTCCTTTCCAATGCCGCGGTCCCACAGCACCGAACGCGTCGACCATGTCAATGAAGTCATCCGCTCTCTCTTTGACTTCCGTTTCCTTCAACGGAACACCTGCCCAATAGCACGCTACCCGGCACAGGATTTCTTTTGCTTCTTCAAATAACACAACCTCATCTGCCTTCTCCCATCTTGTGACTGCTGCTTTCCACTCCTCTGTCATCAACTCAGCCAAACGTTTTTGATGCGGCGGTGTCATCAATGACAGAAAAAGCATCTTCCGATGGATATGCGCGCTGCCATCCATTCCCTGAATCGCATTAACACCAAACAGCGATTTCTGCACCCGCTTAGGCAAAGCGTTCTGCCGCTGGAATCGATCCGTATCATAAAACACCTTCGCCGCCTCAGCGCCAGTCATGCAAATAAAGTTTTTTCCCAACAAACGGGCCTGAAACAGATCTGAATTGTAGCGCTCTGTTCTGTTTTTAATAAATAAATACCCTTCCTTCAGCAGTGTCAGACTGTTATCGAGACTTTTGTCATGTGGAATCTGCTCATTCATCCGCTTACCCTGCCTTCCTTTTTACCCTCTATTTTCACGTTATCTTCCGACTATAAACCCAGTAACAGTATTTGTTTGCAAAACCAAATTTAAGCGCTTTTTGATTATTTTTTAAAGGAAGAACAAACGAAAGAGAGAAAAGGTAGTTAATCAAAACGAAGGGGAGAACAAAATGAAAAAATGGATATATGTTGTGCTTGTGCTGAGTATTGCAGGGATCGGCGGCTTCTCCGTCCACGCAGCATCATCTGCTCATGAAAAACACTTGAATGTCAGCAAAATGAATGTCGATGATGAATTCAAGGATACGGATGGAACCTTCATTCTTCACGATTTACAAAAGGATCAGACATTTGTCTATAACAGAAAACGGGCAAATCAAAGACAAACTCCGCAATCCACCTTTAAAGTCGTGAACGCTTTAATCGGTTTGCAGGTCAAAGCTGTAAGAGATGAATACGATGTTAAACGATGGGACGGGGTCAAGCGTGAATTCGAATCATGGAACCGCGACCATACGCTTGGCTCGGCCATGCGCGAATCCGCAATCTGGTATTATCAGGCATTAGCGAGAGATATCGGCGAGGAAAGAATGAAAACATGGCTTCATACTCTATCTTACGGCAACGAGGATATCAGCGGGGGAATCGACCAGTTTTGGCTGCAAAGCTCGCTCACAATATCTCCGCTGGAACAAGAAACTTTTTTGGAGAAACTGGCTAAAGAGGAGCTTCCATTTGACAAGCCGGTGATGAAAATCGTCAAGCGCATGATGATTCAAGAGGAAGGCGATCATTACACGCTCTACGGGAAAACCGGAACCCGCCTGACTGATATGGGATTAGGATGGTTTGTCGGATTCATCAAAACAGAGCATGGCTCTTATGTCTTTGTCACCAATGTCGATGATTCCGGCACAAAAGCCAAAAACATCACCGTGGATATCCTGAAAAAGTATGGCCTGATTACATCCTAAATAAAAGAGCCCTGCACGGCAGGGCTCTAAATCTCATGCTCAAAACAATAATGATTCACAAGCTCTTCAATCAAATCATGATCGGGATATTCCCCGTTAAATTCAAATTCGATTTCTTCCACAAATTCTCCTTGATGGTACACATGGATGGCTCCGTTTTGACGGACAACGCTAAACTCCGGCTGAAATGTATATCCGCTTCGTTCAATTGCTCCCATTTCTTACCCGCCTTTCTCAAAGCAGTAATTCATACACCTCGTTTAATTCCTTGGCCCGTTTTTGATCCTGTTCATTCTGGGCATACTTAATTTCTTTTTCTAATACATGGTTCAAAAAAGACATTTCATTATCATCTAAGTCTTTTACAAATTCCTCTTCATTTGCATAACGCTTCGCCAGCATCTTCTTGCAAATACGCTGGCAGACTTCATTTTCTAGATGATTCGAAAGTGATTCGCGCAAATAACCGAGTGTAACATCCATTTTATGAACACCTTTCCTTCTGCTATCTTTACCCTATAGCTTGCTAAAATAGGGAAAATCCATACGCGAAAAATAAAAAAAGAGACATCCGTGAATGTCTCTTTTTTATCGTTATTCAGCTGCTTGTTCGCTTTTTGTCAAATTGGCCTGCGTGCGTTTGCCAATCCCAAACACATAATAACTAATGACCACAAGCGCTAAGAAAATCACGCCTACAATCAGGGAGATACGAGTATCATCGTTAAACCACATGCCAACCAGAACCATCAGCAAGAAAGCAATCGTCAAATAGTTTGTAAAAGGAGCAAACGGCATTTTGAATGGATGTTTATCTAATGCAGCACCCTTCGCTTTTCTGAATCCGATATGGCTGATCAAAATGATAAACCAAGGAATCATCCCTGGGAGCACGCTTGCGCTGTATACATAGACAAAGATCTTCGGCGGCGCGATATAGTTCAGTACAACGCCGACAGCCAAACCGATCAGCACCGCAATTGTGCCATACAGCGGCACACCATTGCGTGAAATCTTCTTAAAGAATTTCGGTGCTTGTCCATTGACACCCAGTGTATACAGCATGCGGCCCGCGCTGAAAATACCGCTGTTACAGCCGGACATTGCCGCAGTAATCACGACAAAGTTAATAATGCCGGCCGCTGCCGTAATTCCAATTTTCGAGAACGTAGACACAAACGGACTTCCGAGTGAGTTGAGCTCATCCCAAGGATACACCGTCACGATCACAAAAATAGCGCCAATGTAGAAAATCAAAATACGCCAGATAATACTTTGAATCGCATTTCTTAGCGTGTTTTGCGGGTCCTTCGCTTCACCCGCTGTAATCCCGATCAGCTCAACTCCTTGATAGGCTGCAATGACAAGAGACAGTGCAAAGAAGAAACCTGAGAAACCTCCTGCAAAGAAGCCCCCGTGAGACCACAGGTTCGACAAACCGATCGCATCTCCGCCATTGCCAAAACCGAAGAAAATAATTCCGATTCCCGCAATAATCATCAAGATAATCGTCACGATTTTAATCATCGCAAACCAAAACTCAAATTCCCCAAACGACTTAACAGAAATTAAATTCGCCGCACCAAGAATCACCATTGCCACGATACCAGGTATCCAAGCAGGCAAATCCGGGAACCAATACTTCGTATAAGAACCGACAGCGATAATTTCTGACATGCCGACGATAATCCACTGGAACCAGTTGCTCCATGCTGTTATATAACCTGCCATCGGATGAATATATTGATGGCCGAACGTCGCAAAAGAACCTGTGCTCGGCTCGACATACAGCATTTCACCCATCGCACGCATAATAAAAAAGATAAAAATTCCGCATATTGCATAAGCCAGAAGGACAGATGGGCCAGTCCATGAAATCGTGCTGGCAGAACCCATAAACAAGCCAACACCGATTGTACCGCCCAAGGCGATCATCTGAATATGGCGCGCGCCCAGGCCCCTCTTTAATTCTTTATTTGCCACTCCTCTTCCTCCTCCTAACAAAATACTCATAAATGAGAAAACAGCAGACCTGCTTGCCTTCACATGAATCAGTGATAACAATCAGAAAATTCAAACTTAAAATTGTTATATAATCTCCTAAATTACTTATTTCATCATAATAAATTTCTCTGGAAAATACAATTGTTTTTTTCAGGTAAACACCTTTGTTCAGAGTTTTGAATCGTTCACTTCTTTTAAAATCTTTTATATAAAAATAATAAAATTATTTGAATATTGGGATTAATTCACCCCTTAGATTCTCATAAAAAATAAGCTGTCCTACATGAACAGCTTACCTAATAATTCACACCCGTTTGACGCTTTAATGCTTCAAGCCACCCGGTATCTCCGGTCCCATAGCTCTTGCTTTGTCCCACATCTCTCAGAGATCCATTGCTGTAATCAATTGATAGGATGAAATCCGGAATGGCATTATACCCGGCTTCCGCGATTTTACTGAGCTCTGAACGATAGTAAGATATAGCATAAGAAGCCGTTTGTTTCTGCACTGGATCTTTTTCAAGCTCTTCCTTATATACATCCATTAAGTCACGTCCCTCAGGCGTGACGTACCGCCCATCAATCACTTCTAAATCCTTCAAATGGTAGCCTGTAACTTCATACATCTCACGAGCTGCCTGATACTTTTTATAGGCCTCTTCGGAAAATTGTGCTGAATCACTGCTTTGACTTTTCATGATGTGTAAAAATAGTTCTTTGCTGTTGTCTCCAGATTGCAGCACTTGCTCAATTTGCTTGATCAGATCCTGATCGTCTGTCCCGCTTACCCGCACCTGATAGTCAATCGGTGTGATTGTAAACGTCAGCTCTGTCCCCTCTGGAATATGAATATGGTTTCGATTCAACAGTACTTGCAGCTGCTGGTTAACCTGTCCCCGCTGATACACCTTTTCATTCTCAGCTTCCACTTCCCCATGAAATGTGACATTCCGAAACACAGCATCCTGAAGGTTATAGTTTTGCGCCTTCCCTTTGAATAACCATTCTGTTTCATTATCGTAAGCGGCCTGTCTTTCTGCAGCTGACAGATCACTTCTGAAATAAGGAGACTTTGAATTTTGGTACTTATCCTTAATATAGCCTAATGGATCAGACTTTGTTTTATTAATCGCATTCATCCTGCTGTATTTTTCATCTAGTATTTTGATTCTGATATCACTCTCAGATTCATAGGGGTTTTGGGATTGAATCACTGTTTCTTCCCCTGTGTCTGTCACTGTTCGATCATTCGCTGATTGATACACTTTGCTGAACGTCCCGCTGTTTCCCGACACGCTGGTTTTAGAATAATTGAACTGATTGATTCCCCCAGTTGAAGATTGTGACTTAAGCCTGCTATATGCCTTTTCCAGAACTGCCGCTGGATTTTCAGTCGCATTCTCCCGTTTGGCAGGCGCATTCTTGCTCAATATGTTCTGTGCAATCAGCTGAGTGCGGATAAATTGCCGATTCAGACGCATTGAATTCCCTCCCGAGTATTCTCTCTTATTCTTTTTTATCGGCGAATATAATGTATATATTAACCTCAAAAAACATTTATTTACACCTAAATCGTTATTATGTATGATGGAAATAAAAGGAGGTTGTTTGCATGGTGAAAAAATGGCTTATTCAATTCGCTGTTATGCTTTCTGTCTTATCTACCTTTACGTATTCGGCATCAGCTGTCGGAGTCACTGCTATCACAGGAAACAATTCATTTGATACCGCAATGCCGATCGGTTATTGGAAATATAAAAATATCGATACAACAATACTGGAAGCTGGTCAAGATGAAGCCTATTTCACTTTTACGGCTAATAAGGGAGAAAAAGTATACATGAGGAGTACATACCAGAGCGCGTATACAGGGATGAAAATTGAAATTTATGACAAGAACAGAATACCTGTTTCTCAAGGGACAGAAGTTATTAACCCTAATACGTTTTCTTCTTTTATTTATGCAAATGCAGACGCCCAAAACACGACGGATACCTTCTATGTGAAAGTGTCACGAGGCACCTATACTGGAAACATGTACTTTACGCTTTCAATTGAAGACCGAATCAAATCAGGCAGCGGAACGTTCCAATTCAGCGGCGTTGCTGAAAATAAAGGAAATACAAGCCTTAGCCCCTCAGGTTCTGACTCCAGCGTGATCAAGGTTGATTTAACAAACCAATCTGGGATACCGCGTGATGCCATTGTAACCAGAGTTCAAACAACCGCCACTCAAACACCAAGCCAGGGAAATACACGCCATCTGATCATGACAAGCGAAAATAACGAATGGAGCCGTGCCCTTGTAAACAGCTCGACTTCAGGGTCTTATGATATCTCTTTGTCGGATCAACTCAGTGTGGCAAAGGTATGGAGTTTTAAATATAATACATTAGCGACAGCCAGATCGACGATGAGCAACGTAAAAGCAAAAATAGATTATGAATACGACGTGACAAAGCAGTTTTAACTTATACCGAGCCGGTTATCCGGCTCTTTTTTATTCTCCGTCTAGAAGGTAAACTATAGTCAGTACAACCAAGGGAAGTGCAGACATGGCATTAAAACTTCTAAAAAAACTGCTATTTGACCGCCCTCTAAAGAACGGCGTTATCTTAAATCATCAATACAAAATCGAAGAGTGCCTCGGTATGGGAGGCTACGGTTTGGTTTATTTGTGCACCGATATCCTAGCTCAAACACCTTATGTCTTAAAACAGCTTCGGCCGACAAAAGCCAAAAAGGAAAAAGAGAAAGTCCGATTCCAGCAGGAAATAAAACTGCTCAAAAACATTCACCACCCGCAAATTCCGGGCTTCATAGATGAATTCATCATAGACGGACAGGCTTATTATGTCATGCAGTTCATTGAGGGAGAGAATATAGAAGAATTATTATTTTTTCGAAAACAGCCGTTCACAGAGCTTATGGCGTTACAACTGATTTCGCAGCTGCTTGAGATTATAGAATACCTGCATGATCGCCTTATCTTCCACAGCGACATCAGAACGCCTAATATCATCATCAATGATGGCAGGCTCTGCCTCATCGATTTCGGCCTTGCCAAACAATTGACTCCTGAAGAAATGGAGGAAATAAAGGTACGAAAACAGGATGACTTCTTCGATCTCGGAGAAACGCTGTTATTCTTGCTGTACTCTCAATATAAAGGAAAAAAGAAGAAAAACGGCACTTGGCTGGAGGAATTAACACTGACAAAGGAAGTAACCTTGCTGCTGAAAAGATTATTGGGCATTGAGGAAGAGTATCAGCACACCGCTTCCATTCGCGAGGATCTAAACCGGGCCATTCAATCGGTCACATAAAAAAACCCTTGTCCCAAAAGCGGAACAAGAACTTTTTTTGGATTAACTGCTGCTGTAGCTCCGGCGTTTGTAACGATGACTGCCGCCATAACGGTCGTAGTGTCTTCTTTTGCCCGAACTGCTGCTGTAGCTGCGATAATGTCTGCGCCGGCTGCTGCTGTAATGCCGGTGTCTGCGATATCGGTCACTAGAACTGCTTGAGAGGTACTTAATCGTTTTGATGATTTTTTTAAACATATGATGTTCACCCCATTTCTTTCTCCCTATTATATAAATTTTATAGGAGAAAGAAAAACATCAGCGGGGTCACTCTTTTGAAAACAAGAACCCCGTTCCGTTATCATTTGTATGCAGCTCATAAGTAATCGCAAGCAGCCTGCATGTATCCTCAATAATCTTTAACCCAAGTCCCTCACTGCTCTCATTCCGATCAAATCCAATACCGTCATCACGAATAAAAACATCGCCATGTTCAATCGTGACTTCCATCTTTTTAGCTTTTGAATGCCTTAACGTATTTTGAAAAATATTATCAAACAGCCTTTCCATCCATAACGTGTTGCTCATCCATATCACATCTTGATCTGCCGGCTTATAGTGCAGCTCAATCCCACTCATACTGTATAAATAATCCCACTTTTTCACCGCTGTTTCTAATAGCTCGTTTAGACGCACTTCTTCATTTACAATATAAGAGCTTTCCAGCGTCTCAGCGGAATATAGATTGAATTCATTAGTTAATTCCGAGATATATTCGATTTGCTGATACAATGATTCGAATACAGCCTGACCATGACATTGGTCTTCCAAATAAAATAACTGCAGCCTGAGAGCCGTTAAAGGTGTATTAATGTCATGCCGCAGTTTTTGCAAAAGCTCCTTTTTGATTTCCTCCTGCTGTCTCAGCTCCAGTTCACGATATGTCGTCCGTTCAATTAACAAATTGACCGACTTGATCAGTTCCCCGATTTCATCAGCACGCTTCACTTCAATTTTATCGGGCACCCTTTGATCACTCGCCAAATGCCGAATGGTTTGATTTAATAGATTGATTTTATGCAACAGAGAATGAATCGACTTTGAAAATAAAAAAGCTAACAATAAGAGTGATATCAAAAATACAACGATCATTGCCGGGTATGCAAACGACCTGTGAAAGGGCATACCATGATTCATCGGTTTAAACATGCTGTCATAAATCACCGACATCAAAACACTGACCGCCAGCAATAGCATCGGAACACTAATGACGGCCGTAAACAATAACAACTGATATTTTGTCTTGAGCTTCATTTCTTCACAACGGTATTCAGCCGATACCCTTCTCCATATATATTTTCAATCATCTCACCCGCTTGATCATTGATTTTAGCTCTAATTTTTTTAATATGCACATTGACAATATTCGGGTTTCTATCTTCGAGCTGCCATAGATATTCAAAGAAATGTTCCTTTGTCAGGATACTGTCTCTATTTTCATATAAATAAAAGAAAATTTTCCGCTCAATCGCAGTAAATAATACCTCATCATGCAGGCTTTCATTGAACACTTTTTTCGTTACCGCATCAATATACAAATGTTTGATTTGCGTAAAGGTCCCATAATGATGCTCAAGCATATTCCGCATTCTTAATAGCAGCTCTCTCGGATCAAAGGGCTTTACCATATAATCCTCGCCGATCTGCAAACCTTGAAGCTTGCTGTCCATGTCATTGCGGGCTGAGAGAAAAATAACCGGAATGCCCAGCCCCAGCTTTTTGATTTTTGCAGACATTTGATACCCGTCTTCACCCGGCAGCATCACATCCATAATGACCAAATCCACCTTCTGAATCACCGAAAGCACATCCGCTCCATCTGTTTTCCATATCACACGATATCCCTCGCGCTGCAAAATCTTTTGCAGCAAATCACCAATCATCACATCGTCCTCAACGATTAAAATACGATAACCCTTCATCCTAGCGAACCTTTCTCATAAACTCCATGGACAGTTTATATATTTGATCAGGCTGATATAAATAAATACTGTGTGTTCCCCTCAGTTCCTTTATATCGGCAGTATTGAATTGAGCCGCAAACGCTTCATAGTCTTTTCGGTTTTGTATAGCATACTTTGAATGTCTATTTTGGTCAGAGACTGCATCTAAAATCAAGACGGGAGTTTCCTTTGGCGCAGGCAGATTCACAGATTTGCTGCCGTTTTGGTAAGACTGTAAAAGCTCATGCTCCATATCTGCATTAAAAAATTGCTTAAAGTTAATGGCTTTATAGATTTCTTTTTCTTCATCAGTTAAAAACGACTGTCGAATCACCTCAGGATTATATACAGCGGAAGGTATAAACCGATGAAAACCAATCGAGGTTAACAGGTGGAACCCTCTCACTTTCAATCGGTCAACTCCGCTCAATTTATACGTGACGTACTGCTGGGGCAATCCAATATCCATCGCAATAATGGCCTTGATTTCCTTAGGATATTTCTGTGCCCAATACATCGCTTCAATCCCGGATATCGAATGAGGCATTAAAATATAAGGAGGCTTATTTCCGCTTTTCATAAGCGCTTTCCTCGTCTGTTCCAATACCGTATCAATATCTCTGTCATCGTGAGACACTTCACTGTATCCATAACCTGCCCGATCTACAACAGCAATCTTATTTTCTTTTGAAAACTTGCTGTACAGCCCCTTCATTTCATAAGCAGGCGCAGCAATACCCGAACCGGACATAAACACAAACGTATCCTTCCCGCTTCCCTCTTGATACACATTCATCTTTTTACCGTCAACATCGACTACTGTGCCTTTACCTTTCAGCAGTGCCGCCTCCTTATTTAGCTGGAAATGGTGATAAATAAATACCGAGACGGATACAAGCAAAACCAAAGCAGCCAAGCTGACAAAAACAATTTTGAGGACTTTCCATAATGTTTTCATATGATGCTCCTTTCACTTGATACCGAAGGATACAATATGAAAATAAATTTCTGATTAACTTTGGAACAGTTTTTTTTCACATTTGACTTTGCCCTTACGGAAAGGTGTACATTTGGAGCATAGCAGAACATTTGATGAATTTACCTACTAATAAAAAAATATTTCATTAAAAAACCTTCCTGCTTATAGGAAGGACCGTTTCATCATAATATTCAACCGTTTGTCGCACATACAAGACGGAAAATTTCACAAGCCTGCAATCTTTTTTAACATCTTATCCCAACCAACATCTCCCATCGTTTTAGTAATGATCTGACCGTATTGACTTAATAGACAAAAGCTGGGGATGCCTTGTACGTGACAAGTTGTGACGATCTCATAGTTTTGGTCTAATACAATCGGAATAGCTAGTCCCCTATCAAGAGCATACGTCAAGACAACCTCCATAGATTTCTCTTCTTCTATATAGGGGACATGTACTCCGATTACTTTCACATTCATATCCTTTATATCTTGAAGGACTTTGTCTGTTAATTGGTGACAGTTTGGACAGCTCATTGACCAAAAATAAAGAAGAAGATATGTGTCACTTGGAAATGTAAAATCATTCTGTGATTGATTCAACCATGGTAAATGACTTGGCCATTCAGTCAACATTTGTTCATCTTTCATCCTTTCAGTCCTCCTTATCTTTCAGCTGAAAAGCAATCAGCTTTCCTAATGCCTCTTCAGCCGCAAACGGAGCAACTATTCCTGAAGGATGTTCATGCTCGTATTTTAGACATTTATACATCTTAGGTTCAATGCAAGACGGATCAATCCATGCAATACACCAAGATGCCCAAAAGCACGATTGCCCTTCACTTTCTTGAGCGATTTTGATGACAAAGGGCAGACTGGGCTTCCCGATTCTCATTAATGAAATCGCCGCTGCCATTCTTGTATCTTCCGCATGACTTTTTAATAAACATGATAGCTCCTCCGCTGCTTCACTCGCGTCTTCCCCAAACTCACCTAAAACAGCTGCAGCAATATTACACAAAGAGCCTTCCTCTTTTAAGGCCTCAACCAAAACTGGTATTGCATCTTTTCCCGATTTCTTTAGCTCACCTATCGCTTGAACAATTGTGATCTCATTTGTATTCGCTAAATTCTGAACAGATAACGACAATTTATCACCATTTGAATTCATAAAAGAGCCCCTCTCCTCGTTTTAAAACAATAACTCTACATAACCACTATCTGAAACGATAAAACAGGCACCAACTTAGGCTCCCTATGCAGACGACCACCACTAATGTATACCAGTCAGCAGTCAATAAATGAATGACATACAAACAAATGCCGCTCAGGCCTAATGCCATAAAAAATGACTTGTAGTATTGAGGCAATGAAAGCTTAATATCGTTTCGGTTTGTATGGGTAAAAGCAAAAAGCCTTATTGTCATGAACCATATATATATCCCTAAGCCATATATATACCAATAAACTAAATTCCCAACTGCCATAAAAGTAATAGAAACACAGTAAAGAATATACAACCAGACTGTATTCGTCAGCTCTAGAATAATGATTTTTTTCCAAAGGGCACCGGGGAATAAATGAAGGGTGCCTGATTGAGAATGTCTGACAATTCCTGAATAATAGGAACTTAACATGACTGCCGAGACGATAAGAAAGAATAGAAGATAAAACCATTCTGGATACATGAAAATGACGACATAAAAGACGCCACTGAGCATGACCGTATGAATGCTATGAAAAAATAAATATTTTTTAAAAAGCAACAGTTCCAACCACAGAAAAGACCAAATGCCATTTAGACCTTGCAAGCCCCACCAAGTCGTTTTTGGTTTCTGTATAATTTGACCTGAACCAAATTGACGTTCTTGAAATTCCTCCCAGAATTCAGCTTCTTTCACCAACGATTCCTTCATTTCTACCTGACGGCTCGTAAAAGCAATTGTCATAAAAGAGACTGTGATAATCCCAATAAATACAACCACATACAACGGTGACAATGTATCAAACACTAATCCAACGCCACTAATAAAACGGGCAATGCTCTCCCATATCCCAGATGAATGTTGGAGAAAGAAGAAGCGATAAAGACATATGGAGTAAATGCCTAACATTAGAAGAAAGACTAAAACGTATACCCTTTTCATTTTCTTCACTGTTCTGGCACAAGAGACCGACATCAACCACACTTCAGCGATAAAAAAGAGCCCTACAAAAATTATGGATCGGCCTAATAAATTGATATGATCACCAGACAGAAGCACAATTAATACATCACCGAATATGGCTGAGATGATCCAAAGCAACGCCTTCCAAGTGACGCTGAAAAATAAAACACTATACACAACTTTTGAAAAAGATGTGGCAGTGCCATAAAGCCATATAATATCTGCCATTTGACTTGGTAATCGATTTGAAAAAAGTCCAAATGCCGTATAAAGGATAAAAACACCTGTAAGTACCCAACCAGCAATACTCATATCCCATGTCGTAGATCTAGAAACAAAACTTACTTGAAATCCGATGGCCCCAACAAAAAGGAGCATGATCAAAAAAGGCATTTTTTTTTCCTGACCTTGACTTACAAAACGCCTTTTTGACTGAAGCCATAAAAAAGAAATGATATTATTCATCTGACCATTCCCCTAGAAGACGAATCACTTCTTTTCTCCATTCCGCTTGTTCTTCGAATTGAGGAACATACAAATCCTGCATGAGTTTGCCGTCTCTAATTAATATCACCCTGTCTGCTGTCTCTATAACAAACTCTAGACTATGAGTTGATACAAATGCTGAACACCCTTGATCGGTTTTAGTTTTTAACCAGTTAGAGAGCCACTGTTTTGATGGGATATCAAGGCCCACAGTCGGTTCGTCTAATATATACAGCAAAGCGTCTTGAACAATCGCCCCCGCCAGGACAACCCGCTGCTTTTGGCCTCTTGACAGCTGACCACACAATTGGTTTGCTTTCTCCTCCAAGTGCACTTCCTTCAATGCATGATAAACCCTTTCTTTTACATCTTTTTTACCTGGATGATATCCTCTTGCCCTAAACTGAATATGTTCAGCAGCAGTTAAAGCGGGATACAAATATGGCTGATCAGGAATAAGCGCGACTTTTTTTTGAACATTTATATCTCCTGGAGGAGAACCCTCAATGAGGATATCTCCTTTATCCGGCTTATAGAGACCTGTCAAACATCGAATTGTCGTTGTTTTTCCAGCTCCATTTGGCCCCAATAGCGCCACGATTTCTCCTCGTTGAATTGAGAAAGACAAATGTTCAACCCCATCACCATTTCGATAGCATTTGCTTAAATTTTGTACTTGCATCAATTGCATCAAATCTTCTCCTAATCATTAGAGTGAAGTATGCTTTGGCTGATCATGATGCATATGTTTCTGAAGCTTGAACTGCCACAGCGGCATACAGACGAGTACTAAATTATGAATGAAATGAGCTACTAATACACAAATAAAACCAAATTTGATGAAGAGAACTCCCAGAAAGCAACCGAATATAAATAGATGCAGCCAACGTATCCACCTTGGGTCATATCCAGTTACTTGGTGCATCACCGCCCATAAAAAGGAAGATACAATAATGGAGATGAGGATATTTCCACTCATCCACCAAATGACTGGAATCATTAATAGCCGATAGATGACCTCTTCTCCAATTGAACTTTGTATGCTCATATTCAATCCTTGCCTAAAGGTAAAACCTGATAGAAAGACAGTTCGGTTAGAAAGCTCAGGTGAAATTCGTAAATATTGCTTTTTCTCCAATAAGTTAAACAGCAGAGAAGTCACTCCTAAACTAATGAGCCCTGCTCCTATTCCATAGAAAATCTGAACTATTGGTTGTTCAAACGTTTTCCATCCAAAATCACCAGCAAGCGCATTTCCTGCCAATGAACATATAAATACTACAAATCCTGTTAATAATCCTGTAAGAAGTGTAGACAAAATACCTAATAAACTGACCGTTTTGACACTCATTCTTGCATCATAAGCATTTACAATTGTTAATTGAATATCTTCTTTCAGCGTCAATGACTGGCATATTATAATCAACAAACCCAGAACAAGACTGAAGATTATGCTTGTTTGCACATCCATAAATACAAGGATGAGAATCGCAAGGATCATCGCTAAAGCTGAACCCAGCATACCAGATACTCCGAATGTCGATTCCACTTGTTCATCTCGAATGACTTTACTCATTTGATCTGTTAGTATTTCTTGTTCAGTACCAATATAAGAAATTCGGCCGCCCTGTAATTCAACAGTCACTTTGAGCCGAATATCTCCCGCTTCCGCTATGTACCAATAAGTACTGACCTCGCGAAAATCCTCCTCTTTTTTACCAGTACCAGTCATATTTGCTCTAGACCAAAGTCCATCAGGTGAAGCCATTAACCTCTGCTTGAGTGTCTCTGGAGAAACTTGTTCAAACTTCCCCGAAAGGGTTTTTTTCGGAACATCCGCATAAAAAAAAGTGATTTCTCGATTGGCATTGACACCAACTACAAATGATTGATTCTGGTGAACGAAACGGACTCTCCATGATTCGACCAACCCAACATCATATAAAACCTTTCTATTTTTCTTAAGTATGCCTAAGTGATGAAGTTTATTTACTGTATCGTGGTCATACCAATATACTGAATAAAAATCCCAGTTCTCTACATCTATCCCAACAAACTCTTTTATAAATTGAATGCTTATTTCTTTTGCCTCATCTTTGCTTAAGAGTAGTGAAGCAATTGTTGGGGGTTTGAATTTAATAAATAACAGTAATCCAACAACTGCTAAAATACTCCAGAACACCAATGATAGACTATTCATTCCTGAATCCCTGCCTTGACTTCTTTTTGAAAAGGTAAGTCCGGTTCAGATAGCTCAATTTTCCCTATACATTTGCAATTTTTTGCTTCACATTTTAACTGAAGCAAACGAGCAGGTGAACCAATGTCAGCCATGCTATCTTCTAAAATATGCCCTAGCGGCAAATCTTCTAATTGGCAAGGAGTTACGTATCCATCTGCTCTTATATACCAAGCAAGATATCCTGGTGTACAAAAATCTGTTGTGAACGAACTCTCTTCGTGCTCCCAATCAATTATGTTCAGGCGATCTCCCCATTTATGACGTGCTTCCCTAAGCTGTATTTGAACCATTTCTTCAAAATCAATATCCAAAGCCTTAAAGCCTTCTGTCGCACGTCCAACAGATAACGTTTTTCCTGCACGAAAGATAAAAGCACCCGCATTGGCACATTGCTCCACCACATCTGATACTTCATCAGCATTGGACTCATTAATGGTCATAGCGACAATCACTGGAATGTTTGCTTCTGATAATTTTTTAATGGTATTCATACTTTCTTTAAAGCCGCCTTTTCTGCCTCTTAATTGGTCATGTGTATTATCCATACCATCAATACTAATCTGTACAGAAACATTGCCTAAGTGACTAAGTAATTCAACTTCTTCATCTCGCCAGTTCAATCCATTACTAAATACATTCACATTGGTAAACAACGAACTTGCAACAACGACTAATTCTTTAAACCCTTTGATCAGCTTTGCTTCACCCCCGGTCAGCGTAATATCAGCAACTCCATGGGCTGCTAGCTTTTGCATAACCAATATCCATTGTTCACTAGATAATTCCTCAGGATATGGTTTACCTGAGCTGGCATAGCAAAACGAACAGCTTAAATTACAAGCATTTGTCAACTGTAAGGTACAACTAATAGGTAAATATGAATCTAGCGAACCCGAAACGTGTAAAGGCTGATCTAACAGCCCTTCCGTCCAAGCCTCCGTAAATGGATGGGCACTAAGCTCTTCTTTTAATTGGTCAGCACTCATCTCTTCTTTTTTCATAATCTCCCAAATACGTGCCGTTTTATGAAGATTTTTGTTTTTTGATAACAGAAACGCCAACTGTGCTCCACGTCCACTGAGTCTGAAATAAAACATACTTTTTCTATCAATCATTACAGCACCATGAGGCTGTAAATGAACCGCTAACTCTGGCAAATCAAAATCTTTAACACGATCATATGACATATAAAATCCCCCTTAAGAGAAAATAAGGAGTATAAGCAAATACGCTCAACTCCCTATTCTCAAATGTTAAATAGCTCTCATAGCAGGATGCGGAAGTGCACAAACACGTGTCATAGCAATACTCTTCGAGGCCCAACAGCCCATGCAGCCAGCAGCTTTCACAATCGAAGTACCTCCCGGCTTCATAAGTCCTTTTTTACTCACAGATTCCCATTCTTTTTGGTTTCTTTTCATAAGTAAACCTCCTCTCAATTTTTGCATAGAGTCTATTGACATAGCTCCCATGCGATACGATAATACCAGATTGCAATTGTCGAAGTAAGGGGGATTTTGTATATTATCCTAAAAATTACATTAATTAGTATAAATAGAATATTTTAACCCTTTAAAAATAGAAAAGCTGACAAGCTATCCTCTCGAGAAAAACAGGAGCTCACCCCTAATTTTCCACTTATGTTTTGAATATTTTCTTGTTCTATAAACAAAACGTCAAAAAGACGGTCCATTATGTTATAAAAATTCTGATGCCTAATAGATTGACAAAAAATCTCTTCGAGGAAATTAAATCAAGAGATTATTTTCAAATAAACTTTAGTGATTAAGAAAGCAATGACTTTGGTTAAATGAATGAAGTCTCCTGTAATTTAAATCAAATATCTATACTAAAAACCCCTTCGGCTAAAATATCCAGAGGGGTTAAACATCTTACTCCACAGTAACACTCTTCATTACGCTGCTTATCGACATCACAACCGAGATGCAGGGCAGCATTAGTAAGCAATCAGCTGCAATCGACAACGGAAACAGAGCAAGCGCTGTGTTTACTTCCGGCAATACGAATCTGTCATCCGCATTGTCTAGGCCTTTCAGCGAGATGATGCAAGTGTTTACTCCCCAAGTGGCAACTTCCTTGACGTTTACGCGGATGTTCAGGTTTACGTTCTCTTGTGTTTCCAGTGTTCGATCAAGGCAATCGTACTGTACTTCAGCTCGCCGCGGCAAAGCCTTAAGAAATCTCATTCAGCTTCAGTGCACCTTCGACACATACAGAACGATGTCGGCCCTTGGAAGACTCATGCATGGACTGACTACGCTAAAAAAAACACCCGCTTGTATAACGAGCGGATGTTAGAACTTTCGAAATTATTGATTGATATCTTTTAGCGCTTGTTTCGGTTGCGAATTGAAAATCAGCAATGATGCAATAATTGCAATCATAACCCCTAACGCACCAACCCAGGTAATCGAGGCCAATGATACGTTTTCCACAAAAACCCCTCCTATACCTGCGCCGACCGCCATGGCGAATTGCATCATTGACTGATTCATGCTAAGCAAAACACCTGACATTTCCGGTTCTATTGTAGCCAGGTGAAATTGCTGTGTCGGACCGGTGGACCATGCGGCAAACGACCATAATATGAGAATCACCAACACTCCGATATAGGAATGAGTAACAAGTGACAGCAGAATCAGTGTGACGATATGCAACGTCATCCCGCCAACGAGTGTAAAGGGCACTCCCCATTTATCGGTGCTATATCCCCCAAACTTCGATCCAACCAAACTGGCAATTCCAAATATAAGCAAAACACCGCTGAGCAGCTTGCCATTTATACCTGAGATGTTCAAGAGATACGGTGACAAATAAGTGTAAGCAACAGAATATCCCCCGAGCCAGAAGAAAGTGATTGATAATCCCATAGCCACTTTCCGTTTTTTGAAAAGAGCAAGCTGTTGAAGCAAAGGCACAGGCTTATCCCCTTCAGTATACGGAAGAGTAAAGAAAATAACGACCATTGCGATCAATCCCAACAAAGCAATGGCTCCAAATACAGACTTCCAGCCTAATGCTACTGCTATCATTCTTCCAAGCGGAACACCAATGATTAAAGAAGCGGTAAATCCCATCACGACCGTAGCGATGGCACTGCCCTGCTTCCCTTCCGATGCAATCTTAGCGGCAATCGTTAATGCGGTGACAACAACCACACCTGCTCCCATCGCCATAATGATCCGCGCTGCAATAAACCATCCATAACCAGGCAGTACAAAAGCCAGGACATTACCGAACACAAACAAACCTAGGGCATACATCATCAATTTGCGTCTATCCATACTTGCTGTCAACGCCATAAGTACGGGTGTAGAAAGAGCATATACAAGTGAGAAAATGGTAATAAGCTGGCCCGCGGCAGCTAAAGTGATCCCGAGAGTATGAGCAATTTGATCCAAAATTCCGGAAATGATGTACTCTGAGGTTCCAACTAAAAAGCTGACAATGGCTAAAATATAAATTTTCCAAGTGTTAGACATAAAACATTCACTCCTTAATTATTAATAAACATATCACGAATTATCGATATGTTATTATAAAAAAATAAACACATCGTAATATGTCGATATGTATGGTGTAAAAATAAACATCTTTTGATGTTTATTTTTATATCTCTGTTTTAAGAAAGTCAGCAAGTTTCCCAATGGCTTCTTCATCTCTTTTATAATACGTGTACTTTCCGATTCGCTCCGCCTTAATTAGGCCGGCTCTTAAAAGGATGGTAAGATATTGAGAAGCTGTCGATTGCGTCATTTTCAATTTGTCTGTTATTTGACTGACACATACCCCGATTGTGTTCATATCAATCCCTTCATGGGGTGCAAAATGACGATCGGGCTCCTTCAGCCATTGTAAAATTTGCAGCCTTGATTCATTTGATAAGGCTTTGAATACTTCAATTGGTTCCATATCGATTATTATATCGTTATATTTCGATATGTCAATCCGTTTTTTGGATATATTTAATTAAAGGTTTATCTCTGACTAATTCCGTGAAATGAAACTGAAGACAGCATATCAATTTTGTTCACCGCTTAAATTTATCAGCAAGCTTTACGAAGTTGGTCTCATAATCATGTCACTAAACACTTGGGGAAACCCGGCAGGTGACAAGGATGTTTTCAAATATTGTTCAAGTGACTAATCACCAGCATCAAATTCATGTATTTAAAATAGATGTAAAAAAACATCCGCTCATAACAACAGCGGATGTTAGATCTTTCGACAGGAATAACATGACAGTGTACTATGAATTGACATCTCTTTATGTCCGCTTAGGATATGAATAAAAGTTATCAATGATACCATAATTGTAAAACAAAAGAATCGGCAGTTCTTTATGTTCAATTCACAACAAATTCCACACCGTCAAAACATTTATTTTCTTTAGATTATAAGATCTTTTCCAAATTTTTCTCTAGATCATTACATAATTTAAATACCATCACTCGTTCACCTGTCCGGGAGCTTAAATCAGTATGAAAACTTTTCACTTTTTCTCCGGTTATTTTTAAGATAATATCCTTAAGGCCTTCTATACCTGATTCGACTAACTCTGAACGAGTTTGTTTGATAGATAACATACCCTCTTTTGATCCACAAACTACATATTCGGCTGGTGTTAAAATCCCTTTTAAATTGACGATGATCATGTCCCGCAGTATATCAGTCTTAACAGATACAGACCCCCGCCCAAGATAATCCTTCTCCCATTGAGTAATGGACTTACTGATCTCTGATTCAATAGAACCCTTAGACTTTTTCATATCTAATACATCTCCTGAGCAAAAAAATTGGCATATTCTATTTGTGATTTCGTCTCATTAATATTCTCTTACAACATATCCTTCATATACACCTTCAATATCCAAATCAGTTTTACCGTTTCTTGTGACCACTATCATTTTGGATAACATATTTTCTTCCATCATAGAGTGGACATGCAAAAATCGAACATTTCCTGAATGGGTTTCCTCAACTTCTTCATAAGACTTTAGATGATAAAAATCAATTGCTTTTCTAATTAGTTTTTTTATACATTCCATATTTTCACGATCAAACGAGTTCATTTCCTCTATTGTTTTCGTGACAAAATCAGTTAAATTAGCGCTCATACAATCTCCTTAGAACTGCTTTCTCCATATATGGGTGCGTTTAGAAGTTAAACCTGCATTTCATCATGACAAGCAATGATCAGGCATGGCTTGACCTGTTTTAACATCAGGAACCTCCGCGATTGAGGGTTTTCCACCCTTATGATTAACGAATAAACCTCTAACTTTAACATATGACGGCACTAGGGGATGATGTCGAATCATATCAACACTTTTTTCAATGGTGTCACTGCTATTTTCATTTAGCCATTCATCGACCGTACCACCTAAAAATTCAGGCTTGCAATTTTGAAACAGATAATCCAATGTTTGTATTTTATCTTTCATTGTTTCAAGTTGAGTTAGTCCATTACCTGCAGAAGTCTTCTTATCTTTTGTTCCTACTACAAAAATCTCCTCAACATCTTCCTGGTAAATCGCAAAAATAACAGACCTCATGATTTCTCCATAAGGATGTGAAATACTGGCACCATAGCTTTGTATAGTCAACATATTCTCTGCAGAAGTGTTAGTCGCTTCTTGTAAAATAGGCTCCAAACCGTTTTCAATATCCGTCAAAAATAATACTTTTTTATTTTGGTTTACATTCATACAGCACACCTCTTCCTTATGTTTATCATTTTTGTATTGAGTAACAAATCCATTTGATAAATGCTTAGATTCATCATTACCAGCTTTCCCAACATCCTTCTGGATCAAGACTAGCCAGTCGGACCCATCCATTTTGAACTTTTTGCAGAAATGCTGAATCATGATTTAATAACCGTTCTACATATTCTCTAGGTGCTTGGATGAGTATCAATAAACGAAGAGGAGAATGATAGGCCTCGTGATCTGATTCCATGACGGATTGCCAAGGCAGTCCGGCTAACAAATCGCTTGCATTCCCCTGCATAACGCCGAGACCTGCAGTAACGGTTTGAGTTGCTTTATTTCCGCTGCCATAATAATGAGGTGCTACCGTTGATGCGTAATATTGTAAATTAATCCATTGGGCTACAGTTCCAGGTCCTACAATAATATTTGCTAGGAGTTCACCGCTTTCATCCTGCTTCCAATCATAATTATGGAGAAAGGCTCTGCCTTCCAAATCACAATCCTGAGTTAATTCACGTTTACCGATAATAAAAGCGGCATTACGAGCCAGTCCCCATTCCGGACGTATCTCACTCCAATCTTCCGCAAATCGGTTTGCCTCAGCCTTCGGATTTTTTAGCTTCGATTGGAAATTCGGTAATTGGGCTAGACGTTCTGCGTTTACATGATGTCTCACTTTCGGCATAACGGCTTCAATTTGTTCAAATGCTTCTTGTGCAGCTTCGGAAAGCTCTGGTACATAAAGCCAATGTAATTCATCTACTGTTGTATTATGTTCAGCTGCTGCAAAAACTGTATCCTCAGGAATTTTAATTCCTTCAGCTAAAAGAGCTTCTCGTACCTCTGATAGATTACATAAAGCAGCTAAAACTCTTGCATTGAATCCACCGGCCGCTCCACCACAGGCACCACAATCAAGGGCTGCAGAATAAGGATTATTAGTACTTTGACTGCCATGCCCACAAATCACGACCAATGGTGCGATGTTCTCTGTTAACCCCATCATTTTTAATGCTTGGCGAGCATAGTTCACTTTTTCTTCATCAGTAAAACCCACAGGTATTTCTGCCTCTGTAGCATCATGATGAAGCGAGAGTTTTGTATCAGGTTTGCGTAACCAAGCCTCACGGAGATTACGAATGAAACGACCCGCCTTTCTTGGCACAAAGCTACGGGCTGCCATTTGCAGAGTAAGCCAAGGTCCACTTAGCTCAGGCAGTAGTAAGCTCGAAAGCGCATTCTGCTTCATCGTTTTAAAGGTATGGCTTAAAGAATGAATTGCTTGCTTCCGTTGATTGTATTTTTTGAATACATCCTCATCTGCGAACTCTTTTATTTTATTTTGCGGTTTTTGTATGATCGGCAAGGAAGCATGACTGTGTTTACTGCCAAGTTCACAAGTTGCAATCGGCACCCCGAAGAAACCAGCAATACCAATCGTTTCAAACGGGCCTTCTTTTTCTAGTTGACGACGAAAAGGTTCTGATCGTACATCGATGCAGAATGCTAATTGAGCTAATGCAGATTTTTCACGGCCGGTTTCACGTTGTTTCGAGATGATCTTCTGGCTTAATCGATCAGTGTACGTTTGTTCCCAAGCTTCTAACCAAAGTTTCTTGCGAAGTTTCTCATCAAAGCTGTAGGCAAATGATAAATATTCGTTTTGTTCACTGGCCGTCATCTGTGACCATTCTTCTAATGTAAGCCCACCCCAATGAATCCAAGCTGCTATAAGGGGAGCAATTGAAATTGTTTTCTTAGATCGTTCATTAGTCAAAGGTAAGTATGGCTTTATAAGAGCCCACTCCATGGATATTCGAACCGCTAAATATTCTGTTAGTAGTGCATGTTCGTGGCTCGATTGTTGGGAGCGCCAAAGCATCATCCCTGCCCATCCAGGTAATGAAAGTAAATGACCTTCAAGATAAGTCTGGATTTCTGACTCTGGGATTTCTAGTGCGAATAAAGCTTCTTGTAAAGCCAAATGTGCCTCTTTCGGCCAACCTTTTACCCTTTCTCGCTGCTTTTTGCTAAGTGCTGGATCATATTGAATAAGATGCTGCCAAGCACGATAGAAACCTTCCTCACGATTAGGCATTGTCCAACCCGCTTGAGAGTCATCAAGATATAATTTACTCCATTTAATGACATGATGATCTAGTATATTGACTAGCCTTTCACCATCTTGATTCTCTATATACGAACTTAGTGGCTGCATAAACACATTCTCGATATGATCCAATCCACTACATTCACTTACTAATTTCTCCAGCTCATGTGATGATAAAAGGTCGGAAGGCAGGGGATCTAACTTTAATGCAGCATGACAAAATCGCTCTGCTACGTCCCGTGGGATGTGATAGGAATGTGAATCAAGCCAACGCTGCAGCCCCATTTCCACAAAATCTTCATCAATCTCACCTTTATTCTTTGCTGAACGGATCATAGACGCACTAGGGTATATATCAACATCGCGAGTGTTTTTCAACCAACTTGCAACCTGATCAAAAGGTTGGTTTTCAAGTCCCATCCACGGATTACGTGCAGCAAATGTAGAAATAGGCCAAAGTGGCGCAATCACTCGGCTGGCAGATGTAATGAAAACGTTAAGATCCCTTTCTTGAACATCAATATCTGTATCTATCTTTTTTACATTATCTTTCGTTAATACGGATGTAATGCCCATCTCAGATTAGCTCCTTATGAAATATATTGTTTAAGGTAGTCTGGGTGACTCTCTACTGACTTTGGTTTTGCTTCACCTAATCGGACTAACCAAAGATAGAGTACCGCGAAAAAAACGGAAGAACGATGACGAGCAACCCACGTACCTAAAGCACTGCCAAAGAGTAAGAGACATACGACAATCATGACAGCTGACATTGGAGGTTGAACACTTTGAAAAATGGTTGTATGCAGCCACTTATAGAAAAGGTGATGAATGATAAAATATACGAGGGCTGCTCCTCCTAAAACAGTTAAACCGGCAATCCGGCCAATTCGGCCCTCTCCAAAAGCGACAAGCTGATCCCAAGAAACGGACAATGACCACCCTAAGATCAGCGCACTGATTAAGTGATACCCGTCTCCAGGAGCAGTGAGCCAAAAAGCAACACCTATAACTAAGGATAAAATCCGACCAGCCATGACCCATAAATAGGATGTTCTTTCATTAGTGCGAGTCGATACTTCATGACGCCCTACTGCTGAACCAGCCTGTAGAAACAACGTAGCCTTGAATAAACCATGTAAAATAAGGTGAATAATGGCTGCTATATAGGCGCCTAATGCACACTGAATGAGCATAAACCCCATTTGTCCAATCGTGGAGCCTACTAACTGGCGTTTATAATCAACCTGAACTAAACTAATTCCAGTTCCAATCAATACAGAAATGCTAGCAAGCAGAAGTAAGATAATCGAAGCGATACCACCATGAAATAGAGGTGAAAATCGAGTTAGTATTATTCCTCCAGCATTTACTAAACCTGCATGCATAATTGCAGAAACTGGGGTGGGAGCAACAATAGACTCAACCAACCATCTTTGGAACGGCCATTGAGCTGCAGGAATGATCACCGCCAGTACAATCAATAGCTGAATCCCTGTTCTCTCCCATTCTCCCAGCCCAGCTAAACTTTCATTTGTTACAACCAATGATAGCTGCCATTGACCTGTGGCATGAAAAAGCCACATCATCGCAAAAAACAAAGAAAACCAACTTAACAAAAATAACCGTCCAGAAATTTTGGCTGCTTCACTAGCCACTTGCCAAGCACTGTTTAACCTTATAAGTAAGGTTAAACCAACAAGAGTTGCTCCCCAAAATAGAACCATCAAGCGGAGATCACCACTTAACCATGTCATTGAAGCAGCTCCTGTTGTGAAAGTAAAAAGCGTAAAATATTTTCGATAAGATCGATCCCCCATTAAGTAACGTACAGAAAAACGCTGAATGATGAATCCAATTGCAAGAACAAAGAAAGTCATTAAACAAGCTAAGGAATCTAAGTGCCAAGGGCCAACATTTCCACTCACACCACTATTGGCAAGAATCAGTAAGGAAACCAAAAGTGGTAAAGCCAAGATCCCAATATGAATGCGAACAAAACTCAAGGGTACACGCGGATGTAAAAACAATAGTCCACTAATCCCAGAAGCCATAAGCATAATAAAAAATAATGTTAATAATGATGACAAACTCAGCGAAACTAACATTCTAAATTCTCCCTTTTTTAAAACTCATTATTGGTCAAAAGACCTTTCAATCAGATCATATTTGTCTATTATTTATTTCAATTTTTATTTATCTCTATTTTTTTCCAACAAAAAAGCCGACAACTTCAAAATTTCAATGATTATGTTAGATCATTGAATCCTGAAAATTGTCGGCTTCACTTCAACTAACTTCAGCGAAGTTTTTTGAAGAGCTACCTTATTATTGGTCTTTACTTTATGCTATGTTTTCATTTCCTTTAATATAGTCCTGATTATCAAATAAATCGACTCATGTTCTCTTCCTTTTTTATTAGGATACTTTTTCATCCTATCAATATTTAAAATGAAATATGAAAAGAATGCTAAAGGCCTACATATTTTAAAAGGAAAAATAAACATCTGCATCGATTATTAAGTTACGTATAAGATATGCTAAATTTTAAAAGTTGTCAAGTTTATCAGTAAACTGGTCTTTACTTTCCTCTAAAAGAATCCAACCCATTATAGATGATTCACTTTCAATGAGGAACATCCATTTCAGATGAAGCTCGCTTTTCCAGATCGAGGAGCAGTGTCTTCATTTCAAATCCGCCCCGATAGCCAGTTAATGAGCCATTCTTTCCTATTACACGATGGCACGGTACAGTAATTAATACCGGATTAGCCCCAATAGCCGCACCTACAGCACGAACAGCTGCTGGTTTATTTATATCATTTGCAATGTCGGAATAGGATTTCGTCTGTCCATAAGGAATTTCACAAAGTGCATTCCAGACGGCTAGCTGAAATTGCGTACCGGCGTACTCAACTGGAACAGTAAAGTTTTTCCGCTTTCCTTCTAGATATTGAGTGATTTCAACGGCATAGGGTTCAAGCTTATCATCATCTTCAACAAGAAGACTTCCCGGAAAGCGTTTCCTAGCCCATTCGAACAATTCCTCGATTGGTTTGTTCTGTGAACCTACAAACACAAGCCCCTTTAAAGTTGAAGCAATATAAAAATTCCAATCCTTGAACATTAGTAAAGACCAATAAAGGGTTGGTTTATTTGTTTCCATTGTACGTTTCCTCCATTTTACTCATTTGACGAAATCGTGCTGGTGTCTGTCCAGTTTTCTTTTTAAATAAAGTAATAAAATAAGGCGCGTTAGCTATACCCACACATATAGCGATATCTCCAATCGCTTTATTTGTCTGAATCAAATACTTTTTAGCCGCGTGTACTCTAACTTGTTGTATATACTCAACCAGCGTAATGCCTTTAATTTTTTTAAATGTTCGATGCATATGATACGGACTCCCATGACAAATATCTGCTAACGATTCTAGCGTTAATTTTTCTGTGAAATTTTTATCAATGTATTCAGTAATTAAATCAACCCACTCGCTATCAGGCATTTTTTCATTAGTGGGCTTGCAACGTTTACAAGGGCGAAAATTTGCGCGGAGAGCTTGTTCTGTGTTTGGAAAGATACATACATTTTCTTTTTTCGGAACGCGAGATTTACAGGATGGTTTACAGAATATCCCTGTCGATTTAACAGCGTAGAAAAATTGATTATTGTACGCTGCATCATTATTTATAATTGCTTGCCACTTTTCATCTGTTATCATTTCTGCATCATTCGAAATTCTATGATCATGGCTCTCTTTATGTCCGTTATTGATACTATCCGGCATTTATCTCACCTCTCCTTACAATGCTCATCTAATTCTTTGAATTGAATCCCAATTTAAATTTTCGACACGCGTTTTTTATATCTTGGGCCATTTTTATCTACTCCCGTTTAGCATTCTTGATAACTACACTATAACCTCATAAATAGAAAAAAATAAGGTGGTTAGAATGTAATAGCAAGATAACAAAATGAGTAAAGATGATTATGTGATAAACTAATTTCAACCAGCGTGAGTTTTCTTATAATTATTTAAGATAAGGAGAATGAAAAAGTGACATGGCATGAAGTCAATGATGTTATTGTCATTACATTACCTGAAATTTTCGACATGAATGCGAACCTTGGCTACCTAACCAGGGAAAAAAATGAATGCATGTATGAAATAGAGAACAATATCATTACAAAAGTTATAGCCATTGGGGAAATTCGGTCCTTAGTGCAGGTAAGCGTAATCAATAATAAACAAATGATTGTTCAATTCCTAAACGATTCTAGACCTGTTGAGCAGTGGAAACGGGAAGAGATTGTAAAATATATTCATGAATGGTTTGATCTTGATAACGATTTAACTCCATTTTATGAAATGGCAAAAGCAGATCCATTACTTAAAATGCCTGCCCGAAAATTTTATGGGTTGCGAGTGATCGGCATTCCCGATTTATTTGAAGCTTTATGTTGGGGAGTTTTAGGGCAACAAATTAACTTAGCCTTCGCGTACTCCTTAAAGAAGCAATTTGTAGAAGCATTTGGCGATTCTATTGAATGGAATGGTAAAAAGTATTGGGTGTTCCCACCGTACGAGCGAATTGCACGGTTAACCCCTACCGACCTGGCAGATATTAAAATGACGGTGAAAAAAAGTGAATATATCATTGGAATAGCCAGATTAATGGCAAGTGGAGAATTATCGAGGGAAAAATTAATGAAAATGAACTTTAAAGATGCTGAAAAAAACTTAATTAAAATACGAGGAATCGGTCCTTGGACAGCCAATTATGTTCTAATGCGCTGCCTTAGGTTCCCGACAGCTTTTCCAATCGATGATGTGGGTCTTATTCATTCGATAAAAATATTACGTAATATGAACCGAAAGCCTACGAAAGATGAAATCTTAGAAATATCGGTTCCATGGAAAGAATGGCAATCATACGCTACCTTTTATTTATGGCGTGTCCTTTACTGAATCATTTCAACTTTAACCGGAATGTACTCAATAAAAAAAGAATGAACTTTAAAACCTAATCCCACAAGTACATTGTAAGTGCGACTTCTAGAATTCTTTGCCCTTTATTAATTGTCAATAAAAAAACACGTTATCATTCCAATAGGCTCTCCGGTTTTCGGATTTCTAGCATGCTAAATTCCAACTGCTATCAAAAGCGTATCTTAATGAGGAACTGCTCTCTTATATCTGTATTAACATTAGAAAACTCAGTTAGGCAAAAGCAGTTTCTCTCCAAGTTTTAATGCCTTTTAACCTGATTGACCGATCTAATGAGGAAACATCTTAAATCTATAGCCATGGTCGATCGATAGTCGGGTCCTGTACCATCAACTTCTTTAATCCATTTTTCCACTGTAGACGTTCTTTCGCTTTTGGACATAAAAACACCCCTTTAGATAATCTTATCCAAAGGGGTTAAACATTTATTACTCCACAGTAACACTCTTCGCAAGGTTACGAGGTTTATCCACATCACAGCCGCGATGCAGTGCAGCATAGTAAGCGATCAGCTGCAATGGAACAACAGATACCAACGGAGCAAGCGCTGGGTTTACTTCCGGCAATACGAATCTGTCATCCGCATCGTCTAGGCCTTTCAGTGAGATGATGCATGTGTTTGCTCCGCGAGCAGCAACTTCTTTGACGTTTCCGCGGATGCTTAGGTTTACATGCTCTTGAGTTGCCAGTGCGAATACTGGTGTTCCTTGTTCGATCAAGGCAATCGTTCCGTGCTTTAGCTCACCGCCGGCAAAACCTTCTGCCTGGATGTAAGAAATCTCTTTCAGCTTCAGTGCGCCTTCGACACATACGAAGTAGTCAAGGCCGCGTCCGATGAAGAAAGCATTTCTGGATACAGTCAGGTATTCACGAGCGATCATTTCCATTTCGTCTTTCTGGTCGCATAGAGCTTCCATTGCGTTTGCAGCGATACCGAGTTCTTTGACGAGGTCAAATCCGATATTGATGCCATTTTTGTCAGCAGCCACAGAAGCAAGAACCGCCAGAACTGCGATTTGTGCAGTGTATGCTTTCGTTGACGCAACAGCGATCTCAGGGCCTGCATGAAGCAGCAATGTATAGTCAGCTTCACGAGAAAGCGTTGATCCAGGTACGTTTGTGATTGTCAGGGCTTTGTGTCCGAGCGCTTTGACTTGAACGAGTACCGCGCGGCTGTCTGCTGTTTCTCCGCTTTGAGAAAGGAAAATGAAGAGCGGTTTCTTAGACAGAAGCGGCATGTTGTAGGAGAATTCACTCGCTACATGCACTTCAACCGGCACGTTTGCCCACATTTCAATATATTGTTTACCGACAAGTCCTGCATGGTAGCTTGTTCCGCAGCCAATGATATAGATGCGGTCCGCTTCCGCTACAGCGGCAGCGATATCGCCAGGCACAGACAGCTTGCCGTTTTCATCTTGATACGTTTGGATGATTTTGCGCATAACAACAGGCTGCTCATCCGTTTCTTTCAACATGTAGTGAGGGTACGTGCCTTTTTCGATATCACTGGCATCAAGCTCAGCAATATAAGACGCACGTGTAATCACGTCACCATCAAGGTTTTTGATGACAACTTGGTCATCAGTGACGATAACCATTTCTTTATCCATCAGCTCTACGTATTCGTTGGTTACTTGAAGCATCGCCATCGCATCAGATGCTACGACGTTGAATGTATCTCCAAGACCTACTAATAGAGGGCTTTTGTTTTTCGCTACAAAAATCGTTTCTCTGTTGTCGTTATCGAATAAAGCAATTGCATAAGAGCCTTTTAACAGTGTAAGTGTTTTGCGGAACGCTTCTTCTGTCTCAAGTCCTCCATTGACGAATTGCTCGATTACTTGAACGACTACTTCTGTATCGGTGTCACTTTTGAGCTCTACATCTTGCAAATACTCTTGCTTCAGCTGAACATAGTTCTCGATCACGCCGTTGTGAACAAGTGTAAAGCGGCCCAGTGCGCTTTGATGCGGGTGAGCGTTCAGATAGCTTGGTTCGCCGTGTGTCGCCCAGCGAGTATGCCCAATTCCGGCTTTCGCTTCTACATTGGCATCCACAACTTCACGAAGATCTGCAATGCGTCCTTTTTCTTTGAACACATGGATTCCCTGTTCGTTGGCAACAGCAATACCAGCAGAGTCATAACCGCGATACTCAAGCTTCTCTAACCCTTTTAATAAAATTTCCTTCGCATCAAGCTGACCGATATAACCTACGATTCCACACATATTTTTCTTCCTCCTAAGATTGTAAAAGGAGACGAAGAAAGTCAAATTTCAAGGGGACTTTCAATCGTCCCCTCCTACATGTTTTTTGGAAGATCATGTGATTTCTCTTTGTTCAAGGAGTCACCCCCTTGGTTTGAAGAAATCCTTACGGCTGTGATCTGCACACTCAGCCGGGAGGCATCCGCCGAAAATTCGATAACCTCCATCCTCGTCAACTAAGCCTTTTTCCGGGCGCTTAGTTCGGGCGCTATAATTATAGGTAAAGCAATAATCCCGTCTTCTTTTCCTATTGAGAAAATAAGAACAAGACAAGCTTGATTTTACAACATGTGGCATAAACGGTCAATTGTTTTTTAAGCAACTTTGCCGTATGTCTCACAATTATCTTATGTAAACCTCGCTTGTCTTGTTCACTCTCTGATAATAGACTTCGTTACTCTAATCCCATTTCTGACCGGACGACTTCAACAATGCGATTGACATACTCATCGCACAGCTCTTTCGTCTTCGCTTCAGCCATGACACGGACGAGCGGTTCAGTTCCTGAAGGGCGCACCAAAATCCGGCCGTCGCCGTTCATTTCTTTTTCAACTTCAGAAATAACTGCTTTTACTTTTTCATTTTCTTCAACTTTATATTTATCAGTCACTCTCACATTGACTAACAGCTGCGGGAACTTCTGCATTTCAGCTGCAAGCTCTGACAGCGGCTTGCCTGTTGCTTTTAAAGTGTTCATCAGCATAATAGCAGACAATAATCCGTCCCCTGTCGTGTTGTAATCAAGGAAAATAAGATGTCCTGACTGCTCTCCGCCGACGTTGTAGCCGTCTTTTTTCATTGCTTCTACTACGTAGCGGTCGCCGACAGCTGTCTGCACGCTTTTGATGCCTTCTTTTTCGAGCGCCTTATAGAAGCCGAGGTTGCTCATCACGGTTGAAACCACTGTATCATCCTTTAAACGGCCCTCTGATTTCAGATGTTTTGAGCATATGTACATGATTTGGTCGCCGTCTACAATATTTCCTTTTTCATCGACAGCAATCAGGCGGTCGCCGTCACCGTCGAACGCAAGACCGAGATCCGCGTTTTTCTCTTTGACAAACGCGCTGAGCGCTTCGGGATGAGTCGAACCGACGCCGTCATTAATGTTTAATCCGTTCGGGGAAGTCCCCATTGTAGAAACATCTGCATCTAAATCAGCAAACAGGTGTGTCGCCAAGGATGACGTTGCGCCATTGGCACAGTCCAATGCCACATGAATGCCTGTGAAATCTTCATCAGCTGTCTGTTTTAAGAATTGCAGATATTTTTGTCCGCCTTCAAAATAATCGTTTACAAGTCCAAGGTCTGCTCCGACAGGTCTTGGCAGCTTATCCTCAGGTTCGTCCATCAGGCGCTCAATTTCAGCCTCCTGTTCATCAGAAAGCTTAAATCCATCTCCCCCAAAGAATTTGATGCCGTTATCCTGCACTGGGTTATGAGAAGCGGAAATCATGACGCCCGCCTCTGCATCCATCGCTTTTGTCAAATAAGATACACCTGGTGTAGAAATGACACCCAGGCGCATGACTTCTGCGCCAATGGATAAAAGTCCGGCGACAAGGGCTCCCTCCAGCATATGGCCGGAGATGCGTGTATCGCGGCCTATCAGCACTTTTGGACGTTGTTTGTCTTTTGTCAGCACATAACCGCCGAAACGTCCGACTTTAAAGGCCAGCTCAGGTGTAAGCTCACTATTGGCGACACCTCTTACACCGTCTGTTCCAAAATACTTGCCCATTTTATAATCGCTCCTTTTTTATTCCGATGAGGATTGTGAATTCGCAGTGGATTCATCCTCATCCTGATCTTGGTTTTGATCTTTATTTCCGTCTTGGTTTTGATCGTTGTTGTTTTTATCAGTGTTCTTTGTATCTTCTTGCTGATTGTTCTTTTGATCATTTGTTTGTTTATCTGTGTCCTGGTTCCCTGATGTATTGCTGCTGTTATCATTCGTTGATGTATTGCTTTTCTTAGACGTCAGCTTGATTTTGGCGTTTTTCCGCCCCAAGGACCAAGTTACATTCTGTGGCCCGTTCACTTCAAGCTTCACGCTATGCTCCCCGTCCTCTAAATCTGAAACATTCACATACAATTCAATATCTGATTTTTTCAGTTTATTTATATTCGTGGGAGAGCCTTTAGCCGTTACATCTATCGCTTGTGATTCAGGATCAAGAAATTCAATGTTTTGTGAGCTGCTCAGCCCTACAGTCTTGATAGGGACATTCTCGAACTTCTGATCCGCTTCACTATCGACTTCTATATGCAAAGTCACCTTTGACGGTGAGATTTTTTTGACACCGTCAGGAAGCGGAATATCTGCCTCGATATCGGAATCCTTGTTAATTTTACTTAAATCTAGGCTGACGCCGTCAATAAATTCAAGAGAATCCAACACATCCTGTGAGCCGTAAACCGTTACCTCACTGGGGCTGGATTCAATATTCGCTATGCTGACACCGTCAGGAAGGCTTCCTGTCCGTTCAATTTTAAAGGGCACTTTTTTACTCGGGCTTGTCACCGGAACGGTAATCTTGATGACCGAGGGCTCCACGTCGACAGGAAGCGCGTTTCCGTCTTTATCATAGACAGTCACTTTCGCTTCCTTTTCAATCGTTTCATCTGCGTTTTCCAAATTCACTGAAGCTTTTACAAGAGAAATATTATCGATCACATTTTTCGATCCGGTAATCTGCACATTTTTCGGACTGACAATCGGCTGCTCCGGAGAATAGCCTTTTTTCATCTTGCTTTTGTTGTAGTACTCCACTTCTACGGGAAAACTTTTGGTCGTCCGTTCCTGAATGGTCACTGTCGTAACAGACGGATTAATTGAGATTGTCAGCCCATCCGACACGTTTTTGGCCTTAAGCTCAACCTTATGTGTGCCGGTTTTCAAATGTTCCATATCGGCATATATTTCAAAGTTTTTGGTCTGCCGAGCCTTTTTCACGGCGCTTGTCGAGCCTTTTATCGTGACATTAACCGTTTGCGGAACACCCGTCACGACGTAATTTTCATCATCATAATACGCTTTAACCGGAATATCAGTCAGAGTTGCTTCATCAGTTGTTGATGTCGGAAAGAAAGATTCACCCGGTTTTTTTGGAGTCGGTGCTTGGTTGCTGTTAACCGCCACATAAAGCAAGAGCGCGAAAAGCAGAGCAATAATTTTCACAGCCCAGCGGTTGTTTAAGAATTTATCCATTTTTCTTGCCCCTCCAATACCAGCGGTTAGAAGAAGTGTCTCTGGTGTTTTTCTTAAACTCGGCTTCAAGCATTTCTTTCAGCGCTTCTTCTGTAAGCTCTCTGTGAAGGTCGCCGTTCTTTGCCACACTGACGCCGCCGGTCTCTTCAGACACAATAATCGTCAAACTGTCTGTTACTTCACTGATACCGACAGCTGCTCTGTGCCGCGTGCCCAGTTCTTTTGAAATAAACGGGCTCTCAGAAAGCGGCAGATAACAGGCGGCCGCGGCAATTTCATTATTTTTCATAATTACCGCACCGTCATGAAGCGGGGTGTTTGGAATAAAAATATTGATCAGCAGCTCAGAGCTGACTTTGGCATTTAGTGGTATGCCGGTCTCAATATAATCGCCCATTCCAGTATCCCGCTCAATGGTCAGCAGGGCGCCTATACGGCGTTTCGCCATATAATTGATTGCTTTTGTAATGGCCTCAATCGTTTTCTGCTGCGCTTCTTCAACAGGCGTGCCGCTCCTCGAAAAAAAGCGGCCGCGGCCTAGCTGTTCAAGCGCTCTTCTCAGCTCAGGCTGAAAAATAATAATAATTGCTAAAAATCCCCATGTTATCGCTTGGTCCATCAGCCATTGAAGTGTGCTGAGGCCCAAATATTGGCTGGCCATACGAACAAGCACGATGACTACAATTCCTTTTAACAGCTGAACCGCTTTCGTGCCGCGTATCACCATAATCAATTTATATATCACATACCAAACAAGGAGAATATCAACGGCATTGCCGAGGTACTGCAAAAAAGGGATATCCTCAAAAGCCATTTCCTCGTCCTCCAAGATTTCAGTCATTTCGTATTTTGTGTTTTACGTGTTACGCATATGTACTTTACATAGCGAGCCCATTATACCACATTTCGATTTAGCAAGTGAAATGTGCCAGCCCTCTCAGCCCGCAAAAAAAGAGCAAAGCGGCTAACGCGCTTTACTCTTCTCCGTTCGGATTGAATGCATCGAGTACACTTTTCCCCGCAGACTTCATCTTGTACCATGTCCAGTCGAATAACTGATTGATTTCTTCAATCTGACCGGTGACTTGTCCAGCAGAGGCCATATACTTTTCGCCGTTTACGACGGTTACATCCCCGTCTATTTTGCCTTTAATAATCAGCTTGCCGTTTTTGACAGTGACATCACCTTTGACCGTCTCACCTTCTGGCACGGTCACAGTATGGTTATGAACCACAAGATTCGGCTGCTTGGACACGCTGAAATTGTGGTCATTATGCCAGCTGTTAAAAAAACCCCCGCCCATCAAAATGATGAATACCGCAGCAGCTGCGATAACGGGATGGGTTCTGAACCATCTTTTTACAGAAGCTCTTTTCTTCTCCTTAGGCAATTTTGCCATGACATTAGCGGTAAAATCCGCGGGGGCTTCGACATGCGATGTGCTCCGTACGAGCGCTATGGATTTCTCCATCTCGTAAAAATGCTTTCTGCATTTCTCGCATGTCTCCAGATGTTCATTTAATACGTGTTCATCTTTTGGAAGGATATCTCCATCAAGATGCATATGCATAAGCTGCACAATTTGTTCAGGACAGCTCATTTCATCACCCCACTTAAAGATCCCTTAATTGTTTTCTAAGAGCCTCTCTGCCTCTGTGAATCCGCGTTTTCACAGTCCCCACAGGAATGTTTAGAATCTCCCCGATTTCAATTAATGAGAGTTCGTCAATATACTTTAATACGATGACTGTTCTGTATTTGTCAGGAAGCTTTAAAATTTTCTGCTGTATCGTGTTTGAGAGCTCCAGCGATACAACTGCATCTTCAGGCAAAACACCATCTGCGACGATTTGAGAATACATGGTCAAGCCTTCCGTACCAGCCACCTCTGCGTCGAGGTAATAATCCGGCTTCTTTTTGCGAATGCGGTCAATGGTCAAATTGGTCGCGATTCGATAAAGCCAAGTTGAAAATTTCCGGTTAATATCAAAACTGTCGATATTAACGTACGCTCTGATGAAAGCTTCCTGTGCAATATCCTCCGCCTCATGCACATTGCCAAGCATACGGTAGCAAAGCTGATAAATTTTATCTTTGTAAATATCTACGATGTCCGCAAATGCATCCTGGTCGCCTTTTTTGACTTGTTTAATTCTTTTTTTAATCATCATTTCCATATTTATCTAACCTCTGCCTTCACCGGTCTGTATGTATACGAGCTTCGTTTCAAAAGGTTTCAATTTTTTTATAAAATAAGTTTATCAAATTTTTGGCAGGGTGTAGATGGTAATTCGTGAATAAACTACCTTAACATATTTTTAAAATTATTATACAGACTGAACAGTTAGAAGTTGGAATGATTTTTCCGAAAAGAAAAAAGACACCTTTTGATCAAAGGTGTCTGTGACTGGGCTAGCTGGATTCGAACCAACGCATGACGGAGTCAAAGTCCGTTGCCTTACCGCTTGGCTATAGCCCAATAATGGTGGAGGGGGGCAGATTCGAACTGCCGAACCCTGAGGGAGCGGATTTACAGTCCGCCGCGTTTAGCCACTTCGCTACCCCTCCACATAAAATTTTGAAAAAACAGTGCCGGCAAGAGGACTTGAACCCCCAACCTACTGATTACAAGTCAGTTGCTCTACCAATTGAGCTACACCGGCAAGATGGTGGAGGATGACGGGCTCGAACCGCCGACCCTCTGCTTGTAAGGCAGATGCTCTCCCAGCTGAGCTAATCCTCCAAATGGTGACCCGTACGGGATTCGAACCCGTGTTACCGCCGTGAAAGGGCGGTGTCTTAACCGCTTGACCAACGGGCCGTTGTGTTCTCGTCGAGCTGACAAAAGTTATTATATACAGGTCACCCCCTGTTTGTAAAGAGGAAAATTAAATTTTTTATTTTCAAACTTTTTAACTCCTTTTTTAACTGAAAAAGCCTCCCAACTAAAGCCATTTATTTTATGATAGAGACAAGCAAAGCAAGAGAGGAGAAACCAATATGATTCTAGTCAGTTCTTGCCTTGGAGGCATTGAATGCAGATATAACGGCTCTCACGCAGCGTCGGAGAAAATCAGAAAACTAGTCGATGAAAAGAAAGCAGTCATGGCTTGCCCTGAACTTCTCGGCGGCTTCTCTACCCCACGCGAACCCGCAGAAATCATAGGAGGCACTGGCGAGGATGTCCTCAATGGAACAGCGAAAATCGTGACAGCTTCAGGAGAAGACGTCACAGAACTATATATGGAAGGCGCCGCGAAAACATTGGCTTACGCAAAAGAAATCAACGCTTCTGCCGTCATATTAAAAGAAAACAGTCCATCTTGCGGAAGCGGTTTTATCTATAACGGCACATTCTCTGGCAAAAAAATCACCGGCAGCGGAGTAACCGCCGCACTGTTAAAACAAGCGGGCTACCGCGTCATTTCGGAAAACGAGCTTAACGACATATTGTAAGGAGGCCACCCCATGACTCAAGACATTTCTTTATCCTTCTATAAGCCTGAACACTTGCCCGAGCTCCAATCATTCACGCTCACCAACGATGACAAACGCTTTACCTCCCTCCCGAAAGAGGTGCTGTCTCAGGCTCTGGGCATACAGGACCGATACCCGGTTGTCATCTTAAAAGACGACCTTCCAGTCGGTTTTTTCATTTTACATGCATCAAAAGAAACGCTTGCTTCCTATTCTAACAATCCATTTGCTTTACTGCTCAGCTCCCTGTCTTTAACCGCTGTGCATCACGGAAAAGGCTATGCGAAAAAAGCCATGCTTTTGCTTCCCGCTTTTGTGAGCGGATATTTTCCATGGTGCGACGAAATCATCTTGGCCGTCAATCATCTGAACATACGCGCAAAACACCTTTATATGAAAAGCGGGTTCCTTGATAAAGGACGGCGAAGAATCGGGCCGCTTGGAGAACAGTTGATCCTTCATCATTTCTTATAGTCTTAAGTGAAATAAAATTTCAAAAATTTAAAAACATAGTTGAAATATCATAACAGAAATGAATATACTGAATATTGAGATATATCATTTTAAAACAGGGGGCATCCTCATGTCAGAACCATTAAACCTTCACCGTCTTACAACGGAATCACGCAATAGTCAAACAGTTGAAATCCACAAAGCAAACACTCTCGGCATCCTTAAAATGATCAACAACGAAGATATGAAAGTCGCTGCAGCCGTTCAGGAGGTTCTCCCCGACATCAAAACAGCTGTAGACTGCGCATATGAATCGTTTCAAAATGGAGGCCGGCTCATATATACAGGCGCCGGCACAAGCGGCAGACTCGGCGTCATGGATGCTGTTGAATGTCCTCCCACCTACAGCGTAAGCCCAGATCAGGTCATCGGAATCATGGCTGGAGGCCCCGAAGCCTTTTTACAGGCAGCAGAGGGCATTGAAGACAGTGAAGAAGCAGGAGCTGAAGATTTAAGAAACATACAGCTCACTTCAAATGACACCGTCATTGCCATCGCAGCAAGCGGCCGCACACCCTACGCCGCAGGCGCCCTAAGATACGCCCGTAAAGTCGGAGCACACACCATCGCCCTTACTTGCAATGAAAATTCCGCCATCAGCAAGGATGCGGATCACAGCATTGAGGTTGTCGTCGGACCTGAGGCCATTACAGGATCAACACGTATGAAAGCCGCAACCGCTCATAAAATGATTCTAAACATGATATCTACCGCTGTAATGGTCAAAATCGGCAAGGTTTACGAAAACTTGATGGTAGACGTCAACGTCAGCAACAAAAAACTAAAAGAACGCGCCATCAGCATCATCCAAAGCCTTACAAACGCTTCATACGACACAGCCAGATACACTCTGGAACAAGCCGATCATCACGTCAAAACAGCAATCGTCATGCTCAAAACAAGCACAGATCAGAAACAAGCACAGACATTACTCGATGAAGCAAACGGTTTCATTGACAAAGCAATCGAACATTACCATCCATGATAAGGAGAGAACTAGAATGGCCACAGGCGGTTTAGCGATCATCCAATCAATGAAGCATAAGCTCCCTCCATCCGAGCGCAAACTTGCAGATTATATCCTAGCCCATCCCCACAAAGCAATCGAAAGCACGGTCAACGAAATCAGCGCCTTAGCCAATTCAAGTGACGCTGCCGTCATCAGGCTCTGCAAATCACTCGGTTTAAAAGGATTTCAAGATTTAAAAATGAGAGTAGCAGGCGATCTGGCAAAGCCTACGTTTCAGGGCTACCGGGATATTGTTCCCCACGAGCCGCTGCCCTCCATTTCCGAAAAAACGGCCGGCAATGCCATTCAAGCCATTCAGGATACTTCAGACCTGATGGACTACAAAGAGCTTGAACGAGCGGTTTCTCTGCTTCTCAAAGCTCATACCGTGCATTTTATCGGCCTCGGGGCTTCCGGCATTGTCGCCAAGGACGCCCAGCAAAAGTGGCTTCGCATTCATAAACAAGCAACCGCGTTTACAGACACTCATCTTGTGGCATCTTTAATCGCAAATGCAGATAAAGACGACATCGTATTCGCCATTTCGTTTTCAGGAGAGACACAGGAAATCGTTGAACTGTTCGCCATGGCTAAGGAAAAAGGCATCACAACGATCAGCCTCACACAATTCAGTCAGACATCCGTCTCCGCACTGGCTGATGTCCCTTTGTATACAGCCCATTCCAATGAAGCCTTGATTCGAAGTGCAGCCACTTCTTCCCGCCTCGCCCAGCTTTTTATAATTGATGTTTTGTTTTTAGGCATGGCGGCTGAGCAGTATGAAACGACAACCGGTTATATAGATAAAACGAGAGCAGCCATACAATCTATGAGAATAAAATAAGGCATCTTGAAGGGGAGGGGTTTTAATGAGCAAAGAAAATAACTACCATCATCTCGCACAGAAAATCCTTGAGCTATGCGGAGGAAAATCCAATATTTCTTCATATACGCATTGCATGACACGCCTGCGCATTACGCCTTACGATGAAAGCAAAGCGGATGCTCAGGCTTTAAGAAAGCTTGACGGCGTATTGGGGGTCGTTGAAGCTGAAACCTTACAAATTATCCTCGGCACAGGAGTTGTCAATCATGTTACAGCTGCTTTCTCAAAGCTCGTGTCAGCAGAAGAAGGTGCCGATGTCAAAGAAGCAGCGGCCAAAAAGAAAGCCGATATCAATCGGAAAAATGCCACTCCTTTTAAACTTTTCTTACGTAAAATTGCCAGCATTTTTATCCCTCTTATTCCCGCTCTAGTCGCTTCCGGTTTAATTACTGGGATTACCAAAGCAATTATTCAAGCAGGCTGGCTCTCTGCAGACTCACAAATTGCGATTATCCTGACAGTCATCGGATCAGGGCTGTTCACTTATCTCGGCATTCTCGTCGGTATTAACGCTTCGAAAGAATTTGGCGGGACACCCGCACTTGGGGCTTTGGCCGGGATCTTGATTATCAATCCGGAGATCGCAAAAATCAGTTTATTTGGAGAAGAGCTTCTCCCGGGCAGGGGAGGTCTGATCGGCGTCCTTTTCGCAGCCATATTCATTGCTTACACCGAACAATTTATTCGCCGTTTTATTCCTCAATCACTTGATATCATTGTCACACCCACCGTTTCACTGTTAATCACCGGAATCGTAACGTATGTCGTATTTATGCCTTTAGGCGGATTCATTTCTGATGCTATTACATCCGGCCTACTGTCCATCCTGGACATCGGCGGCATCGCTGCGGGCTTTATTCTGGGCGCAACCTTCCTTCCTCTCGTCGTAACCGGACTGCATCAAGGCTTGACGCCTGTGCACATGGAACTGATCAATTCAATTGGCAATGATCCTCTGCTCCCTATTTTGGCTATGGGAGGTGCAGGACAGGTAGGCGCGGCCTTTGCCGTTTTCGTGAAGACGAAAAAAACAACACTGAGGAAAGCAATCGCCGGCGGGCTTCCATCGGGACTGCTCGGCATTGGTGAACCGCTTATTTTCGGAGTCACGCTGCCGCTTGGCCGTCCGTTTTTAACAGCATGTTTAGGAGCTGGAATCGGCGGCGCCTTTCAAGCTTATTTTCAAGTAGCCACCATTGCGATTGGTGTCTCCGGACTGCCGCTATCTTTTCTAGTCCTGCCTTCGCAAATCATCCTGTATATCGTTGGGCTCTTTATTTCCTACGCGGCCGGTTTTTTATTGACCTATGCATTCGGATATAAAGATGAAATGGCTTCTCAGTTCGATTAAATTGTTTCTGTTTTAGGGATAGTAAACGGGATAGAAGCACAGAAAGGGGCTAGCCTGTGAAAACAAAGACACTGTTCATATTCAGTGCCATTTTAACCCTATCGATATTTGCGCCAAATGAAACCTTCGCACAAACAGCAGGCAACTTGATTGAGCCGAAAATCATAAATGCAGAAACTGCACAATTCTCGACGAAGAAGCTAAGGAAGGTAGATCAGATGATAGAACGGGATATTGCAGCAGGATTTCCAGGCGCCGTTCTTGTGGTGGTGAAGGATGGACGCATCATAAAAAAAGCAGCATACGGCTACAGTAAAAAGTACGAAGGATCAGAACTGCTGCGCCGTCCGGCCAAAATGAAAACCCGCACGATGTTTGACTTAGCCTCAAATACAAAAATGTACGCAACAAATTTTGCATTGCAGCGCTTAGTCAGCCAAGGAAAACTTGACGTCTATGAAAAAGTTTCTGCATATTTGCCGGGTTTCAAGGATCAGCCGGGTGACCTCATAAAAGGAAAAGACAAGATACGTGTCATTGATGTCCTCCAGCACCAATCAGGGCTCCCATCAAGCTTTTACTTTTACACGCCGGAAAAAGCCGGCAAGTACTATTCCCAAGAACGGGACAAAACGATTGAATATTTGACGAAAATTCCGCTCGATTATCAAACCGGGACAAAACACGTATACAGTGACATTGGATATATGCTACTCGGATGTATTGTCGAAAAACTCACCGGCAAACCGCTTGATGTCTACACGGAGCAAGAGCTCTACAAACCGCTCAGGCTGAAGCATACCTTGTACAATCCGCTGCAAAAGGGCTTTAAACCGAAACAGTTCGCAGCTACTGAACGCATGGGCAATACACGTGACGGCGTTATTCAATTCCCTAACATCCGCACAAACACGCTGCAAGGAGAGGTGCATGACGAAAAAGCGTTTTACTCAATGGACGGCGTGTCTGGGCATGCCGGATTGTTCTCAAATGCAGATGATATGGCCATACTGCTGCAAGTCATGTTAAACAAAGGTTCATACCGAAACATTTCTTTATTTGATCAGAAAACAGCCGACCTGTTTACAGCACCTTCAGCAACAGATCCGACATTCGCTCTTGGCTGGAGGCGGAACGGAAGTAAAAGCATGGAATGGATGTTTGGCCCTCATGCCAGCGAAAATGCTTACGGGCATACCGGCTGGACGGGGACAGTTACAATTATTGATCCAGCATACAATTTAGGCATCGCATTGTTAACAAATAAAAAGCATACACCAGTTATTGATCCGGAAGAAAATCCGAACGTCTTTGAAGGTGACCAATTTCCAACAGGCAGTTATGGAAGTGTCATAACCGCGATTTATGAAGCGATGGAGTGAATGATTAGACGATAGGAGGAAGTTTCTATGAGACCTGTCTTTCCGCTTATCCTTTCAGCCGTTCTCTTTCTTTCATGCTTTTTCGGGGCCAGACAGACAGAAGCCTCTGCATCCAAACGTGCAATCGATGCCAATCAGATTGTCAATCGTATGTCGTTAGATGAAAAACTCGGCCAGATGCTGATGCCTGATTTTAGAAATTGGCAAAAGGAAGGCGAGTCCTCTCCGCAAGCCCTTACAAAAATGAATGATGAAGTCGCCAGCCTCGTCAAGAAATATCAATTCGGAGGCATCATCCTTTTTGCAGAAAATGTAAAAACAACAAAACAAACTGTCCAACTGACAGACGATTACCAAAAGGCAAGTCCAAAAATCCCGCTCATGCTGAGTATTGATCAGGAAGGCGGCATTGTAACGAGGTTAGGGGAGGGCACTAATTTCCCAGGGAATATGGCGCTGGGCGCAGCCAGAAGCAGAATCAATGCGTATCAGACCGGCAGCATCATCGGAAAAGAGCTCTCTGCCTTAGGCATCAATACAGATTTCAGCCCTGTCGTGGACATTAACAATAATCCTGATAATCCTGTAATCGGCGTACGGTCATTCAGCTCCAATCGAGAACTGACATCACGCCTCGGTTTATATACGATGAAAGGGTTGCAGCGGCAGGATATCGCGTCTGCCCTCAAACATTTCCCGGGACATGGAGACACGGACGTTGACAGCCATTATGGACTGCCGCTCGTTTCCCATGGCCAAGAACGGCTTCGTGAGGTCGAGCTTTATCCTTTTCAAAAAGCAATTGATGCTGGTGCTGATATGGTGATGACAGCCCATGTTCAGTTTCCCGCCTTTGATGACACCACTTACAAAAGCAAACTCGATGGATCGGACATTCTGGTTCCAGCTACACTTTCAAAAAAAGTGATGACAGGTCTTCTTCGTCAGGAAATGGGCTTTAATGGGGTCATCGTTACCGATGCGCTCAATATGAAGGCAATCGCAGATCATTTCGGACAGGAAGAGGCTGTGGTCATGGCCGTAAAAGCTGGTGTCGATATTGCATTAATGCCAGCCTCAGTCACTTCATTGAAAGAAGAACAGAAATTCGCACGTGTTATTCAAGCTTTGAAAGAAGCCGTGAAAAACGGGGATATTCCTGAACAACAAATCAACAATTCAGTTGAAAGAATCATTTCCCTGAAAATAAAACGCGGCATGTATCCAGCGCGAAACAGCGACAGTACAAAAGAAAAAATAGCCAAAGCCAAAAAAATCGTAGGAAGCAAGCAGCACCTGAAAGCAGAGAAAAAATTAGCTGAAAAAGCAGTAACTGTATTAAAAAATGAACAGCACACTTTGCCGTTCAAGCCTAAAAAAGGCAGCCGAATCTTAATTGTGGCACCTTACGAAGAACAAACTGCTTCAATCGAACAAACCATTCACGATCTCATCAAGCGAAAGAAAATCAAACCCGTATCCCTCAGCAAAATGAACTTTGCCAGCCAAGTATTTAAGACCGAGCATGAAAAACAAGTAAAAGAGGCTGATTATATCATTACCGGCTCCTATGTCGTCAAAAATGACCCTGTCGTCAACGACGGTGTCATCGACGACACAATATCAGATTCAAGCAAATGGGCCACCGTGTTTCCGAGAGCTGTCATGAAAGCCGCACTGCAGCACAACAAACCATTTGTCTTAATGAGCCTGCGCAACCCCTATGACGCAGCCAATTTCGAAGAAGCAAAAGCACTGATTGCAGTCTATGGCTTTAAAGGATACGCAAATGGCCGTTATCTTCAACCTAATATTCCGGCCGGAGTGATGGCGATATTCGGCCAGGCAAAACCTAAAGGCACACTTCCAGTTGACATTCCGTCAGTCACGAAACCAGGGAACACCCTTTACCCACTTGGCTACGGATTAAATATCAAAACGGGAAGACCGCTTTAATAAGGAGGGACACATGAGAAAAACAATATTCGCTTTTCTGACAGGGCTCATGATGTTCGGAACGATAACCGCTGCCTCTGCTTCACCCGATTCAAAGAATCAAACAGCTAAAAAACCTAAAGTCCAGACTGGGATAGACACGCTCTTGCCAGACTATAAAAAACAGCTCAAGGGAAAACGCATCGGACTGATCACCAATCCAGCCGGAGTAAACACATCTCTAAAAAGCAGTGTCGATATCCTTTACGAGAACCCGGATATCAAACTGACAGCTTTATTCGGCCCTGAACACGGCGTCCGCGGTGACGCCCAGGCTGGAGACGAAGTAGGCTCTTACATTGACGAAAAAACCGGGGTTCCCGTATACAGCCTCTACGGAAAAACGAAAAAACCGACTCCAGAAATGCTTAAAAATGTCGATATTCTAATGTTTGACATTCAGGATGTCGGGACCCGTTTCTACACGTACATTTATACAATGGCATACGCAATGGAAGCCGCTAAAGAAAACGGCATTCCATTTATGGTGCTGGACCGTCCGAATCCTCAAGGCGGGAATCATATTGAAGGACCAATCTTAGAACCTGAATACGCCTCATTTGTCGGATTGTATCCCATTCCATTGAAGCATGGGATGACGATAGGCGAATTGGCTTCACTGTTCAACAAAGAATTTAGTATTGATGCCGATCTTACAGTGGTAAAAATGAAACACTGGAAACGAAAAATGGATTTTGACGATACCCGATTGCCTTTCGTCCTCCCTTCGCCTAACATGCCGACGGTGGAAAGCACATTTGTTTATCCTGCAACCGGGCTGATTGAAGGAACAAATATATCCGAAGGGCGAGGGACAACAAAGCCATTCGAATTGATCGGAGCTCCCTTTATCAAAAGCACAGAACTTGAAGAAACATTAAACAGCCTCCATTTGCCGGGCGTTACATTTAGGGCAGCATCCTTCACACCGACGTTTTCTAAACATCAAGGAACGCTTTGCCACGGTGTGCAGCTCTATGTGACAGACAGAGATAAGTTTGAAGCCGTTAAAACGGGTCTTTCAGTCATTAAAACCATACACGATCTCTATCCTGAGGATTTTGAGTTCCTGTCAACAGGTTCATTCGATAAACTGGCAGGCAACGGCTGGATCAGGACAAAAATTGAAAATGGAACTTCGGTTGAGAACATCATAAACAGCTATGAAAAAACACTCCAACAATTCAGCAAAACAAGAAAAAAGTATCTCATTTATTAGAACATAAGCATCGTATGTTACACGTGTAACATATTCTTATTGAACGAAAGACCCTTACTTTTACACATAAGTAAGGGTTTTTTTCATGCTAAAAACCCACCCGCTTTATATAGGAAAACTTTCATTTATTTGGTACAATTTTTATTGAAAATGATTATCAATTGAAAGCTTCTGAAAAGGTGGTCTACTCGTGCAAAATGCAGTGATTTATCAACCAGTACAAATTGAATATCTAAAAAAGACAAGTGATCTCTTCTCAGAACAGCAATTAGCCGATTCATTCGTGCTGATTTTTCATTTAAAAGGAAACGGCTATATTTCGATCGGAACAAACACCAATCCTCTGCAAAAAAAGACACTTTATGTTTGTCCGCCTAACGAGACCTTTGGCTTTACGCCAGCAGCCGATGGACATATAGATGCCTGTATAATCAGGCTTCTAAGCTATATCAAGGAAACCGGGCAAGATATTTTCACACCGTGCACAGAATCGGAATTAGCCAAACTGAAGCTTATGAATGTTTCACATATCGAAAATCTTGCAGTCCGGCTTCAAGAGCTTGCCGCACTATGGAATGAATCGTCTCAGCTTTCTCAGCTAAAATGTGTGATTGAAGTACAAAGCCTGATTTATGATCTTTTTACTGCCAGTTTATCTGATCAAACGGATACACATTCAGCAATCGAAAAAACAAAACACTATATCGAAACCCATGCCGATACAAAAATCACGCTTGCCCAGCTGTCGCAAATGGCAGGAATCAGTGCCAAACACTACAGTGAAAGCTTTAAAAAATGGACAGGACAGAGCGTAACAGAATTTATTACGAAAACACGAATCACAAAGGCAAAACGGCTCATGGCAAAATCAAACTGCAAATTGAAAGAAATCGCACACCAAACCGGTTATCAAGATGAATTTTATTTCAGCAGAATCTTTAAAAAATATACAGGCTGTTCACCTACAAGCTATATGAAAAAACGCCGAAAGAAAATCGCCGCATACGGAAGGGGCACAATGGGCCATCTCATCCCTCTTCACCACATACCTTTTGCGGCCGCTCTGCATCCGAAATGGACGTCTTACTACTATCAGCATTATTCGACAGATATACCCGTCCAGCTCAGTGCATACCGGTTTAATGAAAAGTGGGAAGAAAACCTGTACACGTTATCACAGGCAGAACCAGATGTGATTGTCAGCATGGATTCTATTTCTCCAGAAGAACAAGATCGCCTGAATCGCATCGCAGAAGTCATGTACCTTCCTTCAGAAGAAAGCTGGAGAACCCACTTTCTGCAAACTGCCTCATTTTTAAAGGAGGAGTCCGAAGCAGAAAAGTGGCTAGCGGATTATGACCAGCAGACAACGGCCGCCAAAAAAACACTTCAGCACGTTCAAGGGCTGCGTTTTCTCTTTTTGAGGCTGCATAAGCAAAACTTCTATCTGGCTCATAACCGAAGTGTCCGCGAAGTTTTCTTTGGGGATTTAGGATTCAGCTCGGCAACAACGGCTGACACACCTTCAGAACAAGCGATTTCGTTAGAAAATATCGCAAATTACCAAGCTGACTGTATGATGCTTTTTCTTTTTAAAGAGCCGGAGACCATAGCTTACTACCAGCAATTACAGCAGACAGAAGCATGGCAAAACCTAAGCGCGGTACGAGATAACCGTGTTTATCTTCTATCCCTTGACCCGTGGAATGAATACTCAGCTTGCGGGCACGAACGCATCGTTCAGCAAACTGTTTCTTTACTATCCGGAGATTGTCCATGATAAATCAGGAATTTGTCCATGGTGTTATATCTGTTCATTCTCTATAATTCCAATTGATAATAGTTATCAATTGAACAGGAGGCTCTATAGATGAAAAAGATATCTCTTACCTTATTAATCTTACTTCTCGCGCTGACGGCGGCAGCTTGCGGCAGCAAAAATGAATCAACTGCCAGCAAGGCAAGCGGCACAGCATCTGAGAAGAAGAAAATTGAATACCTTGATAAAACATATGAAGTAACTGTACCGACAGACAAAATTGCCATTACGGGAAGCGTTGAATCAATGGAAGACGCGAAATTGCTTGACGTTCATCCGCAAGGCGCAATTTCATTCTCCGGCAAATTCCCTGATATGTTCAAAGACATCACTGATAAAGCCGAACCAACCGGAGAAAAAATGGAGCCAAATATTGAAAAGATTCTTGAAATGAAGCCAGATGTTATCCTTGCTTCAACAAAGTTTCCGGAAAAAACGCTGCAAAAAATCAGCACAGCAGGCACGACGATCCCAGTTTCTCATATCTCTTCAAACTGGAAGGAAAACATGATGCTTCTTGCCCAGCTGACTGGAAAAGAGAAAAAAGCAAAGAAAATTATTGCAGACTATGAACAGGATCTAAAAGAAATAAAAACAAAAATCAACGATAAAGCGAAAGATTCAAAAGCGCTTGTCATCAGAATCAGACAAGGCAACATTTACATTTACCCTGAACAGGTGTATTTCAACTCCACACTATACGGTGATTTAGGCCTTAAGGCGCCGAACGAAGTAAAGGCTGCAAAAGCGCAAGAGCTGAGTTCATTAGAAAAATTAAGTGAAATGAACCCGGACCATATTTTCGTCCAATTTTCTGATGATGAAAATGCAGACAAACCTGATGCCTTAAAAGATTTAGAGAAAAATCCAATCTGGAAAAGCCTTAAAGCAGTCAAAGAAGACCATGTGTATGTCAACTCAGTGGACCCTCTCGCACAAGGCGGCACAGCTTGGAGCAAAGTCCGTTTCCTGAAAGCGGCTGCTGAAAAATTGACACAAAACTAATTCAGAGTAGGTTTTTGTATGTATTCAAAACAGTGGACACGTATCATATTGATTACTTCTCCATTTGCTATAGCGCTGTCACTTTTGCTTTCAATCCTTTATGGGGCAAAGCATCTCAGCACAGATATTGTTTTTACATCTCTTATTCATTTCGATCCGGGAAACACAGACCATCAAATTATATGGCATTCCCGGATTCCAAGGGCTGCCGGCGCTCTGCTCATAGGGGCAGCCCTTGCTGTTTCTGGAGCGCTTATGCAGGGCATTACGCGCAATTATTTAGCTTCGCCATCCATTATGGGTGTTTCAGATGGTTCAGCGTTTATCATTACGCTTTGCATGGTTCTGCTCCCGCAATCATCTTCGATTGAAATGATGATATACTCTTTTATCGGCTCAGCGTTAGGAGCGGTGTTAGTATTCGGCCTTGCCGCCATGATGCCAAACGGATTTACCCCCGTGCAGCTCGCCATCATCGGCACAGTCACAAGCATGCTGCTCAGCAGCTTATCAGCGGCCATGTCGATTTATTTTCAAATTTCTCAGGATCTCAGTTTCTGGTACAGTGCCAGACTTCATCAAATGAGTCCAGATTTCCTGAAGCTTGCCGCTCCGTTTTTCCTGATTGGCATTATAATGGCCATTTCTCTCAGCAAAAAGGTAACCGCTGTATCATTAGGGGACGACATTTCTAAAAGCCTGGGGCAAAAGAAAAAAACCATTAAAATCATGGCGATGCTTTCCGTCATCATTCTAACCGGCAGTGCCGTAGCGCTGGCCGGAAAAATTGCGTTTGTCGGGTTGGTTGTTCCGCATATCACGAGATTTCTCGTCGGCTCTGATTACAGCAGGCTGATTCCGTGTTCCTGTATTTTGGGCGGAATCTTTTTAACCCTGTGTGATCTCGCAAGCAGATTTATCAACTATCCGTTTGAAACACCGATTGAGGTCGTAACATCCATTATCGGCGTACCTTTCTTCCTTTATTTAATTAAACGAAAAGGAGGGGAGCAAAATGGCTAAAAAATATGCATTGTTCATCGCTTTGATTCTTGTTGTCAGCTATTTCAGCTTAACGAGCGGATCATTTTCTGTTCGTCCTGCTGAGCTGCTCTCCACTCTTTTTCAAATCGACCCGAATCCGCAGTATGAAATTTTGCTGTTCGATTTAAGACTGCCGCGGGTTGTCATGGCTGCTATTATTGGACTCGGTCTTGGCATTGCAGGCGCTGTTATCCAGGCCATCACGAGAAACGGGCTTGCTGACCCTGGAATTCTCGGAATCAACGCAGGGGCAGGAGCTGGCATTGTAGCGTTTATGCTCTTATTCCAAGGCCAGAAGGAAGTGACATCCATAGCTGCAGCGATGGGAATGCCGCTCTTTGGATTGATAGGCGGGCTCATCGCGGCGATCCTGATTTACATATTTGCATGGCACAGAGGCAATTTAGATTCAGGAAGAATTATTTTGGTAGGGATTGCGATCAATTCAGGATTCAGCGCCCTGTCTTTGTTTTTATCTTTAAAAATGGACCCGCAAGACTATCAAATGGCCATGGTGTGGAAAAACGGAAGCATCTGGTCTGCCAACTGGACGTATATTACAGCTGTACTCCCATGGATGCTGCTGTTTATACCGATTCTTATCGGCAAATCCCGCCTGCTCGACACCATTCGTTTTGATGAAGACACAGTCAGAAGCCTCGGTATTTCATCAAATAAAGAAAAAACCATCCTTCTCGTTGCCTGTGTAGCAATCATCAGCGCCTGTGTCTCCGTAGCGGGAAGTATGGCGTTTGTCGGCTTAATTGCTCCCCATATCTCACGGAGACTGGCTGGCGTCGAACATCGCTATATCCTGCCACTGAGCGGTTTAATCGGGATGCTTCTTGTGATAAGCGCAGACTTTGCCGGAAAACTGTTTTTTCAGCCCGCAGAAGTGCCCGCAGGCATCATTTTGGCGATCCTCGGAGTTCCTTATTTCTTATATCTGCTTTTCAAGCAAAAAAAGGGGGAGAATGCTTGAAAGGATCTCTTTCAGAACACAAAGCCGGCAACAGGAGGTTCACGCTGTACCTCCCTCCTTCCTACAGCACAGACAGCGGGGGATTTCCTGCTGTTTACGTGCAGGATGGCAGTTCTTTGTTCCAAAACCAAATCGAATTACTAGAAAGCGCCTTTCAACAGCAAAGGCTCCCTGAACTCGTGCTGATCGGTATCGAACCCGAAAACCGGCTTGATGAATACACCCCATGGCCGGCTGCATCACTCAGTGATCGGTTCACGGACTTCGGCGGAATGGGATATCACTATCTGTCTGATATAACGAACCAGTTCATTCCGCTAATCGAAGAAAACTGGAACGTCACCAGGGAACCGCAGTCAAGAGGAATGATCGGTGCCTCATTAGGCGGCCTCATCTCAATGTTCGCCATATTAAAATATCCGTCAATGTTCGGGAAAATAGGCTCTATATCAGGTTCATACTGGTACGAGAACGCAGCGGAAACCATTCATATATCTTCTTTAAAGCCCGGCACTGCACGTGTTTTCATGTCTATCGGGAGTGAAGAAGGCCGTGAAAAACAATCCATTCAGCGACATATGCTGAAAAAAACAAAGCAAGTTCATCAAAGTCTAAAAGAAAAAGGCTTCACTGAAGACCAGTTGTGTCTTTCAATTGAAAAAGGAGCGGTGCACCACCACAAGTATTTCTGCAAACAGTTCATCAACGCGCTCGAATGGCTATACGGAAAAAACCGCTCAACCCTATGAGCGGTTTTTTTATGCCTTCTGCAACATTGGTTTTAATTCAAAACGATTCAGCATATAGCCAAACAAAGCAGCCAATATCTGCTGAAACAGCATGCCGATCACAACAGGAACGGCAACCTGAGACGGGAAGAACGTAACGGCAAGAACTGCGCCGGCACTAATATTCCTCATGCCTCCCGTAAATATAAGAGAGACTATTTCCTCTTGCCGCCTTTTCATCATTTTTCCGATCAGCCAAGCAGCGGCATAACCTGTTAACGCGATAAAGAATACCGTTACAGCTATTCCTGCAAATCTCAAATCAATGGATTTGAAATAAGGAGCAATCGCTGAACTGTTAATCGCAATCACTGCCATCAAGCAAAGCTTTGAAAAAGGCGACAGCGCACTGCTCACAAACGCAGTTCTTTCTGGAGATGACATCTGATTAAACAGCATGCCCAAAAAAGAAGGAATCACGACCATTACAATCAGACCTTTCATCATTCCCCACACATCCATGTGAACCTGAGCGCCGGCCAGCAATGAAAGACTCAGCGGTACGATTAGCGGTGACAGCACAGTATCAACTAAAATAATCGAAAGTGTCAAACCGACATTCCCTTTGTACATCGCTGCCCAAATCAAGCTTGTAATCCCCGTAGGAATCACAACAGCCAATGTTAAACCGGTAATCGTCAAAGGATCACCTTTAAATATAAGATGGCCGCTGCCCCAAGCAAAAAGCGGCATGAAAATATGAAGAACGAATAGTGCAAGAATCATAGGGAGAGGATGAGACAATGCATGTCTCAAAGATTGAAAGTTCGCGCTCAAACTGCCTGCAAACGTAATAAAAGCAAAGATCCAAGGCACAGCCCATTCATACCCATTTAAAAACTGAGACAGCAGCACGCCCAGCACCACACTAGTCGGCGTTAACAGCGGCATCACTCTCCCCAATACACGGTTCAGCTTCTGAAGCATCATATGCAAGTCCCCTATTTAAAATTTCTCTTCTCTCTATTATATCAATGCTGCTTAAGTGTATGTTATATAAAAAAGCCCAGATCTCATTCATCTGGGCTTCTCTATTTTATGCCATCTGTTTCATTAGAGATTTACTCGCTTTATTCAAACCTTTTAACTCAGCTTCAATGCCTTGTTCCTTAAACTTCGCAACAATCTTATCAAGTGCGGCCGCACCAGAATCGTCCCATACGTGAGCTTCAGTTAAGTCAATCACAACCCGCTCAATATCCTCTTGATATATAAACGCATTCGTAAGATCAGTCACTGACGCAAAAAAGATTTGCCCCTTCACTTGATACGTTCTAAGCTTTTGATCCTCTGCATGAGAAACGATTTTCAGCTTCGAGATTTTTGCTACAAAGAACACGGCACTTAAAAGAACACCGACAAATACACCCTTAGATAAGTCATCCGTCACAACAACCGTAACCACAGTCACAACCATGACAATCGAGTCCGTGAGCGGCGCTTTTTTGAGACCTTTTAAAGAAGACCAATCAAAAGTGCCGACAGACACCATAACCATTACAGCTACTAACGCCGCCATTGGGATTTTCACCACGACATGACTTAACACCGCAATTAAAAACATCAGAAAAGCACCGGCAACAAATGCTGACAAACGTCCGCGACCGCCCGCTTTTGTATTAATGACAGATTGTCCGATCATAGCGCAGCCTGCCATTCCGCCAAAGAATCCAGTCACGATATTCGCAATTCCCTGTCCGCGGCTCTCTTTATTTTTATCACTATCCGTATCCGTCATTTCATCAATAATCTGTGCTGTCAGCAAAGATTCAAGCAACCCGACAAACGCTAAAGCAATTGAATAAGGAAAAATAATTTGCAGTGTTTCAAAGGTAAACGGAACATCAGGGATTAAGAAATGAGGCAATGAACTAGAAATATTGCCCATATCACCAACCGTCCGCACATCCACATGGAAAGTGACCGCAATAATTGTCATCACAATAATCGCCACAAGCGGAGACGGAACAGCAGTCGTAAACCTTGGCAGCACATAAATAATAACCAACGACCCGGCAAGCATCGCATACATGCTCCAAGAAGCACCTTCAAACTGGGGAAGCTGCGCAGAGAAGATAAGGATCGCCAGCGCATTCACAAACCCGATCATCACAGAACGCGGGATGAATTTCATTAATCTTGCAATTTTACTGATACCTAAAATCACCTGAATAATGCCTGTCAAAATCGTAGCCGCAAATAAATACTGAAGCCCATGATCAGCAACCAGCGACACCATAACGACTGCCATTGAGCCTGTCGCAGCTGAAATCATGCCAGGTCTGCCACCAAAAATAGAAATAATAATGGCTATGCAAAATGACGCATAAAGACCGACCATCGGATCCACACCGGCTATAATAGAAAAGCCAATCGCTTCAGGTATTAACGCTAACGCAACTAAAATGCCAGCAAGAATGTCTTTTCGGATATTCCCGAACCATTGCTGTTTTAATGTAAAACTATTATTCAAATATAACGACTCCTTTTTAGTAAAAAATAAATCCGCACCATATCTATTGTATTGGGAGCTTTTTTTATTTTACGGGAGAAAATGAAAAGAAAAACGACCGGAGAAAACGGGGAAACGTTGAGTATATTGTATTGAGGCAAGGAGTTGTCATACAAAGAGTATCATAATAAATTTTTATCAATTACGCAAGATGATTGCTGAAGAAAAAAATGGCTCAAATATAGTCTGAGACATTTTATCATATCCGGATGAAACCAAGAATCGTTTTAATGACAGTAATATCTTTTCTCTCATTTGGCAACCCGAGCTGGTTTCCGAAAAAATAACCTATCATCATTATCTCAGGCTGATAAATATGAGCGGCCTCATTTAACTCTGTATTTTGGCAATCAATAAAACAGCTTTTGCAGGGATTATTCTTAGTTTTTTCTTAGGACTTATTTATGGCCGGCATGTTCGCCATTATTTTATTGTCACCAATCAATTTTATCATGGAAAAACAGAACAAACGACAAGCATGCTGTTCGCTGCCAATGGATTGGCGGCTCTATCCTGCCAATCGCAGTCGGATGGAGTCTGGATGAGTCTCCCGTACAAACTGCATTTTGATTATTTATGACTCTCATGTTGATCATGCTAGGGATTGTATTGGAATTCAAAAGTATTAGAAAACTTTAAAAAGCAGAAGCTTGATAAAATGGATACTGACGAAAGCAAATCGGCACAGATATAAAACAAAAAACCCAGCTCAATGAGCTGGGTTTAAGCTTGCTTGGCGGCGTCCTACTCTCACAGGGGGAAACCCCCGACTACCATCGGCGCTGAAGAGCTTAACTTCCGTGTTCGGTATGGGAACGGGTGTGACCTCTTCGCTATCGCCACCAAACAAATTGAGAGTGTTCTCTCAAAACTAGATAACAGGTGTGACATCATTCAAAAATATGGTTAAGTCCTCGATCGATTAGTATCTGTCAGCTCCATGTGTCGCCACACTTCCACCTCAGACCTATCAACCTGATCATCTTTCAGGGATCTTACTTCCTTGCGGAATGGGAAATCTCATCTTGAGGGGGGCTTCATGCTTAGATGCTTTCAGCACTTATCCCGTCCGCACATAGCTACCCAGCGATGCCCTTGGCAGAACAACTGGTACACCAGCGGTGCGTCCATCCCGGTCCTCTCGTACTAAGGACAGCTCCTCTCAAATTTCCTGCGCCCGCGACGGATAGGGACCGAACTGTCTCACGACGTTCTGAACCCAGCTCGCGTACCGCTTTAATGGGCGAACAGCCCAACCCTTGGGACCGACTACAGCCCCAGGATGCGATGAGCCGACATCGAGGTGCCAAACCTCCCCGTCGATGTGGACTCTTGGGGGAGATAAGCCTGTTATCCCCGGGGTAGCTTTTATCCGTTGAGCGATGGCCCTTCCATGCGGAACCACCGGATCACTAAGCCCGACTTTCGTCCCTGCTCGACTTGTAGGTCTCGCAGTCAAGCTCCCTTGTGCCTTTACACTCTGCGAATGATTTCCAACCATTCTGAGGGAACCTTTGGGCGCCTCCGTTACCTTTTAGGAGGCGACCGCCCCAGTCAAACTGCCCACCTGACACTGTCTCCCCGCCCGATAAGGGCGGCGGGTTAGAAGGTCAATACAGCCAGGGTAGTATCCCACCGATGCCTCCACCGAAGCTGGCGCTCCGGTTTCCAAGGCTCCTACCTATCCTGTACAAGCTGTACCAACATTCAATATCAGGCTGCAGTAAAGCTCCACGGGGTCTTTCCGTCCTGTCGCGGGTAACCTGCATCTTCACAGGTACTATAATTTCACCGAGTCTCTCGTTGAGACAGTGCCCAGATCGTTGCGCCTTTCGTGCGGGTCGGAACTTACCCGACAAGGAATTTCGCTACCTTAGGACCGTTATAGTTACGGCCGCCGTTTACTGGGGCTTCAATTCGCACCTTCGCTTACGCTAAGCGCTCCTCTTAACCTTCCAGCACCGGGCAGGCGTCAGCCCCTATACTTCGCCTTACGGCTTCGCAGAGACCTGTGTTTTTGCTAAACAGTCGCCTGGGCCTATTCACTGCGGCTCTCTCGGGCTTGCACCCTAACAGAGCACCCCTTCTCCCGAAGTTACGGGGTCATTTTGCCGAGTTCCTTAACGAGAGTTCTCTCGATCACCTTAGGATTCTCTCCTCGCCTACCTGTGTCGGTTTGCGGTACGGGCACCTCTCACCTCGCTAGAGGCTTTTCTTGGCAGTGTGGAATCAGGAACTTCGCTACTATATTTCGCTCGCCATCACAGCTCAGCCTTATGGGAAACGGATTTGCCTATTTCCCAGCCTAACTGCTTGGACGCGGATATCCAATACCGCGCTTACCCTATCCTCCTGCGTCCCCCCATTGCTCAAATGGTGAGGAGGTGGTACAGGAATATCAACCTGTTGTCCATCGCCTACGCCTTTCGGCCTCGGCTTAGGTCCCGACTAACCCTGAGCGGACGAGCCTTCCTCAGGAAACCTTAGGCATTCGGTGGAGGGGATTCTCACCCCTCTTTCGCTACTCATACCGGCATTCTCACTTCTAAGCGCTCCACCAGTCCTTCCGGTCTGGCTTCACAGCCCTTAGAACGCTCTCCTACCACTGTTCGAAGAACAGTCCGCAGCTTCGGTGATACGTTTAGCCCCGGTACATTTTCGGCGCAGAGTCACTCGACCAGTGAGCTATTACGCACTCTTTAAATGGTGGCTGCTTCTAAGCCAACATCCTGGTTGTCTAAGCAACTCCACATCCTTTTCCACTTAACGTATACTTTGGGACCTTAGCTGGCGGTCTGGGCTGTTTCCCTTTCGACTACGGATCTTATCACTCGCAGTCTGACTCCCAAGGATAAGTCATTGGCATTCGGAGTTTGACTGAATTCGGTAACCCGGTAGGGGCCCCTAGTCCAATCAGTGCTCTACCTCCAAGACTCTTACCTTGAGGCTAGCCCTAAAGCTATTTCGGAGAGAACCAGCTATCTCCAGGTTCGATTGGCATTTCACCCCTACCCACACCTCATCCCCGCACTTTTCAACGTGCGTGGGTTCGGGCCTCCATTCAGTGTTACCTGAACTTCACCCTGGACATGGGTAGATCACCTGGTTTCGGGTCTACGACCACGTACTCATGCGCCCTATTCAGACTCGCTTTCGCTGCGGCTCCGCATCTTCTGCTTAACCTTGCACGAGATCGTAACTCGCCGGTTCATTCTACAAAAGGCACGCCATCACCCGTTAACGGGCTCTGACTACTTGTAGGCACACGGTTTCAGGATCTCTTTCACTCCCCTTCCGGGGTGCTTTTCACCTTTCCCTCACGGTACTGGTTCACTATCGGTCACTAGGGAGTATTTAGCCTTGGGAGATGGTCCTCCCGGATTCCGACGGAATTTCACGTGTTCCGCCGTACTCAGGATCCACTCAGGAGAGAACGAAGTTTTGACTACAGGGCTGTTACCTCCTATGGCGGGCCTTTCCAGACCTCTTCATCTACCTCGTTCCTTTGTAACTCCGTACAGAGTGTCCTACAACCCCAAGAGGCAAGCCTCTTGGTTTGGGCTAATCCCGTTTCGCTCGCCGCTACTCAGGGAATCGCATTTGCTTTCTCTTCCTCCGGGTACTTAGATGTTTCAGTTCCCCGGGTCTGCCTTCTCATATCCTATGAATTCAGATATGGATACCACTCCATTACGAGTGGTGGGTTTCCCCATTCGGAAATCTCCGGATCAAAGCTTGCTTACAGCTCCCCGAAGCATATCGGTGTTCGTCCCGTCCTTCATCGGCTCCTAGTGCCAAGGCATCCACCGTGCGCCCTTTCTAACTTAACCGTTAAAAAGAATCACTATGTGATATCTTGTATTACTTGAATGTGATGTCTACTGTTATCTAGTTTTCAAAGAACACGTTTCGAAGGAATGATCCTTCAAAACTAAACAAGACAGGGAACGTTCTGTTTATAAGACCCAAGGTCTTATATTCCGTATAATATCCTTAGAAAGGAGGTGATCCAGCCGCACCTTCCGATACGGCTACCTTGTTACGACTTCACCCCAATCATCTGTCCCACCTTCGGCGGCTGGCTCCTAAAAGGTTACCTCACCGACTTCGGGTGTTACAAACTCTCGTGGTGTGACGGGCGGTGTGTACAAGGCCCGGGAACGTATTCACCGCGGCATGCTGATCCGCGATTACTAGCGATTCCAGCTTCACGCAGTCGAGTTGCAGACTGCGATCCGAACTGAGAACAGATTTGTGGGATTGGCTTAACCTCGCGGTTTCGCTGCCCTTTGTTCTGTCCATTGTAGCACGTGTGTAGCCCAGGTCATAAGGGGCATGATGATTTGACGTCATCCCCACCTTCCTCCGGTTTGTCACCGGCAGTCACCTTAGAGTGCCCAACTGAATGCTGGCAACTAAGATCAAGGGTTGCGCTCGTTGCGGGACTTAACCCAACATCTCACGACACGAGCTGACGACAACCATGCACCACCTGTCACTCTGCCCCCGAAGGGGACGTCCTATCTCTAGGATTGTCAGAGGATGTCAAGACCTGGTAAGGTTCTTCGCGTTGCTTCGAATTAAACCACATGCTCCACCGCTTGTGCGGGCCCCCGTCAATTCCTTTGAGTTTCAGTCTTGCGACCGTACTCCCCAGGCGGAGTGCTTAATGCGTTAGCTGCAGCACTAAGGGGCGGAAACCCCCTAACACTTAGCACTCATCGTTTACGGCGTGGACTACCAGGGTATCTAATCCTGTTCGCTCCCCACGCTTTCGCTCCTCAGCGTCAGTTACAGACCAGAGAGTCGCCTTCGCCACTGGTGTTCCTCCACATCTCTACGCATTTCACCGCTACACGTGGAATTCCACTCTCCTCTTCTGCACTCAAGTTCCCCAGTTTCCAATGACCCTCCCCGGTTGAGCCGGGGGCTTTCACATCAGACTTAAGAAACCGCCTGCGAGCCCTTTACGCCCAATAATTCCGGACAACGCTTGCCACCTACGTATTACCGCGGCTGCTGGCACGTAGTTAGCCGTGGCTTTCTGGTTAGGTACCGTCAAGGTACCGCCCTATTCGAACGGTACTTGTTCTTCCCTAACAACAGAGCTTTACGATCCGAAAACCTTCATCACTCACGCGGCGTTGCTCCGTCAGACTTTCGTCCATTGCGGAAGATTCCCTACTGCTGCCTCCCGTAGGAGTCTGGGCCGTGTCTCAGTCCCAGTGTGGCCGATCACCCTCTCAGGTCGGCTACGCATCGTTGCCTTGGTGAGCCGTTACCTCACCAACTAGCTAATGCGCCGCGGGTCCATCTGTAAGTGGTAGCCGAAGCCACCTTTTATGTTTGAACCATGCGGTTCAAACAACCATCCGGTATTAGCCCCGGTTTCCCGGAGTTATCCCAGTCTTACAGGCAGGTTACCCACGTGTTACTCACCCGTCCGCCGCTAACATCAGGGAGCAAGCTCCCATCTGTCCGCTCGACTTGCATGTATTAGGCACGCCGCCAGCGTTCGTCCTGAGCCAGGATCAAACTCTCCGATAAAGTAGTTTGACTGACTACGCACATCGCTGTGCGATTTTTAAAAACTGAATTAACAGGTACGTTTTGTCTTGTTTAGTTTTCAAAGATCATTTTGTTTGTCCGCTTTGTTAAAGCAACTTTATTAGTATACAATGTCACTTCTTCAAAGTCAATAACTTTTTTAAAAAATTACACTAATGTGCAATTGCTTGGCGGCGTCCTACTCTCACAGGGGGAAACCCCCGACTACCATCGGCGCTGAAGAGCTTAACTTCCGTGTTCGGTATGGGAACGGGTGTGACCTCTTCGCTATCGCCACCAAACAAATTGAGAGTGTTCTCTCAAAACTAGATAACAGGTGTGACATCATTCAAAAATATGGTTAAGTCCTCGATCGATTAGTATCTGTCAGCTCCATGTGTCGCCACACTTCCACCTCAGACCTATCAACCTGATCATCTTTCAGGGATCTTACTTCCTTGCGGAATGGGAAATCTCATCTTGAGGGGGGCTTCATGCTTAGATGCTTTCAGCACTTATCCCGTCCGCACATAGCTACCCAGCGATGCCCTTGGCAGAACAACTGGTACACCAGCGGTGCGTCCATCCCGGTCCTCTCGTACTAAGGACAGCTCCTCTCAAATTTCCTGCGCCCGCGACGGATAGGGACCGAACTGTCTCACGACGTTCTGAACCCAGCTCGCGTACCGCTTTAATGGGCGAACAGCCCAACCCTTGGGACCGACTACAGCCCCAGGATGCGATGAGCCGACATCGAGGTGCCAAACCTCCCCGTCGATGTGGACTCTTGGGGGAGATAAGCCTGTTATCCCCGGGGTAGCTTTTATCCGTTGAGCGATGGCCCTTCCATGCGGAACCACCGGATCACTAAGCCCGACTTTCGTCCCTGCTCGACTTGTAGGTCTCGCAGTCAAGCTCCCTTGTGCCTTTACACTCTGCGAATGATTTCCAACCATTCTGAGGGAACCTTTGGGCGCCTCCGTTACCTTTTAGGAGGCGACCGCCCCAGTCAAACTGCCCACCTGACACTGTCTCCCCGCCCGATAAGGGCGGCGGGTTAGAAGGTCAATACAGCCAGGGTAGTATCCCACCGATGCCTCCACCGAAGCTGGCGCTCCGGTTTCCAAGGCTCCTACCTATCCTGTACAAGCTGTACCAACATTCAATATCAGGCTGCAGTAAAGCTCCACGGGGTCTTTCCGTCCTGTCGCGGGTAACCTGCATCTTCACAGGTACTATAATTTCACCGAGTCTCTCGTTGAGACAGTGCCCAGATCGTTGCGCCTTTCGTGCGGGTCGGAACTTACCCGACAAGGAATTTCGCTACCTTAGGACCGTTATAGTTACGGCCGCCGTTTACTGGGGCTTCAATTCGCACCTTCGCTTACGCTAAGCGCTCCTCTTAACCTTCCAGCACCGGGCAGGCGTCAGCCCCTATACTTCGCCTTACGGCTTCGCAGAGACCTGTGTTTTTGCTAAACAGTCGCCTGGGCCTATTCACTGCGGCTCTCTCGGGCTTGCACCCTAACAGAGCACCCCTTCTCCCGAAGTTACGGGGTCATTTTGCCGAGTTCCTTAACGAGAGTTCTCTCGATCACCTTAGGATTCTCTCCTCGCCTACCTGTGTCGGTTTGCGGTACGGGCACCTCTCACCTCGCTAGAGGCTTTTCTTGGCAGTGTGGAATCAGGAACTTCGCTACTATATTTCGCTCGCCATCACAGCTCAGCCTTATGGGAAACGGATTTGCCTATTTCCCAGCCTAACTGCTTGGACGCGGATATCCAATACCGCGCTTACCCTATCCTCCTGCGTCCCCCCATTGCTCAAATGGTGAGGAGGTGGTACAGGAATATCAACCTGTTGTCCATCGCCTACGCCTTTCGGCCTCGGCTTAGGTCCCGACTAACCCTGAGCGGACGAGCCTTCCTCAGGAAACCTTAGGCATTCGGTGGAGGGGATTCTCACCCCTCTTTCGCTACTCATACCGGCATTCTCACTTCTAAGCGCTCCACCAGTCCTTCCGGTCTGGCTTCACAGCCCTTAGAACGCTCTCCTACCACTGTTCGAAGAACAGTCCGCAGCTTCGGTGATACGTTTAGCCCCGGTACATTTTCGGCGCAGAGTCACTCGACCAGTGAGCTATTACGCACTCTTTAAATGGTGGCTGCTTCTAAGCCAACATCCTGGTTGTCTAAGCAACTCCACATCCTTTTCCACTTAACGTATACTTTGGGACCTTAGCTGGCGGTCTGGGCTGTTTCCCTTTCGACTACGGATCTTATCACTCGCAGTCTGACTCCCAAGGATAAGTCATTGGCATTCGGAGTTTGACTGAATTCGGTAACCCGGTAGGGGCCCCTAGTCCAATCAGTGCTCTACCTCCAAGACTCTTACCTTGAGGCTAGCCCTAAAGCTATTTCGGAGAGAACCAGCTATCTCCAGGTTCGATTGGCATTTCACCCCTACCCACACCTCATCCCCGCACTTTTCAACGTGCGTGGGTTCGGGCCTCCATTCAGTGTTACCTGAACTTCACCCTGGACATGGGTAGATCACCTGGTTTCGGGTCTACGACCACGTACTCATGCGCCCTATTCAGACTCGCTTTCGCTGCGGCTCCGCATCTTCTGCTTAACCTTGCACGAGATCGTAACTCGCCGGTTCATTCTACAAAAGGCACGCCATCACCCGTTAACGGGCTCTGACTACTTGTAGGCACACGGTTTCAGGATCTCTTTCACTCCCCTTCCGGGGTGCTTTTCACCTTTCCCTCACGGTACTGGTTCACTATCGGTCACTAGGGAGTATTTAGCCTTGGGAGATGGTCCTCCCGGATTCCGACGGAATTTCACGTGTTCCGCCGTACTCAGGATCCACTCAGGAGAGAACGAAGTTTTGACTACAGGGCTGTTACCTCCTATGGCGGGCCTTTCCAGACCTCTTCATCTACCTCGTTCCTTTGTAACTCCGTACAGAGTGTCCTACAACCCCAAGAGGCAAGCCTCTTGGTTTGGGCTAATCCCGTTTCGCTCGCCGCTACTCAGGGAATCGCATTTGCTTTCTCTTCCTCCGGGTACTTAGATGTTTCAGTTCCCCGGGTCTGCCTTCTCATATCCTATGAATTCAGATATGGATACCACTCCATTACGAGTGGTGGGTTTCCCCATTCGGAAATCTCCGGATCAAAGCTTGCTTACAGCTCCCCGAAGCATATCGGTGTTCGTCCCGTCCTTCATCGGCTCCTAGTGCCAAGGCATCCACCGTGCGCCCTTTCTAACTTAACCGTTAAAAAGAATCACTATGTGATATCTTGTATTACTTGAATGTGATGTCTACTGTTATCTAGTTTTCAAAGAACACGTTTCGAAGGAATGATCCTTCAAAACTAAACAAGACAGGGAACGTTCTGTTTATAAGACCCAAGGTCTTATATTCCGTATAATATCCTTAGAAAGGAGGTGATCCAGCCGCACCTTCCGATACGGCTACCTTGTTACGACTTCACCCCAATCATCTGTCCCACCTTCGGCGGCTGGCTCCTAAAAGGTTACCTCACCGACTTCGGGTGTTACAAACTCTCGTGGTGTGACGGGCGGTGTGTACAAGGCCCGGGAACGTATTCACCGCGGCATGCTGATCCGCGATTACTAGCGATTCCAGCTTCACGCAGTCGAGTTGCAGACTGCGATCCGAACTGAGAACAGATTTGTGGGATTGGCTTAACCTCGCGGTTTCGCTGCCCTTTGTTCTGTCCATTGTAGCACGTGTGTAGCCCAGGTCATAAGGGGCATGATGATTTGACGTCATCCCCACCTTCCTCCGGTTTGTCACCGGCAGTCACCTTAGAGTGCCCAACTGAATGCTGGCAACTAAGATCAAGGGTTGCGCTCGTTGCGGGACTTAACCCAACATCTCACGACACGAGCTGACGACAACCATGCACCACCTGTCACTCTGCCCCCGAAGGGGACGTCCTATCTCTAGGATTGTCAGAGGATGTCAAGACCTGGTAAGGTTCTTCGCGTTGCTTCGAATTAAACCACATGCTCCACCGCTTGTGCGGGCCCCCGTCAATTCCTTTGAGTTTCAGTCTTGCGACCGTACTCCCCAGGCGGAGTGCTTAATGCGTTAGCTGCAGCACTAAGGGGCGGAAACCCCCTAACACTTAGCACTCATCGTTTACGGCGTGGACTACCAGGGTATCTAATCCTGTTCGCTCCCCACGCTTTCGCTCCTCAGCGTCAGTTACAGACCAGAGAGTCGCCTTCGCCACTGGTGTTCCTCCACATCTCTACGCATTTCACCGCTACACGTGGAATTCCACTCTCCTCTTCTGCACTCAAGTTCCCCAGTTTCCAATGACCCTCCCCGGTTGAGCCGGGGGCTTTCACATCAGACTTAAGAAACCGCCTGCGAGCCCTTTACGCCCAATAATTCCGGACAACGCTTGCCACCTACGTATTACCGCGGCTGCTGGCACGTAGTTAGCCGTGGCTTTCTGGTTAGGTACCGTCAAGGTACCGCCCTATTCGAACGGTACTTGTTCTTCCCTAACAACAGAGCTTTACGATCCGAAAACCTTCATCACTCACGCGGCGTTGCTCCGTCAGACTTTCGTCCATTGCGGAAGATTCCCTACTGCTGCCTCCCGTAGGAGTCTGGGCCGTGTCTCAGTCCCAGTGTGGCCGATCACCCTCTCAGGTCGGCTACGCATCGTTGCCTTGGTGAGCCGTTACCTCACCAACTAGCTAATGCGCCGCGGGTCCATCTGTAAGTGGTAGCCGAAGCCACCTTTTATGTTTGAACCATGCGGTTCAAACAACCATCCGGTATTAGCCCCGGTTTCCCGGAGTTATCCCAGTCTTACAGGCAGGTTACCCACGTGTTACTCACCCGTCCGCCGCTAACATCAGGGAGCAAGCTCCCATCTGTCCGCTCGACTTGCATGTATTAGGCACGCCGCCAGCGTTCGTCCTGAGCCAGGATCAAACTCTCCGATAAAGTAGTTTGACTGACTACGCACATCGCTGTGCGATTTTTAAAAACTGAATTAACAGGTACGTTTTGTCTTGTTTAGTTTTCAAAGATCATTTTGTTTGTCCGCTTTGTTAAAGCAACTTTATTAGTATACAATGTCACTTCTTCAAAGTCAATAACTTTTTTAAAAACTTTTGGTGGAGCCTAGCGGGATCGAACCGCTGACCTCCTGCGTGCAAAGCAGGCGCTCTCCCAGCTGAGCTAAGGCCCCATAAAAAATGGTCGGGAAGACAGGATTCGAACCTGCGACCCCATGGTCCCAAACCATGTGCTCTACCAAGCTGAGCTACTTCCCGATTTCCTATCTATTCTATTAAAAGATATGGCGCGCCCGAGAGGAGTCGAACCCCTAACCTTTTGATCCGTAGTCAAACGCTCTATCCAATTGAGCTACGGGCGCAATTCAATTTACAATATCCCGTTAGGATAAATGGAGCGGAAGACGGGATTCGAACCCGCGACCCCCACCTTGGCAAGGTGGTGTTCTACCACTGAACTACTTCCGCATATCGCAATAAAAAAAGCTTTCTCCTTATGAGAAACCTTGGTAATAATACATTTAAGCTTCCAAGCGGGCTCGAACCGCTGACCTCTTCCTTACCATGGAAGTGCTCTACCTGCTGAGCTATGGAAGCAATGGCTCCGCAGGTAGGATTCGAACCTACGACCGATCGGTTAACAGCCGATAGCTCTACCACTGAGCTACTGCGGAATAATATAAAGCTTCATAAACAAACATGGTAGAATTAATAAATCTGCTTGGCGGCGTCCTACTCTCACAGGGGGAAACCCCCGACTACCATCGGCGCTGAAGAGCTTAACTTCCGTGTTCGGTATGGGAACGGGTGTGACCTCTTCGCTATCGCCACCAAACAAATTGAGAGTGTTCTCTCAAAACTAGATAACAGATGTGACATCATTCAAAAATATGGTTAAGTCCTCGATCGATTAGTATCTGTCAGCTCCATGTGTCGCCACACTTCCACCTCAGACCTATCAACCTGATCATCTTTCAGGGATCTTACTTCCTTGCGGAATGGGAAATCTCATCTTGAGGGGGGCTTCATGCTTAGATGCTTTCAGCACTTATCCCGTCCGCACATAGCTACCCAGCGATGCCCTTGGCAGAACAACTGGTACACCAGCGGTGCGTCCATCCCGGTCCTCTCGTACTAAGGACAGCTCCTCTCAAATTTCCTGCGCCCGCGACGGATAGGGACCGAACTGTCTCACGACGTTCTGAACCCAGCTCGCGTACCGCTTTAATGGGCGAACAGCCCAACCCTTGGGACCGACTACAGCCCCAGGATGCGATGAGCCGACATCGAGGTGCCAAACCTCCCCGTCGATGTGGACTCTTGGGGGAGATAAGCCTGTTATCCCCGGGGTAGCTTTTATCCGTTGAGCGATGGCCCTTCCATGCGGAACCACCGGATCACTAAGCCCGACTTTCGTCCCTGCTCGACTTGTAGGTCTCGCAGTCAAGCTCCCTTGTGCCTTTACACTCTGCGAATGATTTCCAACCATTCTGAGGGAACCTTTGGGCGCCTCCGTTACCTTTTAGGAGGCGACCGCCCCAGTCAAACTGCCCACCTGACACTGTCTCCCCGCCCGATAAGGGCGGCGGGTTAGAAGGTCAATACAGCCAGGGTAGTATCCCACCGATGCCTCCACCGAAGCTGGCGCTCCGGTTTCCAAGGCTCCTACCTATCCTGTACAAGCTGTACCAACATTCAATATCAGGCTGCAGTAAAGCTCCACGGGGTCTTTCCGTCCTGTCGCGGGTAACCTGCATCTTCACAGGTACTATAATTTCACCGAGTCTCTCGTTGAGACAGTGCCCAGATCGTTGCGCCTTTCGTGCGGGTCGGAACTTACCCGACAAGGAATTTCGCTACCTTAGGACCGTTATAGTTACGGCCGCCGTTTACTGGGGCTTCAATTCGCACCTTCGCTTACGCTAAGCGCTCCTCTTAACCTTCCAGCACCGGGCAGGCGTCAGCCCCTATACTTCGCCTTACGGCTTCGCAGAGACCTGTGTTTTTGCTAAACAGTCGCCTGGGCCTATTCACTGCGGCTCTCTCGGGCTTGCACCCTAACAGAGCACCCCTTCTCCCGAAGTTACGGGGTCATTTTGCCGAGTTCCTTAACGAGAGTTCTCTCGATCACCTTAGGATTCTCTCCTCGCCTACCTGTGTCGGTTTGCGGTACGGGCACCTCTCACCTCGCTAGAGGCTTTTCTTGGCAGTGTGGAATCAGGAACTTCGCTACTATATTTCGCTCGCCATCACAGCTCAGCCTTATGGGAAACGGATTTGCCTATTTCCCAGCCTAACTGCTTGGACGCGGATATCCAATACCGCGCTTACCCTATCCTCCTGCGTCCCCCCATTGCTCAAATGGTGAGGAGGTGGTACAGGAATATCAACCTGTTGTCCATCGCCTACGCCTTTCGGCCTCGGCTTAGGTCCCGACTAACCCTGAGCGGACGAGCCTTCCTCAGGAAACCTTAGGCATTCGGTGGAGGGGATTCTCACCCCTCTTTCGCTACTCATACCGGCATTCTCACTTCTAAGCGCTCCACCAGTCCTTCCGGTCTGGCTTCACAGCCCTTAGAACGCTCTCCTACCACTGTTCGAAGAACAGTCCGCAGCTTCGGTGATACGTTTAGCCCCGGTACATTTTCGGCGCAGAGTCACTCGACCAGTGAGCTATTACGCACTCTTTAAATGGTGGCTGCTTCTAAGCCAACATCCTGGTTGTCTAAGCAACTCCACATCCTTTTCCACTTAACGTATACTTTGGGACCTTAGCTGGCGGTCTGGGCTGTTTCCCTTTCGACTACGGATCTTATCACTCGCAGTCTGACTCCCAAGGATAAGTCATTGGCATTCGGAGTTTGACTGAATTCGGTAACCCGGTAGGGGCCCCTAGTCCAATCAGTGCTCTACCTCCAAGACTCTTACCTTGAGGCTAGCCCTAAAGCTATTTCGGAGAGAACCAGCTATCTCCAGGTTCGATTGGCATTTCACCCCTACCCACACCTCATCCCCGCACTTTTCAACGTGCGTGGGTTCGGGCCTCCATTCAGTGTTACCTGAACTTCACCCTGGACATGGGTAGATCACCTGGTTTCGGGTCTACGACCACGTACTCATGCGCCCTATTCAGACTCGCTTTCGCTGCGGCTCCGCATCTTCTGCTTAACCTTGCACGAGATCGTAACTCGCCGGTTCATTCTACAAAAGGCACGCCATCACCCGTTAACGGGCTCTGACTACTTGTAGGCACACGGTTTCAGGATCTCTTTCACTCCCCTTCCGGGGTGCTTTTCACCTTTCCCTCACGGTACTGGTTCACTATCGGTCACTAGGGAGTATTTAGCCTTGGGAGATGGTCCTCCCGGATTCCGACGGAATTTCACGTGTTCCGCCGTACTCAGGATCCACTCAGGAGAGAACGAAGTTTTGACTACAGGGCTGTTACCTCCTATGGCGGGCCTTTCCAGACCTCTTCATCTACCTCGTTCCTTTGTAACTCCGTACAGAGTGTCCTACAACCCCAAGAGGCAAGCCTCTTGGTTTGGGCTAATCCCGTTTCGCTCGCCGCTACTCAGGGAATCGCATTTGCTTTCTCTTCCTCCGGGTACTTAGATGTTTCAGTTCCCCGGGTCTGCCTTCTCATATCCTATGAATTCAGATATGGATACCACTCCATTACGAGTGGTGGGTTTCCCCATTCGGAAATCTCCGGATCAAAGCTTGCTTACAGCTCCCCGAAGCATATCGGTGTTCGTCCCGTCCTTCATCGGCTCCTAGTGCCAAGGCATCCACCGTGCGCCCTTTCTAACTTAACCGTTAAAAAGAATCACTATGTGATATCTTGTATTACTTGAATGTGATGTCTACTGTTATCTAGTTTTCAAAGAACACGTTTCGAAGGAATGATCCTTCAAAACTAAACAAGACAGGGAACGTTCTGTTTATAAGACCCAAGGTCTTATATTCCGTATAATATCCTTAGAAAGGAGGTGATCCAGCCGCACCTTCCGATACGGCTACCTTGTTACGACTTCACCCCAATCATCTGTCCCACCTTCGGCGGCTGGCTCCTAAAAGGTTACCTCACCGACTTCGGGTGTTACAAACTCTCGTGGTGTGACGGGCGGTGTGTACAAGGCCCGGGAACGTATTCACCGCGGCATGCTGATCCGCGATTACTAGCGATTCCAGCTTCACGCAGTCGAGTTGCAGACTGCGATCCGAACTGAGAACAGATTTGTGGGATTGGCTTAACCTCGCGGTTTCGCTGCCCTTTGTTCTGTCCATTGTAGCACGTGTGTAGCCCAGGTCATAAGGGGCATGATGATTTGACGTCATCCCCACCTTCCTCCGGTTTGTCACCGGCAGTCACCTTAGAGTGCCCAACTGAATGCTGGCAACTAAGATCAAGGGTTGCGCTCGTTGCGGGACTTAACCCAACATCTCACGACACGAGCTGACGACAACCATGCACCACCTGTCACTCTGCCCCCGAAGGGGACGTCCTATCTCTAGGATTGTCAGAGGATGTCAAGACCTGGTAAGGTTCTTCGCGTTGCTTCGAATTAAACCACATGCTCCACCGCTTGTGCGGGCCCCCGTCAATTCCTTTGAGTTTCAGTCTTGCGACCGTACTCCCCAGGCGGAGTGCTTAATGCGTTAGCTGCAGCACTAAGGGGCGGAAACCCCCTAACACTTAGCACTCATCGTTTACGGCGTGGACTACCAGGGTATCTAATCCTGTTCGCTCCCCACGCTTTCGCTCCTCAGCGTCAGTTACAGACCAGAGAGTCGCCTTCGCCACTGGTGTTCCTCCACATCTCTACGCATTTCACCGCTACACGTGGAATTCCACTCTCCTCTTCTGCACTCAAGTTCCCCAGTTTCCAATGACCCTCCCCGGTTGAGCCGGGGGCTTTCACATCAGACTTAAGAAACCGCCTGCGAGCCCTTTACGCCCAATAATTCCGGACAACGCTTGCCACCTACGTATTACCGCGGCTGCTGGCACGTAGTTAGCCGTGGCTTTCTGGTTAGGTACCGTCAAGGTACCGCCCTATTCGAACGGTACTTGTTCTTCCCTAACAACAGAGCTTTACGATCCGAAAACCTTCATCACTCACGCGGCGTTGCTCCGTCAGACTTTCGTCCATTGCGGAAGATTCCCTACTGCTGCCTCCCGTAGGAGTCTGGGCCGTGTCTCAGTCCCAGTGTGGCCGATCACCCTCTCAGGTCGGCTACGCATCGTTGCCTTGGTGAGCCGTTACCTCACCAACTAGCTAATGCGCCGCGGGTCCATCTGTAAGTGGTAGCCGAAGCCACCTTTTATGTTTGAACCATGCGGTTCAAACAACCATCCGGTATTAGCCCCGGTTTCCCGGAGTTATCCCAGTCTTACAGGCAGGTTACCCACGTGTTACTCACCCGTCCGCCGCTAACATCAGGGAGCAAGCTCCCATCTGTCCGCTCGACTTGCATGTATTAGGCACGCCGCCAGCGTTCGTCCTGAGCCAGGATCAAACTCTCCGATAAAGTAGTTTGACTGACTACGCACATCGCTGTGCGATTTATAAAAATGAATTAACAGGTACGTTTTGTCTTGTTTAGTTTTCAAAGATCATTACTGCCGCTTAACGAAGCAGCTTTATTACTATAACATTTAGCTTCTTTTAAGTCAACAACTTTTTTCAAAGTATTTAATGAAGCTTTTAGTTGATGTCAGCTGTTTATCAGCGACGAATAATAATATATCACGGATATTATCAAAAGGTCAACACCCAATTTAGGCTGTATGTGAAGAGACATTTTATCGGTTATATTCAATTGTCCATGCTCATAAGATGTAAAACAAGAATGATGGACAAGATAAGGAGGCATCATCAGTGAATCACTTCTATGTGTGGCACATTAAACGGGTAAAACAATTAATTATTATACTTATCGCCGCATTTGCAGCTGCCAGCTTTTTTTATATCCAAAGAGCTGTCCCGCTTCCCGTGTTTTCAACTGACACCGGACCTAAAGCCATTTATAAAGGAGAAACAGACTCTAAAGATATTTCACTTACTTTCGATATCAGCTGGGGTGATGAGAGAGCAGAACCGATACTTAATACTCTGAAAGCAAACGGGATTAAAAACGCAACGTTTTTCCTGTCCGCTTCTTGGGCAGAACGCCATCCCGACACAGTGGCCCGTATCGTAAAGGACGGCCATCAAATCGGGAGCATGGGCTACGCTTATAAAAACTATGCCAATTTAGAGAGCAGCGAAATAAAAAAGGACATGAACCGTGCGCAAACAGCCTTTGAAAAGTTAGGGGTCAAAGACATACAGCTATTAAGACCCCCTACCGGCCAATTCAATAAGAATGTTCTAAAGGTCGCAAAGCAATACAATTATACAGTCGTTCATTACAGTGTGAACTCTCAAGACTGGACAAATCCCGGAGTTGAAAAAATCATCGACAATGTGACCAAGCAAGTTTCCGGTGGAGACATTATTCTTTTACATGCCTCCGATTCTGCAAAACAAACAGAAGAAGCATTGCCTGATATCATCCATCAGCTGAAAGAAAAAGGATTAAAAAATGTAACCGTGGGTGATCTCATCGCAAATTCTGATGCCAAATCCGCAGAGGTAAAGTAATTACTTTGCTGCAAACTTCGGCAGCATCAGCAATTGGAAGGCATTACATGCCATTAACGGAAAAAGCATTAAATAAAGCCAGTCCTCATCATTTACTCTTAATGCAGGGAACCATTCTAATGCGGTAATCACAACCATCAAAAATAACGATGACACAAATGTTTTCTTAGAGGACTGCTTTTGCTTTATATAAGCTGTAATCACTCCAAAGATCAATAAAAACACCGGTAACCACGCATAGCCAGCCAGCGATTCTCCGCTCTCTCCAAAAAATAAAAAACGCACGTACATTAAATCAAAAGCAACAAACAGGATGAAAAACAACTGCAGCAAATTCCACAAAGAGGAGGACCTTAATATCTCAAGCGCAAACCGATGAACTGTTAAAAACACGAAAAAACCCATTTGGCTGATCACACTGAAAATCATGCCTACACCGATAAACCAAAATAAAACAGAGAAAATCTGTCCCGCTTCAAATGTTAGAAACAGCCCTCTATATTCTCCCCACTTTAAAGCAAAACCCACAATACTCGTGATAAGCGCCCCGACAGCTAAAATAGAAAAGAAAAAACGAACTAAACCACGGCTTTTCATTTCTTTATTCATCCCCTCAAAAATCGCGAACAGCGATATTTTGTTATGTATAATTCCAAACAGATGAATCATATTAAAGGTAAGACAAGTATGTGAAAGGAGCTTAAGCATGTCAAAAGCCAAAACGCTATTGATGAGCTGTTTTTTGTTATTATCTGTAACAGCTTGCGCTCCAAAAGACCAAGCAGCGGATATGGACTATGATCAGACCAAAAAAATGGTTGTTGATATATTAAAAACTGATGATGGAAAGAAAGCTATTAAGGAATTATTAAATGATGATGCCATGAATGAAGCGCTGGTGATTGACCAAGATGCAATTAAAGGAACAATAGAAAAAACACTCACATCTAAAAAAGGTGAAGAATTTTGGAAAAACATCTTTGAAGACACTGATTTTGCTGAGGGCTTTGCCAAAACTCTTCAGACAGAGCATGAAAAAGTGATTAAAAAGCTGATGAAGGATCCAGATTACCAGAAGATGCTGATGAGCGTTATGCAGGATCCCGGCATGGATAAAAAGTACAGCCAGCTGGCAAAAAGCCAAGAATTCCGCAGTTATTTAGAAGAGGTTATTAACGAAACACTTTCTAGTCCGCTTTACAAAAAGCAGTTCGAAGATGAGCTGAAAAAAGCAGCAAAAGACACAGCAAAAGAAAGTGAATAAAGGGAAAGCCGGGATCTGGAATCCCGGTTCACCTTTTATACCTGCACTGACATTTTTGCATCTATTTTTTTTGCGATGTCCTGATATATTTCTCCGATTGGATGATTTTCGTCATAAACAGACGGAGCAAATTGGTCCTTATCCCAATCGGGCTGTTTCAATGGGATTCTGCCGAGCAAAGGCACGTTTAGTTCCTCAGCCAGTTTATCTCCTCCGCCTTTTCCAAACACATATTCTCTTTCCCCTGTCTTTGCACTTTCATAATAAGCCATGTTCTCTATGACACCCACGACCTCATGATCGGTTTTAATCGCCATAGAGCCCGCTCTGGCCGCGACAAAAGCAGCTGTCGGATGTGGCGTAGATACGATAATTTCTTTGCAGCTCGGAAGCATTGTATGTACATCGAGAGCAACGTCCCCTGTACCAGGCGGAAGATCAAGAACGATATAGTCTACTTCTCCCCACTCTACTTCATGGAAAAAATTATTCAGCATTTTGCCGAGCATCGGCCCTCTCCATACGACCGGGGCATTTTCTTCTACGAAAAAGCCCATTGACATGACCTTTACTCCAAAGCGTTCAACAGGAAGAAGTTTCTCTCCTTCAATTGTTGGACGCACAGTGATACCCATCATGTCCGGCACACTGAACCCATAAATATCCGCATCAATTAAACCAACCTTTTTCCCTAGACGAGCCAGAGAAATAGCTAGGTTTACTGACACAGTTGACTTGCCTACGCCGCCTTTTCCACTTGCTACAGCAAGAAAGACTGGCGGGTTATCCATATTTAATAATGTTTTTTTCTCAGCTGACGGCGCCCGGAATTTAGCAACCGTTTCTTCAGGCAGCTCTTCAAATCGAAGGCCGACTGTCTCAGCTCCTGCCCCTTTTAATACGTTTACGATCTCTTGCTGAATCTGCATTTGTTCTGCAGTTCCTGTTTTTGCAAGAGCGACTTTTACACTGATATGCCGTTTTTCAGGCTTTATTTTAATTTCCTTAACGGCATCCAATTCTCCCAGAGGTCTTTGAAGAAAAGGTTCGCGCATTTCTCCGACTAGTTTTCTTACTTCATCTTCTCTTATCATCGAACCTCACCCTTTTGTGTATTCGTTTACAATTATTATTATATCATACATAAATGGCGGGTGTCTTATGCTTAGAACCACAAGAAAACCCTCCATTACTCCGGAGGGTCTCCTTTTTCTGTGAAATATCGCAAAATGCCTTTATATATGGAAGATGCCACCTTGTCTTGATATTTCGGTTTACCGAGCAACGTTGCTTCACTTGGATTGGATAAAAATCCGACTTCTATAAGCGCCCCCGGTTTGGTGACGTTTTGCATTAAGTAGATACCATGAATCCGCTTTGCTTTCCGGGTTGTGTTTTCCAGATTTCTTCTCAGCTCATCCTGAATGTATTTTGCGACTTTCTCATTTTCCGCATATTTCCCGTAATAAAAGCTTTGGGCTCCGCTCCATTTTTGTGACGGAATCGCATTAAGATGAATGCTGATATAGAGCTCCGCCTCTGAATGGTTTATTAATTTGACTCGTTGTCTTAGATCCTCAGCTTTTCGTCGGCTATAGCCTTTTGTTCCTTCTGGAGCGAGATCAGTATCACTTTCTCTGGTCATGATAACAAGCGCTCCTTGTTCTTGAAGATAATCCCTGACTCTAAAGGCCACTTCCAGGGTAACATCCTTCTCTAACAGCTTTCCGCCGACTGCTCCGCCGTCAGGCCCGCCATGACCTGGATCTAGATAAATGATTTTACCGCTCAAGGGCAGGCTCCACGGCTTCCAAGAGTCGTTATTGCTGAACTGATACTTGAACAGAAATAGTAATATGATGAAGCCTAGCAAAAAACTGAGCCATTTAAGCTTTTTCCTCATCCCTTCCCCTCCCGCTTGTCCGTTATTACATAACTATGGGACAGGGTCGGGAAATATGATTACCGCATGCGAAGCTTACACTGTTTTTCTCTTTGAACAAACCCTGCTGTCCACCAATCTTTAATGAACTTGCGTGCCGCTTCATAAACAGTGTTTTTATCAAATGTTGCGTATTGCTCGTGTATCCAATTATAGAGATAATCAAAAAACTCCATACGCAGCTCTTCTTCTTCTCTTGCAGAGCGGGCACTGATACTCTGCATTGATTCTCCGTAATAGCCGAATATCCCAAAACGCCCGCCTAACAAATAAGCTTCAATCGCAAAATCAATACAGCCTTCGGTAATAATATCTCGTTCATCATGTAAAAATGGAAATAATGGTTCCAAACAATCCTTAACAGACTGGATAATTTGTCTCAGAGAGAGTTCTTTGAGCAAGTTCTTTTCTAATTCAAAATCCTTTTGGCGTTTCACATCCATAAAAGACAGTACTTCTGCCATATAAATTCACTCTCCTTTTACCGATTATTTTGAGGTTTGGATGATGAAACAATGCCCGAATTCGGTTGGAAATTCGCCCAAATGAAGGTGTAACATTGATAAAAAATCAGCTTTCTGCAGGGTGAGGAACAAATGTTCTGTAATTGGTTATGAAAAAAGCAGCCCCTCTAACAGGTCGCTGCTTTTCATACTTTCACGCTTCTTGTTGCAGAATATGTATGGATATATTGGTCTAATACAAAACCGCCTTTATCTTCATAAAAACCAGTAACGATAAAACCGGCATCAATTTGGCCTTTGATTTGGTCTTCTAAGGAATGGCCGAATTCCAGAGCCTCATTATTTTCGATCAGTTTTTTCACTTTATGTTTCGGAAGATCTTCTGGGTCAGCGTATGGAATAGAGTGTTTTACTTTTAAAACACCTTGCTGTTCTAATTCTGTATCAAACAGAAATACAACAGGATTGACAAAACCCGAGATTAGAATGCCGTTCCTTTTCAACACACGGTACGCTTCCTTCCATACCGGGAGGACATTCTCAACAAAAACATTGGCAACAGGATGTACAATGACATCAAATGATTCATCATTAAATACACTTAAATCGTCCATGCTTCCTTTGACAGTGTGTATCGTCAGACCATCTCGCTCAGCAATCATTCTATCCTGATTCAGCTGTTTTTCTGAGTTATCTAATACAGTGACATCCGCGCCTGCGGCTGCCAAAACTGGACCCTGCTGGCCGCCGCCTGATGCTAAACAGAGTACTTTCAGACCTTTGATAGGCGGAAACCAATCCTTCGGTACATCTTTCATTGGTGTTACCCTTATATCCCAATTGCCTTTTTTTGCTTGTTCGATAACCTGCTGTTCAACAGCAACAGTCCATTCATTGCCTGTTTCTACTTTTTTATCCCAGGCTTTGCTATTATGAGCTACTAACGCATTCATGAATCTTCTCCTTACTTTAATGTATAGAGTATAACAAATATTTCTAGATTGATATCGCTTTCCCTTTGCATATTTAGAAAAAAGTTCATAAAAACGCAAAAAAATCACAAAGGAGATATGTGATTTATATCATCAGATTTACTTTTACTTCGTTACATAAAGCCATTAGCAATGAGAGCTATTGTTTCTCCGGGTTAAGAATCAGCAGTGAACTTTAACGGATGAGATACAGTGGTTAGATGGAGCTGGGCTGATCACATAACGATAATAAACATTGACCGAACTTCCAATTGAATAAGAATGAAATCTACCATGATTATTACAAAGAGACCGTTTATAAACAAACAATTTGCTTAACCCCGTCAAGCGTCCATTCAGTTGTTATTTTTATGCGGGACTGCCACGTTTTATTGAAAGAAAAAAGCTCCCAACCCAAGGTCGAGAGCTTTTTGAAAACGTAAAATTAACGTTTTGAGAACTGAGGTGCACGACGAGCGCCTTTAAGACCGTATTTTTTACGTTCTTTCATACGAGCGTCACGAGTCAGAAGACCTGCACGTTTAAGAGTTGTACGGTATTCTGGATCTGCTTCAAGCAAAGCACGAGCGATACCGTGACGGATTGCTCCAGCTTGACCAGATAGGCCGCCTCCATGTACGTTTACTAAAACATCATAAGTGCCAGCTGTTTCAGTCAAAGTTAATGGTTGTTTGATATCTTCGATTAAAGCTGCAGATGGGATATGTTCGCTGATTTCACGATTATTAACGACGATACGGCCTTCTCCTGGAACTAAACGCACACGCGCTACAGAGCTTTTACGACGGCCAGTACCGTAATATTGAACCTGTGCCAAATTGGTAACCTCCTTTTTAATTAACCGCGAAGTTCGTAAACTTCAGGTTTTTGTGCTTCGTGTGGATGCTCAGAACCACGGTATACGTTCAATTTTTTGAACATTTGACGACCTAGAGAACCTTTTGGAAGCATGCCTTTGATAGCAAGCTCAAGCATTTTCTCAGGGTAGTTTGTACGCATTTCAAGAGCAGTTCTTGATTTTAATCCGCCTGGATGTTGAGTGTGACGGTAGTAGATTTTGTCAGTTAACTTTTTACCAGTTAACTCGATTTTTTCAGCGTTGATGATGATCACATGATCTCCAGTATCAACGTGTGGTGTGTAAGTTGGTTTGTGTTTTCCGCGAAGGATAGCTGCAACTTCTGAAGAAAGACGACCTAAAGTCTTGCCAGCAGCATCAACAACTAACCACTTGCGTTCAATAGTACTTGCGTTAGCCATAGGTGTTGTACGCATTGAATTTCCCTCCTAAATGATCTGTCATTTTCAATAAACTTCGATTACGTTCTATTTCACAACACAATAAGTTCCGGGGCTTATCGTGGGGTTGAAATACATACCATATGATATCTTATAACTTTATGCAGACTCTGTCAAGAAAATATTATACACCTGGTTTAGTTGTCATAGTAAACGTTCCATAAATATAGCCCGTGCCCCGGCGCTGTGCGCCCTGCCGCTTCGCGATCCTTCGCTTCCAGCATGGATTTCACCTCATCGGGAGAAATTTTTCCAATACCTGCATCAAGCAAAGTACCCGCAATAATTCTGACCATATTATATAAGAAACCGCTGCCTGTGATCCGCATTTGCAGGCCGTCAGCCGTCTCAGTCCAATCAAGTTCGTATATCGTTCTTACCTTGTCCTGCACTTCTGTTTTAGCCGCGCAAAAGCTCGTAAAATCATGTGTCCCTATAAGATGCTTTGCCGCTTCTCTCATGTCCTGCACATTAAGGCGATATGAAAAATGGTAAGCGTAATGCCGTTTAAATACGTCCGGGTGTTTCTCCGTGTATACAAAGTAGCGATATTCTTTTTTGACTGCGCTAAATCGTGCATGGAACCCATCATCCGCAATTTCTGCCTGTTTGACTGCGATATCGTCCGGAAGCAGTGCATTTAAGGCATATGGCCATCTCTCAGCCGGGATAGACAGCGGAGTGTCAAAATGAATCACCTGTCCGGCTGCGTGAACCCCGCTGTCTGTTCTTCCAGACGAAACGACCGGAATTCTGTCTTTTGACTTATGCAGGACAGCCAAAGCCTTCTCCAGTTCATCCTGAACCGTTCTTTTGCCCGGCTGAACCTGATAACCGTTAAACAAATGTCCGTCATAAGAAATCGTGCATTTCAGTCTCATACAGCACCTCTAAGCCCTTAAGAAAAATAACAAAGCAGCTAATACAATTAAGCTGACAATGACAGAAGTGTCTTTTCCTGTCCATACAAGCTTTCTATATTTCGTACGTCCTTCTCCGCCTTGATAGCCTCTTGCTTCCATTGCCACCGCAAGCTCTTCGGCGCGTTTAAATGCGCTGACGAAGAGCGGGACAAGAAGCGGGACAATAGCCTTCACTCTTTCTTTGACAGGCCCGCTTGTAAAATCAACGCCTCGCGCCATCTGAGCCTTCATGATCTTATCTGTCTCCTCCATCAGTGTCGGAATAAACCGTAAAGAAATTGACATCATAAGAGCCAGCTCATGAACAGGAAGCTTTAATTTTTTCAATGGGTTCAGCAGCTGCTCCATTCCATCGGTAATCTCAATCGGTGTAGTCGTAAGCGTTAATAAGGTTGTGATTAAAATCAAATAGACGAATCTAAGAGAAATGAATATCCCCTGAACCAGACCGCCCTCATAGACTTTGAAAAAACCTATTTGAAAGATAATCGGTCCTTCATGTGTCATAAGAATGTGAAGAAGGAACGTAAAAAGGACAATCCAGATGATTGGCTTCAGCCCTTTCATTAAAAAAGAGAAAGGAACTCTTGTTAAAGAAACGACGCCAATTGTAAATAAACCAAGCAACGCATATGTCTGAACATTATTGGCTAAGAATACAATGCAGACAAATAAAAAGATCGTGATCAGTTTTGTTCTGGGGTCAAGCCGGTGCACAAGTGAAGTCCCCGGTACATACTTGCCGATAATCATGCTGTCCATCATAAAGTCTTCTCTCCCTGAAAAAGAGCACGGATTTCGGCAGCGGCATCTTCGATTGTGAGCATAGGCTCATTAAATCTCACACCCAGTGCAGCTTCAAGGTGTCTTTGGAATTTTATTGTTTCAGGAAGATCCAGCCCCCAGCCGGCCATCTCTTCACCCTTTAAAAACAGATCACGCGGACTGCCTGATGCTTGTATCGTTCCTTTATGCATAACAATCATTTCATCAGCGTATGCAGCTGCATCCTCCATGCTGTGTGTCACAAGGATCGTCGTCAAGTTCCCACGTTGATGAAGCTCATAAAACATGTCCATAATCTCTTTTCGCCCTCTTGGGTCCAATCCTGCAGTCGGTTCATCCAGAACAAGCACTTCAGGGTCCATTGCAAGTACGCCGGCAATTGCAACTCTGCGCATTTGTCCCCCGCTTAATTCAAAGGGTGACCTGTCCAAAAGCTCTTCTGATAAACCTACAAGCTGCAGCATCTCTCTCGCTTTTTGTTCAGCATCTTCTTTTTTAACACCAAAGTTCATCGGTCCGAATGAAATATCTTTAAGAACTGTTTCTTCGAATAATTGATGCTCAGGAAATTGGAAAACGATTCCGACTTTTTTACGAAGTTTTTTCAGATCTTTATTCTTTTTCCCTGCCTGAATGACAGTGCTGCCTAGTGATATCTGTCCCTTCGTCGGCTTCAGGAGACCATTTAGGTGCTGTAGAAGAGTGGACTTGCCAGAGCCTGTATGCCCGATAACGGCTACGTAGCTTCCTTCTTTAATCGATGCATTGATATCATACAGTGCTAGGCGCTCAAACGGGGTCTTCATCTGATAGCGATGCTCTACATCTTTGATTGTAATGTCCACAGCTCTTTCACCAGCCCTTCCTGAGTCAAATGGTTTTCTTCCAAAGCCAGTCCATTTTCTCTTAAAAGCTGGCTAAGCTGGAATGAGAAGGGTAAATCAAGCCCAATTCGAACAAGTTCTTTATTCAATTTAAAAATCTCTTCAGGCGGCCCTTCAGCATATTTTTTACCGCCATTCATGACAATGATCCTGTCTGCTTTTGCTGCCTCATTCAGGTCATGTGTAATGGATATGACAGTCGCCATGCCCTGCTCTTTTAAATGTCTTACCGTTTCAAGCACTTCTTCTCGCCCGATCGGATCAAGCATGGATGTTGCTTCATCTAAGATAATAATATCAGGACGTGCGGCAATAACCCCCGCAATCGCAACTCTCTGCTTTTGGCCTCCGGAGAGATGGTGCGGCTCTTGATCGAGAAAATCTTGCATATTCACCTGTTTTACTGCCCAGTCTACTCTCTCAATCATTTCTTCCCGCGGTACACCATTGTTTTCTAAACCAAAAGCCACATCATCGCGAACAGTCGTTCCGACAAATTGGTTATCCGGATTTTGAAAGACCATACCTATCTTCTTACGCACTTCCCAAACAGATTCCTCTGTCAATTGAATCCCGGCAACCTCAATGTCGCCTGATTCAGGAAGAATTAAACCATTCAATGCCCGGGCCAGTGTTGATTTCCCTGAACCGTTATGACCTACGATTGCAAGCCATTCACCCTCATACACCTGCAGGGAGACGCCGTCTAGTGCTCGTCTTTCTGCGTCCTTCCGATATCGAAATACGATATCCTCTACCGATATCAACTGATTTTGATTCATGGAAAACCGGCCTCCTCTCAGCTAATGCTCTGCTTTTCTCTCTATTAAAAGTTGCAGTATCTAAAAAAAGGGCATAGATCCAGTTAGAAACTGTCCCGCCCTTCTTTAGATACACAAAAATATGTGATTAAACCAATTCGATAATTGCCATTGGTGCTCCGTCACCACGGCGAGGACCAAGCTTCATAATACGTGTGTATCCACCTTGGCGCTCCTCGTAACGAGTTGCAATGTCAGAGAATAATTTTTGAAGTGCATCTTGATTATTTTCTTCGTTTGCAACCTCGTTGCGGATGTATGCAGCAGCTTGACGGCGAGCGTGAAGATCACCGCGTTTGCCAAGCGTGATCATTTTTTCAACTACAGAGCGAAGTTCTTTCGCACGTGTTTCAGTTGTTTCGATTCTTTCGTTGATGATCAAATCAGTTGTAAGATCACGAAGCATAGCTTTACGCTGTGCACTCGTACGTCCTAGTTTTCTGTATGACATGTGATGTCCCCTCCTTTATTGGAATGCTGTTTCTGAATAATAAACACACGAAAATCCTAGTTCACAAGGGAAACTAGTCAATCGTCTTTGCGAAGTCCGAGTCCAAGTTCTTCTAGTTTCGCTTTCACTTCTTCAAGTGATTTGCGTCCTAGATTTCGAACTTTCATCATATCTTCTTCCGTCTTGTTCGCAAGCTCTTGAACCGTGTTAATACCCGCACGCTTTAAGCAGTTGTAAGAACGAACAGAAAGATCCAATTCTTCAATTGTCATTTCAAGAACTTTCTCTTTTTGATCTTCTTCTTTTTCAACCATGATTTCAGCATGTTGAGCTTCGTCAGTTAAACCAACGAATATATTAAGGTGTTCAGTTAAAATCTTTGAACCAAGCGCAATTGCTTCTTTCGGTCCAGTGCTTCCATCAGTCCAAACATCAAGTGTAAGTTTATCATAGTTTGCAACTTGGCCTACACGAGTGTTCTCTACCTGATAAGATACACGAGAAACTGGCGTATAGATAGAATCGATCGGAATCACGCCGATTGGCTGATCGTCTCTCTTGTTTGCGTCAGCAGGCGTATACCCACGTCCTCTTTGAGCAGTAAGGCGAACTCGGAAACTCGCATTCTCACCAAGAGTCGCGATATGAAGATCAGGATTTAAGATCTCTACATCACTATCGTGTGTAATATCAGCTGCCGTTACAGTTCCTTCACCCTGTACATCAATTTCTAGCGTCTTCTCTTCATCAGAGTAGATTTTCAATGCAAGCTTTTTAATGTGTAAGATAATCGTTGTAACATCTTCCACAACGCCTTCAATTGTCGAGAATTCGTGCAGTACACCATCTATCTGGATTGATGTTACAGCGGCACCAGGGAGTGAGGATAAGAGGATACGACGTAAGGAGTTACCCAGAGTTGTACCATATCCACGCTCAAGTGGCTCTACGACAAACTTACCAAATTTGGCATCGTCGCTGATTTCAACCGTTTCGATTTTTGGTTTTTCAATCTCGATCATTACTTAAAACCCTCCTTCAAAACGTCGAAACCTCGAATAGAATCATATGAGATTCCATCCGAAATTCCCCATTGTTTAGTCCCGTATGTGCTCAGGCAACGAGTCGGTGCATTCGTTTCATAAATAACTGTATCATAACCCATTATTGACAGGGACACAAAATCTATACAAACAAATTACACGCGGCGACGTTTTGGTGGACGGCATCCGTTATGAGGAACAGGAGTTACGTCTCTGATAGCAGTGACTTCTAGTCCAGCAGCTTGAAGTGCACGGATTGCAGCTTCACGGCCTGAACCAGGTCCTTTAACAGTAACCTCTAGAGTTTTAAGACCATGTTCGATTGAACCTTTAGCAGCTGTTTCTGCAGCCATTTGCGCAGCAAAAGGAGTAGATTTACGAGAACCTCTGAATCCTAAAGCTCCGGCACTAGACCAAGAAATAGCATTACCATGAGTGTCAGTGATCGTAACGATCGTGTTATTGAAAGTTGAACGAATATGAGCAATTCCAGACTCAATATTCTTTTTCACGCGACGTTTACGCGTGTTAGATTTACGAGCAGCAGCCATTGTTTAAGAACCTCCCTTACTTATTTTTTCTTGTTAGCTACAGTACGACGCGGACCTTTACGAGTACGCGCGTTGTTTTTAGAGTTTTGTCCGCGAACAGGTAATCCTCTGCGATGACGGATTCCGCGGTAGCTTCCGATTTCGATCAGACGTTTGATATTAAGAGAAACTTCACGGCGAAGGTCACCTTCTACTTTCAGTTTGTCAATAATATCACGGATTTTACCAAGTTCTTCTTCAGTAAGATCGCGCACACGAGTATCTTCTGAAACTCCAGCTTCTTTTAAAACTTGCTGAGCCGTTGTGCGGCCAATTCCGAAGATGTATGTTAAAGAAATAACAACACGTTTGTCACGTGGGATATCTACACCAGCAATACGAGCCATTCTCTGGGCACCTCCTTATAAATTATCCTTGTTTTTGTTTATGCTTTGGATTTTCACAGATCACCATTACTTTTCCTTTTCTGCGAATAACTTTACATTTTTCGCAGATTGGTTTAACTGATGGTCTCACTTTCATGTGTTTCCAACCTCCTTCAGTTTCCGGAGTGCTTTATTTGTAACGGTACGTAATCCTGCCACGAGTTAAGTCATATGGAGATAATTCTACCGTAACTTTGTCTCCAGGTAAAATGCGAATGAAGTGCATGCGGATTTTACCAGATACATGAGCCAAAACAGTGTGGCCATTTTCAAGTTCAACTTTGAACATCGCGTTTGGCAGTGTTTCGACTATAGTACCTTCCACTTCAATTACATCGTCTTTCGCCATTCAAGTGTTCTCCCTTCTTCAAATCAGTAACTTGCTTTCTGACAAATTTCAAAAGAAGTTTGTCACACGCCCTGTTTCGTTTATACTGTTCTGAACTTCCGGAGATACGCAATCATAAAGGGTTAAATGATTGATATTCTTTTTCTTAGGAGAATGAAATGTACGCTTTTCTCCGTCTGCTGTTAGTACATTGATGATGGTTAAAATTCCAACGACAAGAAGCAAGATGAATTCGGTCTTGCCAATGTTCACCCAAGCTTTCTGCCCTATCAAGCTTGAAAAACATCTGTCTTCGGAATTATTTTCATCATCTAGACTCTCGTCAGTATATCAAAACCCGTTTCCGTAATCGCAATCGTATGTTCAAAATGAGCACACTTTTTCCCATCTACCGTTACAACCGTCCAGTTATCAGCCAATGTTTTCACGTAGCGGCTGCCAGCGTTCACCATAGGTTCAATAGCGAGAACCATGCCAGGTTTAAGCCGTGGTCCTTTGTTGGGCGGACCGTAATGAGGAATTTGCGGGTCCTCATGCAAGTCTTGACCAACACCATGTCCGACATACTCCCTAACAACTGAAAACTGCTCATTTTCGACATACGTTTGTATTGCGTGGGAAATATTCGACAAACGTTCACCTGGTTTTGCTTCCTGCAAGCCTTTATATAAAGACTCCTCTGTCACTTCCAGAAGTTTTTTGTCATCATCGCTGATGTTTCCTACCGGATATGTCCATGCAGAGTCACCATGATAACCATTTAATTTAGCACCGATATCAATACTGATGATGTCACCGTCCTTCAGCACCCTGCTGCCAGGTATGCCGTGAACGAGTTCTTCATTAACTGATACGCAAATGCTCCCGCGAAACCCATTATACCCCTTAAAAGATGGGATTGCACCCTGCTTCTTAATAAAACGTTCGGCAATTTGATCCAATTCTTTTGTCGAGATTCCTGGTTTAATGTGCTTTTTTAACTCTTCATGAGTTAAAGCCACGATTCGCCCTGCTTCCCGCATGATACCAAGTTCACGTGGGGTTTTACAGATAATCATTTTTTTAATCCTCCAAGAAGATCCTTCACATCTGCATAAACGTCTTGAATGTCCTGCTGGCCATTCACGTTTGCAAGATAACCTTTCTCTGAATAGAAATCGAGTAAAGGCTGAGTTTGCTTCATGTTTACCTCAAGCCGTTTAGAGACTGTTTCCTCATTATCATCTGCCCGTTGATAGAGTTCGCCTCCGTCTTTATCACAAATACCCGGCGTTTTCGGCGGATTAAAGACTAAATGATAGGTTGTGCCGCAAACACTGCAAATTCTGCGTCCAGTCAGACGTTCCATCAGAACATCTTTGTCGACTTCAATGTTAATGACATAATCAATCGGCTTGCCGTATTCCTCAAGAATTTCTTCAAGAGCTTCGGCTTGAGCGACTGTTCGCGGAAATCCGTCCAGAAGAAAACCTCTTTCACAATCATCTTTGCCAAGTCTCTCTTTTACAATTCCGATTGTGACTTCGTCAGGTACGAGCTCTCCCTTATCAATATAAGATTTTGCTTCGAGTCCGAGTGGTGTTTCTTCTTTCATAGCAGCACGGAACATATCTCCTGTTGAGATATGAGGAATCCCATAATCCTCAACAATTCGTTCGCCCTGTGTGCCTTTACCGGCACCAGGAAGCCCCATTAAGACTAAGTTCATTCGGATTTCCCCCGTCCTCTCTTTATTAAGAGGGAATGGATAAATCCATTTCCTCTAGTTTTTCATAAATCCACGGTAGTTTCGTTTCACCAACTGGCTTTCTAGTTGTTTCATTGTCTCCAAGGCTACCCCGACAACAATTAACAAAGATGTTCCGCCAATTTGTGCACTTTGAGGCAATCCAGCGAATTGAATGAAAAAGATAGGAAGAATGGAAATCACGGCTAAGAATATAGAACCCACAAACGTAAGTCGATACAAAATGCTCGTAATTCTATCTTGAGTCATTTTCCCTGGACGAACCCCCGGGATATAGCCACCCTGTTTTTTAAGGTTATCAGCCATTTGTTCAGGGTTTACCTGTACAAAAGCATAAAAGTACGTAAAGGCAATAATCAACGCAACATATATCGCCATACCCACCGGATGCGTATTATCAAAGTTGTTTTGAATCCACTTTGTCACATCGTTTGTTCCAAAGAATGACGCGATCGTCCGCGGCGTTATCAAAAACGCAACCGCAAAGATTACCGGAATAACCCCTGCAGGATTCACTTTCAATGGAAGGTGTGTAGACTGACCTCCGCCAGCAGGTGAACGACCTGTGCCTTTAGCATATTGAATCGCAATTTTCCGTACGGCTTGCTGAATGAAAATAACTCCAACAATAACTGCTAAAATCGCAATCACAAGAAGTGCGACTTTCACAATATGAATAAACAACTGATCGTTGCTGCCGACAAATTGAGTCTCATATATTTGCCCAATTGTTTTTGGAATACTAGACACAATCCCCGCGAAGATAATGATCGATATTCCGTTGCCTACTCCATGAGAAGTAATTTGTTCCCCAAGCCACATTAAAAAGGCAGTTCCGCCAGTGAGCACTAAAGCAATGATAAGATATGTCGATACACCGGATTTTTCGATCAGCATACCGTTTGCCAGATTGTTGAATCCATATGACATACCTAACGCTTGGATGAAACCAAGCACAATCGTAAAGTACCTTGTGAACTGAGCTAATTTACGGCGGCCAACTTCACCTTGCTTAGACCACTCGGTAAACTTCGGTACCACATCCATCTGAAGCAGCTGAATGATGATCGAAGCCGTGATATAAGGAGTAATTCCCATTGCGAAAATGGAAAATTGGTAAAGCGCACCGCCGCCAAATGTATTAAGGAGATCAAAAACACCCATTTGAGACTGTGCCTGTAACGCTTCAGCGTTAACGTAAGGCACAGGAATAAACGCACCTATGCGAAAGACGATAAGCATGAGTAAAGTGAATATGATTTTATTCCTGATATCACTCACACGCATAAAGTTGGAGATTGTTTTAAACAAGTTAGATCACCTCAGCTGTACCGCCAGCAGCTTCAACAGCTTCTTTCGCAGAAGCAGAGAATTTATTGGCTTTTACAGTTAATTTTTTCTCTAATTTACCGTTGCCAAGAATCTTTACTCCTGCATTAAGTTTGCTAATAACACCAGTCTCTAGAAGAAGTTCAGGAGTGACTTCCGTTCCTTCTGCAAAACCGTTCAATTTGTCTAGGTTGACTACAGCGTATTCCTTGCGGTTGATGTTAGTGAAACCACGTTTAGGAAGACGTTGGAATAAAGGCATTTGTCCCCCCTCGAATCCAGGGCGTACACCGCCGCCAGAACGAGCGTTTTGACCTTTGTGACCTTTACCAGCTGTTTTACCGTTGCCAGAACCAATACCACGACCTACGCGATTACGCGTTTTGCGTGAACCTTCTGAAGGTTTTAATTCATGAAGTTTCATTAGGACACCTCCTTATCCGATCAAATATTTTTATTGTTCTTTAACAGAAACTAAATGAGATACTTTATTAATCATACCACGGATCGCAGCGTTGTCTTCATGAACAACAGTTTGGTTTGTTTTCTTTAAACCAAGTGTTCTTACAGTAACGCGTTGGTCTTCCGGGCGACCGATTACACTTCGTTTGAGGGTAATTTCTAATTTAGCCATTAATGTTCCCTCCTTATCCTAACAGTTCTTCTACAGATTTTCCACGAAGCTTCGCAACGTCTTCAGCACGTTTAAGTTCACTTAAACCTTGAAGTGTTGCACGAATCATGTTGATCGGTGTGTTAGAACCTAAAGACTTAGAAAGGATATCAGCTACACCAGCTAGCTCAAGTACCGCACGTACAGGGCCTCCAGCGATAACTCCAGTACCTTCAGAAGCAGGTTTTAACAAGATGTTACCTGCACCGAAACGTCCGATGATTTCGTGTGGAATTGTAGTTCCAACCATTGGTACTTCAATCAAATTCTTTTTCGCATCTTCAACAGCTTTGCGAATCGCTTCTGGTACTTCTTGTGCTTTACCAGTACCGAATCCTACGTGTCCGTTTTTGTCACCGACAACGACTAGAGCTGCGAAGCGGAAACGACGACCACCTTTAACAACTTTCGCTACGCGGTTAACCGTAACTAAGCGTTCTTCTAACTCTAATTTGCTTGGGTCAATACGACGCATAATCATGTGTCCCTCCTTCTTTTATTAAAATTTAAGTCCAGCTTCACGAGCGGCATCAGCCAAAGCTTTTACACGTCCATGGTATAAGTATCCGCCACGGTCAAATACTACGTCAGAAATGCCTTTTTCAGCAGCGCGTTTTGCAACTAATTCTCCAACTTTAGTAGCAGCAGAAGTATCTCCAGTGCTTTCAACGTTCAAGTCTTTATCGAGAGTAGATGCACTAGCAAGTGTTACACCATTTACATCATCGATGATTTGAGCGTAAATGTGCTTGTTAGAACGGAAAACGTTCAGGCGCGGTCTTTCAGCAGTACCGGAAAGTTTAGCGCGAACACGAGCGTGTCTTTTAAGACGAGCAGCATTTTTGCTAGTTTTCGTAATCATCTAGGTCACTCCTTTCTTCACTTTAAGCGATCTTACTTAGCAGATTTACCTTCTTTACGGCGAACAACTTCACCTTCGTAGCGGATTCCTTTACCTTTGTAAGGCTCTGGAGAACGTACAGCGCGGATGTTAGCAGCAATAGCTCCTACGCGTTCTTTGTCTGTACCTTTTACAACTACTTTTGTTTGAGAAGGAACTTCGATTTCGATGCCTTCTTCAGGAACGATCTCAACAGGATGAGAGTATCCAACGTTTAAAACAAGTTTATTTCCGGATTTAGAAGCACGGTAACCGACACCGACTAATTCCAAACCTCTTTCAAATCCTTTAGATACACCTTCAACCATGTTGCCAAGCAGACTGCGAGTCGTACCATGCAGGGCACGGTGCTCTTTTTGATCAGAAGGACGAGCGACTGTAAGCACATTGTCCTCTACTTTAATCTCCATATCAGGGTGAAACGTACGAGTTAATTCTCCTTTTGGTCCTTTCACAGCTACAGTGTTGTTATCATTTAACGTTACTGTAACATCAGAAGGAATCTCAAGTAGCTTCTTACCTACACGAGACATACCAAACACCTCCATTCATGTTAAACTTCTTACCAAACGTATGCTAGAACTTCTCCACCAGCTTGTTTTGCACGGGCTTCTTTGTCCGTTAAAACACCTTGTGATGTAGAAATAATCGCGATTCCAAGACCGTTAAGTACGCGGGGTACTTCATTAGATTTAGCATAAACACGCAAACCAGGCTTGCTGATTCTTTTAAGACCAGTGATAACGCGCTCGTTGTTTTGTCCGTATTTCAAGAAAACGCGGATAATACCTTGTTTGCTGTCTTCTACGAACTCAACGTCACGAATGAAACCTTCACGCTTTAAAATTTCAGCAATTTCTCTTTTCAATTTAGAAGCAGGAATTTCAAGCTTCTCATGACGTACCATGTTTGCATTGCGAATACGAGTTAGCATATCTGCAATTGGATCTGTCATAACCATTATATAATTACCTCCTTCCCTTTCTTGGGGATTACCAGCTGGCTTTTTTCACGCCAGGAATTTGTCCTTTATATGCAAGCTCACGGAAACAAATACGGCAAAGTTTAAATTTACGAATGACTGAATGCGGACGTCCGCAGCGTTCACAGCGTGTGTACTCTTGTACTTTAAACTTTGGTGTACGTTGTTGTTTCGCAATCATAGACTTTTTAGCCACGATTTCGCCTCCCTTTCATTGATTATTTCTGGAACGGCATACCTACTTGAGTTAATAGCTCACGAGCTTCTTCGTCAGTATTAGCAGTTGTTACGATAACGATGTCCATTCCGCGAACCTTTGTTACTTTATCGTAGTCAATTTCAGGGAAGATTAACTGTTCTTTGATACCAAGTGTGTAGTTACCGCGACCGTCGAAAGATTTTTTAGAAACCCCGCGGAAGTCACGTACACGCGGTAAAGATACAGAAATAAGTTTATCAAGGAAATCATACATGCGCTCTCCGCGAAGAGTTACTTTCGCACCGATAGGCATTCCCTCACGAAGACGGAATCCAGCAATTGATTTCTTCGCACGAGTAACGACAGGTTTTTGACCTGCGATAAACGTTAATTCCTCAACAGCACTGTCGATTGCTTTGGCGTTTTGAACAGCGTCACCAACACCCATGTTGATTACGATTTTTTCGATTTTAGGCACTTGCATGACTGAATCATAGTTGAACTTAGTCATTAAAGCAGGTGCAATTTCTTTATTGTACTTTTCTTTAAGGCGGTTCATGAGATAGACCTCCCTTCCTTTTAATACTATTTATCTAGAACTTGCCCAGATTTTTTTGCTACACGAACTTTTTTGCCATCTTCCACTTTGTATCCTACGCGAGTCACTTCACCTGTTTTAGGATCGAGCGGCATAACGTTTGATACATGAATTGGCGCCTCTTGATTAGAAATACCGCCTTGAGGGTTAGCTTGAGTTGGTTTAGAGTGTTTCTTTACCATGTTAACACCTTCAACTAAAACGCGGTCCTTTTTAGGGAAAGCAGCAAGGATTGTTCCTTGTTTGCCTTTATCTTTACCAGAGATAACCATAACTTTATCGCCTTTTTTTACATGCATCCTGATCGCACCTCCTTGAGTAAGGCATTTATTTCAATTAGATAACTTCTGGAGCTAGAGAAACAATTTTCATAAAGTTGTTTTCACGCAATTCACGAGCAACTGGTCCGAAGATACGAGTTCCGCGTGGGCTCTTGTCGTCACGGATGATAACACATGCATTCTCATCGAAGCTGATGTATGAACCGTCACTTCTGCGCGCTCCGCTTTTAGTGCGAACGATAACAGCTTTTACGACTTCACCTTTTTTGACAACGCCTCCTGGTGTTGCTTGTTTAACCGTGCAAACAATTACATCACCAATGTTAGCTGTTTTACGTCCAGAACCACCAAGAACTTTAATAGTAAGTACTTCACGTGCGCCAGAGTTGTCAGCTACTTTTAAACGAGTCTCTTGTTGAATCATTATTTGTTACCTCCCTTCGGAAAAAGAATTCCGAACTTTATTAGATAATAACAGCTTCTTCGACAACTTCAACTAGACGGAAACGCTTAGTTGCAGACAATGGACGAGTTTCCATGATCTTAACGATGTCACCGATTTTAGCTTGATTATTTTCATCATGTGCTTTGAATTTTTTTGAGTATTTTACGCGTTTACCGTAAAGTGTATGTTTTTTGTATGTCTCAACAACAACAGTAATGGTTTTATCCATTTTGTCAGAAACAACACGGCCTTGGTAAACTTTGCGTTGGTTACGTTCGCTCATGCTCACGACCTCCCCTCAGTGATTATTTATTAGCAGCAATTTCTCTTTCACGAATCACAGTTTTCATGCGCGCGATAGCTTTGCGCACTTCACGAATGCGAGCAGTATTTTCAAGTTGTCCTGTCGCTAATTGAAAGCGAAGATTGAAAAGTTCTTCTTTAAGAGACTTTACTTTTTGTTCAATTTCAGCAGTGGTAAGGTCACGAATTTCATTAGCTTTCATTTGATTCACCACCAATTTCTTCACGTTTTACGAACTTCGTTTTAATTGGCAATTTGTGAGATGCAAGGCGAAGCGCTTCACGAGCAACCTCTTCAGACACACCAGAAATTTCAAATAAAACTTTGCCCGGTTTTACAACAGCTACCCAACCTTCTGGAGCCCCTTTACCGGATCCCATACGTACCTCAAGTGGTTTAGCAGTGTAAGGTTTAGAAGGGAAAATTTTGATCCAAACTTTACCGCCACGTTTCATGTAACGAGTCATCGCAATACGTGCAGCTTCGATTTGACGGTTAGTAATCCAAGAAGCTTCTAGAGCTTGGATACCGAATTCTCCGAAATGTACTTCAGTACCGCCTTTCGCACGGCCACGCATTTTTCCGCGATGCTCTCTGCGATATTTAACGCGTTTTGGTAATAACATATTATTTTCCTCCTTCCTCATTTTTCTTCTTAGTAGGAAGAACCTCTCCACGATAGATCCAGACTTTTACACCAAGCTTACCGTAAGTAGTATCAGCTTCAGATGTTGCATAGTCAATGTCCGCACGTAATGTGTGCAATGGAACAGTTCCTTCACTGTAGTATTCAGAACGAGCGATATCTGCACCGCCAAGACGACCAGAAACCATTGTTTTCACACCTTGTGCTCCAGCACGCATAGTACGTTGGATTTGTTGTTTCTGCGCACGGCGGAAAGAAACACGGTTTTCTAATTGACGAGCGATGTTGTCAGCAACTAGCTGTGCATCAAGATCTGCTCTTTTGATTTCAAGAATGTTAATGTGTACACGCTTGCCAGTAAGGCTGTTAAGGGCTTTGCGAAGTGCTTCGACTTCAGAACCGCCTTTACCGATAACCATACCAGGCTTAGCTGTGTGGATCGTAATGTTAACGCGGTTTGCTGCACGCTCAATTTCTACTTTAGAAACAGAAGCGTCAGAAAGGCGTTTGCTAATGTATTCACGAATTTTTAAATCTTCGTGCAGGAAGTCAGCGTAATCTTTACCAGCGTACCACTTAGATTCCCAATCACGAATGACTCCGATACGAAGACCGACTGGATTTACCTTTTGACCCACTACTTATCCCTCCTTCTTTTCTGATACAACGATTGTAATGTGGCTCGTACGTTTGTTGATTTGGCTCGCACGTCCCATAGCACGTGGGCGGAATCTTTTTAACGTAGGGCCTTCGTCAACGAATGCTTGAGAAATAACCAGGTTGTTAGCGTCCATTTCATAGTTATGCTCAGCATTTGCAATAGCGGATTTTAATACTTTCTCGATAATTGGAGAAGCAGCTCTTGGTGTAAGGTTCAAGATTGATACTGCCTCACCTACTTGCTTGCCTCGAATCAGGTCCATTACTAGACGTGCTTTACGAGGAGCAATACGGACTGTTCTTGCAACAGCTTTAGCTTGCATTTAAAAGCCTCCTCTCTTAGCGTCTTGTTTTTTTGTCATCACTAGCATGACCTTTGTACGTACGAGTTGGAGCGAATTCACCCAACTTGTGCCCTACCATATCTTCAGAGATGAATACAGGCACGTGTTTACGTCCGTCATAGACTGCGATTGTGTGACCAATAAACTGTGGGAAAATAGTAGAACGACGAGACCAAGTTTTTACGACTTGTTTCTTGTCTGTTTCATTTAATTTCTCGATTTTAGTCATCAAGTGTCCATCGACAAATGGTCCTTTTTTTAAGCTGCGAGCCATTTTGGAACCTCCCTTCGTGATTGCACTACGGTCCGAAAAGAACCGTAGACAACCCCGTTATTTATTTTTACGACGACGTACGATAAATTTATCGGATTTGTTCTTTTTCTTACGAGTCTTGAATCCAAGAGTTGGTTTGCCCCATGGAGACATTGGTGATTTACGTCCGATTGGCGCACGTCCTTCACCACCACCGTGTGGGTGATCGTTAGGGTTCATTACAGAACCACGAACTGTAGGACGGATGCCTTTCCAGCGAGAACGTCCAGCTTTACCAATGTTGATAAGTTCGTGCTGTTCGTTACCTACTTGACCGATAGAAGCACGGCAAGCAGAAAGGATCATGCGAACTTCACCAGAGTTAAGACGTACAAGAACGTATTTACCTTCTTTACCAAGAACCTGAGCAGATGTACCAGCTGAACGTACAAGCTGTCCGCCTTTACCAGGTTTTAATTCAATGTTATGCACAACTGTACCAACAGGGATGTTGATAAGTGGAAGTGCATTACCTACTTTAATGTCAGCTTCAGGACCTGACATGATTTCAGTACCTACTTGAATTCCTTTAGGAGCAAGAATGTAACGTTTTTCTCCGTCTGCATAGTTGATTAGAGCGATGTTAGCTGAACGGTTTGGATCGTATTCAACTGTAGCAACGCGTCCAGGTATACCATCTTTATCGCGTTTGAAGTCGATAACACGGTATTGGCGTTTATGTCCGCCACCTTGGTGACGTACAGTCAATTTACCTTGGTTGTTACGTCCGCCTTTTTTGTGAAGGGGAGCAAGCAAGGATTTTTCCGGCTTGTCAGTCGTGATTTCAGCAAAATCTGAAGTTGTCATGCCACGACGTCCATTAGAGGTCGGTTTATACTTTTTAATCGCCATTTTGAATTTCCCTCCTTCTTTTTACAGATAATTAAGCTTCAAAAATTTCGATTTCTTTGCTGTCTGCAGTAAGTTTTACGATCGCTTTTCTGCGACGGCTAGTCATACCAGTGTAGCGTCCAACACGTTTTGATTTGCCTTTGTAGTTCATGATGTTGACTTTGTCAACTTTCACTCCAAAGATGCTTTCAACCGCGTCTTTCACTTCTGTTTTGTTAGCTCTTACATCAACTTCAAAAGTATATTTTTTTTCAGTCATTAAATCGGCAGAACGTTCAGTAATGACGGGGCGCTTTAGAACATCACGAGGATCTTTCATTATGCAAGCACCTCCTCTACTTTTTCAACCGCTGCTTTTGTAATCAGAAGCTTCTCGTGGTTGACAACGTCTAAAACGTTGATTCCGTTAGCTTCAACAACAGTAACTCCAGGAATGTTACGAGCAGATAATGCTACTGCTTCGTTTGCATCCGCAGTTACGATTAAAGCTTTTTTCTCAACAGATAATCCTTTAAGGATAGCTGCCATTTCTTTTGTTTTAGCCGTATCAAGAGTAAGATCTTCAAGAACGATGATGTTGTTGTCGATCACTTTAGAAGACAATACTGATTTGATTGCCAAGCGGCGAACTTTTTTAGGTAATTTATAAGAATAGCTGCGTGGTGTTGGGCCGAATACGACACCACCTCCGCGCCATTGCGGTGAACGGATTGAACCTTGACGGGCACGTCCAGTACCTTTTTGACGCCATGGTTTACGACCTCCGCCGCGTACTTCAGAACGATTTTTTACTTTGTGAGTTCCTTGACGTAAGGAAGCTCTTTGCATAAGAATAGCGTCGAATACAACACTCTCATTTGGTTCGATACCAAATACAGAAGCGTTTAATTCGATGTCACCAGCAGTAGAACCGTTTTGGTTGTATAATGCTACTTTTGGCATAATCAATTTCCTCCTTTCCTAAGAGAATTATTTAGATTTAACAGCACTTTTAACAGTGATTAAAGATTTCTTCGCACCAGGTACGTTACCTTTGATCAAAAGAAGATTGCGTTCTGCATCAACTTTTACGATTTCAAGGTTTTGAACAGTGATTTGCTCTCCGCCCATACGTCCAGGTAATAATTTACCTTTGAATACACGGTTAGGATCTACAGGTCCCATTGAACCAGGACGACGGTGGTAGCGTGAACCGTGAGACATAGGTCCGCGAGATTGTCCGTGGCGCTTGATCGCACCTTGGAAACCTTTACCTTTAGATACTCCTGTTACATCTACGATTTCTCCAGCAGAGAAAATTTCAACCTTGACTTCCTGACCAACTTCATACGCATCCATTTCCACTCCGCGTAATTCTTTAACGAAGCGCTTAGGAGCAGTTTCCGCTTTTGCAACGTGCCCTTTTTCAGGTTTGTTAGAAAGCTTTTCACGCTTGTCGTCAAAACCAAGCTGGATTGCTTCGTAACCGTCGTTTTCAGCTGTTTTCTTTTGAAGAACAACGTTTGGAGCAGCCTCGATAACAGTTACCGGAATAAGATCACCATTCTCAGCGAATACTTGCGTCATACCAATTTTTCTTCCTAAGATTCCTTTGGTCATTCGTCACACCTCCTATTAAGATCATTCTATATTTTAGAATTAAAGTTTAATTTCGATATCGACACCAGATGGTAAGTCTAATCGCATAAGAGCATCAACAGTTTGTGGTGTTGGGTTCACAATGTCGATTAAACGTTTATGTGTACGCATTTCAAATTGCTCACGAGAATCTTTGTATTTGTGCACCGCACGAAGGATTGTGTAAACTGATTTTTCAGTTGGCAACGGAATCGGACCAGATACGCTGGCACCAGAACGTTTTGCCGTTTCAACAATCTTCTCTGCAGATTGATCAAGGATTCTATGATCATATGCTTTCAAACGAATACGAATTTTTTGTTTTGCCATTATTTTCCCTCCTTTTCGCCTACATCACGTTAGACAGTTCTCCGTGAGAAAAACCTGAACACCTTGCCATGGCAAAGCGGCCGGGTGTGTCAGCAACCTCTCACTTCATCGCAGTCAAAGACCAACATACACCATTATACAGAAAATAGGCGCATGTTGCAAGACTTATTTAAAATATGCATGATTTGCACACTTTTTTTATTATACAGGGGTTTTTCTTATTTATCAAGGATCTATCATAAATGGTGTCGTGCATGCCGACTTAATGTGTTCGCGAATAATGATGGCTCCTCAATATGCGGGGTGTGAGCTGAATTCTCAAATTGAAACCAGCGCTTTTCAGGTGCCTCAAGTTCTTGATAATACTGTTTCGATATTTCTGCAGGAACAATTAAGTCATGTTTCCCTGAAATGAAAACACACGGTACTTTAATAGAAGGAACTGATGTAAAAGCATTAAACCGGTACAACTCATCAGTTAAATGTTTTTTACTGAAGCGCAATCCATTAAGGAAGCTGTGCATGTTCCGCACTCCATACTCATTGCCAGTAAGCATTTGAAATAATACAGCGAGAGATTGACGATGACGGTGAGTGAATCCTCCCCTGGTTAGCTCAACACAAAACCGATAGATAAGGTGCTGGATATCCTGCTTCCAAGGCGGAGCACCAATGAAACGTGTAAGGAAAGATAATATGCTGGCTTTTTTTGATTCGGAAATTTCACGAATATGTTGATAAGCAGTTGATTCTTCATCTTGCGGGTTAACAACCTGGCTGATTCCATAATACGTGTAAAATAAATCAGGACGCTGCTGCAGCACATGAAGCGCCAGTATTGATCCCCAAGAATGACCGGCTAGGTAAAGTTTTGATTTTGAAAAATGAGCTAAAAGCCATTGAGTGACTTGGATTGTATCTTTAATGAAGTGATTTATTGTCATAGAGTGATGCGAAATTCGCTTAGAATAAGAAAGCCCCGATCCTCTCTGATCCCAATGAACTACTGTAAAATACTGTTCCAGCTCTTTTTGATAATGTCTAACATATCCGATTTGCGGCGTTCCCGGCCCGCCATGTAAAAAAAGCAGCAATGGATTTTTCACGTCAACTCCATTAATCATCAGCATTTGCTTTGTATTTCCAATGCTTAGTTCTTTCATGATTGCGATTGATTTCTTTTCAGGAATCATAAATATTAACCCCTCGAATATGATAGATCCTATTATACAAGAAAAAGATAAGCAAACAAAAAACGAGACCCACAGGGGTCTCGTTTAAAACCATACTATTACTCAGTGATTGTAGAAACAACGCCTGAACCAACAGTACGTCCGCCTTCACGAATAGAGAAACGAGTTCCTTCTTCGATAGCGATTGTAGAAATAAGTTCAACGTTCATTTCAGTGTTATCTCCAGGCATAACCATTTCTACGCCTTCTGGAAGATGGATGATACCAGTTACGTCAGTTGTACGGAAGTAGAACTGAGGACGGTAGTTAGAGAAGAATGGAGTATGACGTCCACCCTCTTCTTTAGAAAGAACGTAAACTTCAGCTTTGAATTTGCTGTGTGGAGTGATTGTACCTGGTTTAGCAAGTACTTGACCACGTTGGATTTCTTCACGAGATACACCCCGAAGAAGGGCACCAATGTTGTCACCAGCTTCAGCGTAATCAAGAAGCTTACGGAACATTTCAACACCTGTAACAGTTGTTTTCTTGTTCTCTTCTTGAAGACCGATGATTTCAACTTCGTCACCGACTTTAACTTGTCCGCGTTCTACACGGCCAGTAGCAACTGTACCACGACCAGTGATTGAGAATACGTCCTCAACTGGCATCATGAATGGTTTTTCAGTGTCGCGTTCTGGAGTTGGGATGTACTCATCAACCGCATCCATAAGTTCGAAGATTTTAGCTTCCCACTCAGCGTCTCCTTCAAGAGCTTTAAGAGCAGAACCTTTAACAACTGGTACATCATCACCAGGGAAGTCGTATTCGCTAAGAAGATCGCGAACTTCCATTTCAACTAGTTCAAGAAGCTCTTCGTCGTCTACCATGTCGCATTTGTTTAAGAATACAACGATGTATGGTACACCAACGTTTTTAGAAAGAAGGATGTGCTCACGAGTTTGTGGCATTGGGCCATCAGCAGCAGATACTACAAGGATAGCTCCGTCCATTTGCGCAGCACCAGTGATCATGTTTTTAACATAGTCAGCGTGTCCTGGGCAGTCAACGTGTGCATAGTGACGAGTTTCAGTTTCGTACTCAACGTGTGCAGTAGAGATTGTGATACCGCGCTCGCGTTCTTCTGGAGCACCATCAATTTGATCGTACGCCATAGCTGTACCTTTACCAGATTTCTTATGAAGTACTGTTGTGATAGCAGCAGTTAAAGTTGTTTTACCATGGTCAACGTGTCCAATTGTACCAATATTGGCATGTGATTTGGAACGGTCGAATTTTTCTTTAGCCATTCTAAAATCCTCCTTAAGAGCTTTTAATTAGTAATGTATAGAGTGATAGGAAGTGAAAGAAAGCTTTCACTTCCTCATCTTACAATAGTAGTTATACTTGAGTTAAGCGGCAAAATCAATTATTCGCCTTTATTTTTTTTGATAATTTCTTCTGCGACGCTCTTCGGCACTTCTTCGTAGTGATCCATGTGCATAGTGAACGTACCGCGACCTTGCGTATTAGAACGAAGTGCAGTAGCGTAACCGAACATTTCAGCAAGAGGAACCATAGCACGAACAACTTGAGCGTTACCGCGTGCTTCCATACCTTCTACGCGTCCGCGACGTGAAGTGATATCACCCATGATATCTCCCATATATTCTTCTGGAATAACCACTTCCACTTTCATGATTGGTTCAAGAAGAACTGGGTTACATTTGCTGACTGCATTTTTCAATGCCATAGAAGCAGCGACTTTAAATGCCATTTCGTTTGAGTCAACATCATGGTAAGAACCGTCGAAAAGTTTAGCTTTAATGTCGATAAGCGGGAAGCCTGCTAGTACACCATTTTCGAGTGCATCTTCCAGACCTGCTTGAACAGCTGGGATGTATTCACGAGGAACGACCCCACCGACAATCGCATTTTCAAATTCAAAGCCAGCGCCTTCTTCGTTTGGTTCGAATTCGATCCAAACGTGTCCGAACTGACCGCGTCCACCAGACTGACGTACGAATTTACCTTCAACTTTTGCACCGGTACGGAATGTTTCACGGTACGCAACTTGAGGAGCACCAACATTGGCTTCTACTTTAAATTCGCGTTTCATACGGTCAACAATGATATCAAGGTGAAGTTCACCCATACCAGAGATGATCGTTTGGCCAGTTTCTGGGTTTGTTTGAGTACGGAATGTAGGATCTTCTTCAGCAAGTTTCGCTAAAGCGATACCCATTTTATCTTGGTCAGCTTTTGATTTAGGCTCAATAGCAACGTCGATAACTGGTTCTGGGAATTCCATTGACTCAAGGATAACAAGATCCTTCTCATCACATAGAGTATCTCCAGTAGTTGTATCTTTTAGACCTACAGCAGCTGCGATATCCCCTGCGTATACAGTAGAGATTTCTTCACGGCTGTTAGCGTGCATTTGAAGAATACGTCCAACACGCTCACGTTTGCCTTTAGTAGAGTTTTTCACGTATGAACCAGAATCAAGTGTTCCAGAGTACACACGGAAGAACGTCAACTTACCAACGTAAGGGTCAGTCATAACTTTAAATGCTAATGCAGAGAATGGCTCTTCGTCAGAAGAATGACGCTCAATCTCTTCATTTGTATCAGGACGTGTACCTTTGATTGCAGCAACGTCAGTTGGTGCAGGAAGGTAGTCAAGAACAGCATCAAGTACTAGTTGAACACCTTTGTTTTTGAAGGCAGAACCAACAAGAACAGGGTAGAATTCAACATTTAATGTACCTTTACGAATTCCTGCTTTTAACTCGTCAATTGTGATTTCTTCACCCTCAAGGTACTTATCCATAAGCTCTTCATCAAGCTCACATACAGCTTCAATAAGGCTGTTGCGAAGCTCTTCAGCTTGCTCTTTGTACTCTTCAGGGATTTCTTTTGCATCAGAACGAGTTCCGAGGTCATCTTCGTAGAAATACGCAACGTTTTCTACAAGGTCAATGATACCTTCGAAGTTATCTTCAGCACCGATCGGCAATTGAATTGCATGAGCGTTTGCTTGAAGACGGTCTCTTAAAGTTCCTACAGAGTAAAGGAAGTCTGCACCGATTTTGTCCATTTTGTTAACAAAAACGATACGCGGTACTCCATAAGTTGTTGCCTGACGCCAAACAGTTTCTGTTTGAGGCTCAACGCCTGATTGCGCGTCAAGTACAGCAACAGCACCATCAAGTACACGAAGAGAACGTTCAACTTCAACTGTGAAGTCTACGTGTCCTGGAGTATCGATGATGTTTACGCGGTATCCTTTCCACTGTGCAGTAGTCGCAGCGGAAGTGATTGTGATACCACGTTCTTGTTCCTGCTCCATCCAGTCCATTTGTGAAGCTCCTTCATGAGTTTCACCAATTTTGTGGATACGACCAGTATAGAACAAGATACGTTCTGTAGTAGTCGTTTTACCGGCATCGATGTGAGCCATGATACCGATATTACGAGTTTTTTCTAAGGAGAACTCTCTTGCCATTGGGTAATTTCTCCTTCCTTATTAGGAAATTGTGTTTTGTTAATCTATAAATCCTACCAGCGATAGTGAGCAAATGCTTTGTTTGCTTCAGCCATCTTATGAGTGTCTTCACGTTTCTTAACAGCAGCACCAGTGTTGTTAGCTGCGTCAAGGATTTCGTTAGCTAAACGCTCTTCCATCGTTTTTTCTCCACGAAGACGAGCGTAGTTAACTAACCAGCGAAGTCCAAGAGTCGTACGACGTTCAGGACGAACTTCTACAGGAACTTGGTAGTTCGCACCACCTACACGGCGTGCTTTTACTTCAAGTACAGGCATGATGTTTTTCAATGCTTGTTCGAAAACCTCCATTGCATCATTGCCAGTACGTTCTTTAATGATATCGAATGACTTGTATAGGATCGTTTGAGACTTACCTTTTTTACCATCGATCATCATTTTGTTGATTAAACGAGATACAAGCTTAGAGTTGTAAATCGGATCAGGTAAAACATCTCTTTTTGCTACAGGACCTTTACGTGGCATCTGAATATCCTCCCTTCATCAATTATGCGTATTTTCGTATATTATTTTGCTTTAGGTTTTTTCGTACCGTATTTAGAACGGCCTTGTGCACGGTTTTCAACTCCAGCAGTATCAAGCGCACCACGAACGATGTGGTAACGTACCCCTGGTAAGTCTTTTACACGTCCGCCGCGGATAAGTACAACACTGTGCTCTTGCAGGTTGTGACCGATACCAGGAATGTAAGCAGTAACCTCGATTCCGTTAGTCAAACGAACACGAGCATATTTACGAAGTGCTGAGTTCGGTTTTTTCGGTGTCATTGTACCAACACGAGTACATACCCCGCGTTTTTGTGGAGAAGATACGTTAGTGTGCTCTTTTTTAAAGCTGTTGTATCCTTTGTTAAGTGCAGGAGACTTTGAGTTTTCTACTTTACTCACGCGTCCTTTGCGAATTAGCTGATTAATTGTAGGCATGAATTTTTCCTCCCTTCATTACGTTTTATAACCCACATACCCAGGTGGTTCATCAAAAGGCAAAAAACAATGTCTTTACACAAGATGGAATCTTACGCAAAAACAAAAGTACGTTATAAAATAATGGCAACAGCGGCTGCTCCTACCTCAATTCCGCAGGCTTTGCCGAGCTTTTTCATGGATTCAACCATTGAGACAGAGATACCTTGATCTTCAGCAAGTGAAACAACACTTGACGTGAGTATCGGATCTGCGTCTTTTGCAACGACTACTTCCTTTACTGAACCTCGCTTTAGAGCTTTCACTGTTTGCTTCGTACCAATAATAATTGATTTGGCCTGTGATACTTTATCATAAGACATAAACATATCCTCCAAAGTAACAGGTTTATTTCGAGCACCTTGGTTATATTATCATTCTAGGAGACGAATGTCAACAAGGTATGACATTTTTTAGATTCGTTCTTCTCATAGAGTGACTTTTTCATAAATATATCTGCTGAAAGACTGTTTTTGCAGTCTTTCAGCAGAGTTAAATCAGTTATTCAACCGGGACCATATCGTCAGTCGGCTGAACATTTGATACTGGTTTTACTTTACGGTATTTCATCATTCCTGTACCTGCTGGAACAAGCTTACCGATGATAACATTCTCTTTCAAGCCGAGAAGCTCGTCACGCTTACCTTTGATCGCTGCATCTGTAAGGACACGTGTTGTTTCCTGGAAGGAAGCAGCAGATAAGAATGAATCAGTTTCAAGAGATGCTTTTGTAATACCGAGTAAGACAGGACGGCCTGTAGCTGGTCGGTTGCCTTCAAGCAATACCTTTTTGTTCGCTTCAGTAAATTGGTGAATATCAAGCAATGTACCTGGAAGCACATCAGTGTCACCGGCATCAATCACGCGTACTTTGCGAAGCATCTGGCGAACCATTACTTCTACGTGTTTATCACCGATTTCAACACCCTGCATACGGTAAACCTTTTGAACCTCATGGAGAAGATACTCTTGAACAGTCGTCAGGTCAGTCACTTTAAGAAGTTCTTTCGGATCGATTGAACCTTCTGTCAGTACTTGGCCTCGAGTAATTTTATCTCCTTCCGCTACTTTCAGGCGGGAGTTGTAAGGTGCCGTATAAGAACGTGTTTCCACTGCGCCTTGAACCACAATTTCCTGTTGCTTATCACGAACTTCATTGATCTCAACGACTGTACCGTCGATTTCTGTAATTGTTGCCTGACCTTTCGGATTACGCGCTTCGAAAAGCTCTTGGATACGCGGAAGACCCTGTGTGATATCGTCTCCGGCAACCCCGCCTGTATGGAATGTACGCATTGTTAACTGTGTACCAGGCTCACCGATTGATTGGGCAGCAATGATTCCGACAGCTTCACCGACTTCAACATCGGAGCCAGTTGCAAGATTTCGGCCATAGCATCGTTTACATACACCATGAGGCGTATTACATGTGAAGGCAGAACGGATCCACACTTCTTCAATGCCGGCTTCGACAATCTCCAGTGCTTTATCTTCATCGATCAGTTCGTTTTCATTCACAAGCACTTCACCTGTTTCAGGGTGCTTCACTTGTTTTCTTGCAAAACGTCCGATTAAGCGTTCTTCTAAGCGCTCAATTGTTTCAGTTCCTTCTTTAAGAGGCTTAGCAAGAATGCCTCGGTCAGTTCCGCAATCAGTTTCACGGATGATAACATCCTGAGCAACGTCAACGAGACGGCGTGTAAGGTAACCTGAGTCAGCAGTTTTAAGAGCGGTATCGGCAAGACCTTTACGCGCACCGTGTGTGGAGATAAAGTACTCCAATACTGTCAGACCTTCACGGAAACTTGATTTGATCGGCAACTCAATGATACGTCCAGCCGGGTTGGCCATCAGGCCGCGCATTCCGGCAAGCTGCGTAAAGTTAGATGCGTTACCACGGGCACCAGAGTCACTCATCATGTAGATCGGGTTGAGTTCATCAAGTGATTTCATCAGTTTGCCTTGGATAACGTCTTTTGCAGCACTCCAGATAGAGATGACTCTCTCATAGCGTTCTTCTTCAGTGATAAGACCGCGGCGGAATTGCTTCATAACGTTGTCAACTTTGCTTTGCGCTTCCTCAAGAATTTCTTGTTTATCATCGAGTACGACGATGTCAGAAACCCCAACTGTAATACCAGCTTTAGTTGAATATTTGAAACCTAGGTTTTTCATGCGGTCAAGCATTTTAGACGTTTCCGTAATATGGAATCGTTTAAAGATTTCCGCGATGATTTTACCCAGAATGCCTTTTTTAAACGGCGCATTGATTGGCTGCTGTGCGATAACAGCTTTAACATCAGCACCTTTTTCTAAGAAGAAACGGTCAGGTGTTTTCTCTTCAATGTTGCTCTTCGTTGGTTCATTCATGTAAGGGAATGATTCCGGAAGAATTTCATTGAAGACAAGCTTACCGACAGTTGTAATTAACAATTTTGAGCGCTGTTCTTCGGTAAATGTCACATTCTTAAGTGAGTTAGCTGCAACAGCTACTCTCGTATGAAGGTGAACATATCCGTTTTGATAAGCAAGAAGCGCTTCGTCTGTATTCTTGAAGACCATACCTTCACCGACAGCACCGGCACGCTCAAGTGTCAGGTAATAGTTACCTAGTACCATATCCTGAGACGGTGTTACAACCGGTTTACCATCTTTAGGGTTCAAGATGTTTTGAGCAGCAAGCATCAAGATGCGTGCTTCAGCTTGTGCTTCAGCAGATAATGGTACGTGAACCGCCATTTGGTCACCGTCAAAGTCAGCGTTGTAAGCTGTACATACGAGCGGGTGAAGACGGATTGCGCGTCCTTCAACAAGCGTTGGTTCAAACGCCTGGATACCTAATCTGTGAAGTGTAGGGGCACGGTTCAGCAGTACCGGATGCTCCTTAATAACTGATTCTAGTACATCCCAAACTTCAGGCTGTACGCGCTCAATTTTGCGTTTCGCACTCTTAATGTTGTGAGCAAGACCTTTTTCAACAAGTTCTTTCATAACGAAAGGTTTGAAAAGTTCAAGTGCCATTTCCTTCGGTAATCCGCATTGGTACATTTTCAAATGAGGACCAACAACGATTACAGAACGTCCGGAGTAATCGACACGTTTACCAAGAAGGTTTTGACGGAAACGGCCTTGCTTCCCTTTCAGCATGTGAGAAAGAGATTTTAACGGTCTGTTTCCAGGACCTGTTACAGGGCGTCCGCGGCGGCCGTTGTCAATTAGGGCATCGACAGCCTCTTGAAGCATACGCTTTTCGTTTTGAACGATGATGCTAGGCGCACCAAGGTCCAAAAGGCGTTTCAAACGATTGTTACGGTTGATGACACGACGATAAAGGTCATTCAAATCAGAAGTCGCAAAACGTCCGCCATCTAGCTGAACCATCGGTCTAAGCTCCGGAGGAATAACAGGAAGCACATCAAGGATCATCCAAGAAGGCTTGTTTCCTGAGTTACGGAAGGCTTCTAAAACTTCAAGACGTTTGATCGCACGAGTACGGCGTTGTCCTTGTGAAGTTTTCAGCTCTTCTTTTAACATATCAACTTCTTTTACAAGATCGATATCTTGAAGAAGTTTATGAATTGCTTCAGCACCCATAGATGCTTGGAATTTATTACCGTATTTATCAAGATAAGCACGGTATTCTTTCTCAGACAGAAGCTGTTTCTTTTCAAGCGGTGTATTCGCCGGATCAGTTACAACGTAAGAAGCAAAGTAAATGACTTCTTCTAAAGCACGAGGTGACATATCCAGCACAAGACCCATACGGCTTGGAATACCTTTGAAATACCAAATGTGGGAAACTGGGGCAGCCAGTTCAATGTGCCCCATTCTCTCACGACGGACTTTAGCCCGTGTTACTTCGACTCCGCAGCGGTCACAAACTACGCCTTTATAACGAACTCGCTTGTACTTCCCGCAATGACATTCCCAGTCCTTAGTCGGTCCGAAAATGCGTTCGCAGAATAGACCGTCCTTTTCAGGTTTTAACGTACGATAGTTTATCGTTTCAGGCTTTTTCACTTCACCAAAAGACCATGAACGGATTTTATCTGGTGAAGCAAGACCGATGTTCATATACTCAAAATTGTTCACATCTAGCAAGGGGCCTACCTCCCTTTTTATCTTCGGATTAACCGATGTCACTTGCCTTTATAACTAGAGATTATTCTTTTGTTACTACATCGCGTTCAACGTCTGCAGATGCTGTTTCTTCCGGCTCTTCATCACCTGATAATGCCAGGCCGTCAGCTTGTTTCGCATCTTCTTCGTCTTCTAAATCTCTCATTTCTATTTCTTCTTCATCACCAGAAAGGATTTTGACATCCATACCTAAGCTTTGAAGTTCTTTGATTAATACTTTGAATGATTCCGGAACACCTGGTTCAGGAACATTGTCGCCTTTAACGATGGCTTCGTATGTTTTCACACGTCCAACCACGTCATCAGACTTAACAGTCAGAATTTCTTGAAGAGTGTAAGCCGCACCGTAAGCTTCAAGTGCCCAAACCTCCATCTCACCAAAACGCTGTCCGCCAAATTGCGCTTTACCGCCAAGAGGCTGCTGCGTAACAAGTGAGTAAGGGCCTGTAGAGCGTGCATGAAGTTTATCGTCAACCATGTGAGCCAGTTTGATCATGTACATGATACCGACAGATACACGGTTATCAAACGGCTCTCCAGTACGTCCGTCGTAAAGCACTGTTTTGGCGTCACGAGACATGCCGGCTTCTTCAAGTGTTTCCCAGACATCCTCTTCTCGCGCTCCGTCAAATACAGGAGATGCAATGTGAATGCCAAGGTAACGAGCGGCCATACCCATGTGAAGTTCCAATACCTGCCCGATGTTCATACGTGATGGTACGCCCAGCGGGTTAAGCATGATATCAATTGGTGTGCCGTCAGGAAGGTAAGGCATATCCTCTTCAGGAAGAATCTTAGAGATAACACCTTTGTTACCGTGACGACCGGCCATTTTATCCCCTTCAGAAATCTTACGTTTCTGAACGATATATACGCGTACTAACTGGTTAACACCTGGAGGAAGTTCGTCTCCGTCTTCACGGTTGAAGACTTTAACGTCATGGATAATTCCGCCGCCGCCATGAGGCACACGAAGAGAAGTATCACGAACCTCGCGGGCTTTCTCGCCAAAGATGGCGTGAAGAAGGCGTTCTTCGGCAGTCAGTTCAGTTACGCCTTTAGGCGTTACTTTACCAACAAGAAGATCTCCGTCTTTTACTTCTGCCCCAATACGGATGATTCCGCGGTCATCAAGATTGCGAAGCGCATCTTCACCGACGTTTGGAATATCGCGAGTGATTTCTTCAGGTCCAAGTTTCGTATCACGTGCTTCTGATTCGTATTCTTCAATGTGGATAGATGTATAAACATCATCCTTCACTAGGCGTTCACTCATGATGATGGCATCCTCATAGTTGTAGCCATCCCACGTCATGAAGCCGACCATTACGTTACGGCCAAGTGCAAGTTCACCAAGCTCCATAGAAGGACCGTCAGCAAGGATTTCTCCTTTTACCACTTCATCGCCGACACTTACGATCGGACGCTGGTTGTAGCACGTACCTTGGTTAGAGCGGACAAATTTCAGCAGGCTGTATTTATCCAGGTTTCCTTTTACTTTTTGACCGTCTACTTCTTCATAACGGCGAACCCAAACGTTTTTGGCTTCTACGCGTTCAACGATACCAGGGTGTTTACAAATAACAGCGGCACCAGAGTCTTTTCCTGATACGTATTCCATACCAGTTCCAACAAATGGCGCTTCCGGCTGCATCAAAGGCACAGCCTGACGCTGCATGTTCGCTCCCATGAGGGCACGGTTGGAGTCATCGTTTTCTAAGAACGGGATACATGCTGTCGCAGCAGATACAACCTGCTTAGGCGATACATCCATGTAGTCTACACGATTTCTGGAAACAACGGTGTTCTCCCCGCGGAAACGAGCTACGATGCTGTCATCAATAAAGGCGCCTTCGTCATCAAGACGAGCATTCGCTTGAGCGACAACATAGTTATCCTCTTCATCAGCAGTTAAGTAATCGATTCTGCCCGTTACCTTCCCTGTTTCAGGGTCAACGCGGCGATATGGCGTTTCAATAAAGCCAAAACGGTTTACTTTTGCATAAGATGATAGTGAGTTGATCAAACCGATGTTCGGGCCCTCAGGCGTTTCAATCGGACACATACGGCCATAGTGGGAGTAGTGAACGTCACGCACTTCCATTCCGGCACGCTCACGTGTCAATCCGCCCGGTCCTAATGCTGACAGACGACGCTTGTGCGTTAATTCAGCAAGCGGGTTCGTCTGATCCATGAATTGAGAAAGCTGTGAGCTTCCAAAGAACTCTTTAATGGACGCAATAACAGGACGAATATTGATCAGCTGCTGAGGCGTAATTGTATTCGTATCTTGAATTGACATTCTCTCACGAACCACACGCTCCATACGGCTTAAACCGATACGGAATTGGTTCTGGAGAAGCTCGCCTACAGAACGTAAACGGCGGTTTCCAAGATGATCGATATCATCTGTGTCGCCTACTCCGTGCAGCAGGTTGAAGAAGTAGCTGATTGAAGAAATAATATCAGCAGGCGTGATGTTTTTAATCTCTTCTTCGATGTAAGCATTGCCGATTACATTGATAACCTGTTCTCCTTCTTGATCAGTCGGAGCAAAGATTTTAATTGATTGAAGAGTCACTTCATCTTCAACAACGCCGCCATTCGGATACAGCTTTCTAAAACCGATTCCGTTTTCTAAGTATGGCAGTACTTTATCAAGCGTTCTTCTATCAAGAATCTGGCCTTTTTCAGCAAGGATTTCTCCTGTTTCAGGATCAACAAGCGTTTCAGCAAGTCTCTGATTGAAGAGGCGATTCTTAATATGAAGTTTTTTATTAATTTTATAGCGTCCTACATTGGCAAGATCGTATCGTTTCGGATCAAAGAAACGAGAATCAAGCAAGCTTTTCGCATTTTCTACTGTAGGCGGCTCTCCAGGACGGAGACGCTCGTAAATTTCCAGCAACGCTTTGTCGCTGTTTTCTGTGTTATCTTTATCAAGCGTATTTCGCAGGTATTCGTTTTCTCCTATGAGATCAAGAATCTCTTGATCGGAGCCGAAGCCGAGAGCACGCAAAAGAACCGTAACCGGCAACTTACGTGTGCGATCAATGCGGACATAAACAACATCTTTCGCATCAGTTTCGTATTCTAACCATGCGCCACGGTTTGGAATGACAGTTGCGGTAAAACCTTTTTTACCGTTTTTGTCTACTTTACCACTGAAATATACACTTGGAGACCGAACAAGCTGGGAAACGATAACACGTTCCGCACCGTTAATGATAAAAGTACCTGTATCTGTCATAATAGGGAAATCACCCATGAAGACATCTTGGTCTTTTACCTCTCCAGTTTCTTTGTTAATTAAACGAACCTTCACTCTTAGCGGAGCTGAGTAAGTCACATCACGTTCTTTTGATTCCTCTACAGGATATTTAGGCTCACCTAAACTATAATCAATGAACTCAAGAGAGAGGTTACCAGTGAAATCCTCAATTGGTGATATGTCTTGAAACATCTCTCTAAGACCCTCATCAAGAAACCACTGATAAGAAGAGGTTTGAATTTCAATGAGATTTGGTAATTCTAACACTTCGCTAATGCGAGCATAGCTTCTGCGCTGGCGGTGTCGTCCATACTGAACTAGTTGACCTGTCAACTGATTCACCCCTCAAATCATGCGTATTATATGTGTAATAAGCATTTCTTCCAAAGAAAGAAAATACTTTTACAAGACAAAAGAAAAAAGGGTTTCTAATTAAGAAAACCACATCCAAAAACAAATACCGATTTTATTAGCATTTCCATACTTGTATAATTTATACATAGATATTGACAATTCATCATATCAAGCAAAATATATACATTGGCATTTTACAATATTAACATAGTTAAAATACCGAGTCAAACTTTTTTTGCTTTTATGATATAATAGCCTTTCTTTTTTTGAACGACGGAAACTTCATCGAACAGTTCCTCGAGCTTTTCAATGGCAGAAGGCGCGCCTTGCTTTTTCTGTATGACGATCCACAATTCACCTGAAGCTTTTAAGTGTTCAGCGCTTTTCTCAAAGATAGCATGGACAACTTTTTTTCCGGCTCGGATTGGGGGATTTGTAAGAATAGAAGCAAATGTTTGAGCAGAATCAACGTTTGAAAACAAATCGCTTTGATAAATCTTAACGTTTGTTATTCCGTTCTGTTCCGCATTTTCATTTGATAGTTCTACGGCTCTCTCATTAACGTCAATCATGTGGATGGTCCGGTCTTTAAAGTCGCTGGCGAGCGATAAACCAATCGGGCCGTATCCGCAGCCTACATCTAAAATGCCGCCCTCAACCTCAGGCTCTTCAAAAGAATCAATCAGCAGGCGGGAGCCGAAATCAACTTCTTTTTTAGAAAAAACCCCGCTGTCGCTGGTAAACGTGAAATCTTTATTCCGAAGCCTAAAAGACCAGGTTTGCTTGTTGCTTTTTACTGAAGGTTTTTCTGAATAATAGTGCTCACTCATTATTAGAACCTCCTTTTTTCATGGCTTAAAGAATGGCAAAGAAAAAGCTCGCCTCATAAAAGCGAGCTTCCCCTACAGGTAAGTGAAGATTACTTAACTTCTACAGAAGCGCCAACTTCTTCAAGTTTAGCTTTAAGCTCTTCAGCTTCTTCTTTAGCAATACCTTCTTTAAGTGGTTTTGGAGTGTTGTCAACAAGCTCTTTAGCTTCTTTCAAGCCAAGACCAGTGATTTCACGTACAACTTTGATAACTTTGATTTTTTGAGATCCTGCACCAGCAAGGATAAGATCGAATTCGCTTTGCTCTTCAGCAGCTCCGCCAGCAGCAGCTCCGCCAGCTACAGCTACAGGAGCAGCAGCAGTTACGCCAAATTCTTCTTCGATTGCTTTTACTAGGTCGTTCAATTCAAGTACAGTTGCTTCTTTAACGGAAGCAATGATTTCTTCGATATTTAAAGCCATTTGTAATTCCTCCATTTTGTTTTAATTTATGAAAAACTGATTAGATTAAGCGCCTTGTTCTTCCTTTTGTTCTGCCACAGCTTTTGCAGCAAGAGCAAGGTTGCGAACTGGAGCTTGAAGTACGCTAAGCAACATAGAAAGCAAGCCTTCGCGTGATGGAAGTTCAGCAAGAGCTTTCACTTCTTCAACAGTAGAAACTTTACCTTCGATAACGCCAGCTTTGATTTCAAGAGCTTCGTGATTTTTAGCGAAGTCATTAAGAACTTTAGCCGGAGCGACAACATCTTCAGTGCTGAATGCGATCGCGTTCGGTCCAGTTAAGAAATCATTCAAACCATTAAGCTCAGCTTGTTCAACCGCACGGCGAGTCATCGTATTTTTGTAAACTTTGAACTCAACGTTAGCTTCGCGAAGCTGTTTACGAAGTTCAGTTACTTCAGAAACGTTAAGTCCGCGATAGTCAACGATGATCGTTGATTTACTTTCTTTCAGTTTAGAAGCAATTTCTTCAACAACAACTTTTTTTGTTTCAATTGCGCTGCTCATGGTTACACCTCCTGTAGATTCTTGTGTAACACTTATACCGTTAGGTGATCACGACTGAGACGACGGATTCCATATAAAAAGCCTCCATGAGACATGGAGGCTGTATATACAAGCATACGTAACGTAATAGCTGTGATAATATACACCTCGGTAGGATAATTAAGCGGTTAGGCCCCTACTGTCTACGGTATAAATGATATTCTATTTTACAACATTTTGAATAATATCAGAATGTTGATGTCATGTCAATATTATTTTACGTTAAAAGTTGAAGAGTCTACTTTGACACCAGGTCCCATAGTAGAAGTTACAGCAACGTTTTTCACGTAAACGCCTTTAGCTGCAGCAGGTTTAGCTTTAAGGATTGTATCGTACATTGTTGTGAAGTTCTCAACAAGTTTTTCATCCTCGAAAGAAACTTTACCGATAGGAACATGAATGTTTCCAGCTTTATCAACGCGGTATTCAACTTTACCAGCTTTGATTTCGCCGATAGCTTTTTCAACTTCGAAAGTAACTGTACCAGTTTTAGGGTTCGGCATTAAACCTTTTGGTCCAAGTACACGACCGATTTTACCAACTTCACCCATCATGTCAGGTGTAGCTACGATAACATCGAAATCGAACCAGCCTTGTTGAATTTTGTTGATGTAGTCAGTATCGCCTACGAAATCTGCACCAGCAGCTTCAGCTTCTTTCGCTTTTTCGCCTTTTGCGAAAACGAGAACGCGCTGAGTTTTACCAGTTCCGTTTGGAAGCACAACTGCTCCACGGATTTGCTGGTCGTTTTTACGAGGGTCAACCCCTAAACGGAAAGCCACTTCAACTGTAGCGTCGAATTTAGCTGTGTTTGTTTTTTTAACGAGAGCTACTGCTTCAGAGACGTCGTAAGCTTTAGAACGGTCTACAAGCTTAGCAGCTTCAACGTACTTTTTACCTTTTTTAGCCATTTTAAAATTTCCTCCTTATGTGGTTATAGCGGAATAACCTCCCACGAATAAGGGTTGCGAACTTGTTAAAACTCGCAACCCGACAAGAAACAAATTAATCCTCGATTACAATACCCATACTGCGGGCAGTACCTTCAACCATGCGCATTGCCGCTTCAACGTCTGCTGCGTTTAAGTCAGGCATTTTCGTTTCAGCGATTTCGCGTACTTTATCGCGCTTAACGGTTGCCACTTTATTACGGTTTGGTTCACCAGAACCAGACTCAATTCCAGCTGCTTTTTTAAGCAATACTGCAGCAGGTGGAGTTTTTGTAATAAATGTAAATGAACGGTCTTCGTAAACCGAAATTTCAACAGGAATGATTAAACCAGCTTGGTCAGCTGTACGAGCGTTAAACTCCTTACAGAATCCCATGATGTTAACACCGGCTTGACCAAGTGCAGGTCCAACTGGTGGTGCTGGGTTAGCTTTTCCAGCAGGAATTTGCAATTTTACAACTTTAACTACTTTTTTAGCCACGAGACACACCTCCTTAAGTCCGTGATGTGGTAATAGGGTAAACCCTCCCACTCAAGGTTTCATTCTTTATATGAATGACGAAATATCATGCTAGTTGCCTTGGATAAGTCCAAGACGTACCTTTGCTATATTATCATTTATATATAGCAATTTCAAGTTTTTTCACATTACAATTTATCGATTTGGGTAAATTCCAGCTCAACCGGCGTTTCACGGCCAAACATATTAACGAAAACTTTGACCTTGCTTTTATCATAATCAATCTCTTCAATTGATCCTGTAAAGTTAGCAAAAGGTCCGTCTATTACTTTCACTGTCTCTTTCAGTTCAAAGTCAATATCAGTTTTTCGTTCATCCATGCCCATTCTCTTCAGAATGGTTTCTGCTTCCCCCGGAAGAAGCGGCGTCGGTTTTGAACCTGACCCGGCAGATCCTACGAATCCAGTAACGCCCGGCGTGTTGCGGACGACATACCAAGAGTCGTCTGTCATTACAATTTCAACAAGCACATAACCAGGGAATACTTTCTTTTTCACGACTTTTTTCTTGCCGTTTTTGATATCCGTTTCTTCTTCTTCGGGTACGACTACACGGAAAATTTTATCCTGCATCCCCATTGATTCAACACGCTTTTCCAAGTTGGCTTTTACTTTATTCTCATAACCAGAGTACGTGTGAACAACATACCAATTCTTTTCCATTCTATTCAGGACTGTCCAGTCCTTCCCTCCCCGCATTTGGTTTTAGTGAATTACCATAACGCTTCAAAAAATAGGCGGCAAGCCTATGATAACTTTCATTTTAAGCCACAATAAAAAACCCGCTGAACGGGTTTTGGCAAGTAATATTATGATCTATTATAGCACGTATTGCTGATCATTATTCAACTATTAAACGAATTAATTGAGAAATTCCTGTGTCAAGGAGGGCAAAAAAGATAACAAAAAAGATAACTGTTGAAATTACCGTAATGGTATAACGCGTTAACTCTTTTCCTTTAGGCCAGCTTACCTTTTTCATTTCTTTCCCAACATCTTTAAAGAATTTCATAATACGCATGTAAAAGACCTCCACAATTTAAAAGCGCAAAAACTATTTTGTTTCAAGATGAGCTGTATGTGAATTGCAAGTACTGCAGTATTTCTTTACTTCTAATCGCTCAGCCGCTGATGCAGAGCTCTTCATTGTCGTATAATTACGGTTTCCGCATGTCTTGCATGCTAACGTAATCTTTTTTCTCATGTCATTACACCTTTTTCTAAATAGACATTAGTTCTTATCTTTAGTAACATATCATAGTCAGAAAAATACTGTCAATATAGCATAAATTCCTATTACAAACTGATTTCGCGAATTTCCAAGTACTTCTCCAGCTTGCGTTTCACACGCTGAAGGGCATTGTCGATCGATTTCACATGTCGGTTCAGTTCATCAGAAATCTCTTGGTAACTTCTCCCGTCGAGATATAAGACGAGTACTTTTCTCTCTAAATCACTTAATAGTTCTCCCATTTTCATTTCAATATCATCAAATTCTTCCTGATTAATGATCATTTCCTCAGGATTTAAGGTTTTCGCTCCTGAAATGACATCCAGCAGCGTTCGGTCTGATTCTTCATCAAAGATCGGTTTATCTAATGAGACGTAGGAATTCAAAGGAATGTGTTTCTGGCGAGTAGCTGTCTTTATTGCGGTAATAATTTGGCGGGTAATACATAATTCTGCAAAAGCTTTGAATGAGGTAAGCTTGTCCTCTTTGAAGTCACGAATAGACTTATAGAGGCCTATCATGCCTTCCTGAACAATATCCTCTCTGTCCGCCCCTATTAAGAAATAGGATCTTGCTTTTGCCCGAACAAAGTTTCGGTACTTCGTAATCAAGTAATCTAACGCATCACTGTCCCCAACATGAACCTTTTCAATGACCTGCTCGTCCTCCAACTGGCAAAACTGCTCTTTGTTGAATTTTCCCTTGTTGTTCTGTAGATTCACTCCGATCCCCCCGGCGCACGTAGATAGAAATATTATACAGTATTGGGCAAAAAAGCGTCAACTTAATCTAAGTCTCCCCGCCTCCACTTTTCAAACGTTTTCAAAACCTCTTCCGATAAAGCAATTTTACCCGCCGGCTTTTCGGAAGTGATTTTTCTTACCCGTCTCTCTATTCGCCTTTCAATCGTTTCTACCTCTCTCAGAAGCTCCCGGGCCGATTTCCGCAATGCCCCCTGTCCGAAAATCGCCCACTGCTCAGTATAGTCAGAGGTCGCAACGTGAATTTGAGTCGCAATATTATTCAAAGCCTGAGCGAGCTTTTCTATCCGCTCATCAGCCGTCTCATTTTCTTTTGTAAAAATTACTTCAACTCTATGGTTGGTCTGTTTTTTCTCAAGCCCTTTTACGAGATGCGCGTCAAAAACAACAATAACCCTGTTTCCTGTATACGATTGATATTCCGCCATTTTCTGAATCAGTACGTCTCTCGCCTCTTCAAAACTGTTCGCTTTTAAATCCTTCAGCTGCGGCCAGGCTCCAATCATGTTGTACCCGTCTACTAACAGGATATCCATGGGTCTTTATTCTCCCACAGGGTTTCGTTTCCGGTAGACTTCATACATCAAAAGACCAGCCGCGACAGATGCATTTAGTGAAGTTACCTTTCCGGCCATCGGGAGTTTAATGAGAAAATCGCACTTTTCCTTCACAAGGCGGCCCATCCCTTTTCCTTCACTTCCGATGACTAGAGCCAAAGGCATATTGCCGTCCATATTACGGAAATCCTCACGCGCGGACGCATCCGTTCCGACAACCCAGATTCCCCGCTCTTTCATCTCTTCTAACGTCCGTGCCAAATTGGTGACTCTTGCTACAGGAATGTGCTCAATTGCTCCTGTTGAAGCTTTTGCCACTGTTGTTGTCAGCCCGACAGCTCTCCGTTTTGGAATGACGATGCCATGAGCGCCGACCGCATCTGCTGTCCTCATAATGGAACCAAGATTATGAGGGTCTTCAAGCTCGTCCAGAATGAGGAAGAAAGGCTGTTCATTTTTTTCTTCGGCTGCTTTATATAAATCGTCCAGTTCTGCATATTCATACGCTGCAACCTGTGCCACTACGCCCTGATGCTGTCCTGTCACCATTTGATCGAGTTTTTTTCTCGGGACGTATTGAATCGTGATTCCCTGCTTTTTGGCAAGCTCAATCACTTGCTGTGCTTGTCCCTTTACGGTGTTTTCCGCCATCCACAGCTTATACAGCTTCCGATCAGATTTTAACGTCTCGATCACTGCATTTTTCCCTATGACGTAATCATGTTGCTGACTCATTTGTTTTCCTCCCTGACGTCCCGAATTGTATAGCTTCGGCTACGAGCTGACTAAGTCGTTCCTCTTTTTTCTCTAGAAAAAGGTAGCCCAGAAGCGCTTCAAATGCTGTACTGTAGCGGTACGTCTGAACATCTGTATTTTTAGGTGTTGTCCCTGACTTGGCATTTCTGCCTCTTTTCAGCACCGCTTCCTCTTCTTCCGTAAAAAATGATTGATTCTGCAGAAAAAATAGGATCTCAGCCTGTGACTTTGCTGAAACAATCCGGCTTGATTTCTTATGAAGATCATTTGGTTTGGTAAAGCCCTGCTTAAGCAGGTGATGCCTGACATACACTTCAAAAATGGCATCACCTATATAAGCAAGCGCAAGACCGTTAAGCTGCTTAGAATCTTTTATCGTATCAAATTCAAGCATCTGTTATTCTCCCCGTTTCCAGCGAGTGCCTTGAGCCGTATCTTCAAGAATGATATTCATGCTTTTCAGCTGGTCGCGGATCTGGTCTGACAATGCAAAATCGCGATTCCGGCGCGCTTCATTTCGCTTTTCGATTAAGTCTTCAATCTCTTGATCGAGAAGTTCCTGCTCACCCAACGAAAAACCGAGGACAGAAACAATGCGGTCAAACATCTCAATAAACGCCGTAATCACATGATCAGCCGTATGATCTTTCTGAAGATAATAATTGGCGTGTTTCGCTAAGTCAAACAAGACTGAAATGGCATTCGCCGTATTAAAATCATCGTCCATCTCTTCTTCGAATGCTTTGCGGTGTTCTTCAACCTTTTCAAGCCATTGATCGTCATCTTCGGTTAAATTCGTACTGCTGTTCAGACGGTGCTGAAGATTGCTGTACGCTGTTTTTAAACGGCTGAACGCGCTTTTCGTATTCTCCAGAAGCTCTTCTGAATAGTTAATCGGATGGCGATAATGAACAGATAGCATAAAGAATCTCAAAAGCTGCGGATCATGCTGTTTAATGATGTCATGCACAAGCACAAAGTTGCCTAGTGATTTTGACATTTTTTCATTATCAATATTGATATAACCATTATGAAGCCAGTACTTCGCAAACGTTTTGCCTGTCAGCGCCTCAGATTGCGCAATTTCGTTTTCATGGTGAGGGAATGTTAAATCCTGTCCGCCCGCATGGATATCAATCTGGTCACCGAGATACTTTTTCACCATTGCTGAGCATTCAATGTGCCAGCCCGGACGCCCTTTCCCCCAAGGGCTATCCCAAGAGATTTCTCCTTCTTTTGCCGCTTTCCACAGTGCGAAATCAAGAGCATCTTCTTTTTTCTCGCCGACCCGGATGCGTGCACCTGATCTTAGTTCATCGATTGATTGCTGAGAAAGCTTTCCGTACCCTTCAAATGCTCTGGTTTTGAAATATACGTCACCTTCTGATTCATATGCGTAGCCCTTTTTCACGAGCTGATCTACGAATTCGATAATGGCATCCATGTTCTCCATTACTCGCGGATGAAGGTCGGCTTTTCGGCAGCCGAGCGCACCTACGTCTTCAAAGTATGCTTTAATAAAACGCTCTGAAATGGTGGGTACATCCTCACCGAGTTCATTTGCCGCTTTAATTAATTTATCGTCTACGTCTGTGAAGTTAGAGACATACTGCACATCATAGCCTTTATACTCTAAATAGTTTCGAACCGTATCGTAAACGATTGCCGGACGCGCGTTCCCGATATGAATGTAATTGTAAACCGTGGGTCCGCATACATACATTTTCACTTTTCCCTCTTCAAGAGGAACGAATGTTTCCTTCTGTCTAGTCAATGTATTATAAAGTGTGATTGTCATTTTTGATTGATCCTTTCTTTTCTGTCTTCAAGTTCTGCCTTCAGCTCTAAAATCTGCTGTTCCAAAGACTTAAAGCGGTCAGCAACTGGATCGGGCAAATCCTGATGGTTTAAATCGCGTCTTACTTTCTTGCCATTTTGTACAACGACCCGTCCAGGGATACCGACAACTGTTGAAAAATCAGGAACATCATGCAGCACTACTGAACCAGCGCCAATCTTTGAGCCTTCACCGACCGTAATAGAACCGAGCACTTTAGCACCTGTGGCTATCAATGCGTCATCTTTAATCGTTGGGTGCCTTTTTCCCTTTTCTTTTCCCGTTCCCCCGAGGGTAACCCCCTGAAAAACGGTTACGTTATTGCCGATTTCACATGTCTCCCCAATGACAACCCCCATGCCGTGGTCTATGAAAAATCTTCTCCCGATTGTAGCGCCGGGGTGGATTTCTATCCCGGTAAAAAATCGGCTTACTTGAGATATAAGGCGTGCAAGGAAATAAAATTTTCGTTTATATAAAGCATGTGCAATCCGATGCGCCCATATAGCATGTAAACCGGAATAAGTTAAAATCACTTCAAAATAGCTTCTTGCTGCGGGATCTTGATCGAACACAGTATCAATGTCTTCTTTGAGCATTCTAAAAAACACATGCTTCCCCCCGTTTCTCTATCTGATTTCCTCTACCCAATAAAAAAAGCGTCTCTGCATGTAAACATGACAGAGACGCTTTAACCGCGCGGTTCCACTCTGTTTGAAAAGCAGACTTCTGCTCTCCCAACTTCAGCCTGTAACGGCGGCGGCCGCCTTTGAATACTGATTTCAAAAAACGTTCTTCAAAGGTCTTAAGGGCGCACTTCTAAAACCCGGCTCATGGATCTCTCTCAGCCAATGAAGATCCTTTCTGTAATGGCCTAAAGCTTTATACTCTTCCCTGTCAACAATCATTTATTTAGATATTCTTTAAACGCTGAATTGCAGTCTCTTTACCGATCAATTCAATTGATTGCGGCAGTTCCGGACCGTGAGTTTGCCCTGTTACAGCAACACGAATCGGCATAAACAGTTTTTTCCCTTTATGGCCAGTTTCTTTCTGCACTGCTTTGATCGATGCTTTGATATTATCCGGAGTGAACTCCTCAAGCTCTTCAAGCTTCGCTGCGAATGTGCTGAGCACTTCAGGAACCTGTTCTTCTTCCAGAACAGCTTTCGCTTCTTGATTATACTCGATCTCATCCGTAAAGAACAAATCAGTCAGCTCAACAATTTCCGCACCGTAGCTTAATTGCTCATGATACAGGGAAATCAGTTTACGAACCCATTCTTGTTCTTCAGCAGAAAGCTCAGTGCCAACTTTGCCGGCTTTTTGCAAATGCGGAAGCGTCAGTTCAACAACCTGATCAAGATCCAGCTTCTTCACATATTGGTTGTTAACCCATTTTAGCTTATGCATATCAAACAAAGCTGGTGATTTAGATAAACGATTTACATCAAAAATTTCAATAAACTGCTCTTTTGTGAAAAGCTCTTCTTCTCCAACCGGTGACCAGCCTAACAAGCCGATAAAGTTGAACAGCGCTTCTGGCAGGTAGCCAAGCTCTTTGTACTGCTCGATGAATTGAATAATGGATTCATCACGTTTGCTGAGCTTTTTACGGCTTTCGTTTACAATCAGCGTCATGTGTCCGAACTGAGGAATATCCCACCCGAATGCTTGATAGATCATAATCTGTTTCGGTGTGTTAGAAATATGATCCTCACCGCGCAGCACGTGTGTCATTTTCATTAAGTAGTCATCAATAGCTACCGCGAAGTTATAAGTAGGCGTTCCGTCCTTTTTCACAATAACGAAGTCGCCGATGCCATCTGATTCAAAAGAAATTTCGCCTTTTACGATGTCGTTGAAGGCGATGACTTTTCCTTCCGGCACACGGAAACGAATACTTGGTTTTCTGCCTTCGGCGATAAATTTCTCCTGTTCTTCCTGAGTCAGGTCTCTGTGTTTTCCGGAATAACGAGGCATTTCTCCGCGGGCAATCTGTTCTTCACGCTCTTTTTCAAGCTCTTCTTCCGTACAGTAACATTTATAAGCAAGCCCTTTTTCAAGAAGCTCTTCATAGTACACTTTATAGATATCGTTACGCTCTGACTGACGGTATGGACCGTACTCTCCTCCGACATCCACACTCTCATCCCAGTCAATACCTAGCCACTTCAGATAATTCAGCTGGCTTTGTTCTCCGCCCTCAATATTGCGCTTTTTATCAGTATCCTCAACTCGAATGATAAACTTACCGCCTTGATTGCGGGCAAATAAATAATTAAAAAGCGCCGTTCTGGCATTTCCAATATGCAAATGTCCGGTTGGACTCGGTGCATAACGGACGCGTACTTCGTTTCCCATTTTCAAATACTTCCTTTCATGTCATGTATGGCCTCAGGCAAAAATGTATGAATCTATTCTACCACCAAATAGACCCGGCATCAAAACAAGTTAGCCTTTTTGTATCAGTACTGTCGCCTGAGCCGCTATTCCTTCCGCCCGGCCTGTAAATCCAAGCTTTTCTGTCGTTGTTGCTTTTACATTTACTTGAGAAACATCTGCCTCAAGGCCTTCAGCAATTCTTTTTCTCATATCTTCTATGTACGGCAGCATCTTCGGCTTTTGCGCTATGATGGTGCAATCAATGTTCCCAAGGACATACCCCTTCTGTTTCACGATTCCCCAGACATGCTGAAGTAATTTGAAAGAATCTGCGTCCTTGAACTCGGGATCTGTGTCAGGAAAATGCTTGCCTATGTCTCCTTCACCCACAGCTCCCAGGCAGGCGTCAGCGACGGTATGCAACAATACGTCTGCATCAGAATGGCCAAGCAGCCCTTTTTCGTACGGGATTTCAATTCCGCCAATAATGAGAGGACGGCCCTCCACTAATTGATGCACATCAAATCCTTGTCCAATTCTAAACATGTTTATTCCCACTTTCTGATTCCATGATAGCTTCAGCTGACGTCAAATCGTCTGGCGTCGTCAGCTTAATATTTGTATAGCTGCCTTCTACAACACGGACCGAACCGCCCTCCATCTGTTCAACGAGGCTGGCGTCATCCGTCCCTAAAAATCCCTTGCGCTCGGCCTCAGCGTGAGCCTTCATCAATAAAGAAAGACGAAAAGCTTGTGGCGTTTGGACAGCCCACAAGCTTGAACGTTCAATCGTCTCACTGACTTGTAAATCTTGAACGCGTTTAATCGTATCTTTTACCGGAACAGCAAGGATGGCCGCTCCTGTCTGTTCCGCCTCTGCGATCAGTTCGTCAATTTGTTCATGTTTTATAAATGGACGGGCACCGTCATGTACAAGGACAATCTTTTCCTGCTTTACGGCTTTCAGCCCCTTATACACACTGTGCTGTCGCTCATCTCCGCCTGCAACAAGCTCAATTGAAGTTTGAAACGGGTAATCGGACAGCAATTGCTGAAAGTGCTCCCGCTCCTGCTCGTTAATCACCAAAATGATTTTATCGCACTGCCGGTGGCTGTCAAACACTCTTAACGTGTGTATGATCACCGGGTCTCCCTTCAGCTCAATGAACAGTTTATTTCTCCCTGCCTTCATCCGCTTTCCCTGTCCGGCTGCAGGAATCACCACATCATAACTCATTGTTTCTTCTCCCTTTACAGCGCCTTCTCCAACAGCTTAGGCTTCGCAAAAATCATTCGTCCCGCTGCTGTCTGCAGCACACTTGTGACGAGTACATCAATATGCTTGCCGATATAATTCCGTCCTTCTTCAACGACAATCATCGTACCGTCATCCAAGTAGGCAACTCCCTGATTATGCTCTTTCCCGTCCTTAATGACCTGAACATTCATTTCCTCGCCAGGAAGCACAACAGGCTTAACCGCATTGGCAAGGTCATTAATGTTTAATACTGCTACCTTCTGAAGCTCGCACACTTTATTTAAATTAAAATCATTCGTCACAACGACCCCGGATGTCAGCTTAGCAAGTTTGACGAGCTTGCTGTCAACCTCCTGAATATCTTCAAAGTCGCCTTCGTAAATTTCAACTTCAATGTCTAATTCTTTCTGAATGCGGTTCAGGATATCAAGACCGCGGCGTCCTCTGTTTCGTTTTAAAACATCTGAAGAGTCTGCAATATGCTGCAATTCCTCAAGGACAAACTGCGGAATCACGATAACTCCCTCTAAAAAACCAGTCTGACAAATATCTGCTATTCTCCCATCAATAATAACACTAGTGTCCAAAATTTTCAGCTTCTTGTCTTGAACCTCATGTTCTTCATCAGCTGTTCCTTTTTTCTTTTGCATTCTGGCGGAAATGGAAAACAGGCTGATCAATTCATCCTTTTTCTTAAAGCCCACCTGGAAGCCGAGATAACCGAGGAAGAAAGCCAAAAATACAGGAATTATTGTGCTGAATATGCGGTAAGGTATATTGTCTAAAGGAATAACATTTACGATAAGATAAGCAATTATAAGTCCAAAAACTAAGCCAAGACTTCCAAATAACAAATCTGGAACCGGCGCTTTTAACAATGAATCCTCTATCCACTTCACCCAGTTCACAACGTATTCTGTACCCCATATACTGATGAGAAAAAAGATAATTGCTCCTATTGCCGCAGACGTATATGCGTTTGTTATTAAAGGTATGTCCTGTATATTTAACAGTACAAACAATTCAGGTATCAAAAATATACCAACAACGCCGCCAAAAATAATGAAGAACGCCTGAACTATTCGTTTTAACATACCCCCACCTCCTTTTTTAACATTTTAATTTCACAAAGTCTTATGCATCCTACGAATATCAGAATAAACAAAAACCAACATTAATATACCCGTATTCATAAGGTTTTAACCGAAATCACAGTTGTCTGTCTAAATAATGCTTCTCTTGCAGGCGTTTTAATCCTTTTTTGATTTTTTGGGCTCGTACTTCACCGATTCCCTCTACTTCATCTAATTCTTCTGCACTCGCCTCAATAATCCTTGGCAGGACTCCAAATGCTTCTACAACATTTTCAACAATCGGCATCGGAAGACGCGGTATCTTATTTAACAGCCTGTATCCTCTCGGCAATACATAATCATCAAGATTAGTAGAAGCAGGGTAACCGAGAAGCTTATACACAATGGAATCATCCAGCAGATCATAACTGGACATATCCTGCAGCTCCTTCAAGAGAACAAACGGATCTTTAATCTTTTCTTTTACATAGTCCTTAATAAATAAAGCGGCCTCTTCTTCCATATCCGTAATCAATTCAATGACTTGCAGTTTGATCAGATGCCCTTCTGTCCCCAGCTCTTTGATATACATATTAATTTCGTTTTTGATTCTCAGTACCATTTCATAACGATGCATGACAGACAAGACATCACTGAAGGTAACAAGTTCCTCAAACTCTAACGCGTTCAGTGCATTAATCGTTTTATCGAGGATTGTCTTATATTTTTCAAGTGTTTGAATGGCTTGGTTCGCCTTGGTTAAAATAAATCCTATGTCTTTTAGTGTATACTTCATGTTTTCCTGATATAACGTTATGACATTTCTTCTTTCAGAAATGGCGATTACAAGACAGCCAGTTTGCTTAGCTACTCTTTCGGCAGTTCTGTGCCGCATTCCTGTTTCTGATGAAGAAATTGTGGCATCCGGCATCAGCTGAGTATTCGCGTATAGGATCTTTTGACCAGAATCACTTAAAATGATCGCTCCATCCATTTTAGCCAGCTCATATAAATGCGCCGGAGAAAAAGCCGTGTTTATGTGAAAGCCGCCGTCCACCACTTCTTTTACTTTATCATTATATCCAACAACAATCAGACCGCCTGTATTTGCTCTCAAGACGTTTTCCATCCCCGCTCTGAGCGGTGTACCCGGAGCAACAAACTGCAATATAGATGACAGGTCTAACTCGTGTTTCGCCCCTTTTTTCTCTTTTTCCATCTATTATCCTCCTAATGAAGTACGAAGCGCTTCTGCAACATTTGCTACTCCGATAACCTCAATCCCTTTTGGTTTTGTCCATCCATCCAGATTTGCCGCGGGTATGATCATGCGTTTAAAACCAAGCTTTGCCGCTTCTTTCACACGCTGTTCAATTCTTGAAACCCGCCGGACTTCTCCGGTTAATCCCACTTCTCCAATAAAACAATCTGCAGGATTTGGAGGTGTGTCTCTAAAGCTTGATGCAATACTAATCACAATCGCAAGATCAATTGCCGGTTCATCAAGCTTAACGCCGCCAGCCACTTTCAAATAAGCATCCTGATTTTGCAGCAGCAGTCCAACTCTTTTTTCTAACACAGCCATTAACAGAGAAACCCTGTTATGGTCTATTCCCGTTGCCATACGCCTTGGGTTGCCAAAACTTGTTGGCGAGATGAGTGCCTGAATTTCAACGAGAATCGGTCTAGTGCCCTCCATAGAGGCAGTGATACTCGAGCCTGCGGAACCAGCAGAGCGTTCTTCTAAGAAAATTTCCGAAGGATTCAAAACCTCAGTGAGCCCCTCTTCCCGCATTTCGAAAATGCCCATTTCGTTTGTAGATCCGAAACGGTTTTTTACAGCCCGCAAAATACGGAAAGTATGGTGGCGTTCTCCTTCAAAATATAAAACAGTGTCAACCATATGCTCCAACAGTCTCGGACCTGCAATAGACCCTTCTTTCGTCACGTGCCCTACGATAAAAATCGGAATACCTTTTGTTTTTGCAATTTTCATCAGCTCAGCGGTACATTCTCTGACCTGTGACACACTGCCTGGAGCAGATGTAATATCGCTTTGGTAAACCGTTTGAATAGAGTCAACAACGACAAACGATGGATTCATCTCTTGTATAGCAGACGAAATATACTCCATATCGGTTTCAGATAAAACATGCAGTGACGGATTATTAATGCCGAGACGGTCTGCTCGCAGCTTCGTTTGCTTTACAGATTCTTCTCCCGAAATATACAGGACACTGTTTGATGAGCCTGATAATTGAGCGGAAACCTGCAGTAATAGCGTTGACTTTCCGATACCAGGATCACCGCCAATTAAAACGAGGGAGCCTTTAACGACACCTCCGCCGAGTACTCTGTTAAACTCGCCAAGCTGGGTTTTGACGCGGGGTTCTTCTGATGTTTCGATTGATGTAATAGGTGAAGGTTTCTGTACAGTTTGAACAGAATGAGAAAAAGCCGCTCTCCGATTGGCCGGTGCTTTTTTAATCATTTCTTCCACCATTGTATTCCAAGCACCACAGCCCGGACATTTCCCCATCCATTTTGGAGACTCGTAGCCGCAGGATTGGCAGATGAACTTCGATTTTGTTTTAGCCATATATAGTGTAAGACCTCTCCCTTGTTCTATTTCTTGATATGAAAGTGAGGCATACACTTACATGCTGTATGCCTCATTTCCGTCTTCTATATTAATTCGTTTTAGCAGTCGTTTTTACGACAAATTCGCCATCTTCTACATCAAGAACAATATGCTGTCCTTTATGAATATTTCCTCTGAGGAGTTCTTCAGATAAACGATCCTCGACATGTTTTTGGATCGCTCTTCTTAACGGACGGGCACCGTATTCCAGGTCAACGCCCTCTTCCGCGACTTTCGCTTTTGCAGCATCTGTCAATTCGATAGAAAGATCTTGTTCTTTCAGGCGTTTCGTTAATTGATCAGACATTAATGACACAATCTCAGTGAGATGTTTTTTCTCAAGTGAATGGAAGACAATGATTTCATCAATACGGTTGATGAACTCAGGTCTGAACGCTCGTTTTAATTCACCCATCACTTTATCTTTCATGTCTTTATGATTTTGAGTTTCATCCTGAACGTTAAAGCCGACATATTTATTGCGTTTTAGCTCACTTGCTCCGACGTTTGATGTCATGATCAGAATGGTATTGCGGAAATCGACTGTGCGTCCTTTAGAATCAGTCAATCGTCCGTCTTCAAGAACTTGCAGAAGGATATTGAAGACATCAGGGTGCGCTTTCTCGATCTCATCAAGAAGCACGACAGAGTAAGGTTTTCTTCTGACTTTCTCTGTCAATTGACCGCCTTCATCATATCCCACATAACCCGGAGGTGAACCAACAAGTCTTGAAGTTGAATGTTTTTCCATGTATTCAGACATATCAATTCTGATCATGGATTCTTCATCGCCAAAAATGGATTCAGCAAGTGCTCGTGCAAGTTCTGTTTTACCTACACCTGTAGGGCCTAAGAAAATGAATGAGCCGATTGGGCGTTTAGGATCTTTCAATCCTGCTCTTGCACGTCTGACGGCTTTTGCAACCGCTACAACTGCTTCATCCTGGCCGATGACACGGGAGTGAAGAATGTTTTCCATATTGAGAAGCTTATCAGTTTCAGTTTGGGCGATTTTAGATACAGGCACACCGGTCCAGCTGGATACAACCATCGCAATATCATCCACAGTAACCTCTGAGTTTTCCTGCCCTTGCTTCTCTTTCCATGATTTCTTCGTATCCTCTACTTGCTCGCGCAGGCGTTGTTCAGTATCACGCAAGGAAGCAGCTTTTTCAAACTCTTGGCTTTGCACTGCCGCATCCTTCTCTTTACGAACCTCATCAAGCTTCTGCTCAAGCTCTTTTAAGTTAGGAGGCGTTGTAAATGAGCGCAGTCTCACCTTTGAACCCGCTTCATCGATCAAGTCAATTGCTTTATCCGGAAGGAAGCGGTCAGAAATATATCTGTCAGAAAGCTTAACCGCAGCTTCAATGGCATCATCAGTGATAGAAACGCGGTGGTGGGCTTCGTATCTGTCACGCAGACCTTGTAAAATTTGAATACTTTCATCTACAGATGGCTGATCAACCTGAATCGGCTGAAAACGGCGTTCCAGTGCTGCATCTTTTTCAATATATTTACGGTACTCATCAAGAGTCGTTGCACCAATACATTGGAGTTCGCCACGAGCAAGTGAAGGTTTTAAAATATTAGATGCATCAATAGCACCTTCTGCTCCGCCTGCCCCGATTAATGTATGGAGCTCATCGATGAATAGAATGATATTTCCTGCCTGGCGAATTTCATCCATGACCTTCTTCAGGCGATCCTCAAATTCTCCGCGGTATTTTGTGCCGGCAACAACTGTTCCCATGTCTAATGTCATCACACGTTTATCACGCAAAATTTCGGGTACTTCATTATTGATAATTTGCTGTGCCAAACCTTCTGCGATAGCCGTTTTACCTACACCTGGTTCCCCAATGAGAACAGGGTTGTTTTTCGTTCTGCGGCTTAACACTTCAATGACACGCTGGATCTCCTTGCTTCTGCCGATTACAGGGTCAAGGCTGTCTTCCTTCGCAATAGCAGTTAAGTCTCTTGCCAAGCTGTCAAGCGTAGGCGTATTCGCATTGCTGTTTGTTCCTGCCGCTGATGATCCTGTTTCATTACTTCCTAGAAGCTGGAGCACCTGCTGTCTTGCTTTATTTAAGCTGACACCGAGATTATTCAGAACTCTCGCAGCAACACCTTCTCCTTCACGAATCAGACCAAGAAGAATATGTTCTGTTCCCACATAAGAATGACCGAGTTTTCTTGCCTCATCCATTGAAAGCTCAATGACTTTTTTAGCTCTAGGAGTATAATGAATCGTTTGAGACATTTCCTGCCCGCGCCCGATCAAACTTTCTACTTCTTTCTGAATTTTTTCTGAACCGAGTCCAAGCGCTTGAAGAGCTTTAGCAGCAATGCCCTCTCCTTCTCTTACCAGTCCTAATAAAATATGCTCAGTGCCAATGTTATTATGACCTAACCGAAGTGCTTCTTCCTGTGCTAGCGCCAGTACTTTTTGAGCTCGTTCTGTAAATCTTCCAAACATCATATCGATTCATCCTCCTGTCTTTTCCCATTCATTTCTAAGTGAAGCCGTTCTCTGATGAGAGCCGCTCTTCGAATGTCCCTTTCGTTCGGTCGCAAAGCGCCTCCCGAGTATTGCTGTAAAAACCCTGGCTGCGTCAAAATCATAAGTTCGTTAAGTATGTTGCTTGAAAGTCCTTTTATTATGCCTAAGTCTATGCCTAACCGAACATCTGAAAGGCACTTTGCAGTTTCTTTCGATTCTATCATCCGGCAATTAGACAAGACCCCATATGACCGATATACCCGATCCTCAAGTTCGATTTTAGAAGTTTGATAAATCGCTTCTCGGGCAGATCGTTCTTGTTCAATCAACTGAGCAGCAACACTGTTAAGATCCTCTACAATATCCTGCTCTGACTTACCAAGCGTGATCTGATTTGAAATTTGAAAGATATTCCCTACTGCTTCGCTGCCTTCCCCATAAATTCCTCTAACAACTAAGCCTAATTGATTAATTGCCGGTATAATTCGATTTATTTGCCTAGTTAAAACCAGCGCCGGCAGATGCATCATGACCGAAGCCCTTAAACCAGTACCTACGTTTGTAGGACAGCTGGTTAAGTATCCTCTTTGCTCATTGAATGCATAATCAACTTTTTCTTCAATCCAGTCGTCGACCTGGTT
>NZ_CP150156.1:95000-97500 GCF_037963345.1 Bacillus sp. PS237 | reverse complement strand
GCTACCTTGTTACGACTTCACCCCAATCATCTGTCCCACCTTCGGCGGCTGGCTCCTAAAAGGTTACCTCACCGACTTCGGGTGTTACAAACTCTCGTGGTGTGACGGGCGGTGTGTACAAGGCCCGGGAACGTATTCACCGCGGCATGCTGATCCGCGATTACTAGCGATTCCAGCTTCACGCAGTCGAGTTGCAGACTGCGATCCGAACTGAGAACAGATTTGTGGGATTGGCTTAACCTCGCGGTTTCGCTGCCCTTTGTTCTGTCCATTGTAGCACGTGTGTAGCCCAGGTCATAAGGGGCATGATGATTTGACGTCATCCCCACCTTCCTCCGGTTTGTCACCGGCAGTCACCTTAGAGTGCCCAACTGAATGCTGGCAACTAAGATCAAGGGTTGCGCTCGTTGCGGGACTTAACCCAACATCTCACGACACGAGCTGACGACAACCATGCACCACCTGTCACTCTGCCCCCGAAGGGGACGTCCTATCTCTAGGATTGTCAGAGGATGTCAAGACCTGGTAAGGTTCTTCGCGTTGCTTCGAATTAAACCACATGCTCCACCGCTTGTGCGGGCCCCCGTCAATTCCTTTGAGTTTCAGTCTTGCGACCGTACTCCCCAGGCGGAGTGCTTAATGCGTTAGCTGCAGCACTAAGGGGCGGAAACCCCCTAACACTTAGCACTCATCGTTTACGGCGTGGACTACCAGGGTATCTAATCCTGTTCGCTCCCCACGCTTTCGCTCCTCAGCGTCAGTTACAGACCAGAGAGTCGCCTTCGCCACTGGTGTTCCTCCACATCTCTACGCATTTCACCGCTACACGTGGAATTCCACTCTCCTCTTCTGCACTCAAGTTCCCCAGTTTCCAATGACCCTCCCCGGTTGAGCCGGGGGCTTTCACATCAGACTTAAGAAACCGCCTGCGAGCCCTTTACGCCCAATAATTCCGGACAACGCTTGCCACCTACGTATTACCGCGGCTGCTGGCACGTAGTTAGCCGTGGCTTTCTGGTTAGGTACCGTCAAGGTACCGCCCTATTCGAACGGTACTTGTTCTTCCCTAACAACAGAGCTTTACGATCCGAAAACCTTCATCACTCACGCGGCGTTGCTCCGTCAGACTTTCGTCCATTGCGGAAGATTCCCTACTGCTGCCTCCCGTAGGAGTCTGGGCCGTGTCTCAGTCCCAGTGTGGCCGATCACCCTCTCAGGTCGGCTACGCATCGTTGCCTTGGTGAGCCGTTACCTCACCAACTAGCTAATGCGCCGCGGGTCCATCTGTAAGTGGTAGCCGAAGCCACCTTTTATGTTTGAACCATGCGGTTCAAACAACCATCCGGTATTAGCCCCGGTTTCCCGGAGTTATCCCAGTCTTACAGGCAGGTTACCCACGTGTTACTCACCCGTCCGCCGCTAACATCAGGGAGCAAGCTCCCATCTGTCCGCTCGACTTGCATGTATTAGGCACGCCGCCAGCGTTCGTCCTGAGCCAGGATCAAACTCTCCGATAAAGTAGTTTGACTGACTACGCACATCGCTGTGCGATTTTTAAAAACTGAATTAACAGGTACGTTTTGTCTTGTTTAGTTTTCAAAGATCATTTTGTTTGTCCGCTTTGTTAAAGCAACTTTATTAGTATACAACGTCACTTCTTCAAAGTCAACAACTTTTTTAAAAACTTTTGGTGGAGCCTAGCGGGATCGAACCGCTGACCTCCTGCGTGCAAAGCAGGCGCTCTCCCAGCTGAGCTAAGGCCCCATAAAAAAATGGTCGGGAAGACAGGATTCGAACCTGCGACCCCATGGTCCCAAACCATGTGCTCTACCAAGCTGAGCTACTTCCCGATTTCCTATCTATTCTATTAAAAGATATGGCGCGCCCGAGAGGAGTCGAACCCCTAACCTTTTGATCCGTAGTCAAACGCTCTATCCAATTGAGCTACGGGCGCAAAACATAATGCCGAGGGCCGGACTTGAACCGGCACGGTAGTCACCTACCGCAGGATTTTAAGTCCTGTGTGTCTGCCAATTCCACCACCCCGGCGTGGATGGTATAGTTGGAGCGGAAGACGGGATTCGAACCCGCGACCCCCACCTTGGCAAGGTGGTGTTCTACCACTGAACTACTTCCGCAGACAGGATGTCCAGTTTTTCTAACTGTTATCCTATATAATGCGGGTGAAGGGACTTGAACCCCCACGTCATAAAGACACTAGATCCTAAGTCTAGCGCGTCTGCCAATTCCGCCACACCCGCGTAAAATGGTGAGCCATGAAGGACTCGAACCTTCGACCCTCTGATTAAAAGTCAGATGCTCTACCAACTGAGCTAATGGCTCTTCTACAAGAGACTTGAGTATTATATCATATAAAAGTGGTGCCGGCAAGAGGACTTGAACCCCCAACCTACTGATTACAAGTCAGTTGCTCTACCAATTGAGCTACACCGGCATAATGGTGGAGGATGACGGGCTCGAACCGCCGACCCTCTGCTTG
>NZ_CP150156.1:35000-92500 GCF_037963345.1 Bacillus sp. PS237 | reverse complement strand
TGCTTAACCTTGCACGGGATCGTAACTCGCCGGTTCATTCTACAAAAGGCACGCCATCACCCGTTAACGGGCTCTGACTACTTGTAGGCACACGGTTTCAGGATCTCTTTCACTCCCCTTCCGGGGTGCTTTTCACCTTTCCCTCACGGTACTGGTTCACTATCGGTCACTAGGGAGTATTTAGCCTTGGGAGATGGTCCTCCCGGATTCCGACGGAATTTCACGTGTTCCGCCGTACTCAGGATCCACTCAGGAGAGAACGAAGTTTTGACTACAGGGCTGTTACCTCCTATGGCGGGCCTTTCCAGACCTCTTCATCTACCTCGTTCCTTTGTAACTCCGTACAGAGTGTCCTACAACCCCAAGAGGCAAGCCTCTTGGTTTGGGCTAATCCCGTTTCGCTCGCCGCTACTCAGGGAATCGCATTTGCTTTCTCTTCCTCCGGGTACTTAGATGTTTCAGTTCCCCGGGTCTGCCTTCTCATATCCTATGAATTCAGATATGGATACCACTCCATTACGAGTGGTGGGTTTCCCCATTCGGAAATCTCCGGATCAAAGCTTGCTTACAGCTCCCCGAAGCATATCGGTGTTCGTCCCGTCCTTCATCGGCTCCTAGTGCCAAGGCATCCACCGTGCGCCCTTTCTAACTTAACCGTTAAAAAGAATCACTATGTGATATCTTGTATTACTTGAATGTGATGTCTACTGTTATCTAGTTTTCAAAGAACACGTTTCGAAGGAATGATCCTTCAAAACTAAACAAGACAGGGAACGTTCTGTTTATAAGACCCAAGGTCTTATATTCCGTAAAATATCCTTAGAAAGGAGGTGATCCAGCCGCACCTTCCGATACGGCTACCTTGTTACGACTTCACCCCAATCATCTGTCCCACCTTCGGCGGCTGGCTCCTAAAAGGTTACCTCACCGACTTCGGGTGTTACAAACTCTCGTGGTGTGACGGGCGGTGTGTACAAGGCCCGGGAACGTATTCACCGCGGCATGCTGATCCGCGATTACTAGCGATTCCAGCTTCACGCAGTCGAGTTGCAGACTGCGATCCGAACTGAGAACAGATTTGTGGGATTGGCTTAACCTCGCGGTTTCGCTGCCCTTTGTTCTGTCCATTGTAGCACGTGTGTAGCCCAGGTCATAAGGGGCATGATGATTTGACGTCATCCCCACCTTCCTCCGGTTTGTCACCGGCAGTCACCTTAGAGTGCCCAACTGAATGCTGGCAACTAAGATCAAGGGTTGCGCTCGTTGCGGGACTTAACCCAACATCTCACGACACGAGCTGACGACAACCATGCACCACCTGTCACTCTGCCCCCGAAGGGGACGTCCTATCTCTAGGATTGTCAGAGGATGTCAAGACCTGGTAAGGTTCTTCGCGTTGCTTCGAATTAAACCACATGCTCCACCGCTTGTGCGGGCCCCCGTCAATTCCTTTGAGTTTCAGTCTTGCGACCGTACTCCCCAGGCGGAGTGCTTAATGCGTTAGCTGCAGCACTAAGGGGCGGAAACCCCCTAACACTTAGCACTCATCGTTTACGGCGTGGACTACCAGGGTATCTAATCCTGTTCGCTCCCCACGCTTTCGCTCCTCAGCGTCAGTTACAGACCAGAGAGTCGCCTTCGCCACTGGTGTTCCTCCACATCTCTACGCATTTCACCGCTACACGTGGAATTCCACTCTCCTCTTCTGCACTCAAGTTCCCCAGTTTCCAATGACCCTCCCCGGTTGAGCCGGGGGCTTTCACATCAGACTTAAGAAACCGCCTGCGAGCCCTTTACGCCCAATAATTCCGGACAACGCTTGCCACCTACGTATTACCGCGGCTGCTGGCACGTAGTTAGCCGTGGCTTTCTGGTTAGGTACCGTCAAGGTACCGCCCTATTCGAACGGTACTTGTTCTTCCCTAACAACAGAGCTTTACGATCCGAAAACCTTCATCACTCACGCGGCGTTGCTCCGTCAGACTTTCGTCCATTGCGGAAGATTCCCTACTGCTGCCTCCCGTAGGAGTCTGGGCCGTGTCTCAGTCCCAGTGTGGCCGATCACCCTCTCAGGTCGGCTACGCATCGTTGCCTTGGTGAGCCGTTACCTCACCAACTAGCTAATGCGCCGCGGGTCCATCTGTAAGTGGTAGCCGAAGCCACCTTTTATGTTTGAACCATGCGGTTCAAACAACCATCCGGTATTAGCCCCGGTTTCCCGGAGTTATCCCAGTCTTACAGGCAGGTTACCCACGTGTTACTCACCCGTCCGCCGCTAACATCAGGGAGCAAGCTCCCATCTGTCCGCTCGACTTGCATGTATTAGGCACGCCGCCAGCGTTCGTCCTGAGCCAGGATCAAACTCTCCGATAAAGTAGTTTGACTGACTACGCACATCGCTGTGCGATTTTTAAAAACTGAATTAACAGGTACGTTTTGTCTTGTTTAGTTTTCAAAGATCATTTTGTTCACTTCGTTCAAGCGACTTTATTATTATAACTCGTTGACTCAGTGAAGTCAATAACTTTTTTTGAAGTTCTTTTTTTCGTTATCGCCTTGTTTAGCGGCAACGAATAATAATATACCACCTAGTAAATAATAGTGCAATAGTTTTTTTGAAGAAATACTAAGGGATTTAAAAAGAGCGGCATCCTTTCCCTATGGAGGATACCGCTCTTTTTTATTAGCGTTGTCTCATTTGCGGGAATAACAGCACATCGCGAATAGAAGGGGCATTCGTCAGCAGCATAACCAGACGGTCGATACCGATGCCTAAACCTCCTGTTGGCGGCATACCGTATTCCAGAGCTTCAACAAAGTCTTCATCCATTAAATGAGCTTCATCATTACCGGCTTCACGCTCTTTTAATTGCGCTTCAAAGCGTTCTCTTTGATCAATAGGATCATTCAGCTCTGTAAACGCGTTGGCATGTTCACGGCCAACGATAAACAGCTCAAAACGGTCTGTAAAACGCGGGTCCTCAGGGTTTTTCTTAGCAAGAGGAGAAATTTCTACAGGATGCCCGTAAATAAACGTTGGCTGAATAAGCGTTTCTTCAATTTTTTGTTCGAAGAATTCGTTGATGATATGGCCTACTGTCATAGAGTCTTTAATTTCTACTTCATGTTCTTTTGCATATTCACGCGCCTGCTCAACAGTAACCTCTTCCCAGAAATCAACGCCGGTCGCTTCTTTGACTGCGTCAACCATATGGATTCTTTTCCACTCCGGTTTAAGGTCGATTTGCTCTTCCCCGTATTGAATCGTAGTTGTGCCAAGCACTTCTTGGGCGATATGAGCGACAAGGTTTTCAGTTAAGCTCATGATATCTTTATAGTCCGCATATGCTTCATATAACTCAATCATTGTAAATTCAGGGTTATGGCGTGTAGAGACACCTTCGTTACGGAAAACACGGCCGATTTCATATACTTTTTCTAAACCGCCGACAATTAGACGTTTTAGGTGCAGTTCGATAGCAATACGCATATAGAGTGGAATGTCTAACGCGTTGTGGTGAGTGATAAACGGACGTGCAGAAGCTCCCCCAGGAATGCTGTGCATTGTAGGTGTTTCTACTTCTAAGTATCCATGATCATCAAGGTACCTTCTCATAGCTTGAATGATCTTGCTTCGTGTAATGAACGTATGTTTGCTGTCTGGGTTTACGATAAGATCCAGATAGCGCTGACGGTAGCGCTGCTCAACGTCTTTTAAACCATGGTATTTGTCAGGAAGCGGACGAAGCGCTTTTGTCAGCAATTCAAAGGAAGTTGCTTTAACAGACAATTCGCCTACATTTGTTTTGAAGACTTTTCCGGTTACGCCGATAAGATCACCGAGGTCAGAAGACTTGAAGATTTCATATTGGTCGTCACCGACACTGTCTTTTCTTACGTAGATTTGGATTTGGCCTTCTAAATCCTGAAGATGGGCAAAGCCGGCTTTTCCTTTGCCGCGTTTTGTCATCATGCGGCCTGCGATTGTAACTTCAATCGCTTTTTCTTCTAACTCTTCTTTGGTTAGATCTTGATATGCCGAAATAACTTCTTGAGACTGATGAGTTCTTTCAAAACGTGCGCCGAATGGATCGATGCCGTTATCTCTCAGCTGATTCATTTTATCGCGTCTGACTTGCAGCTGATCATTCAATTCTTCATGGTTATGCTCTTCTTGACTCATTGTTATCACTCCATTACAGATATTGTTTCATGAAAAAAGCAGAAAAACTGCCAGCGTAAAACTAGCAGTGAGCAGCAAATAGAGGTGAGTATTATCCTACTTTTGCATTTTGAAGCTCTTTTGCCTCAACTTCAACCGTAAATGCATCTAAAAGCTGTACAAACTCTTCTCTCGTCTCGCAATGATTGATTTCATTACGAACGTTCGCATTGCCTTTCACGCCTTTCAGATACCATGCAGCGTGCTTTCTCATTTCTCTTACCGCTACGTTTTCACCTTTTAAGTCAATCAGGCGGTCAAGATGCAGTTTGCATACGGCCATTTTTTCGCGTACTTGCGGCTCTTCTTTTAATTTACCTGTTTCAAGATACTGAACCGTACGGTAAATCATCCACGGGTTACCCAATGCAGCGCGTCCGATCATGACCCCGTCTACTCCTGTCTCATCGAGCATACGCTTAGCATCCTGCGGTGTCTTAACATCGCCGTTTCCGATAACCGGAATCGATACTGATTGTTTTACTTCTTTGATGATATCCCAGTTTGCCGTTCCTTCGTACATCTGCACTCTCGTACGGCCGTGAAGCGCCACTGCTTTACCGCCCGCACGTTCTACAGCCTGTGCATTTTTCACTGCGAAAATGTGGTCTTCATCCCAGCCCATTCTCATTTTCACTGTAACTGGCTTATTAACAGCATCCACTACTGCAGAAACCATTTCGTAAATCTTATCAGGATCGAGAAGCCATTTGGCTCCCGCATCGCATTTTGTAATCTTCGGCACGGGACATCCCATGTTAATATCAATGATATCAGCAGTTGTGTTTTGGTCTACAAACTTCGCCGCTTCCACAAGGGTTTCCTTTTTTCCTCCGAAAATTTGAAGGCTCAGTGGTTTCTCACGTTCATCAATATAAAGCATACCCATTGTTCTTGCATTGTTGTAAAGGATCGCTTTGTCACTGACCATTTCAGCGCATACCAATCCGGCTCCGAATTCCTTTACAGTCAATCTGAACGCAGAGTTGCAGACACCAGCCATAGGTGCGAGCACAACCCGGTTTTTCAATTGAATATCTCCGATTTTGAACAATTTTTCTCCTCCTTTCATTTGTTCTATTTTTCTGGCGGCGCCAATTCGTCCGCACTTATATTTAAAACATCTGCTGCATCTTGAATGATGGCAGCAGACGGCAATCGGTTTCCGCGTTCAATTTCGCCGAGAATAGAAACTGATATACCTAATGCTTTTGCAAATCCTTCTTGAGTATAACCTTTCAGCTTTCTGAATGCACGAATTCGTCTACCCCAGATTTCTGCTTCCATACTCTTACACCTTCTTGGTCTGTTTCGGCGCTTGTAGCCTCTTTTTCAACCTGCTGGCAAATTTCCGCAAGCGGCGCAAGGACAAACAAACGCTCATACATTCTCGGATGCGGAACAATTAGTTGCTCTGTTTCAATATTTTCACGATTAAATAACAAAATGTCAAGGTCTGCCGTCCGCGGCCCCCATCTTACTTCCCTTGTTCTGCCTAATTCATTTTCTATCTGCTGCGTCAGTTCAAGGAGTTCAAAAGGGTTCAATGATGTCTTGATTTCAACAGCCATATTCAAAAATTGAGCTTGATCTTCGTATCCGACCGGGTCAGTTTCGTAAATAGACGACACTTTAGTGACTGTCACCGCAGCATGCTGATGCAGTAAAGCCACTGCTTGCCTTAAATACGTTTCTCTATCTCCAATATTAGATCCAAGTGCAATATAAGCTATGTTGTTCATGACTTTTTTCTCGTAATTTCAATTGCTACTGATTTATAGTGTCCGGGAATTGGCGGGTCTGGCTTAATCACTTTCACCGTACATTGCTGAACAGGCTGAAATTTTCCGAGAACAGTGCCAGCAATACGTTCCGCCAGCGTTTCCACCAATTTCACAGGCTCCCCTTCCACGATATCTTTACATACGTGATAGAGCTCAGCATAGTTGATCGTTTGCTCAAGGTCGTCTGTCTGTCCAGCTTTGCTTAAATCCAGCTCAGCGGTTAAATCGACTTTAAACCGCTGGCCAAGTTTGTTTTCTTCTGTGAACACACCGTGATATCCGTAAAACTCCATACCTTCTACATAAACTTTATCCATGGTGCACCCCTCCCTTATTCAGCATCGCGTCCATCATTTTCGCCATTCTGGCAATTTGCTTTACATCATGGACCCTGACAATGTCACAGCCTTTTTGAATGCCGAGACACACAGTCGCGCCTGTGCCCTCAGCCCGCTCCTCAGGCGGAAGATCCAGAACACGTCCGATGAATCTTTTTCGGGAGGTTGCCAGAAGAACCGGATATCCCAATCCGCTGAAAATCTCTAGTTTGTTCATCACTGCCAAGTTATCGTGATAGGTTTTCGCGAAACCGATACCAGGATCAAGAATAATGTTCTTCTCGTCTACTCCGGCCTCAACAGCAATTTTTACACTCTCCATTAAGTCCGACAGCATATCCGGCAATAAGTCATTGTAGTTTCTTTCAGGGCGGTTATGCATGAGTACAATTGGAACATTATGTTCAGCTGCAACGGAAGCCATCTTCGGATCATGTTTGGCTCCCCAAATATCATTGATAATGGATGCACCGGCTTTCACTGCTTCATCTGCGACAGAAGCCTTGTACGTGTCTACAGAAATAGGAACACCAAGCTCTTTCGTAATCCGCTCAATCACCGGAATGACTCTGGACATCTCCTCATCCTCAGATACGCACTCAGCGCCAGGCCTTGTCGATTCCCCTCCAATATCAATGATATGGGCACCATCATCGATCATCTCTTTCGCGTGCAGCAGCGCCTTGTCCAAGCTGTCATATTTTCCGCCGTCCGAGAAAGAGTCAGGCGTTACGTTTAAAATTCCCATCACCAGCGTCTTCTCTTTATATGATAAAGCGCTGGGCTTAGTGTGGATTACTTGTGTTTGATCTATTGTGTGCTGCGCCATGCTCTTCCTCCCTTTTCATGAATCATGTTCTTTATTTCTTTTTTGTATAACAATTGAAGAGCGGAGGTTGCTTCTCCGCTTTGGCTTCCATAGTTTACTTCTTCTATTTTAGTAAACGGGATGATTTCAAGAACCGAGTTCGTCATCCACGCTTCGTCAGCTGTCAAGAGAGCTTCTAGCTCATATCGGCCCGTTTTGAGCTCCAGGCCGATATCCTTTGCATTTTCTATGATAAAACGTCTCGTGACGCCGTCCAGAATACCGGTATCAAGCGATGGCGTATAGATACAGCGACCTTTTCTCCAGAAGACATTAGATATGATACCCTCTGCAACAGCTCCATCCTCCGTTAAGAAAATTCCCTCGACACGCGGATCATTTCCAATTTCCCGTTTCGCATACATATTATTTAGATAATGATGAGATTTTAACCGGAACGATCCCTCTGGAGTGTTTCTCCGTATCGATAAAACCTTTCCTTCTTTTTGCAAAGGAAGACTTTCTGGTTTCAGCTGATTCACAAAGCATAAAACGGTGGGCTTATCGTACGTCTGGGCGACAAAGCCTTTATCGCTGATTCCCGCTGATATGTTCAGTCTGACGCGGGCATTGCCATCCTTGATATCATTTAGCTTAAGCAGCTTGTCCAGCATCTCAAGGATCTCATGCTTTGAAACAGTATATTCGATTTGCAGATCCTTAAGCGCGCGTTCAAGCCTCTCTATATGCCAATCAAGCAAAAACGGGCAGCCTTCGTAGAGCCTGAAGGTTTCGAAAACACCGATCCCATATAAAAACCCATGGTCAAAAGGAGAAAGAACTGCATCTTTCTCCTCCATATACCGGCCGTTCACATATATCATCACGCAATAACTTCCTTGCGATATGTCTCAATAAAATTTCTGAGCATTTCTTTCCCAAAGGAGGTCATAATAGACTCTGGGTGAAATTGCACACCCTCTATCGGGAGGTCATTGTGGCGAATAGCCATGATTTCTCCTTCTTTCGTTTGTGCTGTTACTGTAAAACAGCTTGGCAGCGTCTCAGGTTTTACGATCAGCGAGTGGTATCGCGTCGCAACAAGGGGATTTTTCAACCCTTCAAAAATGGTTTTGCCGTCATGCTCGATATCCGAGGTTTTCCCGTGCATAAGCCGTTCTGCCCTAACAACATCACCACCGAACACTTGTGCGATGGACTGATGTCCGAGACATACACCGAAAATAGGAATTTTCCCTGCGAAATGTTTAATTGCTTCGAGGCTGATTCCCGCCTCATCAGGGCTGCACGGTCCGGGAGATATCATCAGAAAGTCCGGAGACAGTTCTTCAATTTCATCGATTGTGATGCTGTCATTGCGTTTCACAACCAGCTCTTCCCCAAGCTCGCCCAAATACTGTACCAAGTTGTACGTGAATGAATCGTAGTTATCAATCATTAAAATCATTTCTCCGCTCACCTCATCTAATTTTTGTCTCTTCTTCGCTCAGCTCTAATGCTCTTTGCATCGCAAAAGCTTTTTTGAATGATTCCTTGTATTCGTGCTTCGGAACAGAATCAATCACAACTCCTGCACCGGACTGCATAAATGCCTGCCCTCCGGTTGCATAAATGGTTCGAATGACGATATTAAACTGCAGATCGTGATTATATCCAAACCATCCTATAGATCCAGTATAAAGCCCTCGGCGTGTCGGCTCAAGTTCTTCTATAATTTCCATCGTTCTTACTTTCGGTGCACCAGTAATGGTTCCTCCGGGAAACACAGCATGAATAATATCTACAGCATCATACCCATCCTGCAGTTCACCTTGGACATTAGACACAATGTGCATCACATGCGAGTATTTTTCAATTGCCATGAATTCATTTACGCGCACAGACCCGTAACGTGATACTCTTCCCAGATCATTTCGCTCAAGATCAACCAGCATGACATGTTCCGCGCGTTCTTTTTCATTGTGTATCAATTCGTTTGCAAGCGCCTCGTCTTCTTCATTTGTTTTCCCTCTGGAACGGGTGCCCGCAATCGGTCTCGTCTCTAATAGCTTGCCCTTTTTGCTGACAAGCAGTTCAGGCGATCCGCAAATGATTTGGAAATCAGGTGTTTCTAAATACGCCATATAAGGAGAAGGATTTACTTCTCTCAAGGTTTTGTAAATTTGATATGGGTGGACAGACAGTGACTGTGACTGCCTTATTGATAGATTGACTTGAAACACATCTCCGCTGGCAATGTATTGTTTGATTTTCTCTACAGCTTGTGAGAACCCATCCTCGGTAAATGGCGCCGCGAAAGAACCAGCTGTTTCAGGCTTCATCTCTCGCGAAGTGACAGCGGGAAGCTCAGTCAACCACATCTGCTCTAACTCAGATAGCTTCACATCCGCTGTTTCCTGATCAGAACCATTAACATGAGTAATCAGCCATAGAGACTCTTCTTGATGGTCATAAACTGCTATATCATCAAAAACAAGAAAATAAATATCTGGTGTTTCTAAATCATCTAATGAGAGCATTTTAAAATTTTCAATGTACCGTGCGTAATCATAGCTGAGAAACCCGATTGCCCCGCCTTGAAAGTCAGGGAACTCATGATTCGTTTCTGTTTCCAGTGTTTTAAACCAGCTGTGGAAGGCCCGTAATGGATCACCTTCTTTAAACAGCATCTCATCACCATGCTTAATTGTAGTTATTCCGTCTTTTCCTTTCACAGTCGCAATTGGATCAAGACCGGCTATACTATATCTGCCGCCTCTTGCACTTTCGAGAAGTACATGATGTTTCCGGGATTGCGCAAGTTTCTCAAATTGTTGTAAGAATGAGTCTTTTTGAAAAGGTATTTTTTTGCCTGCCGGTCTGCGTTGTGCCATTTGTATCATTCCTCTATTTTCTTTTTTACTTGTTTTTAATTGTAAAGCAATGTTGTTAGTGAAAAAAGTGAATTTCTCTTCCAAGAATAACATTCGTCGCAGACATGGCATATTTGATGCACGAAATATAAAAAAACTCCCGGCGAACCGGGAGTTTTGGCTTTTTTTAATCGAATTGGTACAGCGGCGTGCTTAGATAACGTTCGCCGTTACTTGGAATGATGGCCAATACTTTTTTGCCTTTTCCGAGTTTTTTTGCTACTTGAAGAGCAGCATAAATTGCCGCACCTGATGAGATGCCTCCGAGAATTCCTTCTTCACGTGCAGCTCTGCGGGCATATTCGAATGCTTCTTCATTCTTCACAGGGAAGATTTCATCATATACTTCAGTGTTTAAGATGTCCGGCACGAATCCTGCTCCGATTCCCTGAATTTTGTGGGGGCCTGGTTTTCCTCCTGAAAGCACTGGGGAATCTGACGGTTCAACAGCATAAATCTTGATGGAAGGGTATGCTTCCTTCAGCACTTCGCCCGCTCCCGTAATCGTTCCGCCCGTTCCGATTCCGGCTACAAATGCGTCAAGCTGATCATCACCGAATTGCTCAACGATTTCTTTACCCGTTGTTTGGCGGTGAATTTCGGGGTTAGAAGGGTTGTTAAACTGCTGCGGCACAAAGTATCCGTGCTTTTCAGCAAGCTCTTCAGCTTTCTTAATAGCACCTTTCATGCCTTCCGCACCAGGAGTCAGCACAAGCTCAGCACCATATGCGCGAAGAAGGTTGCGGCGCTCCATGCTCATTGTATCAGGCATAACCAAAATGGCTTTTAATCCTTTAGCAGCAGCAACCATTGCAAGCCCGATTCCAGTATTTCCGCTTGTCGGTTCAATGATTGTATTACCGGCTTTTAATTTTCCTTCTTTTTCAGCCGCTTCAATCATAGCTAAACCGATACGGTCTTTTACACTGCTTCCAGGGTTCATGTATTCAAGTTTTAGATATACATCCGCACTGTTTTCATCTGCAAGGCGATTTAATTTAACGATTGGCGTATTCCCAATTAATTCAGTAATGGAGTTTGCTACACGTACCATTCTCGACACCTCAATTTCCGACTATTTGTATTGGTATTATGTATATAATCTATCAATTTCAAAATTTTTTGTCAATCACTTAGTACTTTTTTCCCCATAAAACCAAGATACATCGGCTTCTTTCCAAAGTGTCTTAACTGTCGCTTTATCGCCTAGCTGATCCATTGCGATTTGCCGTCTGATCTGGTCCTTTACTTCATCAAATGAGAACGTTCTTGCCTTTAGTTTTTCTTTCAGCTGGATAATGGCATATCCGTTGCTGACCTTTATTGGTTCCTGAGACCATTCATCCTCTTTGAGTGTTTTCGCCTCTTCAATGTATGCTGATGGAATGTTGTCTGATGCCTCTGTGACAAAACCTAAATCTCCGCCGTATGGTGATGTATATCTGTCTGTAGATCTTTCGGCAGCGACAGCTTCAAAGCTTGATCCGCCTTTCAGTTCTTTCAGGACTTCTCTTGCTTCTTCTTCATCTTTTACAACAATGTGCCGAATTCGATACGAATCATCAAACTGATATAGTTCCTTATTTTTATTATAGAATGATTCCAATTCTTTGTTTGAGATATCGATATCCCTTGTTAACAAATCCTCAAGGAGGATATTATAACGAATTTGGTCTTTCCACTCTTTCTCCGTCGTATGTTCATCTTCGTAAAAGGAATTATTGACCGCTTTAATCAGCAAAAACTCACGATCAACTTCGCTTTTGGATATTTTAAGTTTGTTCTTTTTAGCCAGCTGCTCAACAACTCGGACATTGATCATATCTTCAAGCGTTGACTTACCATACTGATCTTCCATTTCTTTCAGCCATTCTTCTCTTGTCACACTCTTGCCTCCGATAGTCGCAATAGACTCACCGGATGACGATGCGCCGGCTTGGGATTTCGTCAGCGTATATGCAACAGCAATACAGCAAACCAACAGCGCCCCTAAAATAATGGTCCAGATTGTTCTTGATTTCAAACCTGCTTTCAGCCCCTTTTCTCAAATTAAAAACCCGCTAAAGAGCTTAGCGGGTAGTTTGGTCACGAAGCCCTTCCAGCTCTTCTTTTGTAAATAAGTACTTTTCATTACAAAAATGGCATACTGCTTCGGCTTGTCCATCTTCTTCTATCATATCTTGAATTTCTTTTTTGCCTAGTCCTAAAATGGCTGTTTCGAACCGTTCTTTTGAACAAGGGCAATGGAATCTGACAGGCATCGTTTCCAAAATCTCAGGTTTCTCGCCTAGGACTTCTTCTAAAATTTCTTCTGGTGTCAGCCCTTTTTGGATGAGCTTAGAAATCGGCTCTACTTGAGATAGACGCTGTTCAATTTTTGTGATTGTTTCATCATCTGTTCCCGGCATCAGCTGAATAATAAAGCCCCCTGCCGCAAGAATGGTATTGTCAGGATTTACGAGCACACCTACGCCCACTGATGAAGGAACCTGCTCAGATGACACAAGATAGTAAGTAAAATCATCTCCTAATTCTCCTGAAACGATTTCTACTTGTCCTGTGAAGAACTCGCGCAAACCTAAATCTTTTACGACACTTAACGTTCCGTTTGTTCCAACCGCACGTCTGACATCAAGCTTACCTTGTTCATTTAAATCAAAATGAACTTGCGGGTTAGAGACATAGGCTCTGACTTCTCCTTTGGCATTGGCATCAGCTACAATAGCTCCGATCGGACCTCCGCCCTCGATTTTCACGGTCAGCTTATCATCGCCCTTCAGCATAGCGCCGAGCATAAGTGAAGCTGTCATTGTACGGCCTAGTGCAGCGGATGCTGTCGGCCACGTACCATGGCGTCTCTGCCCCTCATTTACCATATCAGTCGTTCTCGCTGCATAAGCCCGAACTTTTCCGTCATACGCAAGTGCTTTTACTAAATAATCCATTACTAAACCTCCTATACACTTCCTACGCGGTTTCTTTCATAAATCAATTCCAGCCCTTTTAGGGTTAAGAATGGATCAACGATGTCTATACAATCTGATTCGTTCGCAATGAGCGGCGCCAGGCCTCCTGTCGCAATGACCTTTGGTTCCTGTTTTGCCTGCCATTTCATTCGCTTAACGATTCCTTCCACTTGGCCGACATAGCCAAATAAAATTCCAGATTGCATCGCGCTAACAGTGTTTTTTCCGATAATATTGTCGGGCCGGGTGATTTCGATACGAGGAAGCTTTGCTGCACGCGAGTAAAGCGCCTCTGTCGAAATTGTAATCCCAGGGGCAATCGCCCCGCCCATGTATTGTTTGTTTTCATCAATATAGCAGTACGTTGTGGCGGTTCCGAAATCGACAACAATTAATGGATTGCCGTACAAGTGTATCGCAGCGACAGCATTTACGATTCTGTCTGCCCCTACTTCTTTCGGATTGTCATATTTTATATTTAAACCGGTTTTCATACCTGGACCAACAATTTGAGGCTCGATATGAAAGTATTTTGTGCACATTCTTTCTAACGCAAACATGATTGGCGGCACTACTGACGAAATAATAATGCCATCTATCTGTTCAAACATAAGCCCGGAGTGATCAAATAAGGAGCGCAAAATCATCCCAAACTCATCTTCTGTTTTATGCCTGCTTGTTTCTATACGCCAGTGATATTCTAATTTTCCATCATGATATACACCAAGTACAGTATTGGTGTTCCCCACATCGATAACCAGTAACAACCTCTATCACCACTTTTGAATAGTTTCTCTACTTTACTTTTTACAAACATTCTACAATACCATACACGATCAGCGGCTCATTTGTAAACAAATCGATACCAGAATTGGATGATTGTAAAAGCCGCAGCTGAGCCAATCATTTACATAAAAAAACTGCCAGCGTCAGCCGGCAGTTTTTTTAGAAAGAAAGCGAATTACTCTTTCGTATCGTCTTTCTTTTCTTCTGTTTTTGTCAGAATGTTTACTTTCACATCATCGTTCTTTTCATCATCTGAGAAATTACGCTCAGGTAATGTTCCATGATCGATAAGGTGTTTGATTTGTTCAGCGTCAAGCGTTTCAACTTTCAGAAGCGTTTGGGCAATCAATTCAAGCTTGTCACGATTTTCAGTCAGGATTTGTTTCGCACGCTCATAACATTCTTTGATGATGCGCTGAATTTCCTGATCAATTTCGTAAGCGATTTGATCACTGTAGTTCTGTTCGTTGTTGAAATCACGGCCTAAGAATACCTGACCGCCCTGAGACTGTCCAAATTGCAACGGTCCCAGTTTTTCTGACATACCGAATTCTGTAACCATTCGTCTTGCAATATTCGTCGCACGCTGGAAGTCATTGTGCGCCCCTGTGCTGACTTCACCGAAGATAATCTCTTCAGCAACACGTCCGCCCAAGAGGCCGACAATTTTATCAAGCAGCTCCGGCTTTGTTTGGAAATAACGGTCTTCTCTTGGCAGCATAACAGCATAACCGCCAGCCTGGCCCCGAGGAACAATCGTTACTTTATGAACCATATCTGCCTCATCTAAAACGAGACCGATAACGGTGTGTCCGCCTTCGTGATAAGCCACGATATTGCGTTCTTTCTTGGAGATAACGCGGCTCTTCTTAGCGGGTCCGGCAATTACACGGTCCGTCGCTTCGTCAATATCACGCGCATCGATTTTTTTCTTGTTTTGACGAGCCGCTACAAGCGCAGCTTCATTCAAGAGGTTTTCTAAGTCAGCGCCTGAGAAGCCTGGTGTTCTCATGGCAATTGATTTTAGGTTAACCGTTTCATCCAGCGGTTTGTTTCTCGCATGGACTTTCAATACAGCTTCACGGCCAATGACATCTGGGCGGTCCACTGTGATTTGACGGTCAAAACGTCCCGGACGAAGTAAGGCTGGGTCCAAGATGTCCGCACGGTTCGTCGCAGCAATGATGATAATTCCTTCATTAGCGCTGAATCCGTCCATTTCAACAAGCAATTGGTTTAGCGTCTGTTCACGTTCATCGTGTCCACCGCCGAGACCAGCGCCACGCTGGCGTCCGACTGCGTCAATTTCATCAATGAAGATCAAACAAGGCGCATTCTTTTTCGCATTTTCAAACAAGTCACGCACACGGGAAGCACCGACCCCTACAAACATTTCAACGAAATCAGATCCGCTGATGCTGAAGAAAGGTACGCCGGCTTCTCCTGCACAAGCCTTGGCAAGCAATGTTTTACCGGTACCCGGAGGTCCGACTAAAAGCACGCCTTTCGGTATTCTGGCGCCGAGCTCGGCAAACTTGCGGGGATCTTTCAGAAACTCAACAACTTCAACAAGTTCTTGCTTTTCTTCGTCAGCCCCTGCAACGTCTTTAAATTTGACGCGTTTCTTTTCCTCTGTATACAGCTTCGCTTTACTCTTGCCAAAGTTCATGACACGGCTGCCGCCGCCTTGAGCCTGATTGAGCAGGAAGAAAAACAGAATAAAGATAATGACAAATGGGATGATGGTCGTCAGGAACGTCACCCATCCGCTTGTTTCTTGCGCGGGCTCAACCTTTACGTCTGTCTTTTTCAAAGCGTTAAATATCTGGTCTGCTCCCTTTCCTTCAGGAACATGAGTCAAAAAGTATTGATCTTTGTCGTAGTTTTTCAGCTGCCCTTTTACCTCATAAACACCTCTGACAGGCTGAACCGATACGCTATCAACTTTCCCGTCATCCAGGTTTTTGATGAACGTACTGTACGACATATTTTCTGTTTTCGGATTTGAGGTCTGGAAGTAGCTCACAACCCCGATTACTACTAATAAAATAAGTAAATAAAAAATGGTATTACGGAAGACCCGATTCATTCCTTACCTCCTCCCACAGTAAGCACAACTATGTTCAATAGTACCATAGAAAATCATTCCAATACAAACAATAACCATCTCGGAAGCAGGCTGCCGATCAGCTTTCATAAACTGCCGGTTTTAACACTCCGATATAAGGCAGATTGCGATAGCGCTCAGCATAATCAAGTCCGTAACCCACTACAAACGCGTCAGGAACTTCAAAACCGACAAAGTCTGCTTTGATGTCCGCTTTTCTTCCGCTCGGTTTATCCAAAAGGGTAACAATCTTAATTGATTTTGCTTTACGGTATCGGAAGAGCTCTACGAGATAACTTAAGGTTAACCCACTGTCGATGATATCTTCAATAATTAAGATGTCCCGGCCCTCTACAGATGTATCCAAATCTTTAATGATTTTTACTTCTCCAGAAGAAACCGTAGAATTTCCGTAGCTTGATACATCCATGAAATCCATTTCCAAATATGTATCAATATGCTTGATAAGATCCGCCATAAAAGGAAGTGCTCCTTTTAACACACCGATTGCCAACGGAAATGTATCTTGATACTCGCTCGTTAATTCTGCACCTAACTCTTTTACTTTCTTTTGTATCTCTTCCTCTGAGATCAGTACTTTCTCGATATCATGTTTCATCATGATTTTGCTTGCCCCCTACACTTTTCATGCTGTCTATATTGTAATACAATGCGGTCGCTGTTTGGAATCACAAGATCTTCAAAAATTGATTTTTTCAAGCCAGGTATCCAGATAATTTCACCGCTTGCGTCCGTCACAATCGGCCAGTTGTCTCTTTCTTGGAGAGGCAATTTCTTATCAATAAATATATCCTTTACCTTTTTTGAGCCGTTCATCCCTTTTAGTTTGATCCGGTCTCCAGCTTTTCTCGTCCGGATTGTTAAGGGAAATCGCACCTTTTTTTCACTTGTGATAAAAACAGCATTCCCATGTTCTTCAGGCGAGTCCGCATAATGCCTTGCCTCTATCAGATATCCATTAGGGAGCACTGCCGTTTCATCAGCAGCTCCGCTAATTTGGTATTCAAAGGGAACATTTTTGCACTGCCATTGTTCAAATGTAAACAAACATGTCTGATATGATTTGACCACCTTCAGCCCTTTCGGAAAGTCCAGTACTCCTGAAGGACCGCCATTTTCCGCCCAATCGAGAAACTGCTGAATGTGATGGGCTGAAAAGGATGATGGAACGTTTTCATAAAGATAGTTTAATATTAGTTGAACTCCTCTTCTTTGTAAAGGCATCGGGAGGGCAAGCAATTGAGAGGAATTGATTTCAACTGATGTATTAGACTGGCTTGTGATTACTTTATTCATTTCATCTTTCGTTAATGACTGTAAGAATTGCTCATCTTCCGTCAGTGCTTCACTCACTTTCTGAAACCTTTTATGCACATCCGGAGATTCCTGCTTCAAAAACGGGAGCACTGTTTTTCTGAATCTGTTTCTTGTGTAGTCATCTTTGGCGTTGCTTTCATCCGTCCGGTAGCTCAAGCCGTTTTCATGGCAATAGTGAAGGATCTCTTCCTTTGTAATGGTTAAGAACGGCCTGATGATCCGCCCTGTCCCAAAACGTCTAACCGGCTGCATTCCCGCAAGTCCCGTTCCAAGCGTACCCTTAGCCAGTTTCATAAGCATTGTTTCAACCTGGTCATCACCATGATGCGCAAGAGCCAGATAGTCCGCTTGGTGCTTCGACATGATTTCCTCAAAAAACTGGTAGCGGCAATCGCGTGCTGCAGCCTGCTTATTGAGTCCTTTTTCCTGTGCATATGCGGTTACATTGATTTGAGCCGTTTCGCACACGAGCTGTTCAGCTTTACAATAAGCTTGGACAAAACGCATGTCCTCCTCGGATTCCGCACCTCTGAACCGATGGTCAACGTGAGCTGCAATAACATTCGCTGAACGGCCGCATAACGTATGCAACGCGTGAAGAAGAGCCATTGAGTCCGGACCGCCGGAAACGCCTACAATGATTGTCGCCCCTTTTAACGTAAGATTGTGTTTGTTTAAAAAATCTTTGACACTTTTCACAATGTCCTCCTCACAATGAGCAGGTATTTTAAAGATATTCATATCCTAACACTTTCAACCCCTCCAAGCAAAGAAGAAGCATAGGCTCTGCAGTTTGCACCATTCAGATTAAGAAAAAGATAATATAGGCGAAATAAAGCGCTAAAACACTGATCACGATAAGCGTTGTTTCAAATAACCCCCCCGACTTAGCCGGTTTCTGTTTTGGGGTATATCGCGTCTTCGTTATTTTTCCTTGGCGCGGTTTTTGCTGTCTTTGTCGTGTGGCAGGCTGCGGTGATGCTTTTATAGGCTGTTTTCTTTGTGCTGCTTTTTGCCCCGCGTCTAGCATATCCTTTTTCATTTCATCTGCGGATTGATAATCTCCGTTCAAGGCTGAAAAAAGCGCTTTTTTATACTTTTGAAGCAGCGGGTTTCCTTCGATGAGAGACCTAAGCTGTTCTTTGGGCTGGTTCGTTTTCTTAAATTCTTTTTTATGCACACTGTTGATCATAATCATGGCAACTGCGAACAGATCATAGGATGGCTCTGCCTTTCTTGTTCCATACCCCCAATAGCCTCTGTCATAAAACTCCGTATACTCTTTTATCGCCCGGCCTTCCTTTGTCGTGCCGCCCACATCAATGCAGCGGATCCTTGCGGGCGGACCAGTTACGATCAGATTATCAGGTTTAAGATCGCCGAATATCCATCCTTGCTGGTGAAGCACCGATAAGCTGGATAACAGCTGAATCATTAATACCGGTATCCACTCTGCTCCTTTATCACTGACATACTTCAAAAGCAGCGGCCCTTTTATGTATTCCATTGCATAAAATGAAACTTTCGTATTGGCACTGGGAATATAGGCATCATCCGTATCAAAAAAAGAAGGCCCCATCGTAACGGACTGGGCCTTTGAGAAAGATTTCAAGACATTCACTTCAGAAGTAATAGACAGGCTGTCATCACTCACCTTTAAGGCAACATGTCCATCTGATGTTTCTGCCAAATACACAATTCCATTGGCCCCTTTACCAAGCTGTTTACGCAATGTATAAGTGTTTCCATTCCACTTGCCTTTGATTGTCGTACCCGGCTTGAGGCTACATGCCAAACTCGTCAAAGCGTCGTTCATCATCTGCCAGCATGCCCCTTCTTGAGCGTATTTTTTCAAACTGCAGTGTCGCTTCACGAATCGCCGGACCTGTCGGCGTGATGCCGCCTGTCGAAAGCTTTGCAAAGAGTGTGGAAAGAGATTGCAGCTTCGGTGTCCAGTTCAGCACAAGCTCGACCTCTTGTTTTTTCCCGGGAAATATACACATCGCAAATTCGTTATTCCCAATTCGGGAATTGAGGCTTACAGACAAATCAATCAGCGCCTCTTTTACTGTTGGAAGCTTTGGCGCCATACTTGCACTTGTATCAACAAGAACCAAAACCTGAAGATGCACCGTTTCTCCAAGCTCGTCTACCACTTCCATGACTTCGCCGCGTTTTTCCGGAGAAAGCTCTTCCATTTCCACATTCTTTCCGAGAATCTGTTTCAGTTCTTGATTGACTACACCTTGTAAGGTTTGCGTCATCGCTTTCTTTGTTACCATTTGAACAGTTTGTGAAAGCTGAGATGCATAAACGACTTGGTGCACGCCTCCTCCGGCAAGTGCAATCCCTTCGACTTCCTTCATTGCCTCAGGGTCAATTTGATTTTCTTCCATTATACCAATGACATTTACCGTAATCCCCTGCTCTTTAGCAAAAGCAGCCATTGCAAGCGGGTCTTCCCCATGGTTTGAGCAGCCATCCGTTATCAGCAAAATTTGATTTAAATGTCCGTTGTTCACATTCATTCCTCCTGGAGAATACGAGGATTCTCAGATTCATATATTCCCATCTTCGCCAGAAGAAATTTGATTTATACGGAAGCGTTATGAAATTTCTTGTTTGTTTTGAAAGATTGCCGGAACAGGAATGGATGCCCACTTCGGTGTATTGTGATCAATCCGGACGACAACAACAGTCATATCGTCCTCAATTTGGCCGGATCTTGTGCGGATGACTTCTTCCATAAGCAAATCGGCAATCTCCTGCGGGTCATTTGTTTTCAACCCTTTCATTTTACGCTTCATCCATAAGTCGTGATTTTCCACATGCTTAGGCCCCTCAAAAATGCCATCACTCATCATAATTAAGAGGTCACCCGCTTTCAGCTGTTCACTCACAACCTCCACATCGAATTCATTAATAATACCGATTGGCAGATTGCTCGCTTGAACTTTCATGACCTGGTCACCCCGTTTGATAAAGCTGGGCGTCGATCCAACCTTCAAAAATTTACAGCTGGCATCTTGAAGATCGATAATAGATAGGTCAAGCGTGGAATATATTTCGTCAGTTGTCCTTAGAGACAGTATGCTGTTGATCGTTTTAATTGCTATTTTTTCATCAATGCCCGATTCAAGGATTTTTTCAAGAAGCTTGATCGTTTCATTGCTTTCAAAGTGCGCTCTTGCGCCATTGCCCATTCCGTCACTGATTGCTGCAGCATATTTTCTGGCTCCAAGCTCCATCATGCTGTAGCTGTCACCGGAGACAAGGCCGCCGCCCTTCGCAGCGTGAGCAGCTCCCGTGGACACCCTGTATGATTTTGTTGATCCAAAGGCGACATGGCTGTATCCATTCGGATGCGGAGAGTGCTGTTCGGCTTTCACAAGAATTTGTTCCTCCAGAATGTCAGAAAGCATAGGAGCAATGATTTTTTCACTTTCTCCATGTCCGCTGAACGGAATGGTCATTTCAATATCGATATTTCCTTGTTCAAGACTATAGATCTCGACATGCTGAATCTCAATTCCGAAATGCTGAAGCGCTTCTATGATTTGCTCTTCCTGCAGAAAGTGTTGTTCTCGCTCTCTTTTTATTTCCCGAGAAAAGTCGGCCATAACCTCAGAAACGCCTAAAAGCTGTTCAGCAACAAGGCGCCTGCTGTCTTGGACTTTTTTCTTGAGTGTCAAATGGGCATGATGATGTGCGAGCTCATCCTCAATCAGCTCTTCAACCTGCTTGGATTTAGAACAATACTGTTGAAACTCTTTTTTCAGCCTTCGGTTTGATGCATATTCTTTTTCCTCTGTTTCAAGCATAACTTGTTTCATTAAGTCATATGTTTTATCAAAGTTCTGTACCCAGCACCTGTTTTTCTTGTAGCACGTCTGGCAGGAATGCTCCGTGATTTTGCTTAAGAACAGATCAACTTCGCTGTCATCTGTCTGTTCGTCTGATGCTTGATAAAAGGTTGCAAAGCTTTCAGACAGCGCGTGAAATACATTGGAGAATTGGTCTACCTTCTGAGCAGTGACATCACGGATTTTTCTAGCGTATTGCTGTTGCTCTTGAAGATGCTCGACAGTTCCCGGAATATATCTCGCCACTTTCCTCGTAATAGATTGAGGTGTGAGCAAAAACAGGCAGACTGCGATTAATGACTCATAGAGCGTTGTCATCAGACCGGCAGAGCCTTCACCATATAAAGATATAAGAAGTGATCCAACGATCAAACCAATTGCTGCACCCGCTTTTTTCCCTTCCTTCAGCAAACCGCCCAATAAACCGGAAAAAGCAAGCAGACTCATTTGATATAGGTTTCCGATATTCGCCAAGCCAAGAATCAGGCCGGTCACAACCCCAACCGTACAGCCGATGCTTGCTCCGCCAATAAAGGAAAAACTCAACACAACATAACGAGCCAATATATGTTCTGCCTGCATCCCTTGGTAGGACAAGCCAGCCAGCCCCGTTAAAACAGAGGCAATAAGAATCATAAAGCAAATGATTTCCTCTATTTTTAATGATTGTTTCACTTTTTTCACAGTAAAAATCGGAAGGCTCTGAAGGAAAATCAGTGTTAAGATAAACGATAGTCCAGCCTCAACGATAGCCATTACATAATCATAGGTTGTAAATACGCCATTTTGGGCATAAACAAACCCGGCTCTTGCTGCAGCCATGGAGAAGAACACGACAATCGGGAGCGCTTTAACACGATCGTCGGTAATGAAGGCAGCCACTTTAGAAAATACGAAGAATGCCAGCAATGCCGCCAGTATGAGCAATGAGTGCTTTGGAGATATGGTCAGCGCACCTGCAAGCACAGCCAAAACCGCATAAAACGCTTTGTCTCTTCTGATAAGAAGCATCGCTCCAAAGAAAGGAAGTGCGAAAGGAAGCACCTCGGATAATATGAAAGCCCGTCCAAGCAAAAATCCGATGACAACATAAATGAATCCTTTATAGAAAAACAGTGAATGCAAATGATGAGTCACCAGCTTCGTGCCCCTGTTAAAAAACGATTGGAGTTTTTCCAAAGCTTGTCCCGCCATTGGCCCGTTCACTCTTCTTTCTGCTTTTTCCATTCCTCTCATCTCCCACCTGTTATATTCGTTGCCTGTCATTATAGCGAAAGCACAGATAGGATTTTGTCAAAAGAAGGTAACAATACCAAAGAAATCTTCGACGGTTTCTGCCTTGATATTCGTTTATGAAAAGAATTTCCGGAATGTTGTCTAAAAATGAAAAAAATCGGCTTCTGCAAGAGAAACCGATTTGTTAGGATGACCCGTACGGGATTCGAACCCGTGTTACCGCCGTGAAAGGGCGGTGTCTTAACCGCTTGACCAACGGGCCAAACAAATATGGTAGCGGCGGAGGGGATCGAACCCCCGACCTCACGGGTATGAACCGTACGCTCTAGCCAGCTGAGCTACACCGCCATATTGTTTTGTGCTTCTAAGCACAAGTTATATAATACAAAGGTTTGTCTCTTTCGTCAACAGAAACTTTAATGTTGTAATTTTCTGACTCTTAAAGAGAATGAGGATAATAAAAAAGCATCCGTCGGGATGAACGGATGCTTCATTTATTTTATAGAAAGCAGCAAGTTATCCTCTTCTTGCTCCGCGCCCTCCACGTTTTGATTCCGTATTGCGTTTTAAAGATGACAAGCGATCTTCGCTGTCTTTTAAAAACTTATTCATTTTCTGTTCAAAAGATTCTTTCGGACGGAAATCATTTCTAGGTCTGGCTTGCGGACGGTCTTTAGCTTTTTTAATAGATAAACCAATTTTCCCGTCTTTTTCAACGTTGATGACTTTCACTTCAACTTGGTCGCCGACTTTTAAGTGGTCGTTAATGTCTTTGACATAATTATCAGCTACCTCACTAATGTGAACGAGACCGGTTGAGCCTCCAGGCAATTCAACAAATGCTCCAAAATTTGTAATACCTGTAATTTTCCCTTGCAACTTGCTGCCAACTTCAATCGACATAAAAAAAGTGCTCCTCCTTAGGCTTATAAAAAGATCGTTTGCTTAATTATACCTAAATAAAAATTTAAGTGTCAACAAGGCTACTTGCTCTTCTTCTCCACATTGAAGATAATTTCTCCGTCTCCAGACATGAATAAGTCCCTTCTGGCAAGCTCTGTGACGTAATCCTCATCCTTCAATTTGGATATTTCTTCTTTTAAATCCGTTTGTTTTGTCTTTAAACTTTTCAGTTCTTTTTCAAGCTGTTCTTTCTTTTCTTCTTTTGCACTAAGGGAAGATGTTTGGGACCATACAGAGCTTGCCAGCACAATTGCCGTCAGGAATACTAGGGCGCCGAATACAGTTAACCGTCTGTACAGCCCTTTGCGTCTTCGTTTCTTCAGCTGATTTTGCCGTTCTACTTGTTCTTTATAGTCGTTTTGTATTTCAGTTATCGTTCGTTCCCTGGAAAAATTCAAACCAGACGGTCCTCCTTTCATCTCTTCAAAAACCGTGTGATGGTCGTTCTTATGGTTATCAATAGTTTCTTCTTCTTTTTGAGAAATCCTGCACCTTTTTCAAAATAACGTCTAAAAGTTAGACGCATTTTCACAGGAAGAAGTTTCAAACATTGTTTCGCGATAAAACGGATCGGAAAACACAGAACCATGACTATTTTATATAGACACAGCAGGAGAAAACCTATCAGGCTGTATGTTTTCTTGAATAAAAATGCCGCCAGCCAGATGATCGCTCCGCATGTCCACACAATAGGACGAAATAACACGTGCTGAATGAGTTTTTTGAAGAATTGATAAACAGAAACAACAAGGTAAATGACGAATTTCAGTATTTTTATATAGATTCGTTTGCAAAGGCTCTGATACGTCGCAACGCCCAGCAGAACCGCTAAAAAGATGTAAATCCTGAATTCTCCCTCATTTACATGAAGCAAGACATAAAAGAAAAGCAGCCCTTGCATAATCCAGAAAAGAATATCATGAATAAATAATAGCCATCTGGCTGTTTTGGCACGAATGACAAAGAGCCGGTATGTATCAAGCGAAGCACCAAGCCAGAGACCCATACCGGACATCGCTAGCATTGTATAGAATTGTGTCGTCAGCGTCATTTAAACAACTTGCTAAAAAACCCTTTAGCTTTATCCCCTTGTTGTTCGTCTAAGTACACTAAATCAAATACCCTGCCTTTAATCGAAACAATCCCTTTTTCCACATCAAGATTTTTCATCTGCAGGTTTTGGCCTCTGACGGAGAGCATTCCCATCACCGTTTCCAGCAGGAATTCTTCGTTATCAAAACTCTCCACATGCTTAACCCCAGAAATATCTAAATGCTTCCGGCCTTTCATTGTCACATCATGCTGTTCCGGAACAGACGAAGAACCTTTTTGATCATAATATGAATTCATCTATTCAGCCCCCATATCCTCGATACTTTTAGCATTATTACTGCATTGTATGAGGTGGGGGGTTTTTTTAGAACAAGCCTATTCGCCGAGTTTTTCTTCTTTTAGAATCGTGTACATGTTTGCAGCTTCTTCTTTTTTCGTCGTGTCTTTCAATTCATTAACTTGAACCGTTACAAGCTTTTGGCCGAAGCGGACCGTTAGTTCATCTCCCGGTTTTACGTCAGAGCTAGCTTTAGCTTGGTTTCCGTTAATAGAGATTCGTCCTTGGTCAGCTACTTCCTTCGCTAGTGTACGCCGTTTGATCAGCCGTGATACTTTCAAAAATTTATCTAATCTCATATCTATGATCTCCTCTCAGTTTCTTTTGCTTCATTCCACAGTTTGTCCATGTCCTCAAGGGACATATCAGCCAACTCGACTCCCTCTTCCTTCGCTGTTTCCTCAATGTACGAGAACCGTCTCCGGAATTTGTCATTAGTCATGGTCAGCGCTTCCTCTGGCTCTATTTTGTAGAAGCGGGCTACATTCACCAGCGCGAACAAAATGTCGCCAAACTCAGCTTTAAGATTGTGTTCGTGAGGAGCTTCAGAAACCTCAGAAGAAAATTCCTTCATTTCCTCACTTACCTTTTCCCAAATATCGCTGACGTCTTCCCAGTCAAAACCGACCTTCGCTGCTTTTTTCTGCAATTTAGCTGCTTTCGAAAGAGCTGGAAGGGTTTTCGGTACGCTGTCTAGTAATGATGATTCAGATGTATTTTTTTCGGCCTTTTTTATATCTTCCCAATTGGCTAAAACATCGTTTTCATCCTGAACCTTAACATCTTTAAACACATGGGGATGTCTTCGGACCATTTTTTCACTGATTCCTTTTATGACATCATCAATTGTGAAATAACCTTCATCTTCACCAATTTGCGCGTGAAGCAAGACCTGAAGCAAAACGTCGCCAAGCTCTTCGATCATATGGTCTGTGTCTTCTTCGTCAATAGCTTCGAGAAGCTCATAACATTCTTCAATCATGTACTGCTTTAATGACTGATGCGTCTGCTTTTTATCCCACGGACATCCATTAGGTCCGCGAAGCTCTCTGATGATGCTTCGGAACGTGGAGAATTCGTGATAAAGCAGCTTCTCTTCTTTAATCGGCGGAATATACACACTTGTTAAGTTGTTCAAAGCGACATTGCGGTCCAGCTCAAATAATGGCACTGTCCTGATCTCCTCGCCACGGCTGCCTGCTGCAGTCACAATGACGACCTCATAATCATCAGGCAGCTTCTCCATCAATGTCAGCTTGACTTCAGAAGCCGTCATTTGGTCGTAAACCTGACATATGATCAGATGATGTCTGAGCTCAAGCTCATCCGCGGACAATGTGCCGGCATCCACAAATTGAAAACCTTCAATCGGGTCAATTTGCAAGACATTGAATGTGGCATCAAGGAAACTTTGTCCCCCCGCGACTTTCACTTGAACGTTTTCCTTTTCCTGCCGCTCCGTCAGCAGCTGAACTGTTTTTTCTGCGACAAAAGGGTGTCCCGGCACAGCGTAAACCACGTCCTCACGCCGCGCCGCTTCAAAGAGGATATCTGCAATTTCTTCATATACCGCCTCGAACTGATCATGTTTCTCATATATATCATCAAAGAAACGGATGTTCTTCGTTTCTTTTTCAAGCTCCTCAATTAAAGGATGATCCTTGGTTCTGACATACAGCGTATCTGCCTTCGTCAGCAGCTTGTGTATACCAATTGTCAATTGGTCCATGTCTCCGGCACCAAGTCCGACGACTGTAATTTTACCCGCCATTTTGTTCTCTCCTTCTCATGAATTTGCTTAACTTGCTGCCGAATGGCACACTGTTCAGCTCTTCATCTGTAAATATTCCCAATCTCATCATACAATAAATAAACACCGCGCCACCAATGGCAACAGCAGAAAGACTCTCAATCACAGCCGCTCCTCTTCCTGTTGCAGGAAACAAGAAAGTCCAGAGACGCGTATACGCAAGCAAAACAGCTGACATCAAAAGAGCAGATCCAATAATCGGAATCAAAACGCCTCTAAGCTTATCGAGCCATTCCTTTTGCCGAAGCTGATACAAGTTAAGGCCGGCGACAGCCGCAAAGGAAGCCGCTGTCGCAAGCGATGCGCCTTCAATCCCATAGCGCGGAACCAAAAGTGTGTTTAACACCCATTTCACCGCAACACCCGCGCCCACCGCTATCGCAGGAAAAACTGTGTATCCCGCTCCCTGTAAGACTGCCGCTGCCGTTACCGCCAAGGATGCAAACAAAATGGAGCAGCTAAATACTTGTAACGCACCTGTCCCTTCTCCATTTTGAAACAGCATGATATTTACCGGCTTTAGAATGCAAATCAACCCAGCCGATGCGCCTGTACCGAGCACAAGGCATAGTTTCAAAGATGACGTGATTTTTTCTTTCATGATCTTCAGCTCTTTGTTTTTTACAGCCATAGAAATATACGGAACGAGTGACGTCGCAATGCTTACGGCAAAAACTGAACCGAGCTGCAACAAGGGTTGTCCCCGATCATAGATCCCCTTTAGGCATTTTGCTTCTTCGCTTGCCTCACCACCCGAAAGCAATGCATATAAATTCAAAGCATCAACAAGCTGGATAAACAAAAGCAGCAAACTGCTTACACAAATTGTGACCGAATATAAAAGCAGTTTTTTCGTCAATTCTTTTGTTGTGATGACATTTTCGTTTTGCCTATCCGTTTGGTTGTCTCTTTTCGTTTTGAACCAAAAAAACCCCAGTATTATCAATGCAACCAAACTTCCGGCAAGAGAGCCTGAAGCGGCTGCCGCTCCCGCAGTATAAAGCGAGGCTCCCTTTTTCACGAGCCAAAATGATAAACCCAAGAGCACCGCAACACGCAGAAACTGCTCTGTCATCTGTGATAAGGCTGAAGGGAGCATTTCGTGCCGCCCCTGAAAACCGCCTCTTAGCAACGCGACAAATGGGAAAAGCAGAAACGCGTATGCGGCCACTTGAATTAACACGGCTAGATGCGAATCTCCCATAAAGAGTGCAATAGGAACAGCACCCAGATATAAACAAAGAAATAATAAAATACCGATTAAAGACAAAAACAACGCTGATATTTTTAATATGGTGTGATGATTTTTTTCACTATAATCATTCATCAGCTTTGAAATAATGACTGGAAATCCTGATGTGGACAGCATGACCGCAATACCAAGAAAGGGGTATACCTGCTGATATATATAAAATCCAACATCGCCGACAATGTTTTGAAACGGGACTCTGTAAACAGCGCTTAAAATTTTTGTGATGACGCCTGCCAGAATTAAAACAAAAGCCCCCTGCCAAATCCAATGCCGTTTAACGCCTATTGAATCGTCCATCCAAAAGCTCCTTCCCAACGTCAGGGGCAATACGGTTCACGTATTACCGCGGCACAAATAAAAACGAGGTTATTATACCACATCCCAACCCTTGGATTCCTTTTTCGGCACGCATGAAAAAGAACAGCGTCCCAAGGAGAGCTGTTCTTTACATACCTATTTTCGAAGAAAGGAATAAGACCTACTGTTCCATTTGACGAGCCAAAAATCCAGCTGCTGTTTCAACGGCTTTATGCTCTACTTCGCCCATTGTCTGATCTTTTGAAAAGATCACCACAGCACCTATCGGATCACCGTTCGCCACAATTGGGCCTACAGTATAAGAATTCATGTCCTCATCAATTCCATTCACAAGCTGTACTGATTTCGCATCACTCTCAAGCACGGAGCTGCGCTGATCCATTGTTCTTTCCAGCATTTCGCTGATTGACTTGTTTAAGTAATCTTTTTTGGAGCTGCCGGACACGGCAATATATACATCACGATCACAAATCAGCACTGAATGGCCGAGGCTGTCGTAAAGCGCGTCTGCATACTCCTTTGCAAAGTCTCCAAGCTCACTGATCGGAGAGTACTTTTTCAAAATCACTTCTCCGTCACGATCTACAAAAATCTCAAGCGGATCGCCTTCCCTGATTCTCAGAGTTCTTCGAATTTCTTTAGGAATCACGACCCGACCTAAGTCATCAATACGACGTACGATACCGGTTGCTTTCATCTCTGGTGCCTCTCTTTCATTTGATGGTATATACATGTGGGAAAGACCTAAAGCAGTTACTTTATGTACCTTCCGCCTCGCTTGAAATTAGTATCCGTCACATCAAATGTAATATACACCAGAGAGTAACAAAATTTACGTTGATGAAATGGTTTGCTTTTTCACATCTTTTAAGCCCTTCAGCATGCCCAGCACGGTGTCGAGCCATTCATCAGCACTACGGCCTTTCGTCTGTATGGAGATTTTGAGTTTTTTCCCTTCCATTCCCAGTCCGATTTGTCTGCCATATTGATTGCCAAGCTCAAACAGCTTCTGCCCGTCAATTTCAGCACTTGCTTCTTCAGAAATCGTCAATCTGACAGCATCTTTATCCTGCTTAATCAGCTCGACACGTTCCTGTCTCGCATAGACTTTCATTTCTGCAACAGTAAACAAGTATTCGACTTCTTTTGGATAGTTTCCAAAGCGGTCGATCATTTCATCTTGAAGCTCATTCTTCTCTTCGATTGTCGCCACAGACCTGAAGCGTTTATACATATCAATTTTCTGTTTGCCGTCTTGAATATAAGTTTCCGGAATATACGCATCAAGCTCGACATCAATTTCTGTTTCAAACTGCTCTGTCTTCGCTGTGTCTCCTTTACGCTCCTCAATGGCCTCCTTCAGCATTTGTGAATAGAGGTCAAATCCGACCGAATCGATGAAGCCATGCTGCTGGGCACCAAGAAGATTCCCGGCTCCGCGAATCGTTAAGTCACGCATTGCGATTTTAAAACCGGAACCTAACTCTGTGAATTCTTTAATAGCCTGCAGCCTTTTTTCAGCCACTTCTGTCAGCACTTTATCCCGGCGATACGTGAAGTACGCATACGCCACACGGTTAGAACGGCCGACACGCCCCCGCAGCTGGTAAAGCTGAGAAAGTCCCATCTTGTCGGCGTCAAATACGATCAGCGTATTGACGTTTGGGATGTCCACGCCAGTTTCGATAATGGTTGTGCTGACGAGAACGTCTGATTCTCCTTCAAGGAAGCTTAGCATAACGGTTTCTAATTCATTTTCTGTCATTTTCCCATGCGCATATGCTACCTTCGCGTCAGGGACTAGCATTGAAATTTCATCCGCTTTCCGCTCAATGTCCTCTACCCGGTTGTACAAGAAATAGACCTGGCCTCCGCGTGCAAGCTCACGTTCAATCGCCTCTCTGACAAGAGCGCCGTTATATTCCACAACATACGTCTGTACGGGGAAGCGATTTTCCGGCGGAGTCTCGATGACTGAAAGGTCCCTTACGCCAAGCATAGACATATGCAGCGTACGCGGAATCGGCGTTGCTGTTAACGTTAATACATCAACATTGGCTTTTATTTGCTTGATCTTTTCTTTATGGGTTACACCGAAACGCTGCTCTTCATCAATGATGAGGAGCCCTAAGTCTTTATACACGACATCCTTTGATAGCAGCCGATGCGTCCCGATGACGATATCAACCGTTCCATTTTTCAGCCCTTTGATTGTTTCGTTTGCTTCTTTTCTCGTTCTGAACCTGCTGAGAAGGCCGATATTAATCGGATAGTCCTGGAAGCGCTCTTTTATGGTTTCATAGTGCTGCTGTGCCAAAATGGTTGTCGGAACGAGCAGAGCTACCTGCTTTCCGTCACCGATCGCCTTAAACGCGGCACGTATGGCAACCTCTGTTTTACCGTAGCCCACATCTCCGCACAGCAAGCGGTCCATCGGACGTTCTCTTTCCATGTCTTTTTTGATTTCGTGAATAGAACGGAGCTGATCCTCAGTCTCTTGATAAGGGAAAGCCGATTCGAATTCACGCTGCATCTCATGGTCAGGAGAAAACGCATAGCCCTTGCTCGCTTCTCTTTCGGCATACAGCTTAATTAAGTCATCAGCAATATCCTGAACGGATGTCTCTACTTTTTTCTTGACCCGCTTCCATTCACTTCCGCCTAATTTATACAGCTTTGGCTCTTTTCCTTCGGAGCCAACATATTTTTGGACCTGATCAATTTGTTCTACAGGGACGTAAAGCTTGTCACTGCCCTGATAATGTATATTTAAATAGTCTTTATGAATGCCGTTGATTTCAAGAGTTTCAATCCCCAGGTATTTTCCGATCCCGTGATTAATATGAACGACATAATCTCCAATTTGAAGCTCAGAATAGCTTTTGATGCGCTCTGCATTGGTAAGCTTCTGTTTTCGCGGCTTCTTCTTTACACGGTTTTTGAACAGTTCTTCTTCCGTGATAACGGCAAGCTTCATTAACGGCAGCTCAAATCCCGATTGGAGCTCGCCTTCCATGATATAGACCTGTCCCTGAACAAGCGCTTTTTTGCTGTCTGTCATGGCGGCCTCGATATCATAATCAGCCAAAACAGATGACAATTTCTGCGTACGTTCCTTGTTTGCTCCTAAGAACACAACAGTGAAATTTGATTTTTTAAAACGCTCCATTTCGCCCGCAAGCACGTTCATTTGGCCATGGAAACTCTGCATTTGCCGGCCTGACACATTGACGATATTTTGCGGGCTCGTATGGTGTACATGCCGCAAAAATAAAGAGTAGTACAGCAGAGGCCGTTTTTGCTCAGCCACTATTTTTTGGAAGCTGAATGACAAACGAATGTCATGCAAAATCTTCCCTTCCTCAAGAAGATTTGTTATAAACTCCGCTTCTTCTTTTTGAAGCTGTTCTTCCATCTCATGAATCCGACTGACTTCATCCAAAATCAGAAGTGTATTATCAGGTGTATAATCTAGTAAACTAGCAGGCTTTTCATAGAAATATGAGAGATACTTCACGAGCTCCTGATCTGTCTGGCCTTCAGACAAGCGTTCTTTATCGTGAGAAATATTCGCATGAAGTATTTCTTTTTGTTTGTCAGCCTTTAATTTTTTCAAGCTCGCGGCAAGACCACTATCGATTTTCTCCATCGCCCGCGCTTTTTCTTCCGGTCTGATAATTAATTCCTTCGCGGGACCGATATTGATCGAGGTAAGGGTCTCAATTGACCGCTGATCATCTGAATTAAAGCTGCGGATTGAATCCACCTCGGTGTCAAAAAGTTCAATTCTCACCGGATTCTCTGAAGTCAACGGATAAATGTCAATGATTCCACCGCGAATACTGAATTCCCCGGGCGCAGAAACCATATCAGACCGCTCATACCCTACCTCTACCAGCCGTGAGGCAAGCTGGTCAGGTTCGATATCATGGCCTACTTGAATGAGCATCTGGCTGCTTTTCCACACCTCAACAGGCGGCAGCATTCTTCTGATTGCCGCTACCGGAGCAACGACAATTGGCGCTTCTCCATTCGTTAGTCTATTAATGACATCTAATCGCTGCGCCCGCAATTCAGGGCTTGCAACTGCGATTTCTGATGAAATGAGTTCATTGACGGGGTACAAAAGGACAGACCGATCCTCTAGAAGTGAAGTCAGATCATCTGTTACTTTCTGGGCTTGATATAAGTTATGGGTGATTAGAAAGATAGGCTTATTCGTTTCATTAGCCAGAGCAGAAGTAAAAACAGAACGCGCGGAACCCGACAGACCCGCGAGCAGCTGTTCCTTCAGGCCCTCGTGTAAACCGTTGATGATGGATTTAAAGTCATCGCTTTCTTTTATAAAGGTTTGAATGTTGTCCATATGGCCCCTCCTCTCTGTTTCCTGCGAGAACAGAAAAACGCTTTGGTCTAGTGTCTACACCAAAGCTTTTTATTGAATAAATGTGTGATATTCGTGGTAATGCGGATTTCGGTCAAGCGCCTCTTGGCAATCTTCACATATCGTCAAAACATGGACATCTCCATTTTCTTTATAAGAAATCATATCGTTTCTTTCCTCATTTGTTAAGTGCTGAAATCCAAGTGAGTCTGTCGATACCATTGAAGATTCGAGACTGCCTACTTTCACTCCGCAATGACGACAATAATAATGCAAAGCCATACAAGGGACCTCCTGATGAAAAAGTCATTTTGGTGTAGTATGGACTTTGTTGTTACATTTTATACCTTTGCGTTAAATTCGTTCATGACTTCTAAAAACGGTTTACTCAAAGAAGCCTCACAAGCCTTCACAGATTTATCAACCGCTTCTTCGATCTCAGGTGCCTCCTCCTTGGTAAAGGAGCCTAACACATAATCAACGACCTTCATGCCGTTTACAGGCCGGCCGATTCCGATGCGGATACGGTCAAACTCGGATGTTCCAAGATGCTGGATCAGTGATTTGATGCCATTGTGCCCTCCGGCGCTTCCTTTCGTTCTTAAACGGATCTTGCCAGTCGGAAGGTCAAGGTCGTCGTAAATGACTGTCAAATCTTCGTTATCGACATCATAGTAGTCCATTAAAGGCCGCAAACATTCTCCTGATAAATTCATATATGTAAGCGGTTTAACAAGTAGAACCTTTTTGCCGGAAACAAATCCGGTTCCGTATAATCCGTTAAATTTATTTTGATTCAGCTCTATATTCCATTCCTTTGCAAGCTGATCTATCACCATAAATCCGACATTATGCCGTGTATTTTCATAGTTCTTCCCCGGGTTTCCGAGACCGGCAATCACAAGCATGGCGAATCCTCCCTTAGTCACATAACTCCCGTCTTCATAAACGGGCTATAATTCTTCTCATTCTAGCACAAAAGACGTAACCGCGGGAGGGTTACGCCTTAAGCTATTATTGTTCGTTTTCACCTTCTGGCTGAGCATCGGCAGATTCCTCTTCATCGACCTCAGCTGCTTCCTGCTGCTGCGGAGGAAGGATTGAAGCCACAACCTCATCTGATTCATGATTAAAGGAGTAGTCACCGCCAGCAGGCAAATCTGCAATCGTCAGTACTTCATTTACATCGAGGCTTGAAATATCAGCCTCAATCGTTTGCGGAATGGCTTTTGGCTTGGCCTTTACAGTAAGTGCATATAACGGCTGCTGCAGTACGCCTCCGTTTTTCACTCCAATGGCTTCTCCGGTCAGATGAATCGGAACTTCCACTTCAATGTCCTCACTCATATTAACTACTTGAAAATCAGCATGAGTGATTTCATTTTTCAGCGGGTCCGTCTGCAGGTCTGTTACCATGACGGAGTGTTTTTCTCCGCTGACCTCAAGCGTAATGACTGCATTTTTGCCTTCGTCCCTCAGCGTTTTGATGAGCTCCACACTGTCTAATGACACAGGTTTGTTGCCCGTATCCTTCCCATATATGATACCTGGAACATGTCCTGAAGTACGGATATTCCGAAGAGACGAACGAGTAAAGTCCGTTCTTTCTTTTGCCGTTAAAGTTGCCATATTCAGCACCATCCTCTTGTCGTTTTAGTTGTCCTATTACAAACAATACCCATAACGATAAGGATTTAAACCTCGAAAAATGGTTTAGCTGAACAGATAGCTGACTGATTGCTGCTCATGAACGCGAATAATCGCTTCGGCCAGAAGCGGTCCGACTGAAAGCTGCTTAAAGCGTTCAATTTTCTTTTCTTCAGGAAGCTTGATGCTGTTTGTCACAACAAGCTCTTTAATTGTTGAATTATTAATCCGTTCAACCGCAGGGCCTGATAGTACAGGGTGTGTACAGCATGCATATACTTCTTTCGCTCCGTTTTCAACGAGCGCATTAGCAGCAAGTGTAATCGTACCTGCAGTATCAATAATGTCATCGATGAGGATAGCAGTCTTCCCTTCGATGTTACCTACAATATTCATGACTTCCGCCACGTTTGGACGCGGACGGCGTTTATCGATAATCGCAATTGGCGCTTTTAGTCGGTCAGCCAGTTTGCGGGCACGTGTCACACCGCCATGGTCTGGTGAAACAATGACGATATCTTCAAGATTTTTGCCTTCAAAATATTCTCCTAAAATCGGAACACCCATTAAGTGGTCAATCGGTATATCAAAGAATCCTTGAATTTGCGGCGCATGCAGGTCAAGTGCAATCACACGAGTCGCACCGGCTGTTTCAAGCAGGTTAGCGAAAAGTTTAGCTGTGATTGGCTCACGGGATCTTGCTTTTCTGTCTTGACGCGCATAACCGTAATAAGGAATAACAATGTTAATCGTTTTTGCAGAAGCGCGTTTTAACGCATCTACCATAATCAGCAGTTCCATAATATGCTCGTTAACGGGGTCACTTGTAGACTGGATGATGTAACAATCACATCCGCGAATACTTTCTTCGATATTAATTTGGACTTCCCCGTCACTAAATCTTGTGACAGAACATTTCCCTAATTGAACTCCAACTATATCTGCGATTTCTTTTGCAAGCTCTGGATTCGAATTCAAAGAAAAAATCTTTAAATTCTTATCTCCGTATTGATTAGACATGGATAAACCTCCGAATTTAGGATTATTTTTTATGAATATTTTTCACATAATCGTCTTTATTTACTTGTCTCGCTCTGGCAATAGCAAGTGCTTTTCCAGGTACATCTTCCGTAACAGTTGAACCTGCCGCCACATAAGCGCCTTCTCCGACTGTGACAGGGGCAACCAAGTTGGAATTGCAGCCGATAAACGCGCCATCTTCAATTTTTGTCAAATACTTATTCTTTCCATCATAATTGACAGTAATTGAACCGCAGCCCAGGTTTACATCAGTGCCTACCTCAGCATCGCCGACATAGCTTAGATGAGATGCCTTGCTTCGGTCTCCGAATTGAGTCTTTTTAATTTCTACAAAATTCCCGATCTTCACTTCATTCCCGATGACAGAATCAGGTCTGATGTGAGCAAAAGGTCCTATGTTTACATCATTCCCCACTTTACTGTGATTGACTACCGATTGTTTAATAACCGTACGGCTGCCAATGGCACTATTCATAATCTCCGTATGAGGGCCAATAATCGTATCTTCTCCGATTTGCACCTCACCTTTAATCACAGTTCCAGGGTAAATCACAGTATCGCTTCCGATAACAGCGTCAGGAGAAATATACGTATTCATCGGGTCAATCAACGTCACGCCATTTTGCATATGCCGTTTATTAATGCGCTCTTTCATAAATTGTTCTGCCTGAGAAAGAGCAACTCTATCATTAACTCCGAGCGTTTCTTGGAAATTACCAGTCTGGTAAGCGGCAACAGTTTCGCCTTCATTTTTAAGAATCTCTATGACATCCGGCAAATAATACTCGCCTTGTGCATTATCATTAGACACCTGATCAATAGCCCGAAATAGCGCTTCATTGTCAAAACAATACGTACCGGTGTTGATCTCAGTTACAAGACGTTCTTCTTCAGAGGCGTCCTTATGCTCAACTATTTTTTGAACCGCTCCGTTTTCGCTGCGAATAATGCGGCCGTATCCAGTTGGATCTTCTGCAACCGCAGTTAAAATCGTAGCTTTCGCTTCTCTTTGTGTATGTTCTTTCAGCATCTGTTCCATCGTCTCTGCTGTCAAAAGCGGCGTATCTCCGCAAATGACAATTGTGACGCCTTTTTCGTCAGCAAGAAATGGCTGTGCCTGTTTTACAGCATGAGCAGTGCCAAGCTGTTTTGCTTGAAGCGCGTACTCGCTTTTATCACCAAGCTGCTTTTTCACTTCTTCCGCACCATGTCCGACAATCGTGACAAGCTTTGATAAAGATAATTTTAAGGCTTCGTCCACGACGTGCTCTACCATAGGCTTACCGCAAACTGGATGAAGGACTTTATAAAGCTTCGATTTCATTCTCGTTCCTTGTCCAGCCGCTAAAACAACTGCAAACCGCTTATCCATTTATTGGCCTCCAATATCCCTTTTATCCATAGAAAAATATATCCTAAATATCTTCTGATTTCAAGGAGACTTCATGAAGTGCAAGAATTTTCTATTGAGTGCAACTAAGTTTGAAAAATCAGAATTAAAAAAGGACCGCCGGCAAAAGGCTTATGTCAGCCCTTTCAGCAGTCCTTGCTTTTTGGTTATTTTTTAAGAAGCTCCAGCTTCTTCGAATTCTAATGCTTCAGTGTCACCCAGACGATGATACTCATTTAACACGGCATCTTGAATCTTTCCTCGCGTGCTTGAATTAATAGGATGAGCAATATCGCGGAACTCTCCATCAGGGGTGCGTTTACTCGGCATCGCAACGAAAAGACCATTGTTTCCATCAATCACACGAATATCATGTACAACAAATTCGTGATCCAGCGTGATGGATGCAATCGCTCTCATGCGACCATCGGTATTCACGCGGCGTAATCTTACGTCAGTAACTTCCACAGTAGTTCACCACCTTTTCCCTATATAAAAGCATTAGTGTATCAATTCCACGATTTTTTCTGAAATCCTGCTCGTTTTTAAAATATTTTTTGAAAAAATAGGATATAGTTACACAATTAGGTCATAAAGCTTTCATTTCGGGCATAAGGTAAATAAAAAAGTGATCCCGGCTCTCCCAGAATCACTTTTCTTATTATTTCACCAGTGCAATAACTTCGATCTCGACTAACGCATCCTTCGGGAGTCTCGCGACTTCAACACAAGATCTCGCCGGTTTGTGAGTGTCAAAATATTGTCCGTACACTTCGTTTACTTCCGCAAACTGTTCCATATCCGCGATAAATACAGTTGCTTTTACAACTGTTTCAAAAGAAGCACCCGCTTCTTCCAGAACCGCCTTTAAATTGCTGAATACTTGATGAGTCTGCTCCTTAATATCGCCATTCACCATTTCGCCTGAAGGAGTCAAAGGGATTTGGCCTGAGCTGTAAAACATATTGTTGACGATAATCCCTTGTGAATAAGGCCCGATTGCCGCTGGGGCATGTTTTGTGTGGACTGCTTTTGTCATGATTCTGTCTCTCCATTCTTTAAAAGATTGTCTTTAAAAAAACGCAGAAAATTGCCATTCTGAATTTCAATGGACTTCTCTTTCATGTTGATGGTTGAAAGAGTAAGAAGTGACATATATTCGTCAACAAGACGTTCATCTACTCCTTCGGCTTCAACTAAGACGCCGATTCCCGCCACATTTGCGTTAAACTCATCCAACAGGTTAATCATACCATTAATGGTGCCGCCTGCTTTCATAAAGTCATCAATAATGAGTACGTTTGAACCCGTTTTCATGCTTCTTTTCGCAAGTGACATTGTTTGAATGCGGTTTGAGGAGCCTGAAACGTAATTAATGCTGACTGTGGAGCCCTCTGTTACCTTATTGTCTTTACGAACGATCACAACAGGCACATTCAAATAGCTTGCAGCTGCGTACGCAAGAGGGATGCCTTTCGTGGCAACGGTCATGACAACATCAATTTCGCGCTCTGCAAACACGGAAGCAAACAGCTTCCCTACCTTGGAGAGTACAGATGGCTTTCCTAAGATATCCGTTAAATATACATAACCGCCCGGAAGGATACGCTCAGGATTTGCCAGCGACTGTCCAAGTGTCTGCACAAACTCTTCAGCTTCAGCCTGCTTCATTTTCGGAATATATTTAACGCCTCCGGCAGCTCCGGGAACAGTAAGCAAAGTACCAATCCCCTGCTGTTCAAAGGTTTGTTTAATAATTGTTAAATCTTCACTGATCGATGATTTTGCAGATTCATACCGCTCAGAGAAAAAGGTTAGCGGTATTAACTCGTGCGGATGGGTTAACAAATAATTTGTTAAGTCCACCAATCTGCCGCTGCGACGAAACTTCATGAACTCACCCCCAAAATCCGAATATTTTAAGATCAATATAACTTAACATACGGATTTAATCAAGAGCGTTCTGTTCGCCGATCATTCTCACCGCATAAACTTGATCGCAGAAGCCTCTTAACCCGTTATAAATTCTCTGCACCTTCGACTCATACTGAACCAGTCCAAACACTGTCGGGCCGCTCCCGCTCATTAACACGGCATCTGCACCAAAGCGTTTCATCTGGTTTTTGATCATCGCAACTTCAGGATGCATATCGAGTGTAACAGATTCAAGCACATTGCCTAACCGGCTGCACATCTTCTGAAAACTCTTTTCTTCTATCGCCTCGATCATGCCTTGTACATCGGGATGCTCTATACCATCCAGTTTCAGCGCTCTGTACACTTCAGCAGTTGAAACACCGATTGTCGGCTTCGCTAAAATGACCCAGCAGTGCGGAGGCGTGCTGATATGTTTAATTTTCTCGCCGCGCCCTGTTGCTAATGCAGTTCCGCCATAGACACAAAATGAAACGTCAGAGCCAATTTCCGCTCCAAGCTCAGCAAGCGTTTCCGCGGACAGATTTAAATTCCACAGTCTGTTCAGCCCTCTGAGTGTCGCCGCCGCATCACTGCTTCCGCCGGCAAGACCGGCAGCCACCGGAATTACCTTCGTAATCATGATGGAAACTCCCTTTTTCACGTTGTATCTGTCCTTGATCAGCTTGGCAGCCTGATAAGCTAAGTTTCTTTGGTCATCAGGCACAAATCGGTTGTGGGAGGAAACCCTCACTTCATCCTCTGCAAGCTCCGTCAATTCAATTCGATCAGCTAAATCAATTGTCGTCATGATCATTTCGACTTCATGATAGCCATCCGGGCGTTTTCGGGTGACGTCAAGTGACAGATTGATCTTAGCTGGCGCTTTTTCTAAAATACGCATAGCTTTCACCTACTTCTCCATCTAAACATAAGTATGAACATTGTATCACATTTGAAGTACAGGATGAACATATCCATATTCAGCCCATTATGTATTTATATCCAAAATAAAAAAACCAGGGAACAGCACGTCCCCCGGGTCACATCCTTATCGGTTATTCTGATTCTGAGCCATTTGCTGTTCGGCGATTTCAATAGCACGCTTCACCATGTTACCGGCATCGCGGGCCCGAATTTCACCCCAGCCTCCATTTTTTACTGTGTCATAAAAACCAAGGTCTTTAGCCAGCTCATATTTAAACTCATCTGACATAACTCCACGACGTCTGCCCAAACGAAACAACTCCTTTTTTAGAAGTGATAGCCATTCGTGCACGTCACGATAATATGTGACTGTTTTATCTTTTGTTAAATCAGATGGAACTTTCGTTAAAATTATTGGAAACCAAAAAAGGGCAAAACAAAAAGCAGTAAACAAAAGGTTCACTGCCCGTTAAAATGCCACTGAGCTTGCGGCGTCATCATTAAATGTCAGCTCAACAGTCTCAGTCAAAATATCAGCATAACTGTATGAAACTCTTTCAAACGAGTTCTCGTCTTGATCTAGTTGTATCACAAAAACAGAAGGGTACGTCTCAGCTAAAATGCCCGAACGCTCAATCGTTTTTCGGCGGCCACCGTTTGCTTTTAACGTCAGCCTTTTACCTAAATTCCCATCAAGCGATCTTTTAATATCGGACAACGTCTTCGCCATTGCATCCACCTCACTACATTTATTGTACAACACGAGCCCATTTTTGTCAAATAAAATTTAAATTATATCAACGTTAATAAGACGTTGTCAATAAAATTATTTTGACAAAATTCTATGATTCCTCAATTATGTTCCGCAAGTTTCGGTAAATTATGTATCATTATGTAAAATAAAAAACCCGCATAGCTCTCCTATGCAGGTTTTCAACTGTTAATTGGACTTATAAGGCATACCAATTCTCAGAACTCCTCTTGTTTCAATACCTCCAAGCCCTTTCTCTCTTGTCAGCGTATTACGGAGCACTTCCCATACATTAATCCGTTCCATAAACGGCGTAAAGCTGATCTTCGCGACGATATATACCGGATCAAGCGCATGAATATTGACTCTTGACGGTGAACTTGCAAAATTCGCACCCGCTCTGATGAGTGATTCAAAATGGGATTGGCAGGCCCCCGCAAAAATAACAAGCTGATCTAAGTGAGGGATCTTTTTTCGGGCTGTTTGAACTGTTTCAACAAAGTGCTTAGAATGTCTGTACGCATTCAAATCATCAATACCGCCCTTTTGCTTCGAGTACGCATCATGCCCTGTGATCACCAGGATGTCAGGTCGATATTTGTCGAGCAATTCTTCAATAGAAGCAGACATTTTCTTTTCATGGCAATGGATGCCATAGACCGGCACTCCAATTTTTTTATAGACATTCAGGCATTTTTTCAAATATGCTTCGTCACCATCCAGATGAAGCACTTTGCCCGGCATATGGAAATAATGCTCCTGATGCTGATATTGGCTTGTCGCATAGTACTCCTGCTTTTCTCTGAGCAGCTTATAATCTTGGCGGAGCAATTCGAGCGACTCATTCATTCTGCTCTCATCTTTCTTTTTCCGCATCATCTGCTCATCCTTTTTCACTGCCACCAGATCAGAAAAATCCGAATCAGCAATCAGCCTGACTTCATCTCCATGCAAAATGGCAATTGAATTTCCTTTGCTTGTTTGCTCTATTCCTATAATTCGAAACAAAACATCCATCTGATAGGATTTTCTGGCTACCATATCCCCTATTTGAAATTGCACGTTCCTCACTCCACACATAGACTAAGCCTCATCATGAAAGAAAGAGCCTTGAGAAAGCGCCTTTTTTCGCTGAGTCCAAGTTTTTTCTTATCATTGAATGAAAGGTCCTTCTCTAGCCTATGTAGCGGCAGTCCATGTGGTGCGCAAAACAAAAAGCCCTTTTAGAAAAGGGCTTTATACAATCCGTTAGACAGCGCTGCGAATTCCTCAATAGACAGGGATTCACCTCGGCGCTTACCGTCAATATTTGTTTCTTCGAGCACTTGTTCAATCGTTGATTTTTGTGCTTTTCCTTCAGGCAGATTGTTAACTAAGTTATTGAGCAGCGTTTTACGGCGCTGTGCAAAGCTTGCCTTGATGAGCTGAAAGAAAAAGGATTCGTTTTCCACGTCCACTGCCGGGCCGTCTCGGAGAATCAGACGAATGACTGCGGAATCGACATTAGGCTGAGGAACAAATACGGTTTTCGGGACGATCATCACCGTTTTGGCTTCTGTATAAAACTGCACCGCGATTGAAAGCGAGCCGTATTCCTTAGATGAAGGATCAGCCGCCATGCGCTCAGCCACTTCTTTTTGCAGCATAACCACAATCCCTTTCAGCGGAAGATGTTCTTCAAGCAGTTTCATGATAATCGGTGTTGTTACGTAATAAGGAAGGTTGGCAACTACCATGATCTCATCACAATCTTGAAATTGTTCTTCAATGACTGATTTGACATCAGCCTTTAACACGTCCTGATGAATGACAGTGACATTTTCGTAAGGTGACAGTGTATCCTTCAGAATCGGCAATAATCGCTGGTCAATCTCAAATGCCACGACCTTTTTCGCCCGCTTGGCAAGCTGTTCGGTTAAAGCCCCGATTCCCGGGCCGATTTCAATGACACCTGTTTTCTCCGTCACTTCCGCGTGATCAACAATTCTGTTTAAAATGTTCGTATCAATTAAGAAATTCTGTCCTAAGCTCTTTTTAAAAGAAAAACCGTATTTCTTCAGTATCTCTTTCGTTCTAATCGGTGTCGCAATATCTTTATTCATTCTGTTCCTCCCGCATAACGGTATCGAGCGCACTCATAAAATCACTTTTTTTAATTTGAAACATTTGCAGCCGTTTTTGAAGCTGTTTGCCATTTGTATAGCCGATTTTCAACAGATCACCCAGTCGTTCCCGGCGGCATTTGGCCGCAGGCCCGCCTATTAGTCCGGCATGAATCAAATCCTCAGCTGAAATGTCACTCGGCTGCGCTTCCATCTCCTCATGCACATTTTCTAAACATGCCCTAATGCTTTCAACCGATGCATGCTCCACACCAATTCCCCGCTTGTTTTTAGGTTTGGCAAGATGTTTTGGCAAAAATGCATGCTTACAGCCGGGTACAGCCTCTGAGATGGTTTTGCGAATCTTCTCTCCCGGAAAGTCCGGATCCGTTAAAATAATGACGCCTCTCGTCTTCTGGGCCAAACGGATTTGGTCAATCACATGATCATCGATGGCTGAACCATTTGTTTCAATTGTGTCTGCATCAACAGCCAATTTGATGCGGGCCGTATCGTCACGCCCCTCGACCACAATGATCTCTTTAATTTTCATTATTTCCTCCAAGACAAAATAAAAACTTTTGTATATTCATGAAACTTTTTCTTATATCGAGCGTCTAATAAGCAGAAAATGCACTTTGTCTATTATAACGAAAAAAACAGAGGGCGCAAAACCCTCTGAATACATAAGTATATACTAATTTAAGATTTTAATTTTGACTGTTTTATTTCCCCATCGGTACGCCGATGATTTCTCTGGGAAAAAGACGTCTATCTTGTTCCCTTTAATCGCTGAACCGGTATCTGCAGCAATGGCATATCCATAGCCTTCCACGTGGACTTTGGAGCCTAGCGGAATGACATTTGGATCCACAGCGATGACTTTGGCATTCGGATTATTTTTTAAATTGACGCCTGTCGCTGTATGTCCTGAACAACCGCTGCAGCTTGCCGTATAAGCCGTAGATGATACAGTCATGACTTTGCCTGTTGATTCATTGCTGCGGGACACAACTGTTTTTGAATCACCTGAAGCACTGACCGTTTCAAATTTTGGACTGCTTTGCTTTGTGCCGACAGCAATCACTTTATCTTTGCTTTGTTCAGCTGTTTCTTCTTTTACAAGCTCTCTGGACACTTCTTTACCGTTTTCTTTAACGACTTCGAAATGTTTTTTTAGCTTGCCTTCTTTTCCTTTTTGGACGACCTTTTCTTTCCCTTTTTCAAGAGAAGCGTCTTCTTGCTTTTTCACATCGAACGCAATCTTCTCTTCAACTACATCGGTGACCTTTTCGATACGAGTAATTGTAATATCAGCCTTTCCTTTCGTCAGCTTTGCATCTAACGCAGGCTTGATTTTATCTTCGTCTTTTATGTTCATCTTTTGCTGTTTTAAAAAGTCAGCGACCGTAGTCGAAGTCGTCCAGATCTTCTTTTGTTTCCCTGCATCATTCACAGTAACCTGAAATGCGGGCTCTATGTTAATCTTCATGTCTTTCGAAATATCTGTATCTATTGCGGGATCAATTTGATCTTGTTCTTTCACATCAACATCTTGTTCGTCCAGTAATGCACCGACCGTTTTTGCTGTTGACCATAACGTCTTTTCTTCCCCGTTTATTGTAAGCTTCACAGGTTTTGCAGCCTCATACACAACGTCCATGTCTGCTGTTATCTTTGTCTGTTTAGCAGGTGTGATCTTGTCTTCGTCTCTTGTCTTTATATCAAGCGTCTCCAAAAGATCACCGACTGTATTTGCATGTGTGCGTATATGTTTCTTTTTGCCATTGATAGAAACTGAGACTGATTGTTTCGTCAGCTCATGAGCCGCGTACGCAGTCCCGCTTCCTGCCAAAAGCAAACAAGCAGCAACCAGAATGACTTTGCTTTTGCTAAGCTTTACGGAAAACAGCTTTTTCATTTTTTGTGTGATGAAAAACGCCTCCTTCTCCTCGGAGAGATTATATAGAGTATCTAAAAGGCTGTCAACCCTCCCTTCTCTTTCTCCCAAAAGCTCAGTGTCCTCTTCATTATCCTGAAATACACTGAGAAACGGAAGAAAGACTTGTCGACAAACCTATCCTATGAGGAGAAGAAAGCATGTAGAACTTTTATAGAAAAACGCTGTAAGGGACAAGCTCTTACAAAACCCGCTAGCGTTTTTTGTCAGTTTATACGGAAAAGTCTTTTCGCATTTTCAGTCGTGATGGAAGCAATCTCTTCAAAGGTCATTTCTTTTAATTCGGCGATTTGTTCTGCCACATATTTCACATAGCTTGGCTCATTTCTTTTCCCGCGGAAAGGGTGCGGTGTGAGAAACGGGCAGTCCGTTTCAATCAGCAGCCGGTCATTGGGAATTTCCTTCACTACTTCCTTCGGTTTCTTCGCATTTTTAAATGTCACCGGTCCCCCAAATGATAAATAAAAATTCATTTTCATGCATTCTCTTGCCACTTCCGCACTTCCTGTAAAGCAGTGCATGATTCCGCCCACAGCTTCTGCGCCTTCCTCTTTCAAAATGGTCACGACATCCTCCGTTGCATCACGGTTATGAATGATAATAGGCAAATTGACCTCTTTCGCTAAGGCGATTTGATTTCTAAACACCTCTTTTTGAATATCTTTAGGTGATTTATCCCAATGATAATCCAGTCCCATTTCCCCTATCGCTACCACTTTCTCATGAGCAGAAAGCTCTTTAATCCACGCTAAGTCTTCCTCTGTCATGTCAATAGCGTCAACAGGGTGCCAGCCAATGGCTGCATAAATAAAATCATATTCCTCAATCATTTCCATCGCACGGGTAATCGTCGGACGGTCAAAACCAACTACGACAATTCGTTCAACTTTTTCAGCTTTTGCCCGTTCAATAACCTCTTCAAGATCAGTATCATATTGTTCTGCATTTAAATGCGCGTGAGTGTCAAACAACATAAGTGAAAAACTCCTTTCTTGTCGAAACACAAAAGGTGTTCGACGAATTGTTACACGTGAAACACCTTTTGTTTATCATTATTTAATTCTTGTGCCTTTTGGTAACGACTGATCGATAGATACGACCTTTAAAACGCCGTCTGCTTCTCCTGCAAGGATCATACCTTGAGAAAGCTCTCCTCTGAGTTTAACCGGTTTTAGATTTGTTACACAAACGAGTTTTTTTCCAACAAGCTCTTCAGGCGTATAATGCTTCGCAATGCCGGATACCACTTGGCGCTTTTCAAAACCAAGATCAAGCTGCAGCTTCAATAAACGGTCTGCTTTTTTCACTGGCTCTGCCTCAATGACCTCAGCTACGCGAAGCTCTACATCCATAAATTGATCAATCGTAATTTCAGGTAAACGATCGACCTCTTGAGGCTCTTCTTCTTTTGTTTCTTCTTTCGCTGGTGCTGAACCTTGCATTTTCCCTTTGATGTAAGCAATTTCTTCTTCTGCCTCTAAACGAGGGAACAATGGCTCGCCTTTTTGTACTTTTGTATCTTTCAGCTGGCCGAAAGCTGTAATGCTGTCCCAAGCTTTTAAAGATTCATCAGTAATGCCCAGCTGCTCGAACATTTTTTCAGGTGTTTTTGTTAAGAATGGCTGAAGCAGTACCGCTGAAATACGCAATGATTCAGCGAGATGATACATAACTGATCGCAATTCTTCTTCTTTTGCCGGATCTTTCGCAAGCACCCATGGAGCTGTCTCATCAATGTATTTGTTTGTGCGGCTGATGAGCTGCCATAAAGTCGAAAGTGCTACCGAGAACTCCATATTTTCCATTGCTTTCTCATAAGCTTTCACTGTTTCTTCAGCAACAGAAGTGAGCGTATGGTCAAATTCCGTAACAGCACCTTTGTAAGAACCGATTTGTCCGTCAAAATACTTATTAATCATCGCAACAGTACGATTCAATAGATTTCCTAAATCATTCGCTAAATCATAGTTGATTCGCTCAACAAATCCTTCCGGCGTGAAAACACCGTCTGATCCGAACGGCACTTCGCGAAGCAAGTAATAGCGAAGTTCGTCTAAACCATAGCGTTCAATTAATGTAACCGGATCTACAACGTTTCCTTTTGATTTCGACATTTTTCCGTCTTTCATCAAAAGCCAGCCATGCGCGAATACTTGCTTTGGCAGCGGAAGATCCAGCGCCATCAGCATAATTGGCCAGTAAATAGTATGGAATCGTACAATCTCCTTACCGACTAAATGAACATCGGCAGGCCAATATTTTTGATAAAGCTCATCATTTTCTGTATCATAACCGAGTGCCGTTAAATAGTTAAATAGTGCGTCAATCCAAACATATACAACATGCTTTGGATTTTCCGGCACCTTCACGCCCCAATCAAAAGTGGTACGTGATACTGCCAAATCCTCAAGTCCAGGTTTGATAAAGTTATTAATCATTTCGTTTTTGCGTGATTCTGGCTGAATGAATGTCGGGTTTTCTTCATAGTATTTCAGAAGACGATCCGCGTATTTCCCCATGCGGAAGAAATAAGATTCCTCTTTGATCAATTCAACTGGGTGACCGCTGTCAGGGCTTTTTCCGCCGATGACCTCTCCCTTTTCATTCCGCTCAATATCAACGAGCTGAGTTTCCGTGTAGAACGTTTCATCAGGGATGCTGTACCAGCCTTCATACTCATCAAGATAGATGTCCCCGTTATCAAGAAGCTTTTGAAACACTTTTTCAATGACAACTTTATGCCGTTTTTCTGTCGTGCGGATAAAGTCGTCGTTTGAGATTTCAAGCTGCTTCCACAGTTTTTGAATATCTGCCGCTGCGCGATCCACATACTCCTGAGGTGTAATGTTTTCCTGTTCAGCTTTTTGCTGGATCTTTTGTCCATGCTCGTCCGTTCCCGTTAAATAGCGAACATCGAACCCTTTTAATCTTTTGTAACGTGCCATTGCATCTCCTGCGACTGTCGTATATGCATGGCCGATATGTAATTTTCCGCTCGGATAATAAATCGGTGTTGTAATGTAAAATGTATTGTTTTCTTGCGGCATCTTGAAACCTCCTAATCAGAATGTCAAAAAGCTCCCGCCCAAAGGACGAGAGCGGCGATAAGTGCAAATCATATATGAATATTATTTATATTTATCCTTTATCTATGATACCATCTTAGCCTTTAAGATCAAGAATATATACATACGCCCTGAAAAAGAATAATTAAAATTAAAAATCTTTAATGAAAATAAAAAAAGTCTGTTCGTGTCGAATTTTGTCGTATATAATCAAATGAAATAAAAAACTTTGGTTCGAAAGTCTTGATTTAAAAGGATTTTTAGTAGGATAATAGCTTTATTAAATATTTATAAAATGCTGTTATTTCGGTAGTTTCCAAGACATTACTGACTATAAGAACTAATTCTTACAATCAATAGTAAACAAAATGATTGACGATTATTGGAAACCTTGTTATGCTATGAAGGTAAGGATTTTGTCGAATAATGACGAAGAAAAATATAATTTAAACAAATAAGTATCTCTTGGGAGGAGAATGTTTATGAAATCTACTGGTATTGTACGTAAAGTTGATGAATTAGGACGTGTAGTTATTCCTATCGAACTGCGTCGTACTCTTGGAATCGCAGAAAAAGATGCTCTTGAAATCTATGTTGATGATGAAAAAATCATCCTTAAAAAATATAAACCAAACATGACTTGCCAAGTAACTGGTGAAGTTTCTGATGATAACCTTAAACTTGCAGGCGGTAAATTGGTTCTTAGTAAAGAAGGCGCTGAGCAAATCATCAGCGAAATCCAAAACCAGCTTCAAAACCTTAAATAATCATTTCTTGTACAAAAAACGTTCTTGTTATGACACAAGAACGTTTTTTTATTGCTTAATATGGTAAGCATCGTACACTTCACGCTTTGGTACATTGCGATCGACTGCTGCTTTTTTAATAGCTTCTTTAGACGTAGCGCCTTTCGAAATGTAATGCTCGACATGTTCTTTCGCAGTGAGGGTTTCCCACCATTGTTCTTCCTCATCTACCTCTTCATTATTACTTCCTTCTACGACAAGACAAAACTCGCCGCGTATCTGATCCTCGTTTGCCCATCCAATGACCTCAGATATGGTTCCTCGGATAAACTCTTCATATTTCTTAGTGAGTTCACGTGTTACAGCAATTTCCCGATCTCCTAATATCTCTGCCATCGCTGACAAGGTTTCCTTCAATCTGTGGGGCGCTTCATAAAAAATGATCGTTTCCTGCCGTTTTTTAAGGGCTTCAAGCTCCTTCTTCTTTTCTTTTTTCTGTCTGTTGAGAAAACCGTAAAAGAAAAAAGGCTGCGGTACAATACCTGAAGCAATAAGAGCTGTTAATGCAGCATTTGCTCCCGGCAACGGAACAACATAACCGCCTATATCCGTAAAATCCTTTACAATTTCCGCTCCGGGATCAGAAATCGTCGGCAGACCGGCATCACTGACAAGAGCAATGTTTTTTCCCGATTTCAGCCATTCAATAATTTTGTGCCCACTGCTTTCTTTATTGTGTTCGTGATAGCTGACGAGCGGTGTTTCAATTTCATATACATGACAAAGCTTTTTCGTTTGCCTCGTATCTTCCGCAGCAATCGCATCCACTGATTTCAGCGTGTCGATCGCCCGGAATGTCATATCCTCTAAATTTCCGATTGGGGTTGGGACCAAGTAAAGAATCCCCATGTCCGACTTTCCATTAAAGCTCATTTGGCGCCTTAACATATACAGCCTCCTTGCTGTTCCGCTTTTCTTCTATATAAAGCTCTTTTTTCTTCCGAGTTAGTTTTTTGAAATAATATTCCGCCTGCATAGCTTCCCGCTTTGTTGAAAAGCTCTCGGCAAAAATTAATTCAACCGGACGTCTTACTTTTGTGTACTTTGCGCCCTTTCCATCATTGTGCGTTTTCACTCGTTTATGCAGATCGTTGGTATACCCGGCATACCAGCTATTGTCCTTACATTTCACGACGTAGAAGAAATGGTTATTTGTCTCCATATAAAATGGTCCTGATTTCTTTTGTATATTCATTTTGTTCATCATATACGAATAAGGGAGGAAGAATTTTCAAATCCGGGCGCCCGCCTTTGATACCTTCAACCAAAATGGTATTGGCTTCTTTCCCTTGCTTCGGATAGACAAATTGTACACGTTTCGGCTCGATTTGATAAGCCTTCATCAGTTCAAAAATCTCCAGAAGCCTTCCCGGCCGGTGAACAAGAGCTGCTTTTCCCCCTTGCTTGAGCAGCTTGCTGCTGACTGAAATGACATCCTCCAGCGTGCAGTGGATTTCATGTCTTGCGATTCGGAGATGCTCGTTCATGTTTTGTTCAGTTTGTTTCGGCGTTTTAAAATACGGCGGATTGCAGGTGACAACATCATATCGATTATGTCCAAGTTTCTCCGGCATGTTTTTCAGGTCATCATGTATGATCTGGATCTGATCGTCCAACTTATTATACTCCACGCTGCGAACAGCCATATCATGCAGTCTTTCTTGAATTTCGACTCCCAGAATGTCTGCTTTTGATCTTGTACTGAGCAGCAGCGGCACAATACCATTGCCGGTGCATAAATCAACAATTTTCCCTTTTTGAATCGGAACGTACGCAAATTTGGACAGAAGCACAGCGTCCAACGAAAAAGCAAACACTGTTGGGCTTTGTATGATTTTCATGTCCTCTGCCAGCAAATAATCTAATCTTTCATCATCATGTAATGAAACCATCTTCTTATCCTTTCAGTACCTTTGAAAAAGGCTCCCGTCTTATGCGGAAGCCTTTTCCCTATTTTTTATTTAAGAATGACAGACAGAAAAGACAATCCTCTTTTCGAACACTTCCATAGTGGACATTGCAGATATGAAATCCTTCTTGATACAGACGTGCCAGATTATCATATCCTTCCCCTATATCAGTTTGCTCTGTCTTCTGTGTTTTTGATTCTTTTTTATCAGCTTTGAACTTTTCAATCTGCTGCGTCGTATCGTCCAGCCGTTTGCGCAAATGCTTGTTTTCAAGCTGTAAATGATGATTTTCCTCAATCATCTCACCGATATGCTGCTTCAAATCCCCCAGCTGCCGGTACAGTGAGCCAATTTGTTCTTCTAAGTTAATGACTGTATCAAATAACTCTTTTTTATCCAAGGTTCCACACCTCGTTAATCTGTGGTTTGTGCGGATACGACGCCCTCTTCCAAGAGCTCTTCCCAAGTATATTCTATCACTTTTTCACGGTTTATCAGTTCCACCTGAAGCACCCGTTCCAGAATATTTAGTCCGACGACCTTCGCGGGACCGTTTGCTGTCGTAATCATTTCTCCTATATCCGGAAGCTGTTCTTTTGCCGTCTCATACTCATCGTTCTCATATTTTAGACAGCACATCAATCGTCCGCAAAGACCCGAAATCTTCGTAGGATTTAAAGACAAGTTCTGATCCTTGGCCATTTTAATGGAAACGGGTTCAAAATCTCCAAGAAACGTTGAACAGCAAAGCATTCTTCCGCAAGGACCGATTCCTCCGAGCATTTTTGCCTCATCCCTCACTCCGATTTGGCGCAGCTCAATTCTTGTCTTAAAGATAGAAGCCAAATCCTTTACAAGCTCTCTAAAGTCGACTCGGCCGTCAGCAGTGAAGTAAAAAATGACTTTATTGCGATCAAACGTGAATTCAACATCGACCAGCTTCATATCCAAGCCATGCTCAATCACTTTCTTTTGGCAGATATCAAATGCTGATAGTGCTTCCTGTTTATTTTCTTCTACAATGAGAAGATCGCGATCGTCTGCCACACGTATCACTTTTCGAAGGGGAAGCACCACATCATGCTCATCCACCTGTTTATTTGCAATTACGACCTGGCCGTACTCAACGCCTCTGACAGTTTCTACAATTACGCAGCTGTCATGTTCTATATGAAATCCATTCGGATCAAAATAATATATTTTACCCGCTTTCTTAAAGCGGACACCAATTACATTGTACAAGCTTATCCCTCCTGCAACATTAACACCAAGTGCTCCATTAATCCTTGTACATTCACATTGGAATGAAGCCGTTTCTTTGCTTCTAAAACAGCAAGTATCTGATTCGTAACGCTTTGTTGTGTTGATTGTAGCGCATGCTGTTTTATTGATTGGAATAAGTCTTGATAAATCAATTTATCTTCATTTCCTATTTGGATGGACAACACATCACGATATATCAATAAGAGCATATCAAGACCCATTTCTTGATGGGTTTTTTCTTTGAAAAAGGGCATCCATTGATCTTGAATAAAGAAAAAAGCATGTCCTTTCCGCTGGTGTAGGACTTCATACAATTTTATCACTTTCGCTCTAGACTCTGCAAACTCATCATTTCGACTTAATTCGACTGCTTCTGCTACATTATTAGTCATGTTGGCCAGAAGCCTTGCCATATGAGGCGAGACGTCCTGTTCGATCAGTCTGTCTTCAATTGCTTTCGGCTGCAAAGGCTGAAAAGGAAGGGTTTGGCATCTTGAAATGATGGTATCCAATAACCTTTGGGGCTGCTCAGTGATGAGGACGGCCATTGTGTCTTTGTTCGGTTCTTCTAAAAATTTCAGCAGGCTGTTCGCCGCATTTGCTGTCATTTGATCTGCGTGCGAAATAATATACAGCTTTTTATGCGATTCAAGTCCTGTCTTAGAAAACTCTTCTTGGAGCGCTTGAATTTGCGCCTTTTTGATTGATAAGCCATCAGGCTGAACAAGATGGAGATCAGGATGGTTCCCTGACTCTATCCGTTTACAGTTTCGGCAGCTCTCACAAGGCTCCGCGCCACCCTCCAGACAAAAGAAGCTTTTTGCAAGAAGCAGCGCGGCATCAAGCTTGCCTGTTCCTTTTTTCCCCTCAAACAAATAAGCGTGTGATAGTCTGTCCTTCTCAATACTATTATATAAAAGCTTCATCACTCTGGGCTGAAGCTCGTTCATTTCCTTCCAGGATATTGCCATTGTATCACTCTCTATGTGTAAAGGTTAATTAATAAACCTTTTATTTCGCCAATACGCTCCAGCAAATCAATTGCCGGTTTTTCCTGATCCATCATCTCTTCCGTAAGCTGTATCAATTTGTCATCTATTTCTTTCACAAGTCCCAGCGTTCTGCTGTTCCCGTAAAGGTCAAAGCTTTTCGATGTTTCATGTGAAAGACCGCTGTCCACAGCTTCTTTGACAAAACGTTTCACAAGTCCTTTAAATCTCGCTAAGTCTTTAAAATTCCGAGATTTCGTTAGCCTTTTTCCAAATGCTTCTATATCAGATAACAGCCTGGTAAGCTGATCAAGCTTCATTTTGCTGCTTTGGTTTTCCATTGATGTTTTAAACGATGCTGTGATCTCAGATGTTTTCACAGAGGGAATCTGCTTATTATCTATAAATGTACGTATATCTTTATTAATTTTCACAGTTTCAGATCCTTAAAATTGATGAAATTCATCGACTGGAAGGACAAATACTGTCGCTCCGCCAACTTCAACTTCGACTGGATAAGGGACATAGGAATCAGCATTTCCACCCATTGGAGATACAGGGGCAATCATCTGATCACGTTTCTGCCCGTTTTCTTTAATGAGACTCAACGCTTTATTGACGCGTATATCCTCGACACCGATCATAAACGTTGTATTGCCTGATTTAAGAAATCCTCCTGTCGTTGCAAGCTTTGTGACTCTGAAGTTGTGATCCGTTAAGGTTTTCAAAAGTCTGTTGCTGTCCTGATCTTGTACAACTGCCACTATCAATTTCATCTGTGAAGGCCTCCTTTAGATTGGAAACAACGTGATCTCGTTTACATTATTATATCAACTATTGGGAAACAGGTCACAATTGAATTTTTTTCAACGCTTCATCGATCACCTTTAGAACATCCTGAACGACGAGGTCTTTGGATTGCCCGGCATCAACTGAATGAAATCTTTCCGGAAATCGCTTCATCAGCTCTTGATAACCTTCTTGTACTTTTGTATGAAAGTCCAGTTTTTCTAAATCGAGCCTGTTTTTCTCCCGTGAGCCGTTTGCGTAAATACGCTTCAGTCCTTCTTCCGGATCAATTGAAAAATAAACCGTTACATGGGGCATCATATCTCCAATGGCAAATTCATTAATGGACAGAACCTCATCAATTCCAAGCCCTCTTGCATATCCTTGATACGCAAGAGAACTGTCTATGAATCTGTCGCAAAGAACGATAAACCCCTGTTCTAAAGCAGGTTTTACTTTTTCAACTAAATGCTGGCGTCTTGCAGCCGCATATAAGAGAGCTTCTGTTTTTGGGTCCATTAATATATTGTTCTCATTCAGAATAACCTCTCTAATTTGTTCTGCAATATCTATTCCGCCTGGCTCTCGAGTTGCCATAACCTGAAGGCCTTCTGCTGTCAGTATGTTTTTGATCTCCTGCAGAACAGTCGTTTTCCCTGCACCTTCAGGACCTTCGAATGTAATAAATAAACCGCTCATGATTTCTCCTCTTCTATATAAACAAGTAGTTGTTTCTCTTTGATTTTCATATTCCCTTGAACATGCGTTTTCATGCTGATCAAGCGGCTGAGCTTTTGCACACTTTCTTTTGTTATTCTTTCTCCCGCCATAATCATCGGGATACCCGGAGGATAAGGGATGATATCTTCTGCATTAAGCCGGCCAGCTGCTTCCTCAAAGCTCACATATTCTTTCTTAAACGAATGTAAGACCTTTTTTGGATAAGGCAAGACAGTAACAGGCTGCACACCCCATTCTGCAGAAACAAACGTCTGATCCGGAGGCGTTTTCTCAATCTCTTCATCGATGCTTCTAATGATTTCAGCGTTTATTCTCCGTTTTCCTCCCAATGGGAGAACGAGCAGAACTTGATTTTCATCAGCAAGCTCAGTGAATATGTTGGCACGCTCTAAAATGCTTTGCAGCGTATAGCCAGAATGCCCGCGTTTTGAACGAATTGTGAGCTTTAGCGGATCCGTGATGATCAGTGGATTAGCAGGGTTAACAGCTTCTGCATTTGTAAGTGAATCAAACGTTTGTTTAAGTGTTTCTATCCGCTGCAGAATGTCAGAAAGCTTTTGTTCTTCTATAATATGCTGTACATAAGCGCGGGCAATATCTAACGAAGCCATAATCGGATAAGACGGGCTGCTGCTTTGTAATCGGTTTAAATACTCTGCCACCCGATCCCTGTTAATCCTGCAGCTGCTGTTGAGATGCAAATAAGAACCCATCGTCATGGCTGGCAACGTTTTGTGGGCCGACTGAACAACAATATCTGCCCCCATTTTTAAAGCTGAGACCGGAAAAGGCTCACCTAAAATAAAATGTGCGCCATGCGCTTCATCGACCAAAACAGGAATCCCGTAATGATGGGCTTCAGTAATGATCTCAGTCAAATCAGCACTATGTCCGTAATATGTCGGATTGGTCAGTACCAAGCCTTTCGCATCTGGATATGCTTCCAGGGCCTCTTTAATTGTTCCAAGCGGAACATGCGTAGGCACATGCATCGCTGAATCAACGTCAGGTGCAAGATAAACCGGCTCAGCACCGGACAAATCAACAGCATGAAATACAGATTTATGACAGTTTCTTTGAACCAGAATTGTATCACCAGGTTCACAAACAGATAAAATCATCGCTAAGTTTCCGACAGTCGTACCATTTACCAGAAAAAAACTTTCCGCCGATCCATATAATTGACTGGCAAGCTCCTGAGCTTCCTTAATCACCCCAGAAGGATGATGGAGATCATCCAGTCCTGCCAGTTCAGTTACATCAATGGTGAGAAGCGGATCGAATATTGACTTAGCGTCATCAAAAAAGACATCTCCATTGTGATGTCCCGGAACATGAAATGAATGAGAATTTCTTCTCGCATGTTGAATTAATGCTTTATATAAAGGTGTGTTCATGAAAACAATCCTTTGAATGTGTCTTCTTACACCTTATTATATCGTGCCTCTGACAGAACTTAAAGCCAGACTTACTGGTAATCATCTTTCCTTTATTGTAATCAGCTTTTGCTTCAGGTCGCCTTCCATCATCATGAGCTCTTCTTCTGCCTGACGGCGTTTGATTCGTCCTTCTTCTTGTATAGTCAGTGTTTCTTCAAGCGTGCTTATTAAGCTTTCCTGCACCTTCTTCAAGGTATCTATATCAACAAGGCCTCTTTCATTTGCCCGTGCAGTTTCAATTGTATTGGTTTTTAAAAGCTCCGCATTTTTCAGCAAAAGCTCATTGGTTGTATCAGATACTTTCTGCTGTGCATCCACTGCATTGCGCTGCCTTAAAAGCGTCAGTGCAATGGCAACTTGATTTTTCCATAACGGAATCGCTGTCACAATGGATGACTGAATCTTTTCAGCTAACGCTTGGTTTGTATTTTGAATCAGCCTGATTTGCGGTGCACTTTGGATTGTAATTTGCCTGCTCAGCAGCAAATCATGCACCCTTTTATCTAACCGGTCAGCAAATTGAATTAAATCATTCACCTCTTGAACGGCCATTTGGTTATGATCACTCGATTCAGCCTGTTGCTTCAGTTCAGGAATCGTTTTTGTTTTTAATTCCTCCAGCTTCAGTTCTCCTGCAGCAATATAAACATTCAGCGCTGCGAAATATTCTTTATTTTTTTCATATAACTGCTCTAACAGCTTGTTGTCACTGATTAAAGCATTTTTAGAGTGCTCCAGCTTCAAGCTGATTCTGTCTATCTGCACACTGGTCTTTTGGTATTTAGACAGCACCTCTTGAAGAGAACTTGATACTCTTCCAAACATGCGTGCCAAAAAACCCTTTTTCTTAGATTGGAGATCATCAGGATTTACTTGCTCCAGCTTTTTCATCAGCTCTCCAAGTATTTCGCCAATCTCCCCGACATCCTTCTTTTGAACATGATTAATCATATCATGAGAAAAGTTCAGCAGTTTAGATTGAGCTTGTGAACCGTATAAGACAATGCTTTGCATATTTTTATGATCAATCTGTCCAGCAAGCTGAATTGCTTTTTCCTTGTTTTCCTCAGGAAGAACATCAACAAGCCGTACTTGCTCTTTCTCTGCTTTTACAGCCTCCGAACCTGGTATCTCTATGTTACCACCAAAAGGATCTGCCAATAATTCATCTATATGAAGGTCGCTTTGGTCTCGGTTCATCGCTCTTACCCTCTTCCCTTATTTCTTTAATGAATGTTTTGCTGCGTCTAATTCAAACTGCAACTCGTCAATTTCATCACCCATTGCTTGAGTTAAATCTTCCTCTAAACGCTTGGTCAATTCAGTAAGAGTGATGCGTGTCTCACTTAACGACATCGACAGTTCTTTGCTTTTTTTTGGGTGAGATGATAGAAAAGCATACTTCTCTGTCAATTCAACAACCGAATCGAGAGTTTGATAAAAAAATCGTTCTGCCTGATAAAACCGCTTTGGCTCTTTTTTGGTGAGGAGATAAATCCTTCTCACAATCCTTAGCATTTCTGCATTTTGCTTAAACATTTGAATGCTTTTAGCCTGAAACAAGGCTTTCCTAAGACGGACCATTTTCTGCCTTGCTTCCTCTAAGTTTTTCTTAATGTAAGCATACTCTCTTCCTGTCAATTCATGCTTTTTAAGAAATAACCGTCTTGCATTCCAGATGCCAGCTATATATACGGCTGCTCCAGAAGCAAGCCCATAAACAATAGATAAAAAAATCGACTGGTTTAAACCAAAAAAGCTCAATATTCCAATGAAAACAAAAGTCGCACTGCTAGTTAAACTCCACACCAAAAAGTGAAAAAATCTCTGCATGAGATAATCGACTCCTGTGTCTATACTCAGTTTTAATATTATTATCTACTACGTTCAATCCTTAAACAAGTTTCATCTTCTTTTTATTATTAAGAGTACAAAAAAAGACCTTTTCAGGTCTATGAATATAATGGCGGTGTATGAATGCTCTTTAGTTTTTTTACGTAAAACGCATAGTCAGGATCAGAAGTTGATGTAGAAATTACTTTTCTCTCACAATCTAAGCATATGAATTTCGTATAAAGATGAATGCCTCTATTCTTCTCTTGATCACAAATCACACATGTATGATTAAGTTTAACTGTTTCGTCCATCTTCTCCACCTCCGTACAGTTAGCCTCCCCTTAAAACGGATATTGTATACACTATTTAGACCTTTTTGAAACTTTAAATCAGTATATGGGCTATATAAGCCCTCGGTGTTTGTATTTGTTT
>NZ_CP150156.1:0-32500 GCF_037963345.1 Bacillus sp. PS237 | reverse complement strand
ATCACCTGGTTTCGGGTCTACGACCACGTACTCATGCGCCCTATTCAGACTCGCTTTCGCTGCGGCTCCGCATCTTCTGCTTAACCTTGCACGGGATCGTAACTCGCCGGTTCATTCTACAAAAGGCACGCCATCACCCGTTAACGGGCTCTGACTACTTGTAGGCACACGGTTTCAGGATCTCTTTCACTCCCCTTCCGGGGTGCTTTTCACCTTTCCCTCACGGTACTGGTTCACTATCGGTCACTAGGGAGTATTTAGCCTTGGGAGATGGTCCTCCCGGATTCCGACGGAATTTCACGTGTTCCGCCGTACTCAGGATCCACTCAGGAGAGAACGAAGTTTTGACTACAGGGCTGTTACCTCCTATGGCGGGCCTTTCCAGACCTCTTCATCTACCTCGTTCCTTTGTAACTCCGTACAGAGTGTCCTACAACCCCAAGAGGCAAGCCTCTTGGTTTGGGCTAATCCCGTTTCGCTCGCCGCTACTCAGGGAATCGCATTTGCTTTCTCTTCCTCCGGGTACTTAGATGTTTCAGTTCCCCGGGTCTGCCTTCTCATATCCTATGAATTCAGATATGGATACCACTCCATTACGAGTGGTGGGTTTCCCCATTCGGAAATCTCCGGATCAAAGCTTGCTTACAGCTCCCCGAAGCATATCGGTGTTCGTCCCGTCCTTCATCGGCTCCTAGTGCCAAGGCATCCACCGTGCGCCCTTTCTAACTTAACCGTTAAAAAGAATCACTATGTGATATCTTGTGTTACTAATTGAATGTGATGTCTACTGTTATCTAGTTTTCAAAGAACACGTTGGTGGAGCCTAGCGGGATCGAACCGCTGACCTCCTGCGTGCAAAGCAGGCGCTCTCCCAGCTGAGCTAAGGCCCCGTTATATAAGATGGTGGGCCTGAGTGGACTCGAACCACCGACCTCACGCTTATCAGGCGTGCGCTCTAACCAGCTGAGCTACAGGCCCATCTTAACTTATTCAAGGAACAAAGTTCCTTCAAAACTAAACAAGACAGGGAACGTTCTGTTTATAAGACCCAAGGTCTTATATTCCGTAAAATATCCTTAGAAAGGAGGTGATCCAGCCGCACCTTCCGATACGGCTACCTTGTTACGACTTCACCCCAATCATCTGTCCCACCTTCGGCGGCTGGCTCCTAAAAGGTTACCTCACCGACTTCGGGTGTTACAAACTCTCGTGGTGTGACGGGCGGTGTGTACAAGGCCCGGGAACGTATTCACCGCGGCATGCTGATCCGCGATTACTAGCGATTCCAGCTTCACGCAGTCGAGTTGCAGACTGCGATCCGAACTGAGAACAGATTTGTGGGATTGGCTTAACCTCGCGGTTTCGCTGCCCTTTGTTCTGTCCATTGTAGCACGTGTGTAGCCCAGGTCATAAGGGGCATGATGATTTGACGTCATCCCCACCTTCCTCCGGTTTGTCACCGGCAGTCACCTTAGAGTGCCCAACTGAATGCTGGCAACTAAGATCAAGGGTTGCGCTCGTTGCGGGACTTAACCCAACATCTCACGACACGAGCTGACGACAACCATGCACCACCTGTCACTCTGCCCCCGAAGGGGACGTCCTATCTCTAGGATTGTCAGAGGATGTCAAGACCTGGTAAGGTTCTTCGCGTTGCTTCGAATTAAACCACATGCTCCACCGCTTGTGCGGGCCCCCGTCAATTCCTTTGAGTTTCAGTCTTGCGACCGTACTCCCCAGGCGGAGTGCTTAATGCGTTAGCTGCAGCACTAAGGGGCGGAAACCCCCTAACACTTAGCACTCATCGTTTACGGCGTGGACTACCAGGGTATCTAATCCTGTTCGCTCCCCACGCTTTCGCTCCTCAGCGTCAGTTACAGACCAGAGAGTCGCCTTCGCCACTGGTGTTCCTCCACATCTCTACGCATTTCACCGCTACACGTGGAATTCCACTCTCCTCTTCTGCACTCAAGTTCCCCAGTTTCCAATGACCCTCCCCGGTTGAGCCGGGGGCTTTCACATCAGACTTAAGAAACCGCCTGCGAGCCCTTTACGCCCAATAATTCCGGACAACGCTTGCCACCTACGTATTACCGCGGCTGCTGGCACGTAGTTAGCCGTGGCTTTCTGGTTAGGTACCGTCAAGGTACCGCCCTATTCGAACGGTACTTGTTCTTCCCTAACAACAGAGCTTTACGATCCGAAAACCTTCATCACTCACGCGGCGTTGCTCCGTCAGACTTTCGTCCATTGCGGAAGATTCCCTACTGCTGCCTCCCGTAGGAGTCTGGGCCGTGTCTCAGTCCCAGTGTGGCCGATCACCCTCTCAGGTCGGCTACGCATCGTTGCCTTGGTGAGCCGTTACCTCACCAACTAGCTAATGCGCCGCGGGTCCATCTGTAAGTGGTAGCCGAAGCCACCTTTTATGTTTGAACCATGCGGTTCAAACAACCATCCGGTATTAGCCCCGGTTTCCCGGAGTTATCCCAGTCTTACAGGCAGGTTACCCACGTGTTACTCACCCGTCCGCCGCTAACATCAGGGAGCAAGCTCCCATCTGTCCGCTCGACTTGCATGTATTAGGCACGCCGCCAGCGTTCGTCCTGAGCCAGGATCAAACTCTCCGATAAAGTAGTTTGACTGACTACGCACATTGCTGTGCGATTTATAAAAATGAATTAACAGGTACGTTTTGTCTTGTTTAGTTTTCAAAGAACTTTGTTTACCGCTCGTTTAAGCGACTTTATTATCATAACATTTACCGCCGCTACTGTCAACAACTTTTTAGCATTTTCTTTTCAAAAAAGCTGTTCGTCATCAGCGACGTATATTAGAATAACACCTTCAGTTGTCTAAGTCAATACATAATATCAATTAAATGATAAATTGCTTAATGACGACTAACGCAGCTATTCCGGGTATTCCTAAAATTCCGCTGATAGCTGTTGTAACCAGATTAATCGGCACATGAATGCCAAGACTGCCGCCAAACATATTTACACAAACCAGCAGCAAAGCACCTGCCACAAATTTAACAGCTGTGATGCCAATCCACTTTAAAGGCTTCGCTGCTGAACCTGATAAAAAAAGAAGAATAACCAGTCCTAAAATAATCCCAATAATAAAAATAGGCTCCATGAATCTTCTCATCTCCTTCGCTTGTTCTAGTACAAGCTTATGAGAAGATCCAGGAGTTTAGACCACTTACTTCCACCGGCTGATTTTTAAATTTCGCTGCTTCGCTTCCCTTAAGTAAAAAAAATACTTCGCTTCAGCTACTTTCAGTTCGTATAACACTTCAGCAGACGGTTCTAAGCTTTTTTCAACCAGCTTTTTTTGCCTGTTCCACTCTTCCTTTTGCTTAAAAAGCTGCTCGGTTAGTTTTTCATCAAACTCTCTTCTTAATGTTTTCTTGCGAAGAAAACCCATGGATCGCTTTTTCCTCCTTACAATTCACGTCTTCCTTCAAGTGCTTTAGAAAGAGTGACCTCATCAGCATATTCCAAATCACCGCCGACGGGCAGTCCGTGGGCAATACGGGAGAGCTTAATACCAGACGGCTTGAGGAGCCTTGATATATACATCGCTGTTGCTTCCCCTTCTATATTAGGGTTTGTCGCGAGGATCACTTCTGTCACTTGATCATCCTGTAATCGTTTTAACAATTCTGGTATTTTAATATCCTCCGGTCCGATGCCGTCCATTGGAGAAATAGCGCCGTGAAGAACGTGATACTGTCCGTTGTATTCCTTCATTTTCTCCATAGCGATAACGTCTTTAGGGTCTTGCACAACACAGATAACAGACTTATCCCTGCGCGTATCTTCACATATATAGCAAGGGTCCTGATCTGTAATATGCCCGCAAACTGAACAATATGTCAGGTTGCGTTTCGCATTTACTAATGCTTTCGCAAAATCTAATACTACATCTTCTTTCATACCTAGAACAAAAAAAGCCAGACGAACCGCTGTTTTCGGTCCGATCCCTGGCAATTTCATAAAGCTGTCAATCAGCTTTGATATTGGTTCAGGATATTGCATGTTCTTTTATCCCCCTAGAATAAACCTGGCATGTTCATTCCCTTTGTAAATTGACCCATTGTTTCGTTTGTGATTTCGTCAACTTTTTTCAAAGCTTCATTCGTTGCAGCAAGCACTAAATCTTGAAGCATATCAATATCTTCAGGATCAACGACTTCTTCTTTGATGATAACATCCAGGATTTCTTTTTGGCCGTTTGCTTTTACTGTTACCATACCGCCGCCTGCAGTTCCTTCAACAACCTTTTCTGCAAGCTCTTCTTGAGCCTTCGCCATGTCCTTTTGCATTTTTTGCATTTGTTTCATCATTTTTTGCATATTACCCATTCCGCCACGCATAGCATTCACTCTCTTTCATTTTGTTAGTCTTTTATTTCAATTAAATCCGCTCCAACAAGCTTTTTCGCTTCGGCAATAAGCGGGTCTTCTTCAGCCGGTTCATTTGATCCTTCATTTTCCTGCTGATGATCTTCTAAAAATTCTTCTCTTATTTTACCCCATTGTGCTTCTGGAACGCCAATCAAATCCATTCTTTTTCCGAGCATCGATTCTAAAATCTGCTCAAGATTAGTCCGGACTCCGTTGTTATCCTCAGCGACCATTTTACAATGAATTTCATATTTGAATTTCAGAACAAATGCCGCCGATCCGGCAGCCACAGGTTCACTGTCATTCAGCAAAGCGGCATGTGATACTTTGTTTTGCTGTTTGAGATGAGCAAGAAGCTTGCCCCAACTGTTTCTGAGCAGATCAAGATCCGGTCTTGTGGCTTCCTTCAAAATCTCATGAATTCTGCCTACTGGCGCTTTGTAATTGGATTTCCCGCCCTTTGGCACACGCGGCGCTTCTTTTTTCGGGCTTTCCGCAGCTGCTTTTATGCCCGTTGTTTTGAGCCGCTCTACTTCCTGTTCGAGCTGCTGGATTTTTTTCATCAGCATATCCACTTCCGGGAGATCAGCAGCAGATTGATGTGAGGTTTGGCAAATCTTCACAACGGCCACTTCGAAAAAGATACGCGGATGATTTGTCCATTTCATTTCCTGATGGCTCTTGTTCAGAATATCAATCATTTCATATAGGGCCTGAGCCGGAATTTGTTCACTTAGTTCCCGGAACGTTTCATCGACTTTTACTTTCTCAAGCACTCCCTCTAAGCCAGGGGCTGTTTTGTACAGCAGCATGTCCCTGAAATAGAAAATCATATCTTCTATCAGCTTAGCTGGATCTTTTCCTTGCTGAAGCAATTCATTTAATGTTTCCAGTGCGTCAGAAACGTTTTTATCATGCAGGGATTTTGCAAGCTTCCCGATATATAATTGAGAAACAGCACCCGTAATTAAAAGCGCATCTTCGACTTTCAGGATATCGCCGCTGAATGATATGGCCTGATCAAGAAGGCTCAGGGCATCCCTCATCCCTCCGTCTGCAGCACTCGCGATGATTTCCAGCGATCCTTCCTCCACTTGCAGCTGTTCAGCATCAACAATTTTATTCATGCGGCCTACAATCGCTTGGGAGGTAATTCGTTTAAAGTCAAAACGCTGACATCTAGAGATAATGGTTAAAGGAATTTTGTGCGGTTCAGTTGTTGCTAATATGAAAATACAATGCTCAGGCGGCTCTTCTAATGTTTTTAGTAATGCATTAAAAGCGCCGATAGAAAGCATATGCACCTCATCTATGATATATACCTTATATGTGACGGCCGATGGGGCAAACTTCACTTTATCGCGAATGTCACGAATCTCATCAACACCGTTATTAGAAGCGGCGTCAATTTCTATGACATCGGATATTGACCCGTTTGTTATCCCTTTACAGGCCGCACATTCGTTGCATGGCTCATCAACAGGAGCATGTTCACAGTTGACAGCCTTAGCAAATATTTTGGCTGCACTGGTTTTTCCGGTTCCTCTAGGCCCGGAAAACAGATAGGCGTGAGAAAACTTTTTTTGCAAAAGGGCATTTTGCAGCGTTTTTGTAATGTGTTCTTGTCCGACCACATCTTCAAAGCGCTGAGGCCTGAATACTCGATATAAAGCTTGGTAACTCACGGGTTTGCCCTCCTCCGTTATTCATCATTCCCATTATACATGAACCTTGTTTCGATTCCAAAAGCTCTTTTTACATAACAAAAAACTCACCTAATATTAGGTGAGTCTGAAAATTTGATGATTGATTTACCGTGCACCTTCTGTCGATTCGCTACCCTAAGCGTTACTTAAGCAGTTAGCTCGGCCCAGGCAACCCTGCGGCACATGAGAGGTTTCACTTAATGCTGCTTCCTTCCGGACCTGACATGGTTCATGAATTCCCATTGCGCAGGACCCAAACGTCAACACCACTTACTTAAGGCAGGCCTTAAAGTAAACGAACCTCGAGAAGGGATTCGGCCCTGCTAGAGCGGATTGCAGGTACAGGGCACCGCTACCTCCCCGCTTAGCACGGCAAAATAAATATCAAATTTTATGTTGCATCTATTACGATGCACACTTAAGTATATCTGTTTCCCCTAAAAATTGCAACCGTACTATTCAGACAAGTTTTTCCTGGCGGCTTTCTTCTTTTTTCTTAGTTCTCTGAAAAACGCACTGAGCATTCCGCCGCATTCTTCCTCAAGCACACCGCTCACCACTTCAGCCTGATGATTAAAGCGTTCCTCCTGAAGAAGGTTCATTAGCGTGCCTGAACAGCCGCCTTTCGGATCAAATGCGCCAAAAACCACTTTTTCCACTCGAGAAAGTACGACTGCACCAGCACACATTGGACAAGGCTCAAGCGTCACATAAAGAGTCGCACCTTCCAGCCGCCATGTTCCGAGTGCCTTACACGCTTCATCAATTACAAGCATTTCTGCATGGGCAATAGATCGCTGTTCAGTCTCTCTTAAATTATGCGCACGCGCTATAATTTCACCATTAATGACAAGCACCGCACCTATTGGCACTTCACCTTTCTCTTCAGCCTTTTTCGCTTCTTTAATTGCTTCTTTCATATAAAGTTCATCTTGTGTCATAAGGATAAGCTCTCTTTTCAAAGTTTTTTCATTGCCTAAAAAGGCTACATATTAACTATAACTGAAACGGAAAGGAGACTGTCGATTGTCCAAAGCAGATAAAGCCCTTCTCATTGTAGACATGATCAATAATTTTGAATTCGATATGGGGGAAACCCTCGCTAAAAAAACAGAAAAAATCGTTCCTCATATTTTATCATTAAAGGAGCACGCGAGACAAAATGAATGGCCGATTATTTACATCAATGATCATTATGGACTTTGGCAAGCTGACATTAAAAACATACAGCAAGAATGCACAAATGAAAGAAGCAAGGATATCATCACAAAGATAGCTCCGGTAGATGCTGATTATTTTTTAATCAAACCGAAACATTCCGCTTTCTACGAAACAGCACTTCACACCCTTCTTACTGAGTTGCAGGTGAGACATATTATCATAACAGGTATAGCCGGCAATATATGCGTGCTGTTTACCGCTAATGACGCTTATATGAGGGAATACAGCATCACGATTCCTAAGGACTGTATCGCGTCAAACAGTGACGAAGATAACGAATTCGCCTTAACCATGATGGAGAATGTTCTTTTCGCAGAAATTACGACGGAAGAACAAATTATAGAAAAATAAACATGATCAGCGCTTTTCTTTCATACATTGATAGCGATATGAAAGGAGGCGTTTTTCATTCAAATTTATGTGGTAAAACAAGGCGACACTCTTTCTGCTATCGCTTCACAATACAGAACAACCACAAATGACATCACTGAAACGAATGAAATACCGAATCCCGACAGCCTTGTTGTCGGACAAACCATTGTCATTCCAATAGCTGGCCAGTTCTATGATGTGAAGCGAGGTGATACCCTGACATCCATCGCCCGGCAGTTCAATACAACAGCAGCCGAGCTCGCAAGGGTTAACCGCATCCAGTTAAATACCGTGCTTCAGATTGGTTTCCGTTTATACATCCCTCCAGCTCCTAAACGAGACATCGAATCAAATGCTTATTTGGAGCCCCGAGGAAATCAAGTCAGCGAAAATCTCCAGCAGGCGGCCAGAGAAGCGTCGCCCTACTTAACTTACCTTGGCGCATTCAGCTTCCAGGCACAGCGGAACGGAACCTTAGTCGCACCGCCTTTAACGAATTTAAGGAGCATTACAGAAAGTCAAAATACAACATTGATGATGATTATAACGAACCTAGAAAACCAGGCATTCAGCGATGAACTTGGCCGGATCCTTTTGAACGACGAAACTGTAAAAAGACGGCTTCTAAATGAAATAGTCGAGAATGCCAGAAGATATGGCTTCCGTGACATTCATTTCGACTTTGAATATTTGCGGCCCCAGGATAGAGAGGCCTATAATCAATTCCTCCGCGAAGCAAGGGATCTTTTCCATCGAGAGGGCTTAGAAATTTCTACGGCTCTTGCTCCTAAAACAAGTGCAACACAGCAGGGCAGGTGGTATGAAGCTCATGATTACAGGGCACATGGCGAAATTGTCGACTTTGTTGTTCTCATGACATATGAATGGGGCTATAGCGGCGGACCGCCTCAAGCGGTTTCTCCAATTGGACCTGTCCGTGATGTCATAGAATATGCTTTGACTGAAATGCCTGCGAACAAAATTGTCATGGGCCAGAATTTATATGGATATGACTGGACGCTGCCATATACAGCAGGGGGAACTCCAGCAAGAGCAGTAAGCCCTCAGCAAGCCATTGTCATAGCTGATCAGAACAATGCTTCCATTCAGTATGACCAAACCGCTCAAGCTCCTTTCTTCCGCTATACTGATGCAGAAAACAGAAGGCACGAGGTATGGTTCGAGGATGCCCGCTCGATTCAAGCAAAATTCAATCTGATTAAAGAGCTGAATTTAAGAGGCATCAGCTATTGGAAGCTGGGTCTTTCCTTTCCACAAAACTGGCTGCTGCTGTCTGATCAATTTAATGTTGTCAAAAAGACGTTTCGATAATTTGGAAACGTCTTTTTTTCATGGGGGCACCCAAGGGTTGTGATACAATATGAAGGTCGGTAACTGACGCACGTTTTTCAGATATAAGGAGGATTCCGATGAATACAGCCCCTTTTATTGCAATAGAAGGTCCTATCGGGGCAGGAAAAACAACTCTCGCAACGATGCTCTCACAAAAATTCGGATTCCCTATGATCAATGAGATTGTAGAGGATAACCCGTACCTTGATAAGTTTTATGACAATATAAAGGAATGGAGCTTCCAGCTCGAGATGTTTTTTCTTTGTCACAGATACAAACAGCTTGAAGACACCAGTGATCACTTTTTAAAAAAGGGACAGCCTGTAATAGCTGATTATCATATTTATAAAAATGTGATTTTTGCGGAACGAACCTTGTCTCCACATCAGCTGGAAAAATACAAAAAGATATATCACCTGCTAACGGATGATCTGCCAAAGCCGAATTTCATCATTTACATAAAGGCCAGTCTGCCTACATTGCTACACCGCATTGAAAAACGCGGGCGCCCCTTTGAGAAAAAAATTGAAACTAGCTATTTGGAGCAGCTGATTTCAGATTATGAAGTCGCCATCAAGCAGCTGCAGGAAGCAGACCCTGAACTTACAGTGTTAACCGTAGATGGTGATTCAAAGGATTTCGTTTTGAATAAGAGCGACTTTGAACGCATTGCCGCCCATGTAAAGGAGCTTATCGTATGAAGGAACATCATATCCCTAAGAATTCAATTATTACAGTAGCAGGAACAGTAGGTGTCGGAAAATCGACTTTAACAAAAACTTTAGCTAAACGGCTTGGATTTAAAACATCGTTGGAGGAAGTCGATCATAATCCATATTTGGAAAAGTTCTATCATGATTTTGAACGTTGGAGCTTTCACCTTCAAATTTACTTCTTAGCTGAACGCTTCAAAGAACAGAAAACAATTTTTGAAGCCGGCGGAGGTTTTGTACAGGATCGTTCGATTTATGAAGATACAGGAATTTTCGCAAAAATGCATGCTGATAAAGGGACAATGTCAAAGGTTGATTATAAGACTTACACAAGCCTTTTCGAAGCAATGGTAATGACACCGTATTTCCCACATCCAGATGTGTTGATCTATTTAGAAGGAGATCTGGAGAACATTTTAAACCGGATTGAACAACGCGGCCGTGAGATGGAGCTTCAGACAAGCCGGTCTTATTGGGAAGAAATGCATACACGCTACGAGAACTGGATAAGCGGTTTTAATGCCTGCCCTGTTTTAAAACTTCGCATTGAAGATTATGATCTTCTGAACGACGAAAACTCGATTGAAAATATTGTAGATCAAATTGCTTCAGTTATTCATGATAATCAAAAAAAGTGAATCTCAGTCGAGATTCACTTTTTCTTTAAAATAAAAAATCCGCCGCACCGAATGCAACGGACAAAACAATCTCCAATATATGCTTGTGTTTCATTAGAATTAAAATCAATATGGCGGAGGAAGAGGGATTCGAACCCCCGCGGGCTTTGACACCCCTGTCGGTTTTCAAGACCGATCCCTTCAGCCGGACTTGGGTATTCCTCCGTATCGACAAGACTAACTATATCACGTATGTTCTCGTGTGGTCAAGCATTTTTAAAAACTTTTTTTGTTTTTATGAAAATGCCGTGTTTACATAAGCAAAAAGGCGCACCTTGTCAGGCACGCCTTTCCATAATTTACGGTTTCATTACTTCTCTATTCCCCATATAAGGACGAAGCACTTTCGGAATCACAACGCTTCCGTCTTCCTGCTGATAATTTTCTAAGATAGCAGCAACTGTTCTTCCAACCGCCAGTCCTGAGCCGTTCAGTGTGTGTACATGCTCAGGCTTGCCTTTCGCTTCACGTCTGAAACGAATATTCGCACGTCTCGCCTGGAACGCTTCGAAGTTGCTGCAAGAAGAGATTTCTCGATATGTGTCTTGGCTTGGAATCCAAACTTCGATATCGTATTTTTTCGCAGCCGTAAAGCCTAAGTCACCCGTACACATGCTCATGACACGGTATGGAAGCTCAAGCAGCTGAAGAACCCGTTCTGCTTGGTTTGTAAGTTTCTCTAATTCTTCATAAGAATCTTCAGGCTTCACAAACTTTACAAGCTCAACTTTATTAAATTGGTGCTGACGAATTAATCCGCGTGTGTCACGTCCTGCTGAACCAGCTTCAGAACGGAAGCAAGCACTGAATGCCGCATAGTTGATCGGCAGGCTGTCACCTGAAAGGATTTCATCGCGATGCATGTTTGTAATCGGCACTTCCGCCGTTGGAATTAAGAAATAATCTTCTTCTCTGATTTTAAATGCATCCTCTTCAAATTTAGGAAGCTGCCCCGTTCCCGTCATGCTTGCGCGGTTTACCATATATGGCGGGATCACTTCAGTGTAGTTATACTCATCCACATGCAGATCAAGCATAAAGTTATAAAGCGCACGCTCCAGACGAGCACCTAAGCCTTTATAGAACACGAAACGGCTTCCTGTTACTTTGGCAGCACGTTCAAAATCCAGAATACCCAGCTCATCCGCAATATCCCAGTGCGGCTTCGGCTCATAAGCAAATGAAGGCTTTTCACCCCATTTACGCACTTCTACGTTGTCGTCTTCTGTTTCACCGACAGGTACAGACTCATGCGGAATATTCGGGATTGAGAGCAGGATTGTATCAAGCTCAGCTTCCACTGTCCGTAATTCTTCATCGAGCTTTTTAATTTCCTCGCCGACTTCACGCATTTCTTTAATAATGTGATCCGCGTCTTTTTTCTCACGCTTCAGCACAGCAACCTGCTGAGAAACTTCATTTCGTTTTCCTTTTAACTCTTCAACCTTGCCGATAAGCTCTCTTCGTCTATCATCCAGCGCCTCAAACTTATCAAAATCAGTTAAGTCTTCGCCTTTGTGTACAAGCTTTGCTTTAATTTCTTGAAAATTTGCTCTCAGCATTTTCGTATCAAGCATGCGAAACACTCCTTTTTTTATTGATTTATCGAAAATAAAAAGAGCCCTCATCCCCATAAAGGGACGAGAGCTCTCGCGTTGCCACCCTGATTGAAAACAAATCAAAGACTCGTTTTCCACTTTCAAACATAACGGTTATCCCGTAAATGCCTACTCGCTTCAGCATTTCGCTCAAGGATGGATTCAGACAGCATCTTTCACCGATTCGCACCAACCATCGGCTCTCTTAGAAAGAGAGGCTCCCTACTAGTTCCTATCAACGCTTTTCGATCTTTATTTGTGCTTATAATGTACTATAAGTTTCCACAGCTTTCAACTGTTTTATACAAGTGCCTTTTGCTTATATTCCTCAACCATTTCAACAAACAGCTGCGTCACTCGGTGATCTTCTGTCAGCTCCGGATGGAATGAGCAGCCAAGGAATTGCCCCTGTTTCGCGGCTACAATACGACCATTATGCTCCGATAGAACTTCAACATTTTCACCAGCTTCTAAAATATGCGGAGCACGGATGAATACCCCAGTAAAAGGCTCGTCCAAGCCTTTAATTGTTAAATCAGCTTCAAAGCTGTCAACCTGCCGGCCAAATGAATTACGTTCTACAACCACATTCAGAAGACCTAAATGAGGATTATCTGAACCGGCAATTTCTTTTGCTAATATAATTAATCCGGCACATGTTCCAAACATCGGTTTGCCCTGAGCAGCGAATTCACGAAGCGGCTCCATGAATTGATACGTATCGATCAAACGGCGCATCGTCGTGCTCTCACCGCCCGGCAAAATCAACCCGTCAACTTCGTTCAGCTGCTCCGGACGTTTTACGACAAGACCAGCCGCGCCGCATGCTTCAATCGCATGGATGTGCTCTCTAACTGCTCCTTGAAGTCCTAGTACACCTATTGTTAACATGTCAGCAGCGCTCCTATGTTCTTACCAGCCGCGTTCTTGCATACGCTGTTCTGGAAGTAAGTTTGAGATTTCAATCCCTTTCATTGCAGTACCAAGCTCTTTTGACAACTCAGCGATTAATTTGTAATCAGTAAAGTGAGTTGTTGCTTCCACAATTGCTTTCGCAAATTTAGCAGGGTTGTCTGATTTAAAAATACCAGAACCAACAAATACTCCGTCAGCACCAAGCTGCATCATGAGAGCAGCATCAGCTGGAGTTGCTACGCCGCCAGCGGCAAAGTTAACGACAGGAAGCTTGCCGTCTTTTTTAATTTGAAGAAGAAGCTCGTAAGGAGCACCTAGGTTTTTCGCTTCTGTCATTAGCTCATCCTCACTCATCGCAACTACTTTGCGCACTTGAGCGTTAACTTTACGCATATGGCGAACAGCCTCAACAATATTACCTGTTCCAGGCTCACCTTTTGTGCGAAGCATAGAAGCACCTTCCGCAATACGGCGTGTTGCTTCACCAAGATCACGGCAGCCACAGACAAAAGGAACTGTGTATTCATTTTTATTTAAATGAAATTCTTCGTCAGCCGGCGTCAGAACTTCACTTTCATCAATATAGTCAACACCCATAGCTTCAAGCACACGCGCTTCAACAATATGTCCGATACGCGCTTTTGCCATTACCGGGATAGATACTGCATTCATTACTTCTTCCACGATTGTAGGGTCAGCCATACGGGCAACTCCTCCAGCCGCGCGAATATCTGCTGGCACACGTTCTAGCGCCATTACAGCGACAGCTCCAGCTTCTTCAGCGATTTTCGCTTGTTCCGCATTGATGACGTCCATGATGACGCCGCCTTTTTGCATTTCTGCCATTCCGCGTTTTACACGTTCAGTACCTGTTTGAGCCATTTCTTGGTCCCCCTAATCAAGGTATAGTTATATGATTTCTAATCCTTATTGTATCCTAGAAATCCAATAATTCATATGCATATATACTATTTTATTCGGTTTTTAGCGCTTTGAAAATCATTTTTTATTAAAAATTGGGTTTTTTCAGTATATTACGCGAAAGAGCCCTAACATCCATCAGAGCTCTTTCAATTGATTAAAACCAGCCGGTTACCGTATCAACAATGCTTCCCCAAATTCCGGCAAAAAATCCGCCGATACTGCGCATTGTCAAAACAAACCAGTTTGCTTTTTCTACATTTTCTTTTGTAACAAGGTCTACGCCAGCCAGATCGCTGTTAAGGAATCCGTAATCCTTTTCATCACCTGTGTATTCCGCAGTCAGCTTCCCAACCTTGGTTCCTTTTTTCACAGGAGCAGTTAAGTTGTCTTTATTCAGTGTGACCTTCGCTTTGTAATTCTTTTCTTCACCATTTTTGACAGGAAGAGAGAACGCCTTGTTTGTCACAATGCCTACTTCTTTCTCTTTACCCTTATCAACTGAAATTGTTTTATGGCCTTTTACTTGATCGCCTTCAGCATAAATTTCTTTCATGGAGAAATTGTCGAAAGCATAATCAAACATTTTTTTCGTTTCATCGAAACGGCCTGTATGAAGGTTGCCCTTTGCGTTTAAAACAACAGTGATGACACGCATACCGTTGCGTTCAGCTGTTCCTGTAAAGCATGAACCCGCAGAGTCAGTAGAACCTGTTTTCAGTCCGTCTACAGTCGCTTTTTTATACTCGCTGACAAGCCCCTTCAGCATAAAATTCCAGTTCGGCATGTCCATTTCATCATCGGTGCCTTCTCTGAATTTCGTTTTGGCGATACTGGAAGTCTCCAGTATCTCAGGGTAGTCAGTAATCAAGTGATCCGCAAGAACCGCCATATCCTTTGCAGAAACTTCACTTTCTTCATTTACGCTTGTCCCCTCAGGCTGATGCCCGTGAAGATCTTTGTTTTCAAGACCTGTTGCGTTAACAAATTTGTAATCTGTTAAGCCTAGTTCTTTTGCTTTTGCATTCATTTTTTCAACAAACTTAGTTTCAGAACCGGCAACGATTTCTGCAATCGCAATAGCAGCAGCATTTGCAGAATAAATTGCTGTAGCTTGATATAATTCTTTTACTGTGTATTTCCCGTCTTTCCGAAGAGGAACGTTTGATAAGCTGTTATCTTGGGAAATTTCATACACATAGTCATCAGGCGTATAGGTTTGGTCCCATTTCACTTTACCTTGATCAATTGCTTCCAATAACAGATACTCTGTCATCATTTTTGTCATACTCGCAATTGGCAGTCTCTTATCTGCATTTTTACTGTAAAGAATTTTACCTGAAGAAGCTTCGATCATAATAGCAGCAGATGCATTGATATCAATTGGATCGCTGGCTGCTTTCGCTTTTGACATTGGAGCCAGACACGTGACAGCTAGAGTTAACACAACCAATGACATCAGTAGCTGTTTACATTTCTTGATGTTCAATCGTACGACCTCCGTATTTCATTTTCTTCATCTATAATTAAGCCGTTAAGGACATTTTCAATGCACAACAGTATAAATTTTATCATAATCAGTATAAAAAAAATAGACAGAGTCAGAGACCCTGTCAAATGTTTTTAATTTGTAACAATTTATTATGAAATTGTATAGTTAGGTGATTCTTTTGTAATCTGTACGTCATGCGGATGGCTTTCGCGAAGTCCTGCGCCAGTCATGCGAATGAACTGAGCTTCTTCTCTTAGCGCACGCAGATCTTTGGACCCGCAATACCCCATACCAGAACGAAGGCCTCCGACTAGCTGATAAACGGTTTCTTCAACTGGCCCTTTGTAAGGTGTGCGTCCTTCAATTCCTTCAGGAACAAATTTTTTGTTTTCTTCTTGGAAGTAACGGTCTTTACTTCCTTTTTCCATTGCAGCAACTGATCCCATGCCGCGGTATACCTTAAATCTTCTGCCTTGGTAGATTTCAGTTTCACCAGGGCTTTCTGATGTGCCTGCAAGCAAGCTTCCGAGCATAACAGCATGTCCGCCGGCTGCCAATGCTTTAGTGATATCGCCAGAGAATTTAATCCCACCGTCGGCGATGATTGTTTTGCCGTGTTTTCTTGCTTCAGTCGCACAATCATAAATTGCTGTAATTTGCGGAACACCCACGCCGGCTACAACACGTGTAGTACAAATTGAACCAGGCCCTATTCCAACTTTGACAACGTCTGCTCCAGCTTCGATAAGCGCTCTTGTCGCTTCAGCTGTTGCCACGTTTCCAGCAATAATGTTTAATTCGGGATACGTTTCACGGATTTTTGTGACTGTGTTTAAAACGCCTTGAGAGTGTCCGTGAGCTGTATCGATAACAATCACATCAACATTGGCTTCAACAAGCTTTTTGACGCGAGTCATTGTATCGCCAGTTACACCAACTGCCGCGCCAACGATCAGGCGGCCGTGAATGTCTTTAGATGAGTTCGGGAACTCAATGACTTTTTCAATGTCTTTAATTGTGATAAGACCTTTTAATTTATTCTGGTCATCTACGAGAGGAAGCTTTTCAATTTTATGTTTCTGCAAAATCTTTTCAGCTTCATCCAGAGTAGTTCCTACAGATGCAGTAACTAGCTCTTCTTTCGTCATGACGTCGCTGATTTTCATTGAGTAGTCAGAAATAAAACGAAGGTCACGGTTTGTAATAATTCCAACAAGCTTCTGGTCTTCTTCGTTATTTACAATCGGAACACCGGAAATTCTGTATTTCCCCATCAAATGCTCCGCATCAAATACTTGGTGATCAGGAGTTAAAAAGAAGGGATTTGTGATAACGCCGCGCTCAGAACGCTTTACTTTATCAACTTGTTCAGCCTGCTGTTCAATGGACATATTTTTGTGAATGATGCCCAAGCCGCCCTGTCTTGCCATTGCAATTGCCATTGCTGATTCTGTTACAGTGTCCATACCTGCGCTGATGACAGGAATATTTAGCTTTAACGTTTTTGTAAGTTCTACAGATAAATCCACATCACGCGGAAGTACCTCAGACTTTGCTGGTACAAGCAGCACATCGTCGAACGTTAAGCCTTCTTTTGAAAATTTACTTTCCCACATTAGTAAATCCCCCTCTTTTCGGCAAAATATTATATGTAGATTATCAACTAGCCAAGAGCATGTCAAGGAAGCGGGAAAGAGTTGAAATATTTAGATAACGGAAAGGATTAAGAAATATACATGACATATCATGAGTGGAAAGACTTAGCGCTATTTTACTCCGTTGAATCAACCCAGAAATTTCTAGAAAAGGTTTATATCTTAAACGGTATTAACGATGCGAAAAAAAACTCTTTTAAAAACAGTGAACGGTTTATTTATTTCTTAAAGCATGCCGAATCGTTTTATAAACAAGCCGCATATTCTCCCTTAGAAATCAAACCGATTCTTTTATTTTATGGAATGGCACAGCTTATCAAAGCATGCTTAATTACACGTGATCCTCATTATCCAAGCCATACATCAGTACTGGCACATGGCGTAACAACAAGAAAACGAAAGAAACAAAATTATTGTTTTAGCGACGATGAAGTGAAAATACAACGGAATGGCCTATGCGTACATTTTATGAAACATTTATTCGGACAATCGGATATAGTAGATGAACGGTATACCATGAAAAAATTATTAATGGCCATTCCAGAACTTAGCGATATTTTCTACTTTCAGCAGAAAGAACGATTTATGACAAAAGTTGAGAAGGATAAGAACGAAATTTTTGTACCGGAGGAAGTAGTAATCAATTACAAAATGTCTGATTCAAGGTTTGCTGAATACATGTCCCATCATTATCAATGGTCTTTTACAAAAAAAAATGAACACGGGCTGCTGTTCGAAATTTCACCACAAGACAAGGAGCCATGGACATCGACCAGCTTATTGTTTGACATGGAAAAGAACCAATATTATATCCCTTCTCAAAGGGAGCAATTTCTGAGGCTTCCCGAAATGACAATTCATTATTTGATTTTGTACAACGTTGGGATGATTGCAAGGTATGAAACAGAATGGTGGTATGAGTTATTAACACAGCATATAAGTGATGACTACGTGTTAATTCAGCAGTTTTTATTAGTATCAGAAAAGAAATTCCCTAAATACGCTTCACAGTTTCTTCTTCATTTTTAACAAACAAAAAACCCAGCTCATTGAGCTGGGTTTAAGCTTGCTTGGCGGCGTCCTACTCTCACAGGGGGAAACCCCCGACTACCATCGGCGCTGAAGAGCTTAACTTCCGTGTTCGGTATGGGAACGGGTGTGACCTCTTCGCTATCGCCACCAAACAAATTGAGAGTGTTCTCTCAAAACTAGATAACAGGTGTGACATCATTCAAAAATATGGTTAAGTCCTCGATCGATTAGTATCTGTCAGCTCCATGTGTCGCCACACTTCCACCTCAGACCTATCAACCTGATCATCTTTCAGGGATCTTACTTCCTTGCGGAATGGGAAATCTCATCTTGAGGGGGGCTTCATGCTTAGATGCTTTCAGCACTTATCCCGTCCGCACATAGCTACCCAGCGATGCCCTTGGCAGAACAACTGGTACACCAGCGGTGCGTCCATCCCGGTCCTCTCGTACTAAGGACAGCTCCTCTCAAATTTCCTGCGCCCGCGACGGATAGGGACCGAACTGTCTCACGACGTTCTGAACCCAGCTCGCGTACCGCTTTAATGGGCGAACAGCCCAACCCTTGGGACCGACTACAGCCCCAGGATGCGATGAGCCGACATCGAGGTGCCAAACCTCCCCGTCGATGTGGACTCTTGGGGGAGATAAGCCTGTTATCCCCGGGGTAGCTTTTATCCGTTGAGCGATGGCCCTTCCATGCGGAACCACCGGATCACTAAGCCCGACTTTCGTCCCTGCTCGACTTGTAGGTCTCGCAGTCAAGCTCCCTTGTGCCTTTACACTCTGCGAATGATTTCCAACCATTCTGAGGGAACCTTTGGGCGCCTCCGTTACCTTTTAGGAGGCGACCGCCCCAGTCAAACTGCCCACCTGACACTGTCTCCCCGCCCGATAAGGGCGGCGGGTTAGAAGGTCAATACAGCCAGGGTAGTATCCCACCGATGCCTCCACCGAAGCTGGCGCTCCGGTTTCCAAGGCTCCTACCTATCCTGTACAAGCTGTACCAACATTCAATATCAGGCTGCAGTAAAGCTCCACGGGGTCTTTCCGTCCTGTCGCGGGTAACCTGCATCTTCACAGGTACTATAATTTCACCGAGTCTCTCGTTGAGACAGTGCCCAGATCGTTGCGCCTTTCGTGCGGGTCGGAACTTACCCGACAAGGAATTTCGCTACCTTAGGACCGTTATAGTTACGGCCGCCGTTTACTGGGGCTTCAATTCGCACCTTCGCTTACGCTAAGCGCTCCTCTTAACCTTCCAGCACCGGGCAGGCGTCAGCCCCTATACTTCGCCTTACGGCTTCGCAGAGACCTGTGTTTTTGCTAAACAGTCGCCTGGGCCTATTCACTGCGGCTCTCTCGGGCTTGCACCCTAACAGAGCACCCCTTCTCCCGAAGTTACGGGGTCATTTTGCCGAGTTCCTTAACGAGAGTTCTCTCGATCACCTTAGGATTCTCTCCTCGCCTACCTGTGTCGGTTTGCGGTACGGGCACCTCTCACCTCGCTAGAGGCTTTTCTTGGCAGTGTGGAATCAGGAACTTCGCTACTATATTTCGCTCGCCATCACAGCTCAGCCTTATGGGAAACGGATTTGCCTATTTCCCAGCCTAACTGCTTGGACGCGGATATCCAATACCGCGCTTACCCTATCCTCCTGCGTCCCCCCATTGCTCAAATGGTGAGGAGGTGGTACAGGAATATCAACCTGTTGTCCATCGCCTACGCCTTTCGGCCTCGGCTTAGGTCCCGACTAACCCTGAGCGGACGAGCCTTCCTCAGGAAACCTTAGGCATTCGGTGGAGGGGATTCTCACCCCTCTTTCGCTACTCATACCGGCATTCTCACTTCTAAGCGCTCCACCAGTCCTTCCGGTCTGGCTTCACAGCCCTTAGAACGCTCTCCTACCACTGTTCGAAGAACAGTCCGCAGCTTCGGTGATACGTTTAGCCCCGGTACATTTTCGGCGCAGAGTCACTCGACCAGTGAGCTATTACGCACTCTTTAAATGGTGGCTGCTTCTAAGCCAACATCCTGGTTGTCTAAGCAACTCCACATCCTTTTCCACTTAACGTATACTTTGGGACCTTAGCTGGCGGTCTGGGCTGTTTCCCTTTCGACTACGGATCTTATCACTCGCAGTCTGACTCCCAAGGATAAGTCATTGGCATTCGGAGTTTGACTGAATTCGGTAACCCGGTAGGGGCCCCTAGTCCAATCAGTGCTCTACCTCCAAGACTCTTACCTTGAGGCTAGCCCTAAAGCTATTTCGGAGAGAACCAGCTATCTCCAGGTTCGATTGGCATTTCACCCCTACCCACACCTCATCCCCGCACTTTTCAACGTGCGTGGGTTCGGGCCTCCATTCAGTGTTACCTGAACTTCACCCTGGACATGGGTAGATCACCTGGTTTCGGGTCTACGACCACGTACTCATGCGCCCTATTCAGACTCGCTTTCGCTGCGGCTCCGCATCTTCTGCTTAACCTTGCACGAGATCGTAACTCGCCGGTTCATTCTACAAAAGGCACGCCATCACCCGTTAACGGGCTCTGACTACTTGTAGGCACACGGTTTCAGGATCTCTTTCACTCCCCTTCCGGGGTGCTTTTCACCTTTCCCTCACGGTACTGGTTCACTATCGGTCACTAGGGAGTATTTAGCCTTGGGAGATGGTCCTCCCGGATTCCGACGGAATTTCACGTGTTCCGCCGTACTCAGGATCCACTCAGGAGAGAACGAAGTTTTGACTACAGGGCTGTTACCTCCTATGGCGGGCCTTTCCAGACCTCTTCATCTACCTCGTTCCTTTGTAACTCCGTACAGAGTGTCCTACAACCCCAAGAGGCAAGCCTCTTGGTTTGGGCTGATCCCGTTTCGCTCGCCGCTACTCAGGGAATCGCATTTGCTTTCTCTTCCTCCGGGTACTTAGATGTTTCAGTTCCCCGGGTCTGCCTTCTCATATCCTATGAATTCAGATATGGATACCACTCCATTACGAGTGGTGGGTTTCCCCATTCGGAAATCTCCGGATCAAAGCTTGCTTACAGCTCCCCGAAGCATATCGGTGTTCGTCCCGTCCTTCATCGGCTCCTAGTGCCAAGGCATCCACCGTGCGCCCTTTCTAACTTAACCGTTAAAAAGAATCACTATGTGATATCTTGTGTTACTAATTGAATGTGATGTCTACTGTTATCTAGTTTTCAAAGAACACGTTGGTGGAGCCTAGCGGGATCGAACCGCTGACCTCCTGCGTGCAAAGCAGGCGCTCTCCCAGCTGAGCTAAGGCCCCGTTATATAAGATGGTGGGCCTGAGTGGACTCGAACCACCGACCTCACGCTTATCAGGCGTGCGCTCTAACCAGCTGAGCTACAGGCCCATCTTAACTTATTCAAGGAACAAAGTTCCTTCAAAACTAAACAAGACAGGGAACGTTCTGTTTATAAGACCCAAGGTCTTATATTCCGTAAAATATCCTTAGAAAGGAGGTGATCCAGCCGCACCTTCCGATACGGCTACCTTGTTACGACTTCACCCCAATCATCTGTCCCACCTTCGGCGGCTGGCTCCTAAAAGGTTACCTCACCGACTTCGGGTGTTACAAACTCTCGTGGTGTGACGGGCGGTGTGTACAAGGCCCGGGAACGTATTCACCGCGGCATGCTGATCCGCGATTACTAGCGATTCCAGCTTCACGCAGTCGAGTTGCAGACTGCGATCCGAACTGAGAACAGATTTGTGGGATTGGCTTAACCTCGCGGTTTCGCTGCCCTTTGTTCTGTCCATTGTAGCACGTGTGTAGCCCAGGTCATAAGGGGCATGATGATTTGACGTCATCCCCACCTTCCTCCGGTTTGTCACCGGCAGTCACCTTAGAGTGCCCAACTGAATGCTGGCAACTAAGATCAAGGGTTGCGCTCGTTGCGGGACTTAACCCAACATCTCACGACACGAGCTGACGACAACCATGCACCACCTGTCACTCTGCCCCCGAAGGGGACGTCCTATCTCTAGGATTGTCAGAGGATGTCAAGACCTGGTAAGGTTCTTCGCGTTGCTTCGAATTAAACCACATGCTCCACCGCTTGTGCGGGCCCCCGTCAATTCCTTTGAGTTTCAGTCTTGCGACCGTACTCCCCAGGCGGAGTGCTTAATGCGTTAGCTGCAGCACTAAGGGGCGGAAACCCCCTAACACTTAGCACTCATCGTTTACGGCGTGGACTACCAGGGTATCTAATCCTGTTCGCTCCCCACGCTTTCGCTCCTCAGCGTCAGTTACAGACCAGAGAGTCGCCTTCGCCACTGGTGTTCCTCCACATCTCTACGCATTTCACCGCTACACGTGGAATTCCACTCTCCTCTTCTGCACTCAAGTTCCCCAGTTTCCAATGACCCTCCCCGGTTGAGCCGGGGGCTTTCACATCAGACTTAAGAAACCGCCTGCGAGCCCTTTACGCCCAATAATTCCGGACAACGCTTGCCACCTACGTATTACCGCGGCTGCTGGCACGTAGTTAGCCGTGGCTTTCTGGTTAGGTACCGTCAAGGTACCGCCCTATTCGAACGGTACTTGTTCTTCCCTAACAACAGAGCTTTACGATCCGAAAACCTTCATCACTCACGCGGCGTTGCTCCGTCAGACTTTCGTCCATTGCGGAAGATTCCCTACTGCTGCCTCCCGTAGGAGTCTGGGCCGTGTCTCAGTCCCAGTGTGGCCGATCACCCTCTCAGGTCGGCTACGCATCGTTGCCTTGGTGAGCCGTTACCTCACCAACTAGCTAATGCGCCGCGGGTCCATCTGTAAGTGGTAGCCGAAGCCACCTTTTATGTTTGAACCATGCGGTTCAAACAACCATCCGGTATTAGCCCCGGTTTCCCGGAGTTATCCCAGTCTTACAGGCAGGTTACCCACGTGTTACTCACCCGTCCGCCGCTAACATCAGGGAGCAAGCTCCCATCTGTCCGCTCGACTTGCATGTATTAGGCACGCCGCCAGCGTTCGTCCTGAGCCAGGATCAAACTCTCCGATAAATGGATCACAGGTTAAGTTCACCGCATCCTGCGGCGACACCTGTGTGACCTGCGTCGTGCAGGCCCTAGTTTGACTGACTACGCACATCGCTGTGCGATTTATAAAAATGAATTAACAGGTACGTTTTGTCTTGTTTAGTTTTCAAAGAACTTTGTGTGCTTCTCTCAAAGCGACTACTTAATAGTAACATTTTTAGTTAACTAGGTCAATACTTTTTTGAAAAAGTTTTTACTAGTCATAATGGTCATGCTTGTGTCTTTAAAAAGACAACAGAAATGATTATACCATAATTTTTATGACTGTAAAGGGTTATGACACAAAAAAGCGCAGCTATTTCAGCTGCGCTTTTTTTCACACTTCTTCTTGTTCTTCTTCATTCTCATCTTCTTCGTTTTTCTCAACTAAAGCTACTGTAGCAACATGCTCTTCTTCTGCCATTCTGATGAGACGCACACCTTGAGTGACACGTCCGGTGATGGAGATATCATTGATGTCCATTCTGATGAGTACGCCGCTAGCTGTAATAATCATTAGATCCTCTTCACCTTTAGTAGCTTTCACTGCTACTAGTTGGCCGTTGTTCTCGGTGATTTTCGCTGTTTTGAGTCCTTTTCCGCCCCGGCTTTGGGTTCTGTACTCTTCAGCAGGAGTTCGTTTTCCGTACCCTTTTTCAGTTACGATAAGGACGTGTGATTCTTCCTCTAAAATCTCCATGCCGACAACAACGTCGTCATCCGTCAGGGTGATGCCTTTTACGCCCGCCGCAGTTCTTCCCATCTCTCGGACATCTGTTTCAGGGAAACGAATCAGTAAACCGTTTTTCGTTCCAATGATGATTTGTTTTGTGCCGTCAGTCAGACGTACACCCATCAGTTCATCATCTTCACGAAGACTCAGAGCAATTAGACCATTGTTGCGGATATTAGCGAATTGAGATAGCGATGTTCGTTTTGAAACCCCATGCTTTGTAGTGAAGAAGAGGTAAAGCTCCGCATTGAATTCCGTGACTGGAATAATCGCGTTGATCCACTCACCCTTTTCTACCTCCAGCAGGTTAATAATCGGGATTCCTTTTGCCGTTCTGCCGTATTCAGGGATTTCATACCCTTTTGCACGATACACTTTCCCCTTGTTCGAGAAGAAGAGAATCGTGTCATGAGTTGACGTAGAGATCAAATGTTCAACGAAATCATCTTCGTTTGTTCCCATACCTTGTACACCTTTTCCGCCCCGTTTTTGACTGCGGTAAGTTGATGCAGGAAGACGTTTGACGTATCCGTTGTGCGTCAGAGTAACTACGATATTTTCTCTCTCGATGAGATCTTCATCTTCAATTGTCTCCAGTCCAGAAGTGACGATCTCAGTACGTCTTTCATCGTTAAAACGCTCTTTGATTTCCGTGAGTTCTTCACGAATGATCTCAAGCACTTTATATTCATTTGCCAAGATGTCTTTTAGCTCTGCAATTAATTTAACAAGAGACTGGTATTCTTCTTCGATCTTTTCACGTTCCAGTCCCGTTAAACGCTGGAGCCTCATGTCAAGGATCGCTTGTGCTTGCTTCTCTGTCAGTGAGAATTGTTCAATTAAACCTGTTCTCGCAATTTCAGCCGTTTGAGAATTACGGATAAGGGAGATAACTGCATCGAGATGATCCAGTGCAACTCTCAATCCTTCCAAGATATGAGCTCTCGCTTCTGCTTTACGCAATTCATAAGCAGTACGGCGTCTAATGACAACTTTTTGATGGTCAAGGTAATGCTCCAGGCATTGCTTAAGAGTTAAAACTTTCGGCTGGCCATCAACAAGCGCAAGCAGGTTGATGCCAAAAGATGTTTGTAGAGCAGTTTGTTTGTACAGATTGTTTAAGATAACATTCGCATTGGCATCGCGTCTGATTTCAATGACAATTCTCATACCTGTACGATCTGACTCATCACGCAGATCTGTGATACCCTCTATCTTTTTGTCCCTTACGAGATCAGCAATTTTCTCAATTAATTTCGCCTTATTTACTTGGTAAGGTAACTCTGTAACGATAATTCTTTCTTTACCCGAAGATGTTTGTTCGATCTCAGCTTTTGCCCGGATCGTGATAGAGCCTCGGCCTGATTCGTATGCTTTCCGGATACCGCTGCGTCCCAAGATTTGACCCGCGGTCGGGAAATCAGGCCCTGGAATGACTTCCATAAGCTCTGGAATTGTAATGTCCGGATTCTCACTAACAGCAAGTACACCGTCAATGATTTCTCCCAGCTGGTGCGGAGGAATGTTTGTTGCCATACCTACCGCAATGCCGGCAGCACCGTTCACGAGCAGATTCGGGAACCTTGAAGGCATAACGACAGGTTCTCTTTCTGACCCGTCATAGTTATCCTGGTAATCGATTGTGTCTTTTGTGATGTCGCGAAGAATCTCCATTGAGATTTTAGACATTCGTGCTTCTGTATAACGCATGGCCGCCGCTGAGTCTCCGTCAACAGAACCGAAGTTTCCGTGACCGTCAACGAGCATATAACGGTAGTTGAAATCCTGAGCCATTCTGACCATGGATTCATATACCGCTGAATCACCGTGCGGGTGGTATTTCCCGATAACTTCTCCAACGATACGCGCGGATTTTTTATAAGGCTTGTCACTTGTCATGCCTAAATCATTCATTGCATACAAAATCCGTCTATGAACCGGTTTTAAACCGTCACGAACATCCGGAAGAGCACGGGACACGATAACGCTCATTGCATAATCCAAGAAGGACGTACGCATTTCCTGACTGATATTTATTTCACGAACTTGTGGTGTGTTTTGTTCACTCATTAAAAAACCTCCCTGAAGTATCACATGAAATATGTGGGAGTAGATTGTCCATTATGACCTTCAATACGATTTCACTATTCTCCATTATATCAATAAACTTATGATTATACACATTAAATTGCTAGAATATATAGGTATTGCAGGCATCGCTGCATCTGATCTTGTTCAGAAAAAAGCCTTATTTCTTATTGGAAATAAGGCTTTTTATGATTAGATGTCAAGATTTTTAACGTATCTCGCATTCGCTTCTATGAAGTTTCGGCGCGGTTCTACCTTGTCGCCCATAAGCATTTCAAAAGTCTCATCCGCATCCATTGCATCTTCAAGAGTTACCTGAAGAAGTGTTCTGGAGCTAGGATCCATGGTTGTCTCCCATAGCTGGGTGGCATTCATTTCACCAAGACCTTTGTAACGCTGCAGTCCAGGCTTAGGCGTTTGAGGAAGAGTTTTTAACAGCTCTTCAAGCTCCTTGTCATTGTATGCATATTCAACGCGTTTCCCCTGTTGAACCTTGTAGAGCGGCGGCTGCGCAATGTACACGTAGCCATTTTCGATAATTTGGCGCATATATCTGTAAAAGAACGTTAACAGCAGTGTTCTGATGTGCGCGCCGTCAACATCGGCATCTGTCATAATGACAACTTTGTGGTAACGGGCTTTCTCAAGGTTGAAGTCTTCTCCGATACCTGTGCCGAGCGCTGTGATCATAGAGCGAACTTCGTTGTTAGAAAGGATTTTATCCAGTCTGGCCTTTTCAACGTTTAGGATTTTACCTCTAAGCGGCAAAATGGCTTGGAAATGTCTGTCGCGTCCTTGTTTAGCAGATCCTCCGGCAGAGTCACCCTCTACGATATATAACTCGGAGATGCTCGGATCTTTTGAAGAGCAGTCCGCTAACTTACCGGGCAGGTTTGAAATTTCCAAAGCACTCTTACGGCGTGTTAGTTCACGCGCTTTTTTCGCAGCCATTCTTGCTCTTGCCGCCATTAAACCTTTATCGACAATTTTTTTGGCTGCATCTGGATTTTCCAGCATAAATGTTTCCATCGCCGTAGAAAATAACGTATCGGTGATCGTCCGTGCTTCTGAGTTGCCCAGCTTTGTTTTTGTTTGGCCCTCAAACTGCGGATCAGGGTGTTTGATTGAAATAATCGCTGTCAGCCCTTCCCTTACGTCATCTCCGCTTAGGTTTGGATCATTTTCTTTAATAAGCCCTTTTTTTCTGGCGTAATCGTTGATAACACGAGTCAGGCCCGTTTTGAAGCCAGCTTCATGGGTACCGCCTTCGTACGTGTTAATGTTGTTTGTAAACGAGTAAATGTTGCTTGTGTAGCTGTCATTGTATTGCAAAGCCACTTCAACCGTAATGCCGTCCTTTTCGCCTTCAATGTAAATCGGCTCTTCATGGACAACCTCTTTAGAGCGGTTTAAATACTCTACATAACTTTTAATTCCGCCTTCGTAATGGTATTCATTTTTGCGCTCTTGTCCTTCACGTTTATCTTCAATCGTGATGTTTACGCCCTTTGTTAAAAAGGCTAATTCACGCACGCGGTTGGCAAGCAGATCGTAATCATACTCGGTTGTTTCTGAGAAAATTTCAGGGTCCGGGACAAAATGTGTCGTCGTTCCTGTATGATCCGTTTCGCCAATGATTTCAAGGTCTGTAACCGGAACTCCGCGTTTATAGGTTTGGCGGTGAATTTTACCGTCACGGTGAACCGTCACATCAAGCTCTGTTGATAGTGCGTTTACGACCGACGCACCTACACCGTGTAATCCTCCGGATACTTTATAGCCGCTTCCGTCAAATTTTCCTCCGGCATGAAGCACCGTCATAATGACTTCTACCGCAGGACGGCCCATTTTTTCATGAATACCGACTGGAATACCGCGGCCATTATCTACAACCGTGATACTGTTGTCTTTTTCGATTTGGATATTGATATCCGTACAATAACCGGCGAGGGCTTCGTCAATACTATTGTCGACAATTTCCCATACCAAGTGGTGAAGGCCTTTGCTGTTTGTCGAACCGATATACATCCCCGGTCTTTTACGAACAGCTTCCAATCCTTCTAGTACCTGTATCTGATTTTCATCATAACTGTTTTGCTGCTGTTCCATAGCCACGTCATTCACCTACACTTTTCTAAACGATATATTCGTGATAAAAAATTTCTAAGAATCTATTTCAAACATAAATTGCGCACGTTTTTTTAATGTGCTGGAAGATAAGGGAGAGTAATATATATTCTGAACCGTGACTACGATAGATTTGGGCGTGCCGTTTACGGAAGGCACCACCTTGTGTTTCTGTTTTTTCAGAAATTCTTCAACAATAGGCGACATGTTGGCTTTAAAGTCAAAAATGCCGACAATATCTCGTGTTGAAACCACAAAGTCATCACCTAAATGAATATACAATTGCTCACCTCATTTCTTCACTTCACTAACGCACCATTTTGCACACGGAACATTCCTGCTTGACGTAAGGTTTCGTGATCAATGCCATCAACGCTTGTCGTTGTGACAAACGTTTGTACACGGCCTTGGATCGTATGAAGCAAGTGTGACTGGCGATAATCATCCAGTTCACTCAGTACATCATCCAATAGTAAAATGGGATATTCTCCGATTTCTTCATGGATCAGGTCAATCTCCGCCAGCTTAAGGGACAACGCCGTCGTTCGCTGCTGTCCTTGAGAACCATACGTCTGCACATCGCGTCCGTTCACATAGAAAAGAACATCATCGCGATGAGGCCCTGACAGCGTCACACCACGCTCAATTTCTTTTTCTCTTAATTTAGAAAACGCTTCTTGATAGCTATCTCCTATTTTCGACAAATCTAGGGGATCTGATACATCAAGAGCTGTATGGTATTTCAGGGTCAGTTCTTCAAGCCCTCTTGAGATGCCTGCATGGATGGGCTGCGCCCATTTCTCGAGCTGTGCTGTAAACTGCAGGCGTTTTACGACGACTTTTGCTGCAACTTCTACAAGCTGATCGGTCAGAACATCGAGCATCGTCCGGTCAGTTTGTTTTCTTGTTTGCAGCTGTTTCAAAAAATGATTCCGCTGGGAAAGGATTTTCTGGTAAAGAGAAAGATCATGAAGGTAGACGGGAGAAACCTGTCCGATTTCCATGTCAAGAAACCGCCTTCTCACTTGAGGGCTTCCCTTTACAAGATTTAAATCTTCCGGCGCGAACATAATGGTGTTGAGGGCCCCGACATACTGGCTGAGCTTTTGCTGTTCAATATGATTGACCTTGCCCTTTTTACCCTTTTTGGAGATGACGAGCTGCATCGGGATCGCCCCGTTTTGCTTCATCACTCTTCCCTCTATTTTAGCATAGTCTTTGTCCCACCGTATAAGTTCTTTGTCATTTGATGTCCGGTGCGATTTCGCCATGGACAAGACATAGATCGCCTCCATGAGGTTTGTCTTCCCCTGGGCGTTTTCTCCGATGATCACATTTACTTTATTTTCAAATTGAAGTTCAGCATGGTCGTAGTTGCGGTAAGATGTCAGTTCTAAGTTCTGGATATACAATCAGTGTCACCCGCTTTAATTGACGACTTGAAATGAACCAAATCCTTCAATCTCTACCACATCTCCAACATACAGCTTTCTGCCCCGGCGGTTGTCCGGCTCATCGTTCACAAGCACTTCATGCTCGCTTAAAAACCACTTCGCCATACCGCCAGACTGAATCACATCGGCTAATTTTAAGAATTGTCCGAGTGTAATCATCTCTGTATCAATTGAAATCGGATTTGCCATTATATCGACCTCTTTCAAATATCACTAATATCTAATTGTACTAAAAAAAAACGAATTAGGGAAAGGGAAAACTTGTCGGAGCAGATACCGAATAGAAAAGCTGCCGACGGGTCGGCAGCAGTGTATCGGATTAATAGGTTCTGACAGGAAGGATAAGCTGTACAATCGTTTCATCATTCGGCGTGCGAATTAAGAAAGGTCTCATTGCGCCTGTAAAGCTTACGCGTATTTCTGCTCCTTCAAGCACCTTTAGTGCATCCAGCATATATTTTGGACTAAAAGAGATATTTAATTCCTCACCTTCAATTTGATCCGCAACAATTGCTTCCACAACTTTACCGATTTCTGGCGAATTGGAAGAAATTTCAATGGATTCAGCCGGTTTTGCGGACAGTTTTACAACGTTGTTGCGTCCCTCTCTAGCTAAAAGAGATGCACGATCAATGGCCTGAAGGAATTCTTTTGTGTTCACAATGATTTCTGTTTTGCTGTCTTGCGGAATCAGGCTGGTTGTGTCTGGATAATTCCCGTCCAGAAGCCGTGAGAAGAACAAGACGTTTTTCGCTTTAAACAGAACTTGGGTTTCTGTGATGACGATATCTACAAGTTCCTGGTTGTCATCTAAAATCTTGCTGAGTTCAGTTAAACTTTTTCCCGGAATCACGACGTTATAAGATCTGTCTTCTGGAATATCAAGTTTCGCCTTTCTTAATGCAAGACGGTGGCTATCCGTTGCAGTGCATAATAATTCACTTTGCTCCACTTTCCAGTTTACACCTGTCAAGATAGGGCGTGTTTCTGAGGTGGACACTGCAAATACTGTTTGTCTGATTAGATTTTTTAACAAATCAGTTGGGATCTGAATCGCATGATGCTCTTCAATCTGCGGCAAGTGCGGATATTCATCAGCATCCAGTCCGTTTAGATTAAATTCAGCTTTACCAGAACGGATAATCGTCAAATACTGATTTTGGACTTCAATTTCTACAGTTGCCATCGGCAATTTTTTTACAATTTCACTAAAAAAGCGAGCCTGTAAAACGATGCTTCCGGGCTGTTCAATAGTGACGATTTCTTTATCTCCTTCTTCTTTTGGAATGAAGGATTCAATAGAAATATCTGAGTCACTCCCTGTAAAGGATACTCCATCATCTGATGCAACAATTTTAATACCAGTCAGAATGGGAATCGTGGTTCTGGATGAAACTGCTTTTAATACATCTTGGACACTTTCAACAAGACGATCTTTTTGAATCGTGAATTTCATTTTTATCCTCCTAACGGATAATGTATTAATATATATATTTATAAAAAATAGTAGAAGTAATAGTAGGGCCTGTGGATTTGTGGATAAGTTGTGAAAAAGACAGGAAACACAGCCTATCCACATGTGGACAGACTGTGTATGACTTCCGAAAAGTTATTCACACTTTCCCCGATTGATCCCCGGTCCTGCTATTTAAGCTGTTCTTTAATTTCTTTTACATGCTGCTGAAGCTGTTCATCATCTGCCAGCAGTTTTGAAATTTTTTCATGCGCATGAATAACGGTCGTATGATCACGTCCTCCAAACTCTTCACCGATTTTAGGAAGAGAGGAATCAGTCATTTCCCTTGATAAGTACATGGCGATTTGACGCGGAAAAGCTACTGACTTTGTCCGTTTTTTTGCTTTGAAATCCTCGAGTTTAATATTAAATTGCTGGCCTACTACCCTCTGAATTTCTTTTATCGTAATGACTTTCGGTTTTGAGGAAGGAATAATATCTTTCAACGCCTCAGCGGCCAGATCAGCATTAATATCTTTATTAATTAAAGATGAATAAGCGACAACTCTGATTAATGCTCCTTCGAGTTCCCGAATATTGCTGTCGATTTGATTCGCGATGTAAAGCATAACCTCGTTCGGAATATCGAGGCCCTCTGCTTTGGCCTTTTTTCTTAAAATTGCAATTCTCGTTTCTAGATCAGGCGGTGTGATATCTGTAATAAGTCCCCATTCAAAACGTGAGCGCAATCTGTCTTCAAGTGTCGGAATTTCCTTTGGCGGCCGGTCACTTGAAATGACGATTTGTTTGCTTTCTTCGTGTAATGTGTTAAATGTATGGAAAAATTCTTCCTGGGTTTGTTCTTTCCCCGCTAAAAATTGAATATCATCTATCAAAAGCACATCAACATTTCGATAGCGATTGCGGAAGTCGACGGCTTTATTATCTCGGATAGAGTTGATGAATTCGTTTGTAAATTTCTCAGAAGACAGATAAACCACTTTGGCAGAAGGATTATGATCTATTACATAATGGCCGATCGCATGCATTAAGTGTGTTTTCCCTAAGCCGACGCCCCCATAGATAAATAAAGGGTTGTAAGCTTTCGCGGGCGCTTCCGCTACTGCGAGGGAAGCAGCATGTGCAAATCGGTTTCCAGATCCGATGACAAAAGTATCAAAAGTATATTTTGGATTGAGCATATTTTGAGGAAAATCAGATGTATCTTCTTTGACCGCTTTTTTGACTTGCGGTTTCGGCATAAAGTCCTCAACATCTTGATTTTGAGGAATGACAAACTTAATGCTCAATTCTTCCCCGGTTAATTCATATATAGTATCTGCAATCAGATGCAAGTATCTGGACTCCAGCCAGTCTCTGGCAAATTCATTGGGAGCCGTGATTGTTAATGTATCGCCTTGCAGTGAGTGGGCTTTGGTTGACTTCATCCAAGTCTCAAAACTCGGTTTGCTCAACTTTTTTTCGATTTGAGCAAGGGCTTGGTTCCACAGGTCTAATATATTTTCCAT